>NZ_JAUHJJ010000007.1:0-312269 GCF_032381175.1 Bradyrhizobium sp. SZCCHNR1093
ATCCTCCGAGGGCCGGATGGTTCGGAAATCCAATCCTAACCCTTCTTGACCACCCGCCGCCCCATAGGATCTGTGGTTCTCTCCCCGTGCTTTCTTTCGCACGGGGGCCACGGGTGCCAGTCGGCACCCGGCCTTCCCTGCGCCCTCTGTTTCGAAGGGGGCGGCTTCGATCAGCACAGCTCGGACAGATCCTGTCGCGAGGCCCCTGATGCTCGCGTGGTTGCTGGAAGCAGACCTTGCCTTACTCCGGCATCATCTCGCCGGAGCCGCCGAACTCGGCCGGGAAATCCTTCAGCTTCGGCAGGCCGTCCCTGATGGGCAGCACCGTTTCCGCGTAGTTGACGTGCACGCCGGGCGTGAACTTTAGCGTCGGAATCGTCGCGGCATAGACGTCGATCATGCCGAGCGGCGGGTGGTCGGTCATCAGATGTCCGCCACACTTGGTGCAGTACTTGCGGTAGCTCATGTCGGTCTTGTGGTAGGTGCCGATCGCATCGGCGCCCTTTGTCACCCGCACGCTCTGTGGCTTCCACAGGGTGAAGGCGTTGACCGGGCCGGCCGACCAGGACCGGCACGACGAACAATGGCAATAGCCCATTGCCTCCGGCTCGCCGTCGGCCTCGATCTCGACCGTGCCGCAGAAGCATTTGCCCTGATAGAGCGTCATGAGAGCGTTCTCCCTCGTGTGTGTTCTGGATGTTGGACCGGCATGCTGACACACCTGAACGTTGAAATGGAATCCTAGAATGCAGCTCGCTGCAGGGAACATCTGGTGCAGCGCAGCGGTCCTCGTCCGTGATCCGCGACACGAAATGTTGCGGCGGGGGATCAGACGCATGGCCCCATACCCGCAGGCCCGCTTGCTAGGGAACATCAGGTGCCGTTAGCTCTGGCGACAACAAGGATCGAGGGAGCCGACGCCACGATGGGACCGCTTGCGGGCATCAAGGTCATCGACATGACCACCGTGCTGATGGGGCCGTATGCTGCCCAGACGCTCGGCGACTACGGCGCAGATGTCATCAAGGTGGAATCGCCGGAAGGAGACGTCACCCGCAAGATCGGCCCCTGGCACCATCCCGGCATGGGCCCGGTGTTCCTCAACACCAACCGCAGCAAGCGCGTGATCTGCCTCGACCTCAAGAAGACGGCCGGCCGCGAGGCCGCGCTGCGCATGGTCAAGGATGCCGACGTGCTGCTCTACAACATCCGGCCGCAGGCGATGGCGCGGCTGAACCTCGGCTATGATGTCGTCTCCGCGCTCAATCCGCGGCTGATCTATGCCGGCGTGTTCGGCTTCGGCCAGGACGGTCCCTATGCGGCCAAGCCCGCCTATGACGACCTGATCCAGGGTGGGGCGGCGCTGTCGCACCTGATGGCGGTCGCCGGTGACGGCACCCCGCGCTATGTGCCGAATGCGCTGGTCGACCGCATCGTCGGCCTGACCGCGGTCGGCGCCATCTGCGCCAGCCTCGTGCATCGCGGCCGCACCGGGCGCGGCCAGCGCCTCGACGTGCCGATGTTCGAGACCATGTCGGCCTTCATCATGGGCGACCACATGGGCGGGCTGACCTACGAGCCGCCGCTCGACAAGGGCGGCTATGCGCGGCATTTGTCGCCCGACCGCCGGCCCTACAAGACCGCCGACGGCCATATCTGCGTGATCGTCTACAACGACAAGCAATGGGACGCATTCTTCACGGCGTCCGGCCGCACCGACCTGCGGGGCGATGACCGGTTCAACAGCTTTGCCCGGCGTGCCGCCAACATCGATTTCGTCTATGCCGAGCTCGCGCGCATCTTTCAGACGCGCACCACGGCCGAATGGACCGATCTGCTGGATGCCGCCGACGTGCCGGTCATGCCGATGCACGACCTCGAAAGCCTGCTGAACGATCCGCACCTCGTGGCAACCGATTTCTTTCCCGTGGTCGAACATCCGACCGAAGGCCCGATCCGCAGCACCCGCGTTTCCGCGACCTGGTCCGAGACCAAGGCCGAGCCGCAGCGTCTGGCGGCGCGGCCGAACGAGCATGGCGCGCAGATTTTGCGCGAGCTTGGTTTCTCGGACGAGGAGATCGATGCCATGATCCGCGACGGCGTGACGACGCCGGCGCCAGCCAGGGAGTGAGACGATGGATTTCGCGCTCTCCGCCAACCAGGAATCGATCCGCGACGCGGTGGCAAGAATCTGCGCTGATTTCGACGACGCCTACTGGCTGAAGAAGGACAAGGAGGGCGGCTTCCCCTTCGACTTCCACAAGGCGCTGGCAGATGCCGGCTGGCTCGGCATCTGCATCCCCGAGGAGTATGGCGGCTCCGGCCTCGGCATTCTCGATGCTGCGATCATGATGCGCAGCATCGCCGAATCCGGCGCCGGCATGTCCGGTGCCTCGGCGATCCACATGAACGTGTTCGGGCTCAATCCGGTCGTCGTGTTCGGGACCAAAGAGCAGTGCGCGCGGATGCTGCCGGGCATCGTCGATGGCAGCGAGAAGGCCTGCTTCGCGGTGACCGAGCCCAACACCGGCCTCAACACCACCCAGCTCAAGACCCGCGCCGTGCGCAAGGGCGACCGCTACATCGTCAACGGCCAGAAGGTGTGGATATCGACCGCGCAGGTCGCCGAGAAGATCCTGCTGCTGGCGCGCACGACGCCGCTAGAGGAGGTGAAGCGGCCGACCCATGGGCTCAGCCTGTTCTACACGGATTTCGATCGCAATCGGATCAAGGTCCACGAGATCGAGAAGATGGGCCGCAAGCCGGTCGACTCCAATGAGCTGTTCTTCGAGGATGTCGAGATTCCGGCCGAGGATCGCCTGGGCGAGGAGGGGCGCGGCTTCGACTACATTCTGCATGGGATGAACCCTGAGCGCATCCTGATTGCCGCCGAAGCCGTCGGGCTCGGTCATCTCGCGTTGGCACGCGCGAGCGCCTATGCGCGGACGCGCAACGTGTTCAATCGCCCGATCGGTCAGAACCAGGGCATCCAGCATCCCCTGGCGAAGAACTGGATGGAGCTGGAAGCCGCCTGGCTGATGGTGCTGCAGGCCGGCTGGCAATACGACCAGGGCATGGCGTGCGGCCCGGCGGCGAACGCCGCGAAATATCTCGCCGCAGAGGCCGGCTTCCACGCCTGCGAGCAGGCGGTGATGACCCATGGCGGCTTCGGCTACGCGCGCGAGTATCACGTCGAGCGTTACCTGCGCGAATCCCTGATCCCCCGCATCGCGCCGATCAGCCCGCAACTGATTTTGTCCTTCATCGCCGAGAAGGTCCTCGGCCTGCCGAAATCGTATTGAGATGAACTCTTGCTGAAATGATGAACCCAATCGCGATGGACGCACGCTGCCCGCATTCCCTCCCCCCTTGTGGGGGAGGGGCAGGGAGGGGGGGGACCCCACGACGACTCCTCGTGCGGCCACCCCCACCCCCGCCCCCTCCCCGCAAGGGGGAGGGGAGCGCAGCGGTGCTCTTGGTGCGCCAGATGACCTACGTCACCGGCACCGGTCTCACGCCGTTCGGCAAACACGACGGCCGCTCCTCGCTCGATCTCATGAGCCTGGCCGCGCAGCTCGCGCTCGACGATGCCGGGCTGAGGCGGCGCGACATCGACGGCATCCTGTGTGGCTATTCCACGGTGTCGCCGCACATCATGCTCGCGACCGTGTTCGCCGAGCATTTCGGCCTCACGCCGTCCTATGCTCACGCCGTCCAGGTCGGCGGCGCCACCGGGCTCGCGATGGTGATGCTGGCGCATCACCTGGTCGAGGCCGGCGTGGTCAAGCACATGCTCGTGGTCGCCGGCGAGAACCGCCTGACCGGGCAGAGCCGCGACGCCTCGATCCAGGCGCTGGCGCAAGTCGGCCATCCCGACTACGAGTTGCCGCTGGGGCCGACCATCCCTGCCTATTACGGCCTCGTCGCCTCGCGCTACATGCACGAATACGGCGTCACCGAGCATGACCTCGCCGAGTTCGCCGTGCTGATGCGCACGCATGCGCTGGATCATCCCGGCGCGCAGTTCCAAGAGCCGATCACGGTGGCCGACGTCATGGCATCGAAGCCGGTGGCGCGGCCGCTGAAGCTGCTCGACTGCTGTCCGGTCTCCGACGGCGGCGCCGCCATCATCATCAGCCGCGAGCCGACCGGAGCGACAGCGGTGCGCGTGCGCGGCTGCGCCCAGGCGCACACGCATCAGCACGTCACGGCGGCGCCGGCCCTGAGCGAGCTCGGCGCCGAAATCGCGATCAAAAAGGCCAAGGCGGCCGCAGGCATCGAGATCGCCGACGTCGACTACGCCGCGGTCTATGACAGCTTCACGATCACGCTGTGCATGCTGCTCGAAGACCTTGGGCTCGCCGGCCGCGGCGAGGCTGCGGCGCGGGTCAGGGCCGGGAATTTCAGCCGTGACGGCGCGGTGCCTCTCAACACCCATGGCGGACTCTTGAGCTATGGCCATTGCGGCGTCGGCGGCGCGATGGCGCATCTCAGCGAGGCACATCTGCAGATGACGGAGCGGGCGGGTCACCGTCAGGTGCGCGACGCCACGCTGACCTTGCTGCACGGCGATGGCGGCGTGCTGTCGTCGCATGTCAGCATGTTCTGGGAGCGGGTGCGATGAGCGAATCGGCCGACTGGACCAGGGGTGTTGCAGCGATTCGCTTTCAGCGCTGTGCGCGCTGCGCCCACCTGCAGTATTTCCGCCGCGACTTCTGCGCGGCTTGCGGCTCGCTTGCGCTCACCGATCACGCGGCGACGGGCGAAGGCACCATCTATGCGGCATCATTGGTCTGCCGTGCCGCGACGCCGGAGACGCGCGCGCATGTGCCCTACAACATCGTGCTGGTGGATATGCGCGAGGGCTTTCGCATGATGGCCCATGGCGACCACGAACTTGCGATCGGCGATTCGGTCGAAGCGCGCTTCGTCGCCTTTGCAGGCGGCACGGTGCCTTACTTCAGGAAGGCGAAATGACGATGGAGCGCCGCGCTATGACAGGACACGCCAAGCGCAGGCGGCCGAGGCGGGACGATACGCATGACAAATTCGTCCCGACCCGGATCGCCGCGCGATTGACGCAAAACTGTTACGCTACGCTCACCAACTCAAACGCAACTCTACTCGGTCGTTCGCGTGAGCAATCAAGCTCACATTCCTACCTACGGGCGATGAAGAAACTGCGACGCAGAACCTCCAGACAGCCCTTCATCGCCCGTAGAACAGGACGCTGGCGATGACGATCATGGACGTCACCGCCAGCATATGCGCGAGTGCCTCCGACGTTGCCCTCTTAGTGGCTTCCTTCATGCCGTTCCTCCCTGGACACTGGACACGACTCTCCGTGGCGCAAATACACACGCTACGTCGGCTGGAATTTTACTCGGAACACCCCACTTCGACGTTCGCTTCGCGAGTCCCCACTCGGCGTTCATCGACGGTTCAGAACATCGTCGGGTAATGCGGCGTGAATTGGGCTCGCTTATGGTTGTCCTGCGACCGAGTCCCGGTAACGTTTAGGCGAGCCCGTACAAATACGAGTGATGCGAATTATCGACCGAAAGCCGTTAGTTACTGTGGATTGCAACCTTGAGTAATTGTTTGCTTCGACCGCGTGCGACACTTCGATGACGGACTTCGACGCACTGAGATCAGTCTGCCGCAAGCAAATTGAGCCGCGCATTGGCGACAGTCAGACGCTCGGCCAACAGCTGCGCCAGATTGCGCATGATCCGCTCGCCGGCTTTCGGATGTCGCACGCGGAAACGTTCGAAATCCACTAGCGAGATCTCGAAAGCGGTGGCCGAGAAATCCGCGACGACGTCGGCGGAGCGCACGGGCTCCAGCAGTGCCATCTCGCCGAAGCATTGCCCTGCCGTCAGCGTCGCGAGCCGGATGCCGTCGGGCAGGGTGACGTGGACGACGCCGGAGCGCAGGAAGAACAACGAGGCCGCAGCATCGCCGGCCGCGAGGATGCGTTCGCCCTGCTGATAGTGCCGGATGATCGCCAGTGCCGCGAGCTCATGGCGCTCGTCCGCGGAGAGCCCCGCGAGCAGCGGCTGCTCGGCGAGCTCGGTGGTTTCGAGGAAATCGATGGCGCCGCCATAGCGATAGACGATCTGGTCCTCGGCCCATTCGATCGCGGTGTCGAGCAGGTAGAAGTCGCGCACGTTCTTGCTGTCGCCGGTACGGGCCGCGATCTCCTGCCATTCCGGCGAGCTGCGTCGGATGCCCGACAGCACGACGGTGACGTGGAAGTCGGCGAGCTCGTGAAACAGCTCGGAGAGCAGGCGCAGGCCTGCTTGTGTCATCGCGGTGACGCGGTGGAGGTCGACGATGACGAATTGCGGTCGCGTGCTCGCCGCAAGCTGGCGCGAGACGTAGTCGACGCTGGAAAGAGACAGCGTGCCGACCAGCTCGAGCACGCGCACCGCGTCGGGATGGGCGGAGAGGATGTTGCGCTCCTGAGCGCGGCGGCTGCGTCGCGACGGATTGGCGCCGATGTCGTAGTCGGCGATGATCGTGGTGCGCGCATCGTCGGAACGGTTCAGCATGTGCAGGCCGTAATGCGCCGACAGCGCCTCGCAGACCTTGATGCCGCGCACGCTGTTGCCGTGACCGTCGAGCCTGGGCGAATAGCTGCCGAGCCCGAGCCGTGCCGGCAGGCTTGCCAGGATGCCGCCGCCGACGCCGCTCTTGGCGGGAATGCCGACGCGGTAGATCCACTCGCCGGCGAAGTCATACATGCCCGACGAGGTCATCACCGACAGCGTGCGCGACACCGCATAGGGCGTCACCACCTGCTCGCCGGTGACCGGATTGACGCCACGATTGGCGAGCGTGGCCGCCATGATCGCGCAGTCGCGCGCTGTGACGAGCACGGCGCATTGCCTGAAGTAGACCGCGAGCACGTCGTCGACAGGCTCCCTGATGACGTCGGAAGTCCGCAGCAGATAGGCGATCGCGCGGTTGCGATCGCCGGTGGCGGCTTCCGATGCGAACACCGCGTCGTCGACATCGAGCTTGCGGCCGGCGAAGCGGCCGAGCGCATCGCGGATGGTCTCGAAGGCGTCGTCGTGCCGTGCCCTGCGGATCAGGCCGCTGCAGGCGATCGCGCCGGCATTGACCATCGGATTGAACGGGTGGTTCTCGGCATTGAGCCGGATCGAATTGAAGGGATCGCCGGACGGCTCGACGCCGATCACGCGTTCGACCTCGTCGGAGCCGAGCGTATCGAGCGCCAGCGCGAACACGAACGGTTTCGACATCGATTGAATCGTGAACGGCACGCGGCTGTCGCCGACCTCATAGACATGGCCGTCGAGCGTGGCGAGGCTGATGCCGAAATGCGCCGGGTCGGCTTTGCCGAGCTCGGGAATGTAGTTCGCGACCGCGCCGTCGTGGTCAGGCCAGAAGTCGGCATGGCAGGCCGACAGGAAGCGCTGCAGCGGCGGCATCGCGGCCGTCGCCCAATGCTGCGGATGTCGGATCGGCCTCGGGTGGGTGGTCATGGCAAGCTCGGCGGGAACAAGGTCTCGCGCCGGTTATGTCGCAGCTGCGACGGCGCAGCCAGCCCACACTTGTCGCAACGCTGGTCAAATGTTGCCGCTGCTCACCGATTGAGCGGGTTTGCGGGCGCGATGACCGCCCCGTGTTGCCATGCGCGGGGCCGATGCCGATCGAAAGCCAGCGCTGGGGTACCGCGCTTTGGAACCGGCGACGGTCGTCACGCCCGCATACCGCTGGCCGTTGTCTAAGGATGCCGAGTCTTGTGCCAACACGCTGAAGAATGGCGGCTTTTAGAGACGGTCTACTGTTGTGACGGCAAAACGGCTGGGTTAGCTTGTTCGATAAGCGGAATATCATTCCGCATGACGGAATTGGTGGGAAACGCATGGGACGACGGTCTGAGCGATTGAGCAGGAGCAGCATGCTGCCCGGAGATCTCGCCGGCGAGGGCGAGGTCATTCAGGTGGTGTCGCGGGCGTTCGACGTGCTTCGCTGTTTCGAGGGGCACGAGGCGCGGCTCGGCAATCTCGAAATCTCCAACCGCTGCGGCCTGCCGCGGTCGACGGTGTCGCGGCTGACGCACACGCTGACGCGCATGGGCCAGCTGGTCTACCTGCCGCGCGATCAGAAATACCGCATCGGCCCGAGCGCCGTGGCGATGAGCACGTCGATGACCCGAGGCTTGCAGTTGCGCAATCTGATCCGGCAGCGGCTGCAGGACGTCGCCGAGCAGTTGCCCGGCACCGTCGGCTTCGTCATTCCCGACCGCTTCCACCTCGTCTATCTGGAGTTCGGCCGCGCCGCGAATGCGCTCGGCCTGCATGAGACCACGGGCAGCCGCATCTCGATGGCCTCGACCGCGGCCGGTCATGCCTATGTCGCCGCGCTCGAGCCGGAGGTCGGCGATGCCTTGCTGGCCGAGATGGAGCGCGAGATGCCGGACGCGGCCAAGCTGCTGCGGCCACGCCTCGAGCACAACAGACAGTTTCTCAAGGAGCATGGCTACGTCGTAGCCTGCGGCCTGTGGAGTCCGCACATCAATGGCGTCGCGCTGCCGCTGTGGTCGCCGCAATACCAGACTTATGTCGTGCTCACGATCGGCCTGTTGTCGGCGATGTACGACGAGCAGCGGCTGCACGACGAGGTCGCCCAGCCGATGCGCGAGCTCGGCCGCAGCATCGCCGCGCTGCTGCAGGGCGCGGAAGCCGACGTCTTCAACAGCCGGATGGACAGAAAGCCGCTCCAGGTGAACGCGAAGACCAACCATAAGAACAAGACCATCACCGGGGCAGGGGGAACGAATGAGTTGGCAGCCGGAGCTCGAGGAACTGGCCCGGCGCGAGGCCTTCGCGCGGGAGATGGGCGGGCCTGACAAGGTCAAGCGTCAGCACGACCAGGGCCGCCTCACCGTTCGCGAGCGCATCGACGGCGTCGTCGATCCCGGCAGCTTCCACGAGATCGGCGCGGTCTCAGGGATCGGCGAGTATGACGAGCAGGGCGAGCTCACGCATGTGACGCCCGCCAATTGCGTGTTCGGGCGCGGCCGCATCGACGGCCGCACCGTCGTCGTGGTCGGGGATGACTTCACCGTGCGCGGCGGCTCGGCCGACGCATCGATCGCCGCCAAGCCGCTGATGGCGGAGGAGATGGCGCACGACTTCCGCCTGCCCATCATCCGCATCATCGAGGGCTCCGGCGGCGGCGGCTCGGTCAAGACGATCGAGACCAAGGGCGCGGCCAACCTGCCCGGCGGCATCGGCGGCAATCGCTGGTACCGCTACACGACCGAGAACATGTCGCTGGTGCCCGTGGTCGCGCTCGGCCTCGGCTCGGTCGCAGGGCTAGGCGCGGCGCGGCTCGCGGCGAGCCACTACTCGGTGATGACCAAGCAGTCGGCGATGTTCGTCGCCGGCCCGCCGGTCGTGAAGCGGCTGGGGCAGGACCTCGGCAAGATGGAGCTCGGTGGCGCCGACATCCAGACCCGCGCCGGCGGCGTCGATCATGCGGTGGACACCGAGGCGGAGGCGTTCGCCTGCGCGCGGCGCTTCCTGTCCTACCTGCCATCGTCGGTCTACGAGCTGCCGCCGACCTTGCCCTGCACCGATGACCCGCAGCGCGTCGACGAGCAGCTCATCAGCGCGGTGCCGCGGGATCGCCGGCGCGTCTACAAGATGCGGCCGATCATCGAGTCCGTCGTCGATAACGGCTCGTTCTTCGAGGTGACGCAGAACTATGGGCGTCCGATCATCATCGGCCTCGCGCGTCTCGAAGGCCGCGCGGTGATGGTGCTGGCGAGCGATCCCTATCATTATGGCGGCTCGTGGACCGCGGATGCCTGCCAGAAGGTGATCCGCTGGGTCGATTTCGCCGAGACCTTCCATCTGCCGATCGTCTACCTGATGGATTGCCCCGGCTTCATGGTCGGGCTCGAGGCGGAGAAGGCGGCGACCATCCGCCATGGCGTGCGCGCGATGGCCGCCGTCAATCAGTCGACGGTGCCGTGGTGCACGGTGATCGTGCGCAACAATTTCGGCGTCGCCGGTGTCGTGCATCAGCCAGCCGACCGGTTCTCGATCCGCTACGCCTGGCCGTCGGCCTATTGGGGCTCGCTGCCGCTCGAAGGCGGCATCGAGGCGGCCTATCGCGCCGAGATCGACGCCGCGCCCGACCCGAAAGCCAAGCTCAAGGAGATCGAGGATCGGCTGAACAAGCTGCGCTCGCCGTTCCGCTCGGCCGAGAAGTTCTGGGTCGAGGAGATCATCGACCCGCGCAAGACGCGCGCGCTGCTGTGCGAGTTTGCGCGCCTTGCCGAGCCGCTGCGCACGCCCGGGCCGCCCACGGCGATGACGACTCGGCCGTGAGCCGCTGATGTTAAGCCGCGGCGGGCTTCGCCTGCCGCGCGATCGCCAGCGCCAGGAGCGCGGCGACGATGCACAGTGCGCCCGCCGTGAAGAACGCCGGCAGGTAGCTCTGCAACAGAGTGCGCGACAGGCCGGCGCCGAACGCGGCGGTGCCGGCGCCGAGCTGATGTCCGGCGAACACCCAGCCGAACACCAGATTGGCCCGCTCGGCCCCAAACCGCTGCGCGGTCAGCCGCACCGTCGGCGGCACGGTGGCGATCCAGTCGAGGCCGTAGAACATCGCGAACAGCGACAGGCCATAGAAAGAGAAGTCGGTGAACGGAAGGAACAGCAACGAGAGCCCGCGCAAGCCGTAGTACCAGAACAACAGCCAGCGATTGTCATACCGGTCCGACAGCCACCCCGAGACGATCGTGCCGACGAAGTCGAACATGCCCATCGCGGCGAGCAGGCTCGCCGCCTGCACCTGCGGAATGCCGAAGTCGAGGCACATCGGGATCAGATGGACCTGGACGAGGCCGTTGGTCGAGGCGCCACAGATGAAGAAGGTCGCGAACAGCATCCAGAACACCGGTGCGCGCGCCGCATCGCGGAGGGTGCCGAGCGCGGCGGCGAGGATCGGTGTGGTGACGGGCGCGGGTGCGGCGATCGGGTCGGTGCCCTTGTCGCCGAAGGGACGCAGGCCGAGATCGCTCGGGCGATCGCGCATCAGCAGCAGCACGGCGGTGGCGGAAACGCCGAGCATGACGCAGATGAGCCCGAGCGCGACGCGCCAGCCGAGCCGCTCGGTGAGGCTGGCGAGCAGCGGCAGGAACACCAGCTGTCCGGTGGCGACGCTGGCGGTGAGGATGCCGACGACGAGGCCGCGGCGCGCGACGAACCAGCGCGTCGCGATGGTGGCGCCCAGCACCAGCGCGGTCATGCCGGTGCCGATGCCGATCACGACGCCCCACAGCAGCACGAGGTGCCAGACATGGGTCATCGCCAACGACGAAAGCAGCGCGGTCACGACGATCAACTGGGCCAAAAGCGTGATGTTGCGCAGACCGTAGCGGTTGAGCAGGGCGGCGGCGAAGGGGGCCATCAGCCCGAACAGCACGAAGCGGATCGACAGTGCCGAGGAGATCTCCGCGGTGCTCCAGCCGAACTCCTGCTGCAGCGGCACGATGAACACGCCGGGTGCTCCCACCGTGCCGGCCGATACCAGGGCCGTGAAGAACGTTACGGCCACCATGATCCAGCCATAGTGGATGTTGCGCCGTTCGAGTGCTGCCGCGAGCCGGTTCGAGATCATGTGCTTCTCAGTTCGATGGGGATTTCGCGCCCATTCTGTCAGGGCGCCTCAACGACATAAATGGCTAAGTTCCCTCGTTTCAGGACATCAAGGTCGCTCTACGGCGATCGCAGTCGCCTCGCCGCCGCCGATGCATAGCGACGCCACGCCGCGCTTTAGTCCACGGGCCTGCATCGCATGCAGCAGCGTCACGATCAGCCGCGCGCCGGTGGCGCCGATGGGATGGCCCAGCGCGCAGGCGCCGCCGTTGACGTTCAGCCGGTCACGCGCAATGCCAAGGTCGCGCTGCGCGGCCATCGCGACGATCGCAAACGCCTCGTTGATCTCGAACAGGTCGACATCCTCCACCCGCCAGCCGACCTTGTCGAGCAGCTTCCTGATCGCCGGAATCGGCGCGGTCGTGAACCATTGCGGCTCCTGGCTGTGCGTGGCGTGGCCCTTGATCTCCGCGATGATGGGCAGCCCGTCACGGTCCGCACGCGAGCGCTTGGCGAGCACGAGCGCTGCGGCACCATCCGCGTTCGCAGAGGACGCCGCGGGCGTGATAGTGCCGTCTTTGCGGAACGCCGGCTTCAGCGCCGGGATCTTCGCCGGATCGACCTTGAGCGGATGCTCGTCATTGACGACCAGGCGTGCGCCGGATTTCTCGACGAGCGTGATCGGCGCGATCTCGGCCTTGAACGCGCCGCTCTCGACCGCCCTGCGCGCACGCGTCAGCGTCTCGACGGCGTAGGCATCCTGGTCGGCGCGGGTGAACTGATAGGCCTCGGCCGTCGCCTCGCCAAAATCGCCCATCGAGCGTCCGGTCTCATAGGCGTCCTCCAGGCCGTCCAGCATCATGTGATCGAGGATCCGATCGTGCCCGGCACGATAGCCGCCGCGCGCCTTGGTCAGCAGATACGGCGCGTTGCTCATGCTTTCCATGCCGCCGGACACGACGAGGTCGGCAGAACCGGCCTGGATGATATCGTGCGCCAGCATCGTAGCCTTCATTCCAGAGCCGCAGACCTTGTTGATGGTGGTGGCGCCCGTGGCATCGGGCAGGCCGGCGCCCCGTGCCGCCTGCCGCGCCGGAGCCTGGCCCTGACCTGCCGGAAGCACGTTGCCCATGACAACCTCCGTGACCGCGTCAGGCGAAACGGCGGCGCGTTCGAGCGCGGATTTGATCACGTGCGCACCGAGCTTGTGCGCGCTCAGCGGCGACAACTCGCCCATGAAGCGGCCGAGTGGAGTGCGGGCAGCGGACAGGATCACGACGGGATCGGACGAGGCCATGACAGGCTCTCCCTTGAGAAAGATGATAATCATCATATAATGAAATCGCGAAAAAGGAAACCCCGGCAATCGCGCTGAACTTGTCGTGAAGTTGGCGCGACACTGCCGGGATCCGCGAGACGAGACTTGGAGAAACTTGCTATCGCTTGCGGTCGATGAACTGCTGCATCAGCCGTTTCGGCTCGTCGGTCAGGAACGACCGTCCGAAGGCGCCGATCGATATCTCGACGGACTCCTTCAGCGGCAGCTCCTCCCATTGCCGCAGCAGAGCCTTCTGAGTCCGCAGCGCTTCGGGACCGCAGGCGAGCAGGGATGCCACGGCCTTTTCGACCGCGATGTCGAGCTCTCCCTCGGCGGCGACGGCGTCGACAAGGCCCCAGGCGAGCGCCGTCGGCGCGTCGATCGTCTCGGCCGTCATCAGCAGCCAGCGCGTGCGGCCCCAGCCGATGAGACGCGGCAGCAGCGCGGCATGAATGACCGAGGGGATGCCGACACGAACCTCGGGCATGCCGAACTTGGCATCATGTGCCGCGACACGGATATCGCAGGCCGTTGCGACCTCCAATCCGCCACCCAGACACCACCCTGGCATCCGCGCAATCACGGGTGCAGGAAAATTTCGCACCGCATCGCAGAGCCCGGCAAGTCGCGAGATGAACGTTTCCGCTGAAGCCTGATCGAGCGTCGCCATCTCCTTGATGTCGGCGCCGCCGATCATGCTCTTCCCGCTTTCGCCGGCCAAAACGAGAACGCGAATGCCGGCTTCGGCGGCGAGCGATTGCAGGCCGGCTTCTATGTCGAGAATCGCCGCCGAACCGAGAATATTGAGCGGACCGGCATTGCAGATCGTCAGCCGGACCACGCCGCGGCCGTCACGACTCACGCCGCAGTGGGAATTGAGCATGTCCATGGTTGTCCTCGTCGGGTTCCTGGGCAAGGGAGAGTGTGCCGGGAATAAATCAGGCCAGCGAAGTTGATTTAGATCAACTCGAATTCATCAAATAGCTGCAGTCAGCAGGACGCAGAACTGTTATTGTATGACCGCAGACATTCAATGGGACGGCAATGCGTTACTCTCCGGAACACAAGGCGGAAACCCACGCGCGGATCGTGCGCAAGGCATCGGTGCGGCTGCGCGAGCGTGGTGCTCACGGTGTCGGGGTTGCCGACCTGATGAAGGAGGCCGGGCTGACTCATGGCGGCTTCTATGCGCATTTCGATTCGCGCGAGGCGCTGGTCGTGGAGGCGTTCGGTTATGCGATCGACCGTTCGATTGAGCATTGGCGCAAGCTGCTGGACCAACTGCCGCCGCAGAAGCGACTCGCGGCCATCGTCGACGGCTATCTGTCCGCGGCTCATCGCGACGATGTCGGTCACGGCTGCGCGGTTCCTGCGCTCGGAGCAGAAATCGCCCGCGAGAGCGCAAAGACCCGCAAGGCCTTTGCTGCGAAGCTGGAAGAGCTGATCGCCCTGTTCGCCGAGTACATCAGCGACGTGCCGGCCAAGACTGCGCGAAGGCGGGCTTCGGCGATGCTCGCGACGCTGATGGGGACGCTCGTGATGGCGCGACTCATGGGCAGCGGCGAATTGTCAGACGAAATCCTGAGCTCCGGGCGCGAGGTGGCGCTGGCTGTCGCCAGCGGCGGCGGGCCGGCGGGGAGGGCCCCTGCGCGGGCGCCCGCGAAAAGGCCCGTGAAGAAGGCGGCAGCCGCGAAGCGCTGATCCGTCGCGCGGCTCGGATGGTGGACGCAGCGCGCCACGCTGCAGGGCCTGCCGTGATCGTGCCGGCCGAGCGAAGGGGCGGCATTTTCGCAGCGCCGGGCAGCGCTTAGACCCTTCCCAAACGCCGCAAAGACTGCAAGATGCCGGCCAAATCGGCACTGCTTACCCCTGCGGAGGATACCCCATGCGTTCGATCGGTCATTTCATTGGCGGCAAAGAGGTCAAGGGCACGTCTGGACGGACGGCCGACGTCTTCGAGCCCATGACCGGCGACGTTCAGGCCAAGGTCGCGCTGGCCTCTCGCGCCGAGCTCCGTGCCGCTGTCGAGAACGCAAAGGCGGCGCAACCGGCCTGGGCCGCGACCAATCCGCAGCGCCGCGCCCGCGTGATGATGAAGTTCGTCGAACTCGTCCAGCGCGACTATGACCAGCTCGCCGATCTGCTTGCGCGGGAGCATGGTAAGACCGTCCCCGACGCCAAGGGCGATATCCAGCGCGGCCTGGAGGTCGCGGAGTTCGCCTGCGGCATTCCGCACCTGATGAAGGGCGAGTACACTGAGGGAGCCGGCCCCGGCATCGACATCTATTCGATGCGCCAGCCGCTCGGTGTCGTTGCCGGCATCACGCCGTTCAATTTCCCGGCGATGATTCCGATGTGGAAGTTTGCCCCTGCCATCGCCTGCGGCAATGCCTTCATCCTCAAGCCCTCGGAGCGCGATCCGGGCGTGCCGATGAAGCTCGCCGAGCTGATGATCGAGGCCGGGCTGCCGGCGGGCATCCTCAACGTCGTCAACGGCGACAAGGAGGCGGTCGACGCCATCCTCGAGGATCCGGACATCATGGCGATTGGCTTCGTCGGCTCGTCGCCGATCGCGCAGTACATCTATGAGCGCGCGGCTGCGCACGCCAAGCGCTGCCAGTGCTTCGGCGGCGCCAAGAACCACGCCATCATCATGCCGGACGCCGATCTCGACCAGGCGGTCGATGCGCTGATCGGCGCCGGCTACGGCTCGGCCGGCGAGCGCTGCATGGCGGTCTCGGTCGCCGTGCCCGTCGGCAAGACCACGGCCGACCGGCTGATGGAGAAGCTGATCCCGCGCGTTGAAAGCCTGAAGATCGGCACCTCGGTCGATCCCTCGGCCGATTTCGGTCCGCTGGTGACCCGCGAGGCGGTCGAGCGCGTCAAGAATTATGTCGATATTGGCCTCAAGGAAGGCGCGACGCTCGCCGTCGACGGCCGCGGCTTCAAGATGCAGGGCTACGAGAACGGCTTCTACATGGGCGGGTGTCTGTTCGACAACGTCACCAAGGACATGCGGATCTACAAGGAGGAGATCTTCGGCCCGGTGCTGTCGGTCGTGCGCGCCAAGGACTACGCCGAGGCGCTGGCGCTGCCGTCGGAGCATGATTACGGCAACGGCGTCGCGATCTTCACCCGCGATGGCGACGCGGCGCGCGACTTCGCGGCCAAGGTCAATGTCGGCATGGTCGGCATCAACGTGCCGATCCCGGTGCCGATCGCCTACTACACCTTCGGCGGCTGGAAGAAGTCCGGCTTCGGCGACCTCAACCAGCACGGTCCGGATTCGATCCGCTTCTACACCAAGACCAAGACCGTCACCTCGCGCTGGCCGTCCGGTGTCAAGGAAGGCGCGGAGTTCTCGATCCCGCTGATGAAGTGAGGTCGGGTCCGTTCGGACTCTCTCCTTCGTCATTGCGAGCGAAGCGAAGCAATCCAGGATCTTTCTGCAGAGGCAGTCTGGATTGCTTCGTCGCCTTCGGCTCCTCGCAATGACGGCGCATGAGGAAAGCGCAAAGACCAACAAACAAGACCAGGAAACGCGGAGAACGGATGCAGTTCGCTCTCGACGAGGATCAGATCGCGGTGCGCGACATGGCGCGCGCCTTCGCGGCCGAGAAGATTGCCCCGCATGCGCTGCGCTGGGACGAGGAGAAGCATTTTCCCGTCGATGTGATGCGGGAGGCGGCGGGCCTCGGCATGGGCGGCATCTACATCCGCGACGATGTCGGCGGCTCGGGTCTCAGCCGGCTCGATGCGGCGCTGATCTTCGAGGCGCTGGCGACGGGCTGCCCCACGGTGTCAGCGTTCATCTCGATCCACAACATGGCCTCGTGGATGATCGACACCTTCGGCACCGAGGCCCAGCGCCAGGCTTACCTGCCGAAGCTCTGCGCCATGGACCTGATCGCGAGCTATTGCCTCACCGAGCCGGGCGCGGGCTCCGATGCGGCGGCGCTGCGCACGCGCGCGGTGCGCGACGGCGACGACTACGTGCTCAACGGGCAGAAGCAGTTCATCTCTGGTGCCGGCGCCACCGACATCCTCGTCGCGATGGTGCGAACCGGCGCCGATGGTCCCGGCGGCATCTCCACGCTGGTGATCGACGCCAATGCCCCCGGCGTGTCGTTCGGCGCCAATGAGCGCAAGATGGGCTGGAACGCGCAGCCGACCCGCGCCGTGATCTTCGAGAATGCGCGGGTGCCGGTGGCCAACCGGCTGGGCGCGGAGGGCATTGGGTTCAAGATCGCGATGGCGGGGCTCGACGGCGGCCGTCTCAACATCGCCGCCTGCTCGCTCGGCGGCGCGCAGGCGGCGCTCGACAAGACGCTGGCTTATACGAAAGAGCGCAAGGCGTTCGGCAAGCGGCTCGACGAATTCCAGGCGCTGCAGTTTCGCATCGCCGACATGGCGATCGAGCTGGAGGCGGCGCGCACCTTCGTCTGGCGCGCGGCGGCTGCGCTCGACCGCAAGGATGCTGACGCGACCATGCTGTGCGCCATGGCCAAGCGCTTCGGTACCGATGTCGGCTTCGAGGTCGCCAACCAGGCGCTGCAGCTGCACGGCGGCTACGGCTATTTGAGCGAATACGGCATCGAGAAGATCGTCCGTGACCTGCGCGTGCACCAGATTCTCGAAGGCACCAACGAGATCATGCGCCTGATCGTGTCGCGCAAGCTGATCGAGGCGGCGCGATGAGCGAGGTCATCGAAGGCGACCTGATCGTCCGCCGCGAAGGCTCGGCCGGCATCATCCGGCTGAACCGGCCGAAGGCGATCAACGCGATGACGCTGGAGATGTCGATGGGCATCGACGCCGCGCTGGATCGGTTCGAGGGCGATCCGGCCGTCGCAATTGTCGTGCTCGAAGGCGCGGGCGAGCGTGGACTTTGCGCGGGCGGCGACATCCGCGGGCTCTATGAGAGCTCGAAGACGAACGGCGATCTCGGCAAGGTGTTCTGGCGCCAGGAATACATCATGAACGCGCGCATCGCGGCGTTTCCAAAACCCTATGTCGCCTACATGGACGGGCTGGTGATGGGCGGCGGCGTCGGACTATCGGCGCATGGCCGTCACCGCATCGTGACCGAGAAGACCAAGCTCGCGATGCCCGAAGTCGGCCTCGGCTTCTTTCCCGACGTCGGCGGCACCTGGCTCTTGTCGCGCGCGCCTGGCGAACTCGGCGCCTATTTCGGCCTGACCGGGCAGACCATGAACGGGCCCGATGCGATCCATGCGCGCTTTGCCGATGCGGTGGTGCCGACCGAGAAATGGCCGGCGCTGCGCGAGGTCCTGACCAAAGTCAGGCCGGGCACGCTGTCGATCGAGATCGACCGGCTGATCGCCGGCTTCGCGACGTCGGAGACGGCCGGCCCGGTGGCGGCGCAGCAGGCGAAGATCGACGCGTGGTTCGCCCATGACAGCATGCACGACATCTTTACCGCGCTGAGAGCGGACGGCTCGGAGCTCGCGTTGGCGACGCTGAAGATGCTGAAGGAGAAATCGCCGCGCGGCATGGTCGTGACGCTCGAGCTGCTGCGATTGGCACGCGGTGCGGCGTCCCTGGAGGAATGCCTGGTGCGCGAGTATCGTGCGGCGCTCGAAGTGTTCCGCAGCGACGATTTCCGCGAGGGCGTGCGTGCGGCGATCATCGACAAGGACCGCGAGCCCAGATGGTCGCCGCCTGATGTCGATCAGGTGACACCGGACATGCTGGCGCCATATCTTGCCGAGATTGGCGCCGACGAGCTGACCTTTCCGCAGAGCAAATAACAATCAGGTCGAGGGGAGAGAACGAACCATGGCAACGATCGCATTCATCGGCCTCGGCAACATGGGCGGACCAATGGCCGCCAACCTGGTCAAGGCCGGCCACAAGGTGGTCGCGTTCGATCTGGTCGAGGCCTCGCGCATCCAGGCCAAGGCCGATGGCGCCGAAATCGCCGACAGCGCCGTCGCCGCGGCCAAAAGCGCCGATGCCGTCGTCACCATGCTGCCGGCCGGCAAGCATGTGCAGGCGGTCTGGAACGAGGTCGTGCCGGCGATGTCCAAGGGGGCGCTGATCATCGATTCCTCGACCATCGATGTCGAGAGCGCGCGCGCCGCGCATGCGCTGGCCGCAAGGCACGGCATCGCCGCCGTGGACGCGCCGGTGTCCGGTGGCACCGGCGGCGCCAAGGCCGCAACGCTCACCTTCATGTGCGGCGGCGAGGAAAGCGCCTTCGCCACGGCGAAGCCGATCCTGGAGAAGATGGGCAAGAAGATCGTCCATTGCGGCGGCGCCGGCGCGGGGCAGGCGGCCAAGATCTGCAACAACATGATCCTTGGCATTTCGATGATCGCGGTGAGCGAGGCCTTTGCGCTCGGCGAGAAGCTCGGCCTGTCGCATCAGGCGCTGTTCGACGTCGCCTCGACCTCGTCAGGACAGTGCTGGTCGCTGACATCCTATTGCCCGGTGCCGGGCCCGGTGCCGGCCTCGCCGGCCAACAACGACTACAAGCCCGGCTTTGCGACGGCGCTGATGCTCAAGGACCTCACGCTGTCGCAGGACGCCGCCAAGGCGGCCGGCGCGGCGACGCCGCTCGGGCAGCACGCGCAGGAGATCTACAAGGCATTTGAGGCTGCCGGCCATGGCGGCGTCGATTTTTCAGGGATCATTCAGCACGTTCGCAAGCTCGCCGGGACCATCTGATGACGACATTCAAGGACGCACGCGCGTTTCTGCTGGCGCATCGCACCGACTACGATGCGGCCGTGAAGGGTTTTCGCTGGCCCGATCCCGTCCCGTTCAACTGGGCGCTCGACTGGTTCGATGCCGAACTCGCATCTGATCCGGAGAGTCGCGAGCGGACGGCGCTATGGATCTTCGATGCCGCGCAGGACCGCCAGACCAAGCTGTCCTTCGCGGCGCTGGCGCGCCGCTCCAACCAGGTCGCGAATTTCCTGCGCGCGCAGGGGCTGAAGCGCGGGGACCATCTGCTGCTGCTGCTCGGCAATGTCGTGCCGCTGTGGGAGACGATGCTGGCGGCGATGAAGCTCGGCGTCGTCGTGATCCCCGCGACCACGCTGCTGACGACCGACGAGCTGCGCGATCGTCTGGAGCGCGGCCGCGCCAAGGCCGTGGTCGCCGCGCAGGACCAGGTGGCGAAGTTCGCCGATCTCGGCGCCGATGATCTCGTCCGCGTCGTCGTCGGCGCGCCGGCAGCGCCTGCCGGCTGGCTGCCGTTCGAGCAGGCGGCCGACGCGGCCGAGGCGTTCACGCCGGATGGGCCGACGCAGCCGGATGATCCGATGCTGCTGTATTTCACCTCGGGCACCACGGCCAAGCCGAAGCTGGTGCGGCACAGCCACCGCAGCTATCCGGTCGGCCATCTCTCGACCATGTACTGGCTCGGCCTGCAGCCGGGCGACGTGCACCTCAACATCTCCTCGCCGGGCTGGGCCAAGCATGCCTGGAGCTGCTTCTTCTCGCCCTGGAATGCCGGCGCCACGGTATTCGTGGTCAATCAGCCGCGCTTCGACGCCAAGGGGCTGCTCGCGATCATCAAACGCTGCGGCGTCACGACGCTGTGCGCGCCACCCACGGTGTGGCGGCTGTTCATCCAGGAGCACCTCGCCGACTTCAAGGTCTCGTTGCGCGAGGCCTGCGGCGCCGGCGAGCCGCTCAATCCGGAGGTGATCGATCAGGTGCGTGCCGCCTGGGGGCTGACGATTCGCGACGGCTATGGCCAGACCGAAACCGCGGCCATCGTCGGCAACTCGCCGGGCCAGAAACTGAAGATCGGCTCGATGGGCCGGCCGCTGCCGGGCTATCGCGTCGAGGTCGCCGACATCGACGGCAATCTCGCCAGAGAAGGCGAGATCACGCTGGCGCTCACCGGCGAGCGTCCGGCCGGCCTGATGCAGGGCTATCAGGGCGACGACGGTAAGCTGTCCGGCACCGATGGCACGCGCTACCGCACGGGAGATGTCGTGTTCCAGGACGACGACGGCTATCTCACCTTCGTCGGCCGCTCCGACGACGTGTTCAAATCATCCGACTACCGCATCTCGCCGTTCGAACTGGAAAGCGTGCTGCTGGAGCATGAGGCCGTCGCCGAGGCTGCCGTTGTGCCGTCTCCGGATCCCATCCGTCTCGCCATCCCGAAAGCCTATGTGTTGCTGACAGCGGGCGCGGAGCGCTCGCGCGCCACGGCGCTGTCGATCTTCGTGCATCTTCAGGCGCGGCTGGCGCCGTTCAAGCGCATCCGCCGGCTCGAGCTCGTGAGCGAGCTGCCGAAGACGATCTCCGGAAAGATACGCCGCGTGCAGCTGCGCCGGCTGGAGCATGAGGACGACCGCACGGATCATCTGCGCGGCACGGAGTTCAAGGAAGAGGATTTCCCGGAGCTGAAGACCAGGCCGTCCGGGCACGAGGTGTAGGAACGCATGAACCAGATCTGGAAGAAGCCGCCGATTTCGCTCGCAGCCTATCAGGCCATGGTGGGCCAGGAGATCGGCGTGTCATCGTGGCACGTGCTCGATCAACAGCGCATAGACACCTATGCCGATGTGATCGAGGATCATCAGTTCATCCATGTCGATCCGGAGAAAGCCAAGGCGACGCCGTTCGGCACCACGATCGCGCACGGTTTTCTGACGATGTCGCTGCTGTCGGTGATGTCCTACGAGGTGATGCCGGCGATCGAGGGCACGGCGATGGGCGTCAATTACGGCTTCGACAAGCTGCGCTTCATCTCGCCGGTGAAATCGGGAAAACGCGTGCGCGGCCGCTTCGTGCTGGCGGAAGCCACGCTGCGCAAGCCCAAGGAATTGCAGTCGCGCACCAATGTCACGGTCGAGATCGAAGGCGAGGACAAACCCGCGCTGGTCGCCGACTGGATCGGACTGATCTATCTCAGCTAACTCTCTTCGTCCCAACCCACCCCTCGTCATCGCCGGGCTTGACCCGGCGATCCAACAAAACTGAGAGTTTTCGAAGTGGATGGATGCCCGGGTCAAGCCCGGGCATGACGAGCCTAGAACCTAGGACACAGCAACATGGCAATCAGATTTGACGGACGCGTCGCCATCGTCACCGGCGCAGGCAATGGTCTCGGACGCGCGCATGCGCTGGGATTGGCGAGCCGCGGCGCCAAGGTCGTGGTCAATGATTTCGGTGGCGCGCGCGACGGCACCGGCGGCTCGATGACTGCGGCGGAGACGGTGGTCGAGGAGATCCGCAAAGCCGGCGGCACCGCGATCGCCGACGGCGCCGACGTCTCGAATTTCGAGCAGGTCACTGCGATGGTCGAGCGCGCCACGAAGGAGTGGGGCAGCGTCGACATCATGTGCGCCAATGCCGGCATCCTGCGCGACAAGTCGTTCGGCAAGATGGAGGTGGCGGATTTCGCCAAGGTGCTCGACGTGCATCTGGTCGGCAGCTTCTACTGCTGCAAGGCGGTGTGGAACGGCATGCGCGAGCGCAACTACGGCCGCATCGTGCTGACGACGTCGTCGTCCGGCCTGTTCGGCAATTTCGGCCAGGCCAACTACGGCGCGGCCAAGACCGGCATGGTCGGCCTGATGAACGTGCTGGCGGAGGAGGGCCGCAAGACCAACATCCGCGTCAACATCATCTCGCCGACGGCGGCGACGCGCATGACGGAGGAACTGCTGCCACCGCAGGCGCTGCAGCTGATGAAGCCGGAATCGATCACGCCCGCGGTGGAGTATCTGCTGAGCGAGGACGCGCCGACCCGGACCATCATGGGCGCGGGTGCTGGCTCCTTCGCGGTGATCAGGATCCTGGAGAGCGAGGGCATCAACCTGCCGCCGGAGGAATGGACGCCGGACGCGATCGCCGCGCATTTTGCCGAGATCAGCGACATGTCGAAGGCGAGGGCGCTGCAGGGCGCATTCGAGCAGACGCAGAAATATGTCGGTCAGGCCGCCGCGCGGCTGGGGATCAAGCTGTAAGACACGATGCCCGGGTCGAACTCCGCCGTCATGGCCGGGCTTGACCCGGCCATCCACGTCTTTGGCACTGAATGCGTGGAGAGGCGGGGATGCCCGGGTCAAGCCCGGGCATGACGACCTTTTGCTCGGCGACCTGCTCGGCCTAGATTGGCGCCATGTCCTCTTCAAACCAAGTCGCCGTCATCGGAGCCGGCCCGGCCGGACTGATGGCGGCCGAGGTGCTGGCCGAGGGCGGGACCGCCGTCACCGTCTACGATGCGATGCCGTCGGTGGCGCGCAAGTTTCTGATGGCCGGTCGCGGCGGCCTCAACCTCACCCATAGCGAAGAGCTGCCCGCCTTCCTGGCGCGCTACCGCGAGGCGGCGGCGTGGCTTGAGCCGGCGATCCGCGCGTTCCCGCCACAGCGGCTGCGCGACTGGTGCGAGGCGCTGGGCGAGCCGACCTTCGTCGGCTCCTCGGGCCGCGTGTTTCCGAGGGCAATGAAAGCCTCGCCGCTGCTGCGCGCGTGGCTGCGCCGCCTCGATGCGCAGGGCGTGCGCGTCGAGTTGCGGCATCGCTGGACCGGCTGGGACGCGGACGGACATCTCACATTCGAAACGCCGGCGGGAGCGCGCGCGGTCGCCGCTGACGCTGTCGTGCTCGCGCTCGGCGGCGCCTCTTGGCCGCGGCTCGGGTCCGACGGCGGCTGGGTGCCGATCCTGGCGGCGAAGGGCGTCGCGATCGCGCCGCTGCGGCCGGCCAATTGCGGCTTCACCGTCGCCTGGTCAGACATCTTCCGCGATCGCTTCGAGGGCCAGCCGCTGAAGGGCATCGCGCTGTCGTTCGGTGATCGCGGCGTGCGCGGGGAGGCTGTCGTCACGCGCGATGGCATCGAGGGCGGCGCCGTCTATGCGCTGTCGGCGGAGCTGCGCGAGGTGATCGCGCTGACAGGGGGGGCGATCCTGCATGTCGCGCTGCGGCCCGACCTTGCGACAGCCGATCTCGTCACGCGGCTCTCGGCACCGCGCGGCAAGCAGTCGTTCTCGAACGTGCTGCGCAAGGCGGTGCAGTTGTCGCCGGTGGCGATCGGGCTGCTGCAGGAGGCGGCCAGGGCGCACGGCCTGTCACTCTCGTCGCTGCCGCCCGATCGTCTCGCGGCGCTGATCAATGCCGTGCCGCTGAAGCTGACGGGCACCGCCGGACTCGCCCGCGCCATCTCCAGCGCCGGCGGCATCGCGCATGACGAGCTTGACGCCGATTACATGCTCAAACGCCTGCCCGGTGTGTTCGCCGCCGGCGAGATGCTCGATTGGGAGGCCCCGACCGGCGGCTATCTGCTGCAAGCCTCGTTCGCGACCGGGGCCGCCGCGGGCAGGGGCATCTTGAAGCGGCTCGAATTGTAGGGTGGCAAAGCGAAGCGTGCCCACCATTGGCATTCGTACAAGAACGCGGTGGGCACGACGCTTCGCGCCTTTGCCCACCCTACAGATTTCTCGTCATTGCGAGCGAAGCGACGTGTCCGCCGAAGCTCCTCGAGCGTAGGTGGAAGCAATCCAGGGTCACGCGCGCGACTCTGGATTGCTTCGTCGCTTCGCTCCTCGCAGTGACGCTGCGAGAGAGCTTCGTCCTACCGCAGCTTGCCCCGCGCCGCGACCGGCAACGTGCCCAGGATCTCCTCGCCGCGGACCATCACGACCTCGTCCATCATGTTGACGACGACGCAGACGTGGTTGGGGATGATGCGCACGACGTCGCCGACATTGGGGCGGGTGTTGCTGCGGGAGAGATCGAGGAAGCCGTGCTCCTCGGCGAAGCGCGCGATCTTCGCTTCCGGGTGCTCCAGGATCAGGCCGTGGCCGTCGAGGCCGCCGGTGTCGGTCGTCAGCGTCTTCGAGCCGGCGTCGAGGATGCCGCGCTCGGGCGCGGCGCGGCTGACGACGGTGGAGTAGATGTGCAGCGCGCAGTCGTCCCAGGTCGCGACCCCGGCGGCGACCTGCATGCGGTCGTTGTAGATGTAGGTGCCGGGCCGGTGCTCGGTGGCGCCCTTGAGCTTGCCGAGATTCTTCAGGTTGGGCGAGCCGCCGGTCGAGACGATGGCAGCCTCCAGCCCTTCGGCGCGAACGCCGGCCAGGGCCTCGTCATAGAAGCGCTGCGCCTCGTCCCAGCCGGTCTCGGTCGGGTACATCATGAAGCCGGCGAAGCGCAGGCCCTCGCTGGCCTTGATCTGGCGCGCAAGCTGGATCGCCTCGGCCGGTGTCTCGACGCCGGCGCGCTTGCGGCCGGTGTCGCATTCGACCACGACCGACAGCGTGCGGCCGGATTGTTTTGCTGCCTGCGGCAGGCCGGCGATCACGGTCGCGTTGTCGGCGGCGACGGTCATATCGGCCTTGGTCTGCAGCGCGGCAAGACGCGCCATTTTTTCCTCGCCGATCAGGTTGTAGCTGATCAGGATGTTACTGATGCCAGCGGCCGCCATGATCTCGGCCTCGCCGATCTTCTGGCAGGTGATGCCTTGCGCGCCGGCCTCGATCTGCAGCTTGGCCAGCACCGGGCTCTTGTGGGTCTTGATGTGCGGGCGGTTGGCGACGCCCGCGGCCTCGCACTGGGCCTGGATGCGCGCGATGTTGCGCTCAACTCTGTCCATGTCGATGACGGCGCAGGGCGTGCCGTAGTCCCTGGCGATCTTGGCGGCGAGCGGGGTGGTCATGTCATTTACTCCATATAACCGTCATTGCGAGGAGCGAAGCGACGAAGCAATCCAGAGTCACGACTGCAGCCCTGGATTGCTTCCGCCGTCGCCCTTCGGGCTATGGCGGACATGTCGCTTCGCTCGCAATGACGAAGTGATTTCGATGAACGTCACGCGCCCTCGATCTCCTCGCGCAGCACTTCGAGCTCCAACCAGCGGTCTTCGGCGGCGGTGAGCTCGGCTTGCGCAGTGGCGAGGGCGAGGGAGGCGGCGTCGAATTTCTTGCGGTCTTTCGCATATAGCGCGGGGTCGGCGAGCACGGCCTGCTGCTTGGCGATCTCGGCTTGCAGCTTGGCGATCGTCTTCGGCAAGGTCTCCAGTGCGTGCTTCTCGTTGAAGGAGAGCTTGCGCTTCGGCGCGCTCGCAGGCGCCGCGGCCGCGTGCTTGGTTTCCTTCTTCTCCTCAGCCGCCTTGGCATGCTGGCGCTTCAGGTCGGCACCGCGCTGAGCCAGCATGTCGCTGTAGCCACCGGCGTATTCCTGCCATTTGCCGTTGCCCTCGGGGACGATCACCGAGGTGACCACGCGATCGAGGAAGTCGCGGTCGTGGCTGATCAGGATCACCGTGCCCTCGTAGTCGCCGAGCATGTCCTCGAGCACGTCGAGTGTCTCCAAGTCGAGATCGTTGGTCGGCTCGTCCAGCACCAGCAGGTTCGATGGCTTGGCCAGTGCGCGCGCCAGCATCAGCCGGCCGCGCTCGCCCCCGGAGAGCACTTCGAGCGGCGTGCGCATCTGCTCGCGCGAGAACAGGAAGTCCTCCATGTAGCCGACGACGTGCTTCGGCTTGCCGGCCACCATGACGTGATCGCCGCGGCCGCCGGTCAGCGCTTCGGCGAGCGTCGTCCGGGGATCGAGGCTCTCGCGGTGCTGGTCGAGCGTCGCCGTCTCCAGATTGACGCCGAGCCGGATGCTGCCGCTGTCCGGCTCGCTGCCGCCGGTGAGCAGGTTGACCAGCGTGGTCTTGCCGGCGCCGTTGGGGCCGACGATGCCGATGCGGTCGCCGCGCTGGATGCGGATGGAGAAGTTGTCGACGATCTTGCGATCACCATAGCTCTTCGATGCGCCCTTCGCTTCGATCACCAGCTTGCCGGACTTGTCGGCCTCGGCCGCGGCGAGGTTGGCGGCGCCCGCCGTGCCGCGATAGTCGCGGCGCTGCTGGCGCAGCGCATGCAGATTGGCGAGCCGCTTGACGTTGCGCTTGCGGCGGCCGGAGACGCCGTAGCGCAGCCAGTGCTCTTCGTTGACGATCTTGCGGTCGAGCTTGTGCTGCTCGCGTTCTTCCTCCGCCAGCACCTCGTCGCGCCACGCCTCGAACGCCGCAAAGCCGCGGTCGATCTGCCTGATCTGGCCGCGGTCGAGCCACGCGGTCGCGCGGGACAGATTGGTAAGGAAACGACGATCGTGACTGATCAGCACCAGCGCCGAGCTTCGGCCGTCGAGCTCGTTCTCCAGCCACTCGATGGTCGTGAGGTCGAGGTGGTTGGTCGGCTCGTCCAGCAGCAGGATGTCGGGGTTGGGCGCAAGCACGCGCGCCAGCGCCGCGCGACGCGCCTCGCCGCCGGAGACATGCGCGGGATCCTCTTCTCCGGTCAGTCCGAGCTGCTCGACGAGATAGCGCGCCTGATAGTGATCGTCGCCCGGGCCGAGCCCGGCCTCGACATAGGACAGCGTGGTGGCATGGCCGGAGAAATCCGGCTCCTGCGGCAGATAGCGAACCGTGGCGCCCGGCTGCACGAAGCGGGTGCCGCTGTCGCATTCGACGAGGCCGGCGGCGATCTTGAGCAGCGTCGACTTGCCGGAGCCGTTGCGGCCGATCAGGCAGACGCGCTCGCCGGGCGAGACCGACAGTTCGACGCCCTGCAGCAGCGCGGTGCCGCCGAAGGTCAGGCGGATGTCTTTGAGTTGGATGAGAGGCGGCGCCATATCTCTAGCTCTGCTGCTGGACCCGCGCCGCGCGCTGGCGCTGCAGGCGGCGGATCGTGGTATCGAGGGTGGAGAGGAAGGTGGAGCGGTCGCGCGGCGTGAACGAGCGCGGGCCGCCGGTCACCTCGCCCGATGACCGCAGATCGGTCATGAGGTTGCGCACAGCGAGCGTCATGCCGATCGACTCCTCGGTGAACGGCTTGCCGTTCGGTGCGATCACGGCGCTGCCGGCCTTGACGCAGCGGCTCGCCAGCGGAATGTCCGCGGTGATGACGACGTCGTCGGCGCCGGCGCGCTCTGCGATCCAGTCATCCGCGGCATCCATGCCGCTGCCGGCCGCCACGCGCGTGATCAGGGGATCCTCGGGCACGCGGATGAAGCCGCCCGCAACCACGATCACTGGCAGGCCGTGGCGGATCGCGACGCGATAGATCTCGTCCTTCACCGGACAGGCGTCGGCGTCGACATAGATCGTGACAGGGGCGAGCTCGGCGGTTTCGGTCGTCATCTGGCGTTCTGCTGGGGGTGGCCGGTTGGTACCCCATCGCCAGCCAAATTGCGAGCCAAACGCTGGCCTTGCCAGGACCTTTCCGGCCGTTACCATCGCCCGAAAAGGGTCAAAGGGAGGCAAGGATGGCAGACGGAATCGCGACCTATGCGGTCGAGGCGTTCAACACGGCCAAGCAGTCCGAGAACAAGATGCACGATGACAGCGTGGCGCGCCGGTTCGGCTTCGCCGGCGGCCTCGTGCCCGGCGTCGAGGTGCTGGCCTACATGCTGCATCAGCCGGTTGTGCGCTGGGGCCGGGCATTCCTGGAGCGCGGGCTGATCGAGGCGCGGTTCACCAAGCCGGTCTATGACGGCGAGATCGCCGAGGTCAGGGCGGAGGAGGTCGGCGACGGGCTCCGCCTGGAGGTGACGAGTAAAAGCGAGATCTGCGCCACCGGTTCCGCGTCGTTGCCGGCGGCGGCGCCGGACGTGGTGCTGGCCGGCTATCGCGATGTTCCGCCAGCAGCGGTGCGGTCGGTGATCGGCGCAGACTCGTTCGCCGTCGGCAACTGGCTCGGCACTGCGCCACGCGCCTGGCCGGGGCAGGCGGCGACGGCCTATCTCGCCGAGATTCGCGAGCGCGATCCGATCTATTCCGGCGAGCGGCTCGGTCATCCCGGCATGCTGCAGCGGGTGATGAACCGCCTGCTGGTCGACAACATCGTGCTCGGTCCGTGGATTCACGTCGGCAGCCGCATGCAGCTGCTGTCGGCGATTGCCGAAACCGACGAGATCACCGCGCGTGGCCGGGTGGTCGCGAACTACGAGAAGAAGGGACACCGCTTCGTCGAGATCGATGCGCTGGTGGTGGCGAACGGCACGCGGCCGCTGGCGCACTGTCACCATGTGGCGATCTACCAGCCGCGCGCGCAGGCGGCGGCGTAATGGTAAAAGGCAGGCGGCATCCATAAAGCAGCTGTCATGCTCCGCGCAGGCGGAGCATCCAGTACGCCGCGACGTCTCGGCTGAATCGTAGCCGCCTCGGAGTATTGGATCGTCCGCATGCGGACGATGACAGTTGAGATTGGGGCATGCTGGTCGCCCCACGCTCCCGTCATTGCGAGCGCAGCGAAGCAATCCAGACTGTCTCCGTGGAAGGATTCTGGATTGCTTCGCTACGCGCTACGCTCGCAATGACGTGGAGAGGACCCGCGGCCCAATCTCGACAGTCCGTAGCCCGGATGCGCGCACGCGGGTGCAGGCGGGAGCGACATCCGGGTTCACCGATACGGCCCGTGAGACCCCGCATATCGCTGCGCTCGTGCGGGCTACGGGCTTTTCGTTTAGCAATGAGATGTTTTCGCCTCATCGCGAGCGCAGCGAAGCAGCTACGCCGCGGTCTTCGCCTTGCCGTCCTGGATCGCGCGCCAGAGCTTCTCGGTGGTCAGCGGCATGTCCAGGTGCTTCACGCCATAGTCCGACAGCGCGTCGATCACGGCATTGATCACACTCGCCATCGAGCCGGCGCAGCCGGCTTCGCCGCAGCCCTTGGTGCCCAAGGGATTGCTCTTGGCGGGCACCGGATGGTTGTCCACCGTCATCATCGGCACGTCGGAGGCGCGCGGCAGCGCGTAGTCCATCAGCGAGCCGGTGATCGGCTGGCCGCTCTCGTCGTAGCGCAGATGCTCCATCAGCGCCTGGCCGATGCCCTGGGCGACGCCGCCATGCAGCTGGCCGGCCACGATCATCGGATTGATCACCGTGCCGAAGTCGTTGATTGCGGTATACGCGACGATCTGCGCGACGCCGGTGTCCGGCTCGATCTCGACCTCGCAGACGTGGCAGCCATTGGGGAAGGTCGACTCCGTGACCGTCGAGTTGTGGTCGACGTCGAGCGAGGCCGGCACGCCCTCGGGCATCTTGCCGTCGCGTAGGCGGCGCGCTAGCTCCATGACGTCGATGCTGCGGTCGGTGCCGGCGATGGTGAACTGGCCGTCTGCGAACTCGATGTCGGCTTCCGAGGCTTCGAGCAGATGCGCCGCCGCCTGCTTGCCCTTGGCAATGACGAGCTGCGAGGACTCGACGATTGCCTGGCCGGTCGCGGTGATCGAGCGCGAGCCGCCGGTGCCGTTGCCGAACCGCACGAGATCGGAATCGCTCTGCTCCAGCCTGATCTTCTCGAAGGGCACGCCGAGCTGCGCCGACAAGACCTGCGAGAACGGGGTCGCGTGGCCCTGGCCGTAATCGAGCGTGCCGGTCGTCAGGGTCACGCCGCCATCGGCGTCGAAGGTGATCTTGCCGAGCTCGCCCGACGGCGGCGCGGTCACCTCGAGATACGAGCCGACCGCGATGCCGCGCAGCTTGCCGTTCTTGCGGCTCTCGCGCTTGCGCTTGGCGAAGCCGGCGTAGTCGGAGACCTGCAGCGCCTTCTCGAACACCGCGGCGAAGTCGCCGGAGTCGTAGGTCACGCCCGACGCGGCCGGGAACGGCATCTGGCTCGGCTTGATGAAGTTGCGCTTGCGGATGGTGAGACGGTCGATGCCCATCTCGCGCGCGGCGGTGTCGATCAGCCGCTCCATGAAGTAGTTCGCCTCGGGGCGGCCGGCGCCGCGATAGGCGCCCATCAGGGTGACGTTGGTGAGCACGGTCTTGATGTCGACGCCCAGCAGCGGCGTCTTGTAGACGCTGGCGAGGTTCTTGCCGGTGTTGAGCGACAGCGGCAGCGGCGCCACGCCCATGATGTAGGCGCCGAGATTGCCATAGCCGGACAGCCTGACAGCGAGGAACTTGCCGTCGGCGTCGAGCGCCAGCTCGCCATGGATGATCTGGTCGCGACCCTGGCTGTCGGACAGGAAGGCGGTGGTGCGCTCGTCGCGCCACTTCACGGGACGGCCGAGCTGCTTCGCCGCGTGCAGAATGCAGACGTACTCAGGATAGGAGACGTTCTTCATCCCGAACGAGCCACCAACATTGGTGGTGAGGATGCGGACCTTGTCCGGTGCGACGTTGAGGATCTTGGCCAGCGTCGCCTTGTTGCCGGACACGCCCTGGGTCGGCACCTGCAAGGTGAAGCGCTCGGTCTTGCCGTCGAACGCGGCGAGCGCCACGCGCGGCTCCATCGACACCACGGCGACGCGGGTGTTGACGATGTCGAGCTTGGTGACGTGCGCGGCCTTGGCGAAGGCCTCTTCGATCTTGGCCGTGTCGCCGTAATGATAATCGAGCGCGACGTTGTTGGGGATATGGTCATAGAGCTGCGGCGCGCCGGGCTTGGCGGCTTCCTCGGCATTGGTGACCGCGGGCAGGGGCTCGATATCGACCTCGACCGCCTCGGCCGCGTCGCGGGCCTGGGCCGCGGTCTCCGCCACCACGAACGCGACGGGGTCGCCGACGAAGCGCACCTTGTCGGTGACGAGCGCCGGCCGGTTGGTCTGCAGCAGCGGCGAGCCGTCCCGGCCCTTCAGCGGCAGGCCGCAGGTGAACGGGCCATAGTTGGCTCCGGCGAGGTCGGCTCCAGTCCACACCCCGAGCACGCCGGGCATGGCCTTGGCGGCCGCGGTGTCGATCCTCTTGATGATGCCATGGGCGTGGCTGGAGCGCACGATCCAGGCATGGGCCTGGCCGGGCAGGTTGAAATCGTCGGTATATTTGCCGTGACCGCGCACCAGCGTGTCGTCCTCCTTGCGCCGGACCGGCTGCCCGACGCCGAATTTCTGCAGCGCGATCGCGTTTTCGAGGGAGGCCGGGACGGTGTGATCTTGCATGAATGAGGACCCAAGAGGCTGGATTGGTCGCAAATGCGGGCTGTTCCCAGATAGTGCAGCGCCCGCGGCCGGACAACGGTTGATTAGGAATGGTGCATCACGCCTGACGGAGGGGCTGTTGCGCCGGCGCTATCCACTGATAATGTCTCACGAAAGAGAACTTCCATCTGAGCCGGTTCGGCCAGCGGAAAGACATTTGAATGATCAATGACACGCGGCTGCGGGAGAGTCCCACGCCGCGCGGGAACCTGGAGCCCGGCTTGCGTCCGGGTCTGGACGTCGCGACGCCTTCCTGCGCCAGCAATGGCAGCAGCGTCTACGCGGCCCTGGACCTCGGAACCAACAATTGCCGGCTCCTGATCGCCTGTCCTTCGGGCGACAGTTTCCGCGTGGTCGACTCCTTCTCGCGCATTGTCCGGCTGGGCGAGGGCATCTCGACCACCGGCTGCATCAGCGATGCGGCGATGGATCGGGCCATCGCCGCGCTCAGCATCTGCCGGGACAAGATCCAATCCAAGAAGGCCAGCCGCCTGCGTCTGATCGCGACCGAGGCCTGCCGCGCCGCCTCCAATGCGGAGGGGTTCCGCAGCCGGGTGGCGGCGGAGACCGGCATCGAGCTCGAGGTGATCGACCGCGAGACCGAGGCGGCGCTGGCCGTCAAGGGCTGCGCGCCGCTACTGGATCCAGGCGGGCGCGGGGCCATCCTGTTCGACATTGGCGGCGGCTCCAGCGAGCTGGTGCGGATCGAGCGCGATCCGGCAGACCGCAACGCCGAGCCGAGGATCAAGGCCTGGATGTCGATCCCGCTCGGCGTCGTGACGCTGGCCGAACGCTTCGGCGGCCGCGACGTGACGCCGGAGATCTATGCCGCCATGGTCGAGGCCGTGGCCGAGCATGTCGGGCCGTTCGCGGCCGAGAACGGCGGCGACCTCTCCGGCATGCACCTGCTCGGCACCTCCGGCACCGTGACGACGCTCGGCGGCATTCATCTCAACCTCGCGCGTTACGATCGGCGCCGGGTCGATGGCATCTGGATCAACGATGCCGACATCACGACGACGATCGCCAAGCTGCTGGCGATGAGCTACCAGGAGCGCGCCGAGAACAACTGCATCAGCATCGACCGTGCCGACCTCGTGCTCGCGGGCTGCGCCATTCTCGACGCGATTCGCCTGGCGTTTCCGTTGCCGCGGCTGCGCGTCGCCGATCGCGGCCTGCGCGAGGGCATGCTGGTCGAGATGATGCGCGAAGACGGTGCGCTGCGCACGGCGTAGCGACTTTACCCTCCCCTGGAGGGGGAGGGTCGTCTCACATGGAGCGCAGCGCAATGTGAGACGGGGTGGGGTGAGTTCCACGAGCAGTCTTCGTGTGGCTCACCCCACCCCGATCGCTCGCTTCGCTCCCGATCGACCCTCCCCCTCCAGGGGAGGGTGACCTTTGTAGTTCCGCCAGACCTCGAGCATGGACGGATTTTCGCCTCCCGCGTCTGGTCACGACGACCGAGAAACACATGGCAAAAGACACGACCGGCCGCATGCATGTGCAGGTCAAGACCGGAGGCAAGCGCAAGCTGTCCTCGAAGCTCTGGCTGGAGCGCCAGCTCAACGATCCCTATGTCGTCCAGGCTAAGCGCGACGGCTATCGCTCGCGCGCGGCCTACAAGCTGCTCGAGATCGATGACAAATACCGGCTGCTCAAGCCCGGCATGACGGTGGTCGATCTCGGCGCCGCACCCGGCGGCTGGAGCCAGATCGCGGCGCGTCGGGTCGGGGCCGAAGCCGGGAAGGGCAAGGTGATCGCGATTGATCTGCTGGAGATGGGCGAGATCCCCGGCGTCACCTTCACCCAGCTCGATTTCCACGCCCAGGACGCGCCGGAAAAGCTTCGCGCGATGCTCGGCGGGCGTGCCGACGTGGTGATGTCGGACATGGCGGCCAACACCACCGGCCACCGCAAGACCGACCAGCTGCGCATCGTCGGTCTCGTCGAACTCGCCGCGCATTTCGCCAGCGAGGTGCTCAAACCGGGCGGCAGCTTTCTCGCCAAGACGTTCCAGAGCGGCGCCGATGCCGACTTGATGGCGCAGCTCAAGCGCGATTACGCCAGCGTCCGCCACGTCAAGCCGGCGGCGAGCCGGCAGGATTCGTCGGAGCGCTACGTGCTGGCGATGGGGTTCCGCGGCGGAGAGCAGGCCGACCTGCTGTAACGGCGTCATTGCGACCGGCCAGCGCCGGCGATACAGAGCAGATGCAACGAGGTCTCGGGAATCGGCTTGGGCCGACGAGACCCGTTCCGGAGGTCCCGAAATGCGTGTCCTGACCTGCAGCGCTGTCGCGGTCGCTTTGATGGTGGGCTCGGCCATATCGGGGCCGGCTCACGCCCAGGCCTACGATCCGCGCTATCCCGTGTGCATGAAGGTCTATGAAGGCGGCCGGTTTGGCGGTGGCGAGTGGATCGACTGCAGCTATACGTCGCTGCCGCAATGTCGCGCGACGGCGTCGGGCCGTGCGGCGATGTGCGATCTCAATCCCTTCTACGCCCCGCCGTCGCCTCCGCCGCGCCGCGCGCATCGGCGGCATCGCTGAAACATTTCATGACGGAACGGCCGTTGCCGTGCCGCAATCGAACTGAAGATTCGAGACCCTCGTACCCATCGGGCTGCCGTGATGCCGCATCGTTTCATCGTCGCGATCGTGATGCTTCTGCTGCTGGTCCCCGCGATCGCGACCGCCGCGCCGTCGCACAAGCGCAAGGCGCACCGCTGGCAGGGCTATGGCTTCCTGCCCGGCTACAAGCAGCCGCCCAACAACAGCTTGCCGCTCTATGCCGACAAGGAGGCCATGCGCAACGGGCCGCGCGGCAGCCGCCGCCATTGGTATATCGACGGCACGCCGAAATACATGCTCTACAACGGCGAGTGGCATTATTTCGGCCAGCCAGGCTTCTATCGCGGCCATTACAATGGCGGCAGCTTCGGCCCGTGCTGGACGCGGACGCCAGTGGGGATGGTCTGGACTTGCGGTTAGGCCGCTCCTCCCACAACCGTCTCGTCCTCCCAGGGCTGCTGCTGCAACGCGGGCGACGGCGCGAGCAATCCCGTCTGGACAGAGGCCGCATTTCCCGCTGAAATGCCGCTCGTGAGGGGCAAGAGAAGAAACGCGAGCCGTTCGTTCGGCCGACCGTGGAGGACCGCTTTGAATTCGTTCTGTACGCGCCTGTTCGGCGCCGTCGTCGCTTTGACCTTCCTTGCCGGTGCTCCGGCCTTCGCCCAGCAGCTCGAGCTGAAGGTGATGGCGCCTGCCGCGCCCGGCGGCGGCTGGGACCAGACCGCGCGGGCCATGCAGCAGGCCTTCGTGGCGTCGGGCGTGGCACGCAGCGTCCAGGTGACCAACGTCGCTGGCGCCGGCGGCACCGTCGGCATCGCGCAGTTCGTCAACGGCGCCAAGGGCGACGGCAACCAGCTGATGGTCAACGGCTTCGTCATGGTCGGCGCGCTCGCCATGAACAAGTCGCCGGTGACATTGGAGCAGGTGACGCCGATCGCGCGGCTGACCGAGGAGATCCAGGTCATCGTCGTGCCCGCGAACTCGCCGATCAAGACGGCGCAGGATCTCGCCGCGGCGCTGAAGGCCGACATCGCCAAGGTCACCTTCGCCGGCGGCTCGGCCGGCGGCGTCGATCACGTGATGGCGGCGCTGTTCGCCGGCGCCGTCGGCGCCGACGCCAAGAAGGTCAACTACATCCCGTTCTCGGGCGGCGGCGAGTCGCTGGCGGCGATCCTCGGCGGCAAGGTCACGGCGGGCATTTCCGGCCTGTCGGAATACGACGGGCAGATCAAGAGCGGCAAGCTGCGCGCCATCGGTGTGTCCTCGGAGAAACGCATTCCAGGGGTCGACATCCCGACCTTCAAGGAGCAGGGCATCGACCTCGTGCTCGCCAATTGGCGCTCGGTGGTCGCGGCGCCCGGCATCACGCCGGAGCAGAAGAAGGTGCTCAGCGAGGCCGTCGAGAAGATGGTGAAGTCGGATGCGTGGAAGGAGATCTTGAAGCAGAAAGGCTGGGATGACGCCTATCTTCCGGGTGATGCGTTCGCCGACTTCCTGAAAAAGGAGAACGTCCGCGTCACCGACGTGTTGAAGTCGGTCGGCCTCGTCAAGTCATGACGACGGAGAGTGCCGGCACCGAGACACCCGCCTCGGGTGGCGTCGACAAGGCCGGCATCGTCATTGCGGCGCTGCTGGCGGCTGTCGCGCTCGTGCTTGTCTATGACGCCAATCAGATCCCGGCGACCACGATGTACGGCATGGGCCCGCAGGTCATGCCGGTCGTGATCGCGATCGGGCTCGGCATTCTTGCACTGGCCAATCTGATCGATGCCCTCAGAGGCAACCTGCCGCCGCGCGAGAGCTCCGATCCGATGGCGGTGCTGTTGATCCTCGCAGGCCTTGCGCTCTTGATCGCGATCATCGGGTTCGGTGGCGGCTTCATCCTGGCGACCACCGCGCTGTTCGTGACGACGTCGGCCGCGTTCGGCCGGCGCGCCTTCGTCACCGATCTCGTCATCGGCGCGGTGCTGACGACGCTGATCTATCTCGCATTCGACCGCCTCCTCACCCTGAGCCTTCCCGCCGGTCCGCTCGAAAGACTGCTCTGATGGACACCTTTGCCGCGCTCGCGCATGGGATGGCGATCGCCGTCCAGCCCATGAACCTGCTCTATGCGCTGGTCGGCGTGTTCCTCGGCACCGCCGTCGGCGTGCTGCCGGGCATCGGGCCGGCGCTCACCGTCGCGCTGCTGCTGCCGGTGACCTACAAGCTCGATCCCGGCGGTTCGCTGATCATGTTCGCCGGCATCTATTATGGCGGCATGTATGGCGGATCGACCACCGCGATCCTGATCAACACCCCCGGCGAGAGCGCCTCGATGGCGACCGCGCTCGAGGGCAACAAGATGGCCAAGGCCGGCCGCGGCGGCCCGGCGCTGGCGACGGCGGCAATCGGCTCGTTCGTCGCGGGCACCATCGCCACCATCGGACTCGCGTTTCTGTCGCCGTATCTCGTCGACATCGCCGTGCGCTTCGGGCCGGAGGACTACTTCGCGCTGATGTGCGTCGCCTTCGTCACGGTGTCCGCGACGTTCGGCGATTCACCGATCCGCGGCCTCACCAGCCTGTTCATCGGCCTGACGCTCGGCCTGATCGGCATCGACAAACTGACGGGACAGGCGCGGCTCGCCTTCGGCGTGCCGGAACTGCTCGATGGCGTCGAGGTGACGACCTTGGCGGTCGGCCTGTTCGCGGTCGGCGAGGCGCTCTACGTCGCCTCGCGCCGGCACCATAGCGAGGAGAAGATCGAGGCCATCAAGGGCTCGCTGTGGATGACGCGCGAGGATTGGAAGCGGTCGTGGAAGCCGTGGCTGCGCGGCACGATGTTCGGCTTTCCGATTGGCGCGCTGCCGGCCGGTGGGGCGGAGATCCCCACCTTCCTGTCCTATTCGACCGAGCGACGGCTGACCAAATATCCCGATCAGTTCGGCAAGGGCGCGATCGAGGGCGTCGCCGGTCCTGAGGCCGCCAACAACGCCTCCGCCGCGGGCACGCTGGTGCCGCTGCTGACCCTCGGCCTGCCCACCTCGGCGACCGCCGCGATGATGCTCGCCGGCTTCCAGCAATATGGCCTCAATCCGGGCCCGCTGCTGTTTGCCGAGCGGCCCGACCTGGTCTGGGGCCTGATCGCCAGCCTGTTCATCGCCAACACGATGCTGCTGGTGCTCAACCTGCCGCTGGTCGGTCTGTGGGTGAAGCTGCTCGCGATCCCGACGCCATGGCTCTACGCCGGCATCCTCGTGTTCGCCACGATGGGGACGATCGCCGCAAAGCCGTCCGTGGTCGAATTGTCGATGCTGGCCGGCTTCGGCGTGCTCGGCTTCCTGATGCGCCGCTTCGATTTCCCGATCGCGCCGGTCGTGGTCGGGCTGATCCTCGGGCCGATCGCCGAGAGCCAGTTGCGGCGGGCGCTCGCGATCAGCCTCGGCGATCCCATGACCCTGCTGCAGTCGCCGATCTCTGCCACTCTGCTGGCGGTCGCGCTGATTGCGCTCGTCGCGCCGTTCGTCCTCAAGGGACTCGGGCGCTTCAAGGCGAATGAGGATTGAGTGTGGCGCGCAAGCCGAACCGCGCCACCTCTGGTCGCGATCCCCGGCGTAGGCGCAGCCATCCGGCAGAGGCTTATCGGTTGGTTAAGACTAACGCGAGAATACCCCCGATGTCCTGGCAGGCGCCGACGGCGCTGCAAAGCCGGCTGCGCTATGACTTGGATGAATGCGGCGCTGACTTCGCAGGATCGCAAACCGGACGCGGGCTGCGCGACAGGGTAGGACATATCGGGCGTGGAGGCTGGAACGCAGAGGGCAACGGCTGACACCGCGCGCACGGCGTGGATCGATTTCGCGCGCGGCCTCGGCGTCATCCTGGTGGTCTACGGTCACGTGCTTGGCGGTCTGGTGCGCCCGGGCATCTTCCCGGATGGAGCCGTCGCGCGCTGGATGGACTACACGCTCTACACGTTCCACATGCCGCTGTTCTTCTTTCTGGCCGGCTTGAATGTGCAGCACAGCTTGCGGCGCGGCGCGCGTCCCTTCCTCACGTCCAAGCTCTGGACCATCGCCTATCCCTACGTGCTGTGGTCGTTGATCCAGGGCGGGATCACGATGCTGCTGGCACGGGATGCCAACATCCCGATCCATCCCGGCGATCTCGCCGCGATCTGGTATCGTCCGATCGCGCAGTTCTGGTTCCTCTACGCGTTGATGATCTGCCACGTGATCGCGGTGCTGGTCCCGTCGCGGACGGTCTTGATCACGCTCGCGCTGGCCGGCCTCTGCGTGTTCCTCGCGCTGCCGATCCGGCCTGACCTCGCGCTCACCCTGCATCATCTGCCGTTCTACGTCGCGGGCGTCTACGGTGTCAGCGCGGTGGCGGAATGGCGGCCGTTCGGCTGGTCCGCGTTGGCCGTGATCGGGATCGCGTTTGCGGCCGCAGTGGCGTTGGGCGGCCGGCTGTCCGGCATGGACGCCAACGGGCTCGCCTCCCTGCCGGCCTGTGTGCTCGGGATCGCCGGCATGGTCGGGCTCTGCAAGCTGCTCGCGCCAACGAGCCATCGCTGGCTTGCGGCCGCAGGCGTCGCGTCGATGACGATCTATGTCCTGCACATCCTCAGCGGGTCGGGCATGCGCATCATCATGCTCAAGCTGCACATCCCGCCATCGCCATGGGTCTATCTGTTGGCCGGTACGGCGGCCGGTGTCGTGCTTCCTCTGATGGCGCATGCCATCCTGCAGCGGCTGCATCTGCTGCCGGTCTTCGGGCTTGCACCGCCGGCCTCCCGGAAGTCGCAGGCCGCAGTGATCGCGCCGCGCGTTGCAACGTCCGATCAGGCGCCGGCCTGATGCTGCCGAGCGGCGACGGTGCGCCGTGCGCCGCCGGCCATCTGGTCGAGCGGACAGGCCATGGCGACGAGCATCCAGAACAGCGCCGAGACCTCGCCGGAGGAGATGCTGGTCAGCGGCAGCTGGATCAGCAGCGCACTGATGGCGAGCGCGCCGAGCACGGCGCCCTCGCGCGTCGGCATCCGCCAGGCGGCACCGGTGGCGGCGAGCCCAACCCAGACATAGGCCGCGAGGCAGATCAGTCCGACCGGAATGCCCATCGTCACCCAGCTTGCGATGATCTGCCCGTCGATCGGCATCGCGCCGGCGACGCCGACGTCCGTGATGGTGAAGCCCGATCCCAGGACCATGCTGTTCGGTGCATTCCACAGCGTGACGAACTCATCCAGCCGCTCGCTGCCGCTACTGTCCTGCGACACGCTGCCGAGCGATTCCAGACGGGAGGTGATGACCTCCGCGAACGGCGTGAACATGACGGTGACGATCACCGCGCCGACCAGTCCGACCGTGATCGATACGGCCCGACGCCGCGTCGAGGGGAACAGCATGCAGAACAGCACGCCCACCGCGAGCGTGATCCAGCTGGTGCGGTAGAGCGACAGCAACAGGCCGAGCGCTGCGGGCGCCATCGCCGCCAGTGCCAGCCATCCCGGGCGCAGGAAACCCACCAGCAGCAGGCCCGTGGCCGTGAAGGTCGCGTAGCTGGCCGGGCCGTTCATCGTGCTGAACACGCGCACCATGTAGGGCAGCGGATAGCCGGCCGAGGTGATGCTGGCGTTCACCATCCAGAACCGATCCCAGCCTTGCGGATCGACATATTGCCAGATGCCGTAGAGGCCGGTGAGCGGCAGCACCAGCAGGAACACGCGCGTGATGGCATCGAGCAGGGCGCCGTCGGATTGCGCCCGCTGCTGCAGGGCGATCGCATAGAGTACGGGCGCGGTCCATTTCATTCCGCCATTGGCGGCGTTGAACCAGTCGTTCTGGAAGATCGACAGCGCGCCGCCATAGACGATGCAGGCGAGGATGATGAGCGGCGCCACGAGCCAGGGATTGCCCGGCCTGTCCTTGTCCGAGGGCGAGAGTGCCAGACTCGGAACTGGCGCGATGATGAACAGCAGGGGGCCACTCAACATGATGCCGGACGAATCGAATCCTGCGGAGATGTCGACCAGGCGGCGCACGAAAGGAGCGAAGGCGAACATCAGGATCGCCGACTGAACGTGGGCTTCGGGGCTGCGACGCCACGCGAACCAGCCGGCGACCGCGCAGCCGAGCACGAAGGCCGGCCTGACAAGGCCGCCGAGTGCGGGCACGGCGAGCACCGTCGCCGCGAGCAGAAGCGCGGTTGCCCAACAGTCCGTCGCCAGGGTGGCGAGCGGCCGTGCATCGATTCGGCTCTCCTTCATGGAGGCGGACTATAATGGAAAAGGCGGCTCGCGCCGTATCCACAAAACAGGGCGGTGCCGGCGTGCATAACGAGATTGGCGCTCCTCGGTTCTTCCGCACGAACGCGGGGCTGCTTTCACATGGATGACACCAACGGGAGTGCGCCCTGTGGCCGTCCTTTGAGACGCGCGCCAAGGGGCGCGCTCCTCAGGACGAGGTCTGTGTTCGGAGCGCAATCCAAGCCCCTCATGGTGAGGAGCGCCGCTTGCGGCGCGTCTCGAACCATGAGGCCCGGAACGGCTGGAAGTCATATGCAAGCTCTGGAACAGAGGTGATATCCAAGGTTGGCGACGAAGAGTGACTGGAACATGAACCTGCGTGTATCAATCGTCGTACTTGTCGCAGCGTGGTTCGCCTCGTTCGCTGCCACGGCCGGCGCCGCGGAGGTGCTGCCGGCCCGCGACGTCTGCCAGCCGACCACCGCGGCCAGGACACGCGACGGCAATTGCGTTCCCTGCGCCGTCGGACCGATCTCGACCCGCCCAGGCTTCCTGGCGCTGCTGGAGCAGGTACGCACGCGGCGCGCCGCCTTTGCCGACATCGACCGTCGTATCGACGGCGCGAGCAGCGACCCGGAGGTGCAGAGCCTGCTGCAGGGACGCAACCTTGCCCTTGCGCTGTACGGTTCTGACGCGGATTTCATCGCGGGCGGCAACGCCTCGCGCTGTCTCATGGGGGACAACGAGGCTGCGCGTGCAAGGGCGACGCCAATTGCCTGCGACGCCATTCCGCGCGAGGGGCTGGTGGTGCTTCTGACCGCGGGCCAGTCGAACATCTCCAACACCGGCGCGCCCGATCAGAGTGGCCGGCTCTATCAGCCTCACAACCGGTTCTACAATTTCGACCGCTTCGACGGCCGCTGCTACGTGGCGCGCAATCCGTTGCTGGGAACGCCGGGCGGGGGCGAGAACGTCGCCACCCGGCTGGGCGACGAATTGATCGATCGCGGGCTGGCGAAGACGGTCGTGATCGCACCCGTTGCGATCGGCGGGACTTATCTCGAGGAGTGGCGCGCCCGCGGCGGCAAGTATTTCGAGGTGCTGCTCGCAACCATCGCCGGCCTGCGCGACGCCGGTCTCGAGCCAAGCGCGGTGCTCTGGCATCAGGGCGAGCACAACGCCTTCGCCTTCTCGACGAACGGGGCGGAGGACGGCACGCATCTGCAAGTCACCCCGAAGATGAAGGAAGCGGGCCGGCTGTCGTACTTGCGAAACTATCTGGAGATCGTCGCCGGCCTGCGGGCGGCCGACGTGACGGCGCCGATCTTCGTGGCCACGGCGACGCTTTGCGGCAGCGTTCCCGACGAGATCATACGCTCGGCGCAGGCTGCGGTGCCGAACCCGGCGCTCGGCGTCCATCCTGGCCCGGATACGGATCAGATCGGGCTTACGCTGCGCCATGACGGCTGCCATATGAGCCGTGCCGGCACGGAGCTGCACGCGCGGATGTGGGCGGATCGCCTCGCCGAGTTCTGGAAATCCGGCGCGAGGAGACCTTGACCGGAAAACGGTCGCTACCCCAGCCGCTGATCCCGCACGTCCTGCGTGGTCTCGCTCGCCGATTTCCTGGCGGCCTTCTCCGCGCCCTTCTCGGCGCCCTTGCGGCTCGCGATCGCAGCCACCTTGCGGCCTGAGATCTCGCTGCCGGCGTCATCCGGCATCTGCCAGAACAGGATCGACGACAGCGCCGAGGTGATCGCGACGACAATGAAGGCGGGCGCGAAGGACGACGCGGTGAGCTGGCTCGCCCCGTGCATCCACATCGTGGTCTCCACCGAGAACGCGCCGACCGCGACGCCGGCGGAGATCGCGAGCTGCTGGTTGACACTGGTGAGCGTGGTGGCGCGGCTCATCTGCGCAGTCTCGACCTCGGCATAGGCTACGGTGTTGATCGCGGTGAACTGCAGCGAGCGGAAGAAGCCGCCGACGACGAGAATGATCAGGATCAGCAGCAGCGGCGTCGCCGGCGTAAACAGCGCGCAGGCGGCGAGGAAGACCGAACTGACGACGGCATTGACGGTCATCAGATGGCGGAAGCCGAAGGCGCGGATGAGGCGCGCGGCCAGCGCCTTCATGCCCATCGCGCCGGCGGAGGAACCGAAGGTGACGAGGCCGGACTGGAATGGCGACAGGCCGAAGCCGAGCTGCATCAAGAGCGGCAGCAGGAAAGGCAGGGCGCCGATGCCGAGCCGGAACATGAAGCCGCCGACGATCGAGGCGCGCAGGGTCGGCAGTCGCAGCAGCGAGAAGTCGAGCACCGGCGAGTTGGTCCGCCAGGAGTGGCGGATATAGAGCGTCATCGAGATCGCGCCGATCGCGACGAGACTGCCGACCACCGACCATGGCAGCAAATTGAGGCCGGCGACGGAGAGGCCGAAGGCGAGACCGGCGAGGCCGATGCCGGCCAGCACCATGCCATAGAGATCGAACGGCTCGGGGTTCTCGCTCTTGATCGGATCGATGAAGCGCAGCGCCATGATGATGCCGACGATGCCGATCGGGATGTTGATCAGGAAGATCCAGTGCCAGGAGAAATAGGTGGTGATGAAGCCGCCGACCGGCGGCCCGATCACCGGGCCGATCAGCGCGGGGATGGTGACCCAGGCCATCGCGCCGACCAGCGCGCTCTTGTCGACGGAACGCAAGAGAACGAGACGCCCGACCGGCGTCATCATCGCGCCGCCCATGCCCTGCAGGATGCGGGCGAACACGAAGTTCTCGACCGAGTTGGCAAAGGCGCAGCCGATCGAGCCGATCATGAACACGGCGACCGCGCTGGAGAACACGCGTCGCGCGCCGAAGCGGTCGGCGGTCCAGCCGCTGGCCGGGATGAACACCGCCAGCGACAGCAGATAGGAGGTGATGGCGAGCTTCAAGGTCAGCGGGCTGGTGCCGATGTCCCTGGCGATCGCCGGCAGCGAGGTCGCGATCACCGTAGAGTCCATGTTCTCCATGAACAGGGCGGTGGCGACGATCAGCGGAATGACGCGTTGCTTGTTCATCGGAGGTCGGCGGCGGGGAGGGCAGGCGGGCGGTGCGGCTTTAACACCCTGCGACGAACGAGGCCATTGCGCTGCTGGCATGGCCCCCTAAATGCAGCGCGACGCTGTCGCGTCCCCGCTTCTTGGAGATGTGCCGATGATCTACCTGCTCGCCGCTCTGGTGCCGCCGCTGGGCCTGCTGCTCAACGGGCAGCCGTTTGCGGCGGTGTTCAACTTGCTGCTCTGCGTGGTGTGCCTGGTCCTCGGCCTGTTCTTCCACGTGCTGCTGCTGGTGCCCTCGGCTCACGCGCTGATCGCCGTGCACATGCGGCGGGAGGACCGGCGGCACCGGGAGGTGGTCGAGGCCATCCGCCGCTACGGGCCGCCGCCGGGCGCATGGCGCTGAACGCGGAACTTCTGCTCCGGAATCGAGGTCTTCGCGACCTTTTGTTGCGCGTTTCGGACCTGATCAGGGCACGTCTGGGCCGTTCTTCGCAATCGCGGGAGGATGGTGGATCGGCCCTTTGATTCGTCACAGGCCCATGCTATCGACCCGCGTCAACCCCACCGATGGGCACCGATTCGACGGCGAGGCATGGTCTCGACGGCGGCGTCGCTCATCCGTACCCGCATCGCGGCCGTTTTGGCCGCAGACAAGGAGTTGACGATGGCGACCGTCCAGACACTTCGCGAAGCCTTCACCTTCGACGACGTGCTCTTGAAGCCGGGCCTCTCCGATGTGCTTCCCTCCGAGGTCGACATCCGCTCGCGCGTGACGCGCGAGATCCCGCTCAACATTCCGATCATGGCCTCCGCCATGGATACCGTCACCGAAGCGCGCATGGCGATCGCCATGGCGCAGGCCGGCGGTGTCGGGGTCATCCACCGCAATTTCGATCCCGAGGGCCAGGCCGCCCAGGTGCGCCAGGTCAAGAAGTTCGAATCCGGCATGGTGGTCAACCCGCTGACCATCTCGCCCGACGCGACGCTCGCCGACGCACTGGCGCTGATGAAGGATTACGGCTTCTCCGGCATCCCGGTGGTCACCGGCGGCGGCAAGGGCATTCCGGGCAAGCTGGTCGGCATTCTCACCAATCGTGACGTGCGCTTCGCCACCGATCCGCGCCAGAAGATCTCCGAGCTGATGACGCACGAGAACCTCGTCACCGTGCGCGAGGGCGTCGGCCAGGACGAGGCCAAGAAGATCCTGCACAAGCACCGCATCGAGAAGCTGCTGGTCGTCGACGATCAGTACCGCTGCGTCGGCCTGATCACCGTCAAGGACATGGAGAAGGCGGTCGCGCATCCGCTCGCCTGCAAGGACGGCCAGGGCCGGCTGCGCGTGGCCGCGGCGACGACGGTCGGCGAGGGCGGCTTCGAGCGCACCGAGCGGCTGATCGAGGCCGGCGTCGACCTCATCGTGGTCGACACCGCGCACGGTCATTCCTCGCGCGTGCTCGAGGCGGTCAACCGCATCAAGCGCATCTCCAACGCCGTGCAGGTGATCGCCGGCAACATCGCCACCCGCGACGGCGCGCAGGCGCTGATCGATGCCGGCGCTGACGCCGTCAAGGTCGGCATCGGCCCGGGCTCGATCTGCACCACCCGCATCGTCGCCGGCGTCGGCGTGCCGCAGCTCACCGCGATCATGGATGCGGTCGAGGCGGCCAAGAAGGCCGATGTGCCTGTCATCGCCGACGGCGGCATCAAGTTCTCCGGCGATCTCGCCAAGGCGCTTGCCGCCGGTGCCGACGTCGCCATGGTCGGCTCGCTGCTTGCCGGCACCGACGAGACCCCCGGCGAAGTGTTCCTGTGGCAGGGCCGCTCCTACAAGGCCTATCGCGGCATGGGCTCGGTCGGCGCCATGGCGCGCGGCTCGGCCGACCGCTACTTCCAGCAGGACATCAAGGACACGCTCAAGCTCGTGCCGGAAGGCATCGAGGGCCAGGTGCCGTACAAGGGCCCGGTGGGCAACGTCATGCACCAGCTCGCCGGCGGCCTCCGTGCCGCCATGGGCTATGTCGGCGCCAAGGATCTCGGCGAGTTTCACTCCAAGTCCGAGTTCGTCCGCATCACCGGCGCGGGCCTGCGCGAAAGCCACGTGCATGACGTGACGATCACGCGCGAAAGCCCGAACTATCCGGGCGGGGTGTAAGCGACGCTTGCTCTCTCCGTCATTGCGAGCGAAGCGAAGCAATCCAGGGCGGCGCGTGAAGCCCTGGATTGCTTCGTCGCTTCGCTTCTCGCAATGACGGCGCCCGTGGGGCTACCAGCATCGACCGTCACAACCAACAAAAGAGGAAACATCCCATGTCCCAAGCCAAGCGCATCGTTCTCGCCGCACGTCCCGTCGGCGAGCCCAAGCCGACCGACTTCCGTCTCGAGGAGCACGCCGTCCCGACGCCCGGTGCTGGCGAGGTGCTGCTGCGCACGATCTGGCTGTCGCTCGATCCGTACATGCGCGGGCGCATGAGCGACGGGCCGTCTTATGCCCAGCCGGTGCCGGTCGGCGGCGTGATGGAAGCGGGCACCGTGTGCGAAGTCGTGGCCTCCAACAATCCCGGCTTCAAGGCCGGCGACATCGTGCTGGCGCGCGCCGGCTGGCAGACGCATGCGATCTCCGACGGCAAGGGGCTGGCCAAGGTCGACCCCAAGCTGGCGCCGATCTCGACCGCGGTCGGCGTGCTCGGCATGCCCGGCATGACGGCCTATACCGGCCTGCTCGACATCGGCCAGCCCAAGCCGGGCGAGACGGTGGTGGTCGCCGCGGCGTCCGGCGCGGTCGGCTCGGCCGTCGGCCAGATCGCCAGGATCAAGGGCGCCCGCGCCATCGGCATCGCCGGCGGCAAGGACAAATGCGACTACGTTCGATCCGAGTTCGGCTTCGACGACTGCCTCGACCATCGCGATCCCGATCTCGCCGCCAAGCTCAAGGAAGCCTGCCCGAAAGGCATCGACGTCTATTTCGAGAATGTCGGCGGCCCGGTGTTCGAGGCGGTGTTCCCGCTGTTCAACGCCTTCGCCCGCATGCCCGTCTGCGGCCTGATCGCCCATTACAACGACACCCAGTCGGTGGCGCCGAAATGGGCCGGCGCCCTGATGCGCAACGTGCTGACCAAGCGGCTCACCATCCGCGGCTTCATCGTCTCCGATTTCGCCTCCCGCCATGGCGACTTCCTCAAGGACATGTCGGCCTGGGTCCGCGACGGCAAGGTCAAGTACAAGGAGTTCGTCACCGAGGGCCTGGAGAACGCGCCGTCAGCGTTCATGGGCCTGCTGAAAGGTGCCAATTTCGGCAAGCAGCTGGTGCGGGTCGGGCCGGACAAGGCCTGAGCCACACTTGATGTGATTCTTCAGCCTCTCCGCAAAAACATGGGAACCATGGACGCTTTTCGGGAGTCCTGAGGGAACCGGTTCATCCACGAGGGCCCGGCATCGCGCCGGGCCTTCGACATTCGTGAGGGGGATTCTCATGTCGCTGACCATGGTGCTGCTGCCCGTCTTCGTCGAGGTCGGGCTCACCTTCGCGCTGCTGTTCTGGAACAGGACGCGGGCGCAAGCCACTGACGCCGCCGACGAATTCGGCCTGCCGACCCTGTTCTACGCCCTGATCGCCATTGCGCTGCCGCTGCGCCACGCCGATCTGGTGATCGTGCTGCTGTCCTGGGTGTTCGTGGTGACCCGCTTCGTCAATGCCGGTCTCGTCAGCGGCGCCAAGGACAGCCGCCAGCGCGGGCTCGCCTGGACCGCCTCGGCGCTGGTGCTGCTGGCGATGTGGCTGTATTTCGCCCTCAAGATCCTTCTCCTGATCTAGAACTGGACCCTGAATGACCCCCGCCGCCCGGCTGTCCGCCGCCATCGACATCATCGAAACCATCGAGGCCGACAGGGCGCCGGCGGCCAAGGCGCTGAAGGACTGGGGCACCAGCCACCGCTTCGCCGGCTCCGGCGACCGCGCCGCCATTGCCGGGCTCGTGTGGGACGTGCTCCGCCGCCGCGCCTCCAGCGCCTATGTCATGGAGGACGACACTGCGCGCGCCCGCGTGCTCGGCATGCTCAAGCTCGAGCGCGGCCTCGATGTCGCGACCATCGGTGCGATGTGCGACGGCAGCCGCTTCGCCCCGCCGCCCTTGAACACGCAGGAGGAGAAGGCGCTGGCCTCGCGCACCACCGACGGCGCGCCGCCGCCGGTCGCCGGCGACTATCCGGACTGGCTCGACCCGTATCTCGCCGCCGTGTTCGGCGACGACCGCGTTGCGGAAGCCATGGCGATGGCCAGCCGCGCGCCGCTCGATTTGCGCGTCAACACGCTCAAGGCGAAGCGCGACAAGGTGCAGGCCTCGCTGAAGCATCTCGGCGCCGTGCCGACGCCATGGTCGCCGATTGGCCTGCGCATCACGCTCGGCGCCGACGCCCGCAATCCCGGAATCCATGCCGAGGAGGATTTCATCAAGGGCGCGATCGAGGTCCAGGACGAGGGCTCGCAGCTTGCGGCGCTGTTCACCGCCGCCAAGCCCGGCGAGCAGGTGATCGACCTCTGCGCCGGCGCCGGCGGCAAGACGCTCGCTTTGGCCGCGATGATGGGCGGCAAGGGCCGGCTGATCGCCACCGACCACGACAAGCGCCAGCTCGCGCCGATCCACGAGCGGCTGTCGCGCGCCGGGGTCCACAATGCCGATGTGCGCAGCCCGAAGGGCGACGCCGACCCGCTCGCCGATATCAAGGCCTCGGCCGATCTCGTCGTCATCGACGCCCCCTGCACGGGCACGGGGACCTGGCGCCGCAACCCCGACGCCAAATGGCGCATGCGCCCCGGCGCCCTCGAGATCCGTCTCAAGGACCAGGCCGAAGTGCTTGATCGCGCGGCCTCCCTGGTCAAGCCCGGCGGCCGCATCGCCTACATCACCTGCTCGGTGCTGAACCCGGAGAACGGCGACCAGGTCCGCGCCTTCGTCGGACGCCACCCTGAGTTCTCCATCCAGCCCCCGGAGCAAACCGCCACCGTCCTCTGGGACAAGGCCGAGGCCTTCGCCGAGGCCGCGCTGAAGACGCCGGAGGGCTGGCTGATGACCCCGCGCCGGACGGGTACGGACGGGTTCTTCGTGTCGGTGCTGAAGAAGCAGGCGTAGCCGCACCCACGCCGCCGTAGGGTGGGCAAAGGCGCTGCCGCGCCATGTCCGCGCACGACAATGGCAATGGCGCCGTGCCCACCGTGTCGCCGCGGTGAACGCCGCCCGACGGTGGGCACGGCGCGCATCAGCGTGGACCAAACGGAAGGCCTGCCGCGCGCCTTTGCCCACCCTACGGCCCCCCGCCACGAACATTCCCCGCTGTCGTCCCGGGCAAGCCCGCGCGCGTAGCGCGTGGGGCGCCGACCCGGGACCCATACTCCGCGGCCGTCGTCTGGCGCGAGCTGTGGCCACAGCGTGCCCGAGCCCCGCGTCCTGTGGCTATGGATCCCGGCTCGGCGCGAACTGGCGCAATGCTGCGCATTGCCCCAGTCCGCTTGGCCGGGACGACAGCGGTGGGTGGGGTACGCACCGGTGAATCGCTTGCTGGCAAGGGTTGCGAGTCCTCCCGCCGCGGCGTAATTGCTTGCCATGACAGCCCAGCCCAACACCCCCGCCAGCGCCGCCGCCGACACCTCCGTGGCCGCGCTCCACGACAAGATCCTGATCGTCGATTTCGGCAGCCAGGTCACGCAGCTCATCGCGCGCCGGGTGCGCGAGGACGGCGTGTATTGCGAGATCGTGCCGTTCCAGAAGGCGGAGGCCGCCTTCCGCGAGATGCAGCCCAAGGCCGTGATCCTGTCCGGCGGTCCGGAATCGGTCCATGAGGAAGGCTCCCCGCGCGCCCCGCAACTGATCTTCGACTCCGGCGTCCCCGTGATGGGCATCTGCTACGGCCAGATGACGATGGCCGCCCAGCTCGGCGGCACCGTCGAGGGCGGCCACCACCGCGAGTTCGGCCGCGCCGACGTCGAGGTGAAGACCACGAGCCGCCTGTTCGAGGGCGTCTGGCAGACCGGCGAGCAACACCAGGTATGGATGAGCCATGGCGACCGCATCACGCAGATGCCGCCGGGCTTCTCGGTCGCCGGCGTCTCGCCGAACGCGCCGTTCGCCGTGATCCAGGACGAACAGCGCAAGTACTACGGCCTGATGTTCCACCCCGAGGTGGTGCACACGCCCGACGGCGCAAAACTGATCCGCAACTTCGTCCGCAACATCGCCGGCCTCGGCGGCGACTGGACCATGCACGCCTTCCGCGCGGAGGAGATCAAGAAGATCCGCGCGCAAGTCGGCAAGGGCAAGGTGATCTGCGGCCTGTCCGGCGGTGTCGATTCCGCCGTTGCCGCGGTGCTGATCCACGAGGCGATCGGCGACCAGCTCACCTGCGTGTTCGTCGATCACGGCCTGCTCAGGCTCAACGAGGCCGAGACCGTCGTCGATCTGTTCCGGCACCACTACAACATCCCGCTGGTGCATGTGGACGCGTCAAAGCTCTTCCTCGGCGAGCTCGCCGGCGTCACCGACCCGGAGCAGAAGCGCAAGACGATCGGACGACTCTTCATCGACGTGTTCGAGGCGGAGGCCAAGAAGATCGGCGGCGCCGATTTCCTGGCGCAGGGCACGCTCTATCCCGACGTGATCGAGAGCGTCTCCTTCACCGGCGGCCCCTCGGTGACGATCAAGTCGCACCACAATGTCGGCGGCCTCCCGGCCCGCATGAACATGAAGCTGGTCGAGCCGTTGCGCGAGCTGTTCAAGGACGAGGTCCGCGTGCTCGGCCGCGAGCTCGGCCTGCCCGACGTGTTCGTCGGCCGCCACCCGTTCCCGGGCCCCGGCCTCGCCATCCGCTGCCCCGGCGAGATCACGACAGACAAGCTCGACATCCTGCGCAAGGCCGACGCCATCTACATCGACGAGATCCGCAAGGCCGGCCTCTACGACACCATCTGGCAGGCCTTCGCCGTGCTGCTCCCCGTCAAGACCGTCGGCGTCATGGGCGACGGCCGCACCTACGACTACGTCGTCGGCCTGCGCGCCGTCACCTCGACGGACGGCATGACCGCGGATTTCTATCCGTTCGACATGAAGTTCCTGGGCAACACGGCCACGCGCATCATCAACGAGGTGAAGGGCGTGAACCGGGTGGTGTATGACGTGACATCAAAGCCGCCGGGGACGATTGAGTGGGAGTGAGGGGAAGCTAGCGGATCTACGGTGTCGGAACGTGCCATGAGCTATAGATTTGGCAGATATCTACATCCGTAGCCGAGCTAAAGGTGCTTCACTTTAAGTGCACTGTCCCACTTCGCGTTCAGGTAATCGCACACTAGGCGTCGGTGACAATGATGTGGCTTGTCTTCCGAGCAAAGTAGGCAGGCTCTTCGGAACATTTCGGGCTTAAGTTTATGCTCGATTCGTCTGTTCTCCATAAGCTTCATGAATGAAGCTTCGTAAATGGCCCAATCGCCTTTATCCCGCTTATATGCCTTAAGGATATCGTCAGTTGGTGCAAGAAGTGGCTGGTGAACGTAGTCCGCGGAGCAAATTGTCTTCAAGAAATACGCCAGGTCTTCCGCCTTCGCAAAGCCCGCGAGCTGAGACGTATTGTGTAGTCGTACATCGATCACTCGGGTCACGCCCGCCTTCTTCAATCTCTCGAAGAAGTCTGAGGCAGTGGTCTTCGTGAATCCTATAGTTGCAATATCAACCGGTTCCAACTGAACGGCTCCGCATGGCTTTTCGCTCATCGTGTCGTTGGTGCTCAGTAAATGCCACTTTCCTCGCGCGATTGCGGTAGGCTGCCGCAAGTCGTTTTTCTGGTACGTCGAACAAGTCCGCTCCACCCAATTGCGACATTTCAATCAACTGTGCTTCGATTTTTTCGTGGTCAGCAATCAGGCCGCTGCCAAGGATATGTCTAACGTTCATACCTTTTTCGTGCAGCGCCCGCCCGACTAGCAGGCAGCGATGACAATCGAGAGGGTCGTGCTCCGAGCACATCATAGCGATTCGGTACTTCCTGGAGCCTTCGACAATGCGAGCAAGCCCTTGAGCGAACTCTGCGGTTGCCGCCATCTTTTCATAGTCGGCTATTCCATCGCAAAAGAACCGCTTATCGGTCGGACGACCGCCCAGTTGTCCTCCAAGAAATACGTACGCAATCCCGTCCATACGCAGTTCTCCGCACAGTGTATCTTTGTTGAAGTGGGCGAAATGCCTTGAATACGGCACCGTCCTCACATCGGCGACCGCTGTGATTGACGCTTGGCGCAACAGGGCGACAAAGCTCTCGTAAGATAGCGTCGAATGCCCTATCGTCAGGATTTCGAGAGACTGTTCTGACAATACTGGCCTCCTTGCCTGGACATTAGCGCTGACTTATCAGGTATTCAGGGGCCCAATATAGCGTTCATTTTATCGGCCCTCTCCCGCCTAATCATTTATATCACAAGAAAAGGAGGCCGTTTACCTGTGCATAGCAGGAATCTGGCATTTGGGCGAATGGCCGACTCAGCCCCAGCCGGACATGGATAATTGTGCTAGCTTGGGCGGCTGCCGCTAGCGCTTCTACTCCCCCTGCAAGGAACTGAGCGGCAGCTGCATCGGCTGGGACCGATAAATCGTACTCTATTCCGTCCTGAACAATCTCAGCTCGCAGCTTGCGCTTGCCGTTGGAACTGTCCTCGTAAAATGAAATTGCGTTTGGCTGAATCTGTACGGCGTCGAGTGAAACAGTTCGTTCGCCAGCCCGAACGTAAGCCTTCCCCGAATACGCTCGTTGAAGGGCTCCGCTGAATGCACGATCAATCGATGGAGACATTCCGGGCGCTACGCTACTTGCAATTTCTGCAGGTGTGATTTTTTTCAGAACGGCAGTCTCTTTCCCATCCACGAATATCCGATCTTCTGTAGCGTGAGGATATGGCGAATTGGCTGGAGCCGGCGCGGTTTCAAAGCGAACAACATTGCCAATGTCAAAGAATTTTCCAGGACCGGCGTTCTGATCGCCCCAAAATCGAGACGCTTCGACGGCCGGATTCATCGTCGGCGGTTCTGGACGCACCATTCTGCCTTCCTGCAAATCCCATCCCGCAACGCAAAAGAGTGTGCCGTATCGAGTAACATCGGTTACTATTAGATTGTGCATTGACATCGTCTCCCTCCCAAATTGCGTAAATCTGGGATTGAGCGAGTTGATTTGCAAGCGTCTATGGTAGTGAGATCGCCGACAAAACTATGGAGAGCATTCAACCGCTGTATGCCTTATGCCGAACCTATCATCCGGCGCCGCCCTGGACTGCACAATCAGTCTTGGCTAACCGACCCCATCCGTCGCATCTCGTCCTGCCGCATCGGCATTGCATCGACGCGTCTGAACAGGCCCTCGGCCGAGATCGGCTTTTCCGGGGCCAGCGTATTGTTGCCGTCCTCGCCGATCATAACGCGGCGGCCGTCGGTGCCAAGTGTCGCGCGGAGCTGGCGGTGTCGTCGCCGGCCTGGAGCAGGATGATAGCGCGCTTGGACATGACGGGGACTATGGTGACGGTGCACGGGGCGGATTCCAATTTGAAGTGCAGCGTCACCGAATTTCCGTGGCCAGTCACGGCTGAGCCTGCAGGACGACCTCGATCGCCAATAGGTCACTTTTCGTCTTTTCCACGATCTCCTTTGTGCAAGCGACGCAGAAGATCGGGTGGGCGGTAAAGCCGCTCTTCTGCTTGGGAATCTGAAAACACGTCGCCGCTGTCGCAATTCGCTCTTTGCAGCGGTCGCAATTCGTGGCCTTGCCACAGGTGTGCAAGACTGGCGATCCTGTCGACATTGAGAGAAGCGAAGGTGTTTTACCCTTTGGCTTTGGCACCTAAAATCCCCTTATATCTTTTAGTCAGCAGGTTCAGAATTTCCTCAAGGCTCTTAATCGAACCTTCGAACTCCTCAGTTGACCAGTCCTTGCGTTCTTTAGGATTGTTTTTCTTCAGCTCTTTGTTGATGAGCGTGACGCAGGCAACGAAATTGTTTGTTGCCGGAATGCCGCTATTGATGATCTCACGGCCGGCGCGGTTAACACCCAGCCTGTTTACAAGCAGGTTCGCGGCGCGGTTGACCTCGTCATTGAGGCCCTTCCGGCGCATCTCCCATTCCCGAATGGGTAGCTTCTGATATGGCTGTGCGGCCCTCGAGGTTGTCTGCGCGGTCGAACGCGCCAGCACAATCGCTTCGGCCTGATCTGGATCCAGCCCCAACCGCTCCAGGTTTTCGCGCAGTTCCCCGATGATGTCCTCCTGTTCGGCGGAGGTGAACTGCTCTTCGATCAATGAGTCGACGATCTCGTAGTTGACCACGACCGGTTCGGACAATTTCATTCGAGCCTCACCCGACCTCACTTCCGCAGGCGGCTCAGGCTCCTTACCTCCGATGACATCTTCCCAGAACTTTTGATCATCGCTTTCGAACAGCTTGAATTCACGCAGTCGCTCATCAAGGTTCATACCAGCGTGAGTTACGACGTGGCCGTAGTTGTCGGGGTGGCCCGGGCTGTTTTGCACGATCACCCGCAGAATTCGTCCGACGAATTGAATATATGGCGCCAAAGTACGGAACGGGCGAAAGATTGCCGCAACACTCAGCTTGGGATGGTCAAAACCTTCACCAAGCATCTGCACTTGGACGATGCAGTCAAGTTCCCCGCTCGTCAACCTCCGTTTGACCTCGCCCTTCTTTTCTTCGTCCATCTCACTGTAGATCAAGTCCGCCTTAAAGCCGCGCGCTTCATACATTGCAGTGATTCTGCGGGCATGGTTGACGCTGCAGGCGACAGCGATCAGTTGGTGCGCCGTGCCTGTCTCCCTCAGCATCTCAAGCTTTTCGAGGCTATTCTCGACAATGGTCTGGTTGCAAGGGTCGGAAAGCGCAATTCCTCGGCTGAACCAGTCCTTATCCTTCATCGCCAGCACGTCATCCAACGTGAAGACTTTGGTCTCCCCCTTGGCGGTGAACTCCAGTTCGGTCGGGGCGGCGTAGCTTGCAGTAATGCGCTTGATATAGCCTTTGAACGTGGCTTTCTTGAACGGGTAGCGATAGACGAGGTCTCCGTCGATTTCTTGACCGTCGCCGCGGAAGGGCGTTGCGGTCATGTTTATCACGCGCGCCCGGTCGAAGTGCTCAAGGATCTTCTTCCAGCTTTCGGCTGGCGAGTGGTGAGCCTCATCAACGATGATGAGGTCGATGAAGTCCTTGGGGAACTTGTGGAGCCACTTCTCAGTGTTGGTGGCAAGCTGCTGGACATTGGATACGATGAAGTGGGATTTTTCGCAGACTGAGAGATTCCCCGTGTCCAAGGTCGTGGCAAACGGGCCACCGATCATGGCTTCGTCAGTGAGGATGTTCCGTTTCCGCCAGAAGCACTTCTGCCGGTTGGTGACGTCCAGGGCTTCGAACAGGCCTTCTTTGATGGTCAGGTTCGGCGCGACAACCAGCACACGCCCTTTCGCGATGCCGAACGGCGCGATAGCCGCGATGCCCGATTTCCCGCAGCCGACGGGTATCTGGATGATCGCCGTTTTCCCGCCCGCCTTGAAGTATTCGTACAGGGCTTGGTAGGCCTCAATTTGAGGCTCACGCAGCTGAAGGTTTTCTTCGATATGGGCGGACGTCTTTAGGAAATACTGTTCCAGTGGGATGTTGGAGCGGACCCAGGCGTCCAGATCGCTCTTGCTGAACAGCCATTTGCTGCCGACCTTGTTCGACGGCAGCGTTCCTTCTCGCGCCAGATCGTATAGGGCGGTCTTGCCGAGCTGCAGGTAACGCGACGCGTCCTCAATCGTCATCCATTCGTCGGTCATGGCCAAAGCTCCCTTTTATCATTTCTTATCAAACGATATCGTCTGATGCAATAGGTCGTTCTGCCTTTGTTTCGCGCTGGTGGATTAAGTCGGGCAGATTTGCGCAAAACGCGCCGGGCTTACGGTCGGTGTTACGGTGACTGTGCATGAAATTCGCGAACGTAGCCTGCGATCGAGGCTCCCCTAGCTCCCTTGTTTGGCGCGGGCCTTCGCCGCGCCTAGGCGGCTTCGGCCGGCAGGGGGAATAAGCCCGGCCCTGACGATGGGAGAGAGGCGAGGCGACTCACGGACATCCCGTAGTCGTCCAACTGACCATCCGCCCGACGGGCAATCCGCGCATGCCGTGAATGCGCCAACTGCCCGTCGTGCCAGTTTGTCGCAAACTACCCCCTTGCCTCGTCGGGCAAATCACCTCCACATTTCCGGGCATACCGGCTCGCTGAAGAGGGACGTTTCGCGATCGTCACGAGCGTCGAGCTGGGGAGGCGATGGGCGCGTTGCTCCGCAGCCGGGTGTCACAGCCCGTGCCGACGAACGGAGCGAGGCGACGGCGAAGTGGTGTGGTCCTGGCATCGCGGTGCTGATGCCAAGCCGGCGGTGATGATGATCCGCTGGCGACGGGGGCAAGACAGCCGATCCCCGGGGAGAGCGCCTATAACCCGTCAAACCGTCGCGCAGGGAAGGCCGGATATTGGGCTGAACCTGTGGTTCTGCCGCGTGCTTTTTGCTGCACGCGGACCGCGGGTATCAGTCGATACCCGGTCTTCCCTGCGCCTCTTCGTTGAGAGGCGGTTGAATGAAGACAACAACTCGGGCTCAGGCGGCCGCGAGATCGCGTCGTCACGCCTGCTGTTTGAAACGTGGAGACAGGTGCCGGGACGATGTTCCGCGCTGGTGTTCGGCGCTCATTCAAAGCTGACCGTGGACGAGAACCAGTCCGCCGGTGAGAGGCGGCTTCATTGCCCGCGCATGCGCTGCGCGAAGGCCGTAAGACGTGTCCGTGCGATGTCCATCAGGAGGGCAAGTGCGTTGAGGCGCTGCGGCTCGGCAGTCTCCGCCGGATTCAACGTGCCGTTGAGATGCCGCTCGCAGTTTTGCGCGAACGTCGTCGTGAGGCGCGCCGCCAGATCGCGCACCAACCCGTCGCGCGCGATCTGCGCTAGTGGACCGGAGAGGCTGTAGCGTATGGCGAGCTCGACGCGGGTGGCCCGTCCTTCGTCGATCGGAAGCATGCGCCAGCTGATCTGCCCGGAGGTCGAGCTGCGGCTCCGCTGGTCACGTCCGGTGCCGATCAGCCGGCCGGACAGACTTGCGTCGTCGCGCTCGATCCGCGCGGCGCCGCGGAACACGGCCGCAAGCGGGCCAAGCGCGACCCTGATCTCGCCTTCGATGCGATCGGGGGCCGGCATGGCCGTGATCATCGCGCCGGGAAAGCATGCGGCCAGGGTCGTGAGGTTTCCGAACAGCGCGAAAACCTGCGCAGGCGCGGCGTTCACAGTGAAGGATGCGTCGAAGCTCTTGGCGGGTACGGCCTCGGGAATATCGCGTGTGCTGATGGCAGCGCCCCGGTCAACCGCCGTCTCCGCTATTGCTGGCCGCGCTGACGACGCAGCGGTCGCGACCGCGCCCGACTGCGATCCCACGGGTCCGAGCGTCGTGCGTCCGGCGCCGATCACGGCCGCGATGCCACGTTGCCGCCGCGCCTCGATCACCGCGCGGACAGCGCGGACGATCCCGACATAGCCTGTGCAACGGCAGAGATTGCCGCTCAACCCGACACGGATGGCCTGCTCGTCCGCGTGATCGAGGCGCAGCACGAGGTCGCGCGCCGACATGATCATGCCGGGTGTGCAGTAGCCGCATTGCAGCGCATGCTCGCGCGCAAAGGCCGTGCGCAGCTCGGCTGCGATCTCATCCTCATCCAGGCCTTCGATGGTCGTGACCGCAGCACCATCGCAGGCCACCGCGAGCGTGATGCAGGAGCGGGCCGGAGCGCCGTCGAGCAGCAGTGTGCAGGCGCCGCAGACGCCATGCTCGCAGCCGAGATGCGTCCCGGTCAGGTCGAGCCGATCACGCAGGACGTCGGCAAGATGGGTCCGCGGTTCGACCGTGGCCTCGGTCGCGCTGCCGTTGACGGTGAGCTGGAGCTTCATCACGCCGCGGCCTCCGCGATCGCCCGCGCGAGCACGCTCAGGTGGATGTGCCGGGCGGCCGGATCGGTCACGCCGGCCTGCATCAGCAGGCGGTCGGCGAGGTCGCGATCGAACTGCTGCCCGAGCCTGGTGTTCGCTCCGCCAAACAGCGATGAATCGTCGACGACGATCGGCGTCCTGTCGATGGCGCCGATCACAACCCGGCTGCAGGCCTTGTCCGGCTCGATCAGGACGGCGGCCATCGCATGCGCGAATTCGCCGGGCTTGCGGCAGGCCTTGGCGTAGCCGAAGCGCGTCGTGGGCGACAGGGAGGGAAGGCGGATCGCGGCGACGAACTCGCCGGGACGCAGCGCCGTCTGCAGCGCGCCCTGGATGAACTCCGTCACGGCGAGGTCGCGTCGGCCGGCGGAGCTCGCCAGCCGTACGCCGGCGCCGAGGGCTGCGAGCGTCGTCACCCAGTCGGCGGCCGGATCGGCATGACCTAGCGAGCCTCCGATCGTGCCGCGGTTGCGTACGGCGCGGTAGGCAATGCCGCGCGCGATCCGCCGCAGCACGCCATGAGTCACGTCAGGAAGCCGGCCGTCCTCGATGTCGGCATGGGTGACGCAGGCGCCGATGACAAGATCATCGCCGTCACGCTCGGCCGTACGAAGCTCGGCGAGCCCCGCGATGTCGACGATCAGTGGCGGCTGCACCAGGCGCAGATTGAGCATCGGCCCGAGCGACTGGCCACCGGCCATGATCCTTGCGCCGCCATTGGCGTCCGCGAGCAGGGCGAGCGCGGCGCCGACGCTGTTGGGACGCTCATAGGCGAAGGATGCAGCCTTCACGGCGAGCTCGCTTGCGCCTGTTTCGCTGCCAGCACTGTCGCGACGATGCGGCGTGGCGACAGCGGTGACTGCATCAGCTCCGCACCAAGCGGCCGCAGCGCGTCGTTGACGGCATTGGCGATCGCCGCCGGTGGCGCGATCGCACCGCCCTCACCGATGCCCTTGACGCCGAACATCGTGTAGGGCGACGGCGTCTCCATGTGGAACAGGCGGGGCTCGGGGACTTCGGTCGGACCCGGCAGCAGGTAGTCGGCCAGCGTCGTCGCCAGCGGCTGCGCGGCGTCGTCGAACGGCATCTCCTCGTACAACGCGGTGCCGATGCCCTGCGCCAGGCCACCGAGAATCTGGCCGTCGACGATCATCGGATTGACGAGGACACCGCCATCCTCGACGATGACGTAGTCGAGCAGCTCGACCTCGCCGAGATCCGGATCGACCGCGACCGTGACGGCATGGGCCGCGTAGGAGAAGGTGCCGCTGTCGCGCACCGGCTTGTAGCCGCTGGTGACCTCGAGGCCGGCCGGGTCAACGTCGGCGGGAAGGTCCTGCGGCCGGCGGTACCAGGTGTGGGCGATCTCGGCGAGGCTGACGCTGCCGTTCGGTCCGCAGGCGCGTCCCTCGCGCCACACGATCGCCTCCGGCGCGAGCTGCAGCAGCTTGGCGCCGATGCGCGTGGCGCGCGCGACGAGCTGCGCGCAGGCGGTGCCTACGGCTCCGCCGGCCATCACCATCGAGCGCGAGCCCCAGGTGCCGGTGGAATAGGGCGTCATCGCGGTGTCGCCGAGCACGACGCGGATGTTGCCGGGATCGACGCCGAGCACTTCGGAGGCGACCTGAGCCAGCGTGGTCTCGAGTCCCTGGCCGTGCGAATGAACGCCGACGCGCAGCTCAAGCCCGCCGTCGGGCGTCAGGCGCGCCGTGGCCTGCTCATGGCCGGGTACCATCGGGATGCCCCAGCCGGCATAGACCGAGGTGCCATGCGCGGCCTGCTCGCAATAGATCGAGACGCCGGTCCCGATCAGCCGGCCGTCCGCCTCGCCGCGCTGTTGCCGGGCGCGGATCGCGGGGACGTCGATCGACGCCAGCGCCCGCTGCAACGCGCCGGGATAGTCGCCGCTATCGAAATGCTTGTTGGTGATGTTGTCGAACGGCATGTCCTGCGGTTGCACCAGATTGCGCAGCCGGACCTCGCCGGGCTCGAGCCCGGCTTCGGCCGCGACGGCATCGAGCAGCAGCTCGAGCGCGAAGCAGACGCCGGTGCGCGCCACGCCGCGATAGGGCAGGATCGGGCATTTGTTGGTTGCGACCGAGTAGGTGCGGCAGCGATAGGCCGGCATCCGATACGGCCCCGGCAGGATGCTCGCGATCTGCGCCGCTTCGAGGCAGGCCGAGAACGGATAGGACGAGTAGGCGCCGGAATCGACGATCGCCTCGCAGTCGATGCCGCGCAGGCGGCCGTCGCGATCGGCATAGACCGTGATGTGATAGGCGTGCTCGCGGCAATTCGCGCTCGCACTCAAATGCTCGCGCCGGTCCTCGAGCCAGCGCACCGTCCAGCCCTTTTCCATGGCGAGCCAGCTCAGGCACACTTCCTCGGGCAGCAGGATGCCCTTGTGGCCGAAGCCGCCGCCGATGTCGGGTGCGATGATGCGGATGCGGCCCTGGTCCATGCCGAGGCAGTCGGACAGGCCGTTGCGCACGATGTGTGGCATCTGCGAGCCCGTGTGCAGCGTGAGCTGATCGAGCCGGTGATCGAAGGTCGCGACGACGCCGCGGCCCTCCAGCGGCGCCATGCACTGGCGCGCCGTCGAGATCTCGCGCGTCACCTTGATCGGCGCGTCAAGCGCCGCAGTGATGTCGACCTCGAAATTCGTTTCCAGGAAGACGTTGTCGCCCCAATGCTCGTGCACGAGCGCGCCGCCGGCCGCGCGCGCCAGCCGCATGTCGTGCACCGCCGGCAGCGGCTCCAGGTCGAGCTCGACGGAAGCGGCGATGTCCTCGGCCTCGGCGCGGTTGCGCGCGACGCACATCGCCACGAGTTCGCCGACATGGCGCACCTTGCCCGTCGCCAGCACCGGCTGCTCGGAAATCTTGAAGCCGGGCAGGCCTGAGACGGCGCGGATCGGCTTGATGCCGGCGAGGTCGGCGGCCGTGAAGACGACGTCGCGGTACACCGTGGGAATATGGATCGCCTTGATTCTGGCGTGCGCCATCGGGCTGCGCACGAAGGCGACGTCCTTCATCCCCGGCAGCCTGATGTCGGCGACATATTGGCCGCGGCCGCGCAGGAAGCGATCGTCCTCCTTGCGCAGCAGCCGCGCGCCGACGCCGCGCGGCGCGCGCTTGTCCGAGACGGTCGGCGCCGCGCCGGCCACGTCAGGCCGCGACCGCTGCAGGCAGGATCGGCGCCGTTGCGTCGTGGCGGATGCCGGCGCGCAGGCAGAACACCGGCTGCAGCAGCCGATCGGCAATCACCTCGGTCTTCTCGTTGTCGCGCAGCACGAAGCGGCCCTGCTTCTCGCGGAGCACGCTGACATCGGCCGCCATGCCCGGACGCAGCGCGCCGATCCGATCGGACAGGCCGAGCATGGCAGCGGGATTCGACGTCACCATCGGCACGACCTGCTCCAGCGTCAGCCCGAGTGCGACCAGCGAGCTCATCGCCTGCACGAGGCTGAACTTGGCCTGGCCCGCGAACGGATGGTTCTCGTCGTCGGCATGTTCGTCCGGCGTGCCGGCCGGTGCTGGCACATGCGTGTTGTAGCCGTGGATGTCGGCGCCGAGCGTATGCGGCACGATGCCGGCGTCGATCGCCTTGCGCGCCAGCCGGTAGGAGAAATGGCTGCCATGGCCGACGTCGACCTTGAGCCCGCGGTCGAGCGCGGCCTGGATCACCGGATGTACATCGCCCTTGGTGTTGACGAAGCCGCCGGGATGCCGCGTGAACGGGTGCGCCAGCACGTCGCCCGGACGCAGCAGCGGGATCACCCGCTCCAGGATGGTGTCGACATCCTCGCCGTTGGTGCCGCTCGCCGGCAGGCCCCAGAGCTGGCCGAAATGGACATAGACGGGGAGCTCAGCGCGGCGGCCGATCTCCGCGGCCATCTCGATGACCCGGATGCCCCAGCGCGCGAAGCCGCCGATCTCGGCATGCGCCTTGATGCCGCGGACGAGGTCGCGGTTGGCGACAGCTGACTTCACCGTCGCGTCGATGTCGACGCAGTCGGGCCGATAGAGATCAGGGTAGTAATGGCCCTCGAGGCCGCCGACCAGATAGGCCGACAGGAACGCATAGACACGCGACTGCGCCTGCTCGGCGACGAAGTGCCGGAAGCCGGGCAGGGTCATGCAGGACGGACCGCCCTGGTCGATCAGGCTGGTGACGCCCGACTGTACGCCGACCATGTCCGCATTCATGCCGAAGCGGCCGGTGACGTACTGATAGACATGGGCGTGGGTGTCGATCAGTCCGGGAAGCACGAGCTGGCCGGTGACGTCGACGACATCCCTGGCGCTGGTCGGCAGGATATCGGACTGGACAGCGGCGATGCGGCTATTGCGGATGGCGACATCCTTCAGTCCATCGATGCCGGAGGCGGGGTCAATGACACGACCGCCGCGCAGCAGCAGGTCGAACGAGGCGCTCACGGACATGCAAGGTCTCCTTTCCGGGCAGCGTGCTCGTCCCGGTCAAAGCCTTCCTCGATGAGCCGGCACCGATGATGTGCCGACCGATTTACGAAGCATACTTCGCATTACATCAAGATCCGTGCCATAGACAGCTTCAAATTGATGCAGCGTGATCAGCGCTTATGCGGGAGCCGTTCGATGGCCGGAAGGACTAAGCCGAAAGCAGATCCGTCATGGCCGCTCGAGGCGCGCCCGGGCTATCTGATCCGGCGGCTGCACCAGATCCACGTCGCGCTGTTCCAGCAGAAATGCGCCGCCTATGAGATCACGCCGTTGCAGTACAGCCTGTTGACGGCGCTGGCGAAACGGGGGACGGCGGATCAGACGGCGCTGGCCCAGGACATCGCGCTCGACCGGACCACGACGACCGGCGCATTGAAGCGGCTGCAGGCGCGCGGCTTCGTCGATCGCAGCGTCGGACCGCACGACCGGCGGTCGCGGACCTGCCGCCTGACCCGTTCCGGCGCGGCATTGCTGCGCAAGATCGAGCGGCCGGCACGGGCGGCGCATCTCGCGACGGTCGCGGATCTCACCAAGGCCGATCAAAAACGGTTCATTGCCATGATGCAGGCGATCGTCAAGGCGCAGGGCGAACGGCTCGATGCGACACGATCGCCGGACTGAGCGCGCCCGACCGCGATGAGTTCCGATTAGATAATGGGCATGGTGCTGCCCGAAAAGCAGCGCGTCGCCGGAGTGCAGTATCCGGTCGGGGCGCCGTCGCCGCAAATACGAAGCATGCTCCGCATTCAGGTGTGCTGCGGCGTTTTGTCCGCAACCGGCGCATTTGGCTGCTCATTTCCGGTGAAGATCGTCGCAGGAGCGGTCGCGCTGCGCCAGGCCCCGCGACGTCTGGCATGTCCCTTGCTCACATCTCGAATAATAGCTGCGCGGAAGCTGCGGCGAAATCGATCCGGGGCGGCGACACCGATGTCGCAGCGCGTGGGGTGAGCAATGCGACGTCTGCCGCTGCGGGATCCGCCGATCATGGCTCAGGCCAATGGCGTTCGTTCGACCTGGCGCGTCGCGCGCGATGCGATAGGGGCGCTGTGATGTCCGAGCATGCCGATGCCCTCGCCACACGCTTCGGAGACGGCGGACCGGATGGCGGCGATGTCGAGGCCAATGCGTTCCTGCGCGGCGTGCTGTCGCGCAAGACGGTGCGCCGCTATAGCGACCGGATGCCGGAGGAGGGGCTGCTCGACCTGCTCGTCGCCTGCGCGCTGAGCGCCTCGGCCAAGTCGGATTTCCAGCAAGCCTCGGTCATGCGCGTGCGCAATGCCGACAAGCGGGTGGCGATCGGCCGGCTGTTTCCGAGCATGCCCTGGATCGGTGCGTCGCCGGTGTTCTTCGTTTTCCTCGGTGATGCGCGGCGGCTGCAGCGCATCGGCGAGCTGCGCGGCAAGCCGGTCAGGAACGGCACCCTGGAAGGCTTTTTCAACGCCTCGGTCGATGCGGCGCTGGCGCTGCAGACCATGATCCTGTGCGCGGAGTCCGCTGGCCTCGGCACCTGTCCGATCAGCGTCATCCGCAACGAGATCGACACGGTCTCCAATGTGCTGGAACTGCCCGACATGGTGTTTCCCGTCGCTGGGCTGTGTCTCGGCTATCCCGCCGCAGAAGGCCATGTCAGCCTGCGGCTGCCGCGCAGCATTACCACGCATGTCGACCGCTACGGCGACGATGCGCTGCCCGTGACGCTCGACGATTACGACCGGCGACGCCATGCGCGGCACGCGATTCCGAAAGAGCAGCAGCGCGGCAACGCCGAGTTCGGCGAGGCCGATTTCTACGGCTGGTCGGAGGATAAGGCGCGGCAGGCCGCCAAGGCCGAGGGGGCTTCCTTCCCACCTTATCTGCGCGCGCACGGCTTCAGCTTCGACTGATCAGTTCATGTAAGGAGATACGAGATGACCAAGCCTTCGTTTCCCCGCCTGTCGGCACCGTCGCGGCGAGCAGCGCTTGCGCTGCTGGCCGCCGCGCTGACGCTGCCGGCCGCGTTCAGCGCCAAGGCCGGCAGCCTCGACGAGATCAAGAAGCGCGGTCTCATCGTCGCGACCGAGGACGATTTCCGTCCCTTCGAGTTCGTCAAGGACGGCAAGCCGACCGGCTTCGACAACGAACTGATCGAGGATCTGCGCAAATACGCGCCGTTCGAGATCAAGCAGCAGATCCTGCCGTGGACAGGCATCCTGGCCGGCGTCTCCACCGGCAAGTACGATGTCGCCATCACCGCGGCGATCATCACCAAGGAGCGCAAGAAGTCGCTCGACTTCACCAGCCCGATCGCCGACGCGACGCACTATTACGTGAAGCGCAAGGACGACAAGAGCATCTCCGCGATCAAGGATCTCAGCGGCAAGACCGTCGGCGTGCAGGCCGGCAGCGCGCTGCTGGGGCGGCTGCCAGAGCTCCAGGCTATGCTGGAAAAGGAGGGCGGCAAGCTCGGCAAGGTGGTCGAATACACCTCTTATCCCGAAGCCTATCAGGATCTCGCGCTCGGCCGCGTCGACTACGTGGTCAACACGATCATCAACATCAAGGCGCTGATCGCCGAGAAGCCGAACGTGTTCGCGGTCGGCCAGCCCGTCTCCGGCAAATCCTATCCGGCCTGGGCGGTCGCCAAGGGAAACACGGAGCTGGTCGAATTCCTGAACGGCTTCATCGCCAAGGAGAAGGAAAGCGGCCGGTTCGCCGAATTGCAAAAGAAGTGGTTCGGCGAGGCCTTCCCGGATCTGCCGGTCACGTTCGAGCCGGAATTCTGACGCCGCGGTTGGGGTGCAGCTGATGTGCGGGTGGCGATCGCTGCGCGCCGGTCCGCTCGACGGCGAGTTGACCCTCGACGGGACGCGGCTGCTCGGCGACGCCACGGGTGGACGGCGATGAGCGCGGCCGACGTGCTGGCCATCCTGCAGGGCGCGGTGGTCACGGTGACGCTGTCCTTGGTCGGCATCCTGATCGGGCTGCCGATCGGCCTTGGCCTGGCGCTGCTGCGCTGGGCCAACGTTCCGATCGTCGCCCGCGTGGTCGCGGTCTATGTCTCGGTGCTGCGCGCGACCCCGCTCGTGACGTTGCTGCTGCTGCTGTTCTTCGCGCTGCCCAATGTCGGGATCGCAATCGGGCCGGTGTCGGCGGCGATCCTGGCGCTGGTGATGAACACCTCGGCGTTCAATTGCGAGGTCTGGCGCGCCGCGCTGATGAACTTCCCGAAGGAGCAGTACGAGGCCGCGCAGTCGGTCGGCATGCATGCGAGCCTGCGCTTCCGCCGCATCGTCCTGCCGCAGATCGTGCGGGTCAGTCTGCCCGGGCTCGTCAACGAGATGTCGCTGCTGATCAAGGTCACGCCCGTGCTGGCGGTCGTTGGCGTCGTCGACATCACCCGCGCGGCGGTGCGCATCGGCGCCGAGACCTATGAGCCGCTGCCGCCGTTCCTGGTCGCCATCGCGATGTATGCGCCGATCGTGTTCGCGCTGGTCTCGCTGCAGCGCTTCATCGAGCGGCGCCAGCTCGCAGCCGAGGCCGCATGATCCGGGATTTCGCCATCGTCTGGAGCGAGCGGGGTCTGCTGCTGAGCGGTCTCGGCAACACCACGATCCTCTCGGTGCTGTCGGCGATCGCCGGGCTCGTGATCGCCTTCGTGCTGACGCCGGCCCTGATGTCGAAGCGGCGCTGGCTGGCGCTCACCGTGCGCGTGTTCGTCGACGGCATGCGCTGCGTGCCGTTCCTGCTGTTCGCCTACATCGTCTACTACGGTTTGCCCTCGTTTGGCATTAGGCTCGACAATTGGAGCTCGGGGCTGGTGGCGCTGACCGTCTATCACGCCGCCTATCTCGCCGAGATCCTGCGCGGCGCCTGGGCGGCGCAGCCGCGCGAGCCGATCGAAGCCGGCGTCGCCTTCGGCTTCTCCGGGGCGCGATTGTTCCGCCGCATCATCCTGCCGCCGCTGCTGCTCGCCGCAGGTCCTGTCATCGGCAACCAGATGATCCAGATCGTCAAGGACAGCGCTTTTCTAACTATCATCGCACTGCCCGAGCTGACGCATGCCGCGAGCTCGATCCAGTCGCGCCACTACGTGCCGTTCGCCGCCTTCATCACCGCCGTGATCCTGTATTGGGGGCTCTGCCTCGTGATCGAGGCGGGTGTCAGCGGCATCGACCGGCTGGCCGCGGCGCGGCGCTGAGAAGGAGCCCGGGATGACCGACGACATGGCCGTGCTCGACGTCGCCGGCATTTCCAAGCGGTTCGGCGAGCTCGAGGTGCTCTCCGATATCAGCTTCACGGTGACGCGCGGCGAGACGGTCTGCGTGCTCGGCCCGTCCGGCTCCGGCAAGTCGACCCTCCTTCGCTGCATCAACTGGCTGGAGCGGCCGGATGCCGGCCAGATCTATCTCAACGGAGACCGCATCGGCATCAACAATGGTGGCGTCGTTATGTCCGACCGTGAGCTGTCGCGGGTCCGCACGCGGATCGGCATGGTGTTCCAGCATTTCGCGCTGTGGCCACATCTGACGGTCCTTCAGAATCTCATGGAGGCGCCGGTGCAAGTGCAGAAGCGTCCCGTGGCCGAGGTGCGCGAGGAGGCGATGGCGCTCCTCGCCAAGGTCGGGCTCTCCGACAAATGCGATGTGTTCCCGGCGCGGCTGTCCGGTGGGCAGAAGCAGCGCGTCGGCATTGCGCGTGCGCTGGCGATGAAGCCGGACGTCCTCTTGTTCGACGAGCCGACCAGCGCGCTCGATCCGGAGCTGGTCGGCGAGGTGCTGGTGGTGATGCGCGAGCTTGCGCGTGAGGGCCGCACGATGGTGATCGTGACCCACGAGATGGGCTTTGCTCGCGAAGCCGCCACCCGCATTCTGTTTCTCGATCGCGGCCGCGTAGTCGAGACCGGGCCTCCGGAGCGCTTCTTCGTCAACCCGGAAACCGAACGCGCGCGCCAGTTCATCCAGCGCTACGCCGCCGGATGAATCAGAACGCAGCGAGGGAACACGCCATGGATCCGATCTATCATCTTCTTCCCGATGCGCCGAAGCCGGTCACGCCCTACAGCCATGCGGTGCAGGCCGGTCCGTTCCTGTTCGTCACCGGCCAGCTCGCGACCGATCCCGATGACGACGCGCTGCCGCTTCCCGACGGCATCGAGGCGCAAACCCGCAAGGTGATGGACAATCTCGCGCGTGTGCTGAAGGGCTGCGGCATGAGCTTCGCGAACGTCGTGTTCGCCCGCATCTACCTGACCGATTTCAAGCGCGACTACGCCGCGATGAACGCGATCTTCTCCAGCCATTTCGACGATGCGCAGCGGCCTGGCCGGACCACGATCGGCGTCTGCGATCTGGCGCGCGGCGGCATCGTCGAGATCGACATGATCGCCTACAAGCCCTGAAGGAGAGAGCGATGGATCCGATCGAGATTCCGGCGCGGCGCGGCAAGGCGGCGCTCGTCACGGCCGGCCAGGTGGTCACCGTGATCAATACCCATGGCGAGCAGGTGGTCGACACCTGGGCGTTCAATCGCGCTGACCTCTCCGAGTTCATGTCGAACGAGCACACGCGGGCGCATTCGCTGCATCTGGTGCCGCGGCGGGGCGACGTGCTCCGGACCAACAGGCGCCGGCCGATCCTGACCCTGATCGAGGACACCTCGGGCGGCATCCACGATACGCTGATCGCGGCGTGCGACCGCTACCGCTATACGTTTCTCGGACACGAGGGCCATCACGACAATTGCGCGGATAACCTGTTCGCCGGCATGGCCGAACTCGGCCTGACGCCGCCGGAGGTGCCAAGCCCGCTCAACCTGTTCATGAACATTCCCTGGGAGGCCGACGGCACGCTCGGCTTTGCCGCGCCGCCGCGCCCCGTTCCCGGCGGCCAAGTGCGCTTGCGCGCGGAGATGGATCTGGTGATCGCGTTCTCCGCCTGTCCGCAGGATATCCTGCCGATCAACGGCAAGGCCGGACGGCCGGTCGAGGCGCATTTCACGGTGACGGACGCATGAGCGGAGAGACCAAGGCGGAGCGGGCCGCCGCCAACCGCCGCCGCTACGAGGAGCTGCGCGCGGCGGGGCAGGAGTTGAAGCAGCTGCCGCCGCCGACCGCGCGCGACGGTGCGCCGATCACAGCGAACGCGATCATCCAGACCGAGCAGGTGCCGCCCGGCTGGCACGCGACGATGCGGCTGTCGCGCGGCGAGGCGCTGCGCATCAGCGATGATCTTGGCCGCTCCAGCGTCTCGCTGCTGGCGTGGCGCAGCGAGGATCCGTGCGAGCGGATCAACTGCGCCGACACCGTGAAGGTGCAATGGAGCGCGGCGCTGTCGAAGGGCCGGATGATCCTGTCGGACATGGGACGGGTGCTGCTCTCGGTGATCGAGGATACCTCCGGCGCGCATGATCTGCTGGTCGGCGGCTCGACCGCGGACTCGACGTTGGCGGCCTATGGCGAGGTGACGCGCAACACGCAGGCGAACTTCATCTCGGCCGCCGCCAAGATCGGACTGGGCCTGCGCGACATCCCGCCTTGCGTGACCTTCTTTGCGCCGGTGACGACGGACGCAAACGGGCGCTTCGTCTGGCAAGCTGCGCGCAAGCGCGCCGGCGACTTCGTCGATCTGCGCGCCGAGATGAACCTGATCGTCGCAGTCTCCAACTGCGCCCATCCGCTCGATCCGGCGCGGCCGGCAGCGACCACGCCGATCACGCTGATCCGGCGCCGGCTGCCGCCGCCTGCTGATGACGATGTCTGCCGCAGGGCCTCGCCAGAAGCCGTGCGCGCCTACGCCTTCACCGATCAGCTGTTCGCCTGAGGAGCGTGATCATGTCATCGACCGATCCCGGCCATCTCGTCTACAGCTTCGACATTCCCGCCGAGCAGCCCTGGTCGCGGGTGCTGAAGAGGGGCCAGACGCTGCGCATCATCGACAGCGAGGGCGAGCAGGCGGTGGACGCGCTGATCTACGTCGCCGCTGACACCGCCGAGCGCTACAGCGCGCAGGACACCTTGCGCGTCCAGGGCTCGGCCTATCTCGAGCTTGGGACGCGGCTGATCTCCAACCGCGGACGGGGGATGGCGCGGATCACCGCCGACACCTGCGGCCGCCACGATACCTCGGCCGGCTGCTGCTCCTGCGAGAGCAATGCCGTGCGCTTCGGCGAGGCGACGCGCTACCTGCATGCCTGCCGGGAGAATTTCATCCTGGAGCTGTCGCGCTACGGCCTGACCAAGCGCGACATCGTCTCCAACCTGAACTTCTTCATGAACGTGCCGATCGAGCCCTCCGGCAATTTCACCGTGCTCGACGGCCCGTCCGCGCCGGGCAACTACGTCGACGTGACCGCGGAGATGGACGTGCTGTTCGTGATCTCGAACTGTCCGCAGGTGAACAATCCATGCAACGGTTTCGATCCGACTCCGATCCGTGTGGAGATCAGGGAAGCGACGGCATGAACCCCTGCTGCTGCAGGCGCACGCTCGTCGGACCGACCTGCGGCGAGAGGCGCCTCAACTCGCCTCGTCGCGCAAGTGATACCAGCGATAGAGCAGGCGCTGGCCGATGCGGCGGAACGGCGCGAAGGGCTGCGTCGGCAGCGCCGAGGTGAAGATCGGCAGATCCTGCCCCTTGAAGGCTTGGCCCGCGAGCATCTGCGCCATCCGGCGGCCGGCCTGCGCCGAATAGGAGACGCCGTCGCCGCCATAGCCGAGCGCATAGACCAGCTTCGCCTGGGCATCGGGACGCACGATGCGCGGCATCATGTCGTGGCTGACATCGACCCAGCCCCACCACGAATAATCGATCTCGATGCCTGTGAGCGCGGGAAACTTGCGATGCAGGCCGTCGATCAGGAGCTGGAGGTGCCGGTCATGCGTAGCGTCGGCGCCGGTGGTGGCGCTCCGGCTGTCGATCTGGACGCGGTCGTCCGGCAGCAGCCGGTAGTAGAAGCGCAAGGTGCGCGTGTCGGAGATCACCTGCCGGGTCTTGAAGCCGGTCGCCGCGAGCTCGGCCGCAGTGAGCGGGCGCGTCACCAGCGAGTTCGACAGGATCGGCATGCAGCGGCCGGACAATTCCGGGCGTCAGCCCCAGCGAGGTATAGGCGCCTGTGGCGATGCCGACGCCGTTCGCGGTCACATTGCCGCCGGGGGGACTGTAGACCCGATATTTGTGATCAAGCTATGCGATCTTGGGCCAAGTGAGGTCGAGGCAGAGGCGATTGCCGGCAGACATCTCGTTATGCCTGCCCAGAGACATGAATCGAGCCGTAGCGGGTCGAAGAGGCGCAGGAAATGCGGAAATGGAGCGCGAGGCCGAAGCCCTGCCTGGGCTGACCTCAACGCTGGCTGTGCAACCAATTCCCGCCAATTGGCTAAGTGGCTACCAGCTTCCTTGCGGTGCTCCAAAGACTCTCAGCGGCATGGATCATCCGCGCCCGTGCGCGGATGAGGCATATGTTGATCTTGATGTCCCAGTCCTTCGGGCCGGCTCTCACCAATCGGCCGCTCTGGAGATCGAGCTCGACCAGGCTGCGTGGAGCCCAGGTGATCCCGCGGCCTTCCCGGGCCATGTTGATGAGCAGCATCACCGGTGCTGAGAAGCTGGGGAGCAGCATGGCGCTCGGCTGCTTCGTCGCGAGGAAGGCGGTCACGATGCGGCCCACGCCGGAACCTGGATGATAGGCGAGATAGGGCAGCGGCTTGTCCGCAGAGCCAGGCAGCGCAAACCGCGGCATCGATTGCCGCCGGCGACCGCTGCGCGTGACGGCCCTGTAACCGGTCGCGCTGATCGGGACCAGGACGTCGTCGGCGAGATCGATGCGCTGAAAGCGATCGTTGTCCAGGCGGCTGGCGAGCGATGGATGGTAATGCGCCAGCATGAAATGCGCATGGGCCTCGAGCAGGAGCTTCTCACACCCGGCGAAGTTCGACGCCACGAGCTGAACGGCGGAACCGGACCGCGCGCGGTCGACCCGGCGGATCCAGTCCGGAAAGAACGTCTGCGACAGTGCGTGGGTGGCGACGAATTGAACGGTCTCGGCCTTGAGGCGAGCCGCTTCCAGGGCCTCCTCGCGGCCGTTTGACAGCCTGCGAATGACGTCCTCCGCCACCGGACGAAAACTCTCCCCTGCCGGCGTCAGCTTCACGACATGGGTGCTGCGCTCGAACAGAGGCGCTCCAAGCCACGCTTCCAGCGACTTGATCCGCCGGCTCAAGGCCGGCTGCGTCACGTGCCGGCGCAGCGCTGCGCGGGAGAAGCCGCCGTCCTCCGCAATAGCGAGGAAATCCTCGATCCAGCTCAGGTCCATGATGCCAATTCGTTATTGAATTATTCCAATCTGGCATTAGCACCGCGGCACCGGCTGGTCCAATGTCAGGCCAAAGATAAGGGCCGCGGAGACGCTGTTTGCAGCGCCGAAGAGCACGAGGCGGGAGGACACGGAATTGACGATCACAACGACTCCTTTGTCCGAGGCGCTCCCGACGCAGGCTGCTGCGCCTCGTGCCGGCTCGCTTTGGCGGGAGCCTTATGTCCTGATCGTGGCGGGCGCCGTGCTCGGCGCACTCGTCGGCGCGCTGTTTCCCGCTGCGGCACTCGAATTCAAACCGCTCGCCGACGGCTTCATCTCGCTCATCAAGGTCACGATCGCGCCGCTGGTATTCCTGGTTGTGGTGACGGGCATCGCGCAGGTCGGCGACATGAAGGCGGTCGGACGCATCGGACTCAAGGCCTTCCTGTATTTCGAAATCGTCACGACGCTCTGCCTGATGTTCAGCTTCGTCGTGGTGCGATGGGTCCAGCCCGGCGCGGGGGTGGCGCACGCCACCCCGCAACAGGCCGAAGCCGTTGCCCGCTATGCGCAGACCCATGTCGGCTCGTTGTCGGCCTATATCCAGCACATGATCCCCGAAAGCTTCTTCGGCGCGTTTGCCAGCGGCGACGTGCTTCAGGTTCTCGTGCTCGCGCTGCTGTGCGGTATCGGCCTCTTGATGCTCGGCGAAAAGGCGCTGCCGCTGCGCTCGGGCATGGAGCGGTTGACCGAGCTCGTGTTCAGCGTGGTCCATGTCGTCGTCATGCTGGCACCGATCGGGGCCTTCGGCGCCATGGCTTTCACGGTCGGCAAGTTCGGCGCCGCCACATTGTACGCCCTCGCGCTCCTGGTCGGGACGGCCTGGGGGATGATGGCGTTCTTCATCTTCGTCGTCCTGGGAATGATCTGCCGTCTGGTCGGCATCCGGCTGATGGACCTACTCCGGCTGTTGCGCCCCGAGCTTCTCGTCGTGCTCGGAACGTCGTCGTCGGAGACGGCGATTCCCGGAATGATGGAGAAGCTGCCAAGGGCGGGGGTGGGACGTGCCGTGACCGGTCTCGTCATTCCGTCCGGCTACTCCTTCAATCTCGACGGCGTGGCGCTGACATTGCCGCTGAGCACGATCTTCGTGGCGCAGGTCTACGGCATCGAGCTGAGCACGGCGCAGCAGTTGAGCCTGTTTGTCGTGATGCTGTTCACCAGCAAGGGCGCAGCCGGTGTCACGGGCGGGGCGTTCGCCGCGTTGGCGGCGACCATCGTTGCGGCCGGGCTGCCTGTCGAAGGCCTCGCGCTATTGCTCGGAGTAGACCGCTTCATGTCGCTGGCGCGCGCCATCACCAACACGATCGGCAACGCAGTGGCCGCGATCGTGGTGGCGAAATGGGATGGTGAATTCGACCGCGACGATTGGGGGCGGGTCGTCCAGATGAAAGCAGCAAAGTAGGATCCATGGTTCTCTGTGAAGACTTGCCGATCGTGGCGCTGGTTCCCGGTGATTGCACCGGTATCGGTCCTGAGCAGACGGCGCGAATCCTCTCCGATCACCGGCTGGCCGATGCGGCGCGCCTCGTCGTGGTGGGCGATGCCCGCGTGCTGGAGATGGGAATGGCGCATGCCGGCGTGAGCTTCGATATCGAGCGGATCGGCTCCCCCAGCGAGGCTTCCTGGGCTTCTGGCAAGATACAGCTAATCGATCTCGGCAACACCGACCCGTCGAGGCACCCGATCGGAAAGGCCAGCGCCGAGTCCGGGCGGCTCACCGGAGAGACGCTGTCGCGGGCGATCGATCTTGCCAAGGACGGCGCGATCAATGCCATCACCTTCGCGCCCTTGAACAAGCGGGCGATGTTCGACGGCGGCTGGAGGTACCCGGACGAGCACAAGATGTTCGCGGACCTGCTCGGGCACCGTACCTATTTTTCTGAAATGAATGTGCTGGATGGTCAATGGATGTCGCGCGTCACCGGGCACCAGTCCCTGCGCGAGGCGCTGAACGACATCAGCCCGGCGCGGATCGCCGATGCGGTGGTCCTCGTCGACAGGATGATGCGGAGATCCGGAGTCGCCGCGCCGCGGATCGCCGTGGCCGCGCTGAATCCGCATGCCGGCGAGGGCGGCTTGTTCGGTCGCGACGAGATCGAGATGATCAAGCCGACGGTCGAGGCGATTGCGAAAAAGGGCATTGTCTGCAGCGGTCCGTATCCAGCGGATACGGTTTACATTCGCGCCTTTGCCGGCGAGTTCGACAGCGTCGTCGCGATGTATCATGACCAGGGGCAGATCGCGACGAAGCTGCGCGGCTTCAATCGCGGAGTGACCGTGACGGCCGGCCTCGAGACGGTCTTCACCACGCCCTCGCACGGCACGGCGTTCGACATCGTCGGCAAGGGCGTCGCAAACACCGGCGCGCTCGAAAGCGCGGTCCGGCTCGCCGCGCAATTGGCCTCGTTCAAAGCCCGGGAGACGTTACATGCACACTGATCGCAGGACCCTGCTTCAGGCCGCCGCCGCTCTTCCCTTGTACGCGGTCGGCGCGAATGCGGCTTTTGCACAGGCTGAGGCACCGGCGGCGCCCGCCGCGGCGCCGCCCAAGGAGGTCACGCGTACGCTTGCGCGGTACATCGTCTCGGCGGGATACGATGATCTGCCGGTCAAGGTCCGCAAGGAAGGCGTGAGGACGCTGCTGAACTGGGTCGGCGTCGCGATCGGCGGGTCGCGACATGAAACGGTTGATATTGCGGTCGCGGCGCTGGCGCCGTTCTCCGGCCCGCAGCAGGCGTCGCTGTTCGGCCGGCGCGAGCGGTTCGACATCATGAACGCCGCCTTCATCAACGGCGTGTCCAGCCACATCTTCGATTTCGACGACACCCATCTGAAGACGATCATCCATCCGGCCGGCCCGGTGGTTTCGGCGATCATTGCGCTCTCGGAAATGCAGCCGGTCTCCGGAAAGGAGTTCTTGAATGCGCTCGTCCTCGGTGTCGAGACCGAGTGCAGGATCGGGAACGCCGTCTATCCGAACCACTACGATGTCGGCTGGCACATCACCGGGACCGCAGGGGTGTTCGGCTCGGCGGCAGCTGCAGGCAAGCTGTTGAAGCTCAACGAGCAGCAAATGACCTGGGCGCTGGGCCTCGCCGCGTCGCAGCCGGTCGGCCTGCGCGAATCGTTCGGGTCCATGAACAAGAGCTTCAACCCCGGCCGTGCGGCGTCAAACGGCATATTTGCCGCCCTTCTGGCGTCGAAGAATTTCACGTCGTCGGACGGGATGATCGAGGCGAAGCGCGGCTGGGCCAATACGATCAGCACCAAGCAGGACTATGGCGAGATCGTCGGCGATCTCGGCAAGCGTTACGAAGCCGCGCTCAACACCTACAAGCCGTTCGCCTGCGGCATCGTGCTGCATCCAGCAATCGACGCCGCGGTCCAGCTGCGCAACGAGAACAGGCTGACGGCCGATCAGATCGACCATGTCGATCTCAAGGTCAACCCGCTCGTGCTCGAGCTGACGGGCAAGAAGACGCCGCAGCAGGGGCTCGAGGGCAAGTTCAGCATCTATCACGCGGTGGCCGTGGCGATCGTGGAAGGCGCGGGCGGAGAGAAGCAGTTCAGCGATCGCGCGGTAACCGATCCGACGGTGCTGTCGCTGCGTAGCAAGGTCATTCCGGTCATCGCGCCCGAGATCAAGCCGGAGCAGGTCGAGATGACGATCGTGCTGAAGGATGGGCGGAAGCTCAGCCGCCGCATCGAGCACGCCGTCGGCAGCGTTGAAGTGCCGATGACCGACCAGCAGCTCGAGGCGAAGTTCTCCGATCTCGCCGACGGCATCGTTCCTGCCGCATCGATCCGGCGGATCATGGACGCCTGCTGGAATGTCGAGGGCCTGTCGAGCGCAGCCGACATCGCGAAGATGTCGGCGTCGGCGTGACCATGGAGAACGGGGCCCAGCTGTCACGTCGCCGGCTCCTGCAATCGGCGGGGGCGTTTGCTGCGATCTCGGCGATGCCGATCCGTTTCTCCCGTGCCGCCGGCTCGGGCGTAACCGAACGCTTGGCGCGCTACATGGTCGCGGCGCGCGACCAGGAGCTGCCGGAGCAGGTGGTGCTCGCATGCAAGCACCGCATGTTCGACACGCTCGGCGCCATGGTGTCCGGCGCTCGGATGCATCCGGGCGAGATGGCGCTGAAATACGTGCGCAGCCTCGGCGGCGCGCCGCAGGCGTCCGTCGTCGGCTCCGACTTCCGGACGACGGCCGTCAATGCGGCGATGGCAAACGCCATGTGCGCCCACGCCGACGAGACCGACGATTTCGAGCCAGTCACCAAGGCACACCCGGGCTGCGCCGTCCTTCCCGCCGCGCTTGCGATGGCTGAACGGGAGCATCGCAGCGGGCGCGACGTGATCCGCGCCGTTGCGCTCGGCTATGACCTGACCTGCCGCCTTCTGATGGCGCTCGGGCCGGACCTGGTGCGCGGCTCGCATCGCAGCGCCGAGGGCACGTCCTCGACATTCGGTGCGCTCGGCGCGGCGGCCTCGCTGGCCCGGCTGGACGAGCGGGGCATGCGTCACGCCATTTCCTATTCGGCGCAGCAGGTCTCAGGGCTGTGGAGTTGGGTGAAGGACAAGGACCACATCGAGAAGGCATTCGATTTCGCCGGCATGGGCGCGCGCAACGGCGTCATGGCCGTCGACATGGTGATGGCGGGGCTCACCGGCGTCGATGACGTGCTCGATGGCACCCACAACCTGTTCATCGCGCTGTCGAGCGATCCGAAGCCGGAGGAGATGGTCAAGGATCTCGGCAGCCGCTTCTACGTCACGGAAACCGCCATCAAGACCTTTTCGGTCGGCTATCCGATCCAGTCGCCGCTGGATGCGCTGCTCACGCTGCGCCGACAGCACGGGCTCACTCCAGACAACGTCCGCAGCATCCTGGTCAAGCTTCCGACCGACGCGATGGGCATCGTCGGCGACAGCGCCATGCCCGACGTGAACTGTCAGCATCTCGTCGCACTCGCCTTGGTCAAGGGGGCCGTCTCATTCGCCGACAGCCATGATGTCGCGCTGATGCGCGACCCGATGATCCTGGAGCAGCGTGGGAAGGTGACGCTTGTAGGCGACAAGAGTCTGATGGATCCGGCCGCGCCACGCGGTGCGATCGTCGAGGTGACTCTGGTCGATGGCCGCAAGGTCGATCATTTCACTAGGCATCCGCCGGGCACCAGGGAGAATCCGCTGAGCACGGAGGCCGTCAACGCCAAGACCAGGGATCTGATGACGCCCGTTCTGGGGCGTGAGAAGACGGAGAAGCTGATCGACATGGTCGGGCGGCTCGAAGAAATCGACGACATCGGCCGGTTGCGCGCACTATTCGCGGCGTGATCGGCTGTCATGGCGATGAGAAGCGATATCGACGATCCCGACACCGGCTGGAAGGGACGAGGTCTGTGGACCACGACCGGCACGCACGCGAGCTTTCACGGCGAGGGCGGCAAGGAGGCGTCGCCGAAGGTCTACAAGGTGCAGATGAGGCCTGATCCGCTGGCCCACTGAAGCAAAACGCCACGGGGAGCCTTCACGGGTCGTCCCGTTCTGGGACTGAGAGACATGAAGACGACATCACGACGCGAACGGACGTGTCGATCAGGATCGTCTGAGGTCCCGCGCCGCGTTCAATTTCATCGTCGTTGGATCGACCAGAAGGAGGGGCACGTGATCAATCTCAACCGTCGTCAGTTGTTGGCCGGCGCAGCCTTGGCAGGGACTGCGGCCGCTACTCGCCTCGGCACGGCGCCCGCCGGAGCGGCTATGAATCCGGCCGGCGCGCAGGCAGCCGGCTTCTACCGCTACAAGGTGGGATCGTTCGAGTGCATGTCCATCAATGACGGTGCGCGCACGTTTCCGGTTCCGGACAAGTTCGTCACCAACGCGTCCAGGGAGGAGGCGGTCGCCGCCGCCGACGCCGCCTACATGCCAAAAGGGATGGTGACCATCCCCTTCAACCCCCAAATCATCAATACCGGCAGCAAGCTCGTGCTGATCGACACCGGGAACGGTGTGGCCAATCTCGAGCCCAGCAAGGGCGCGGTCGGCCGAACCCTGCAGAACCTTGCTGCGGCAGGCGTCGATCTGAAGGCCATCGATGTCGTGCTGCTGTCGCATCTGCACCCCGACCATACCAACGGCATCCGCGCAGCCGACGGATCGATAGCGTTCCCGAATGCCGAGATCATGGTGCCTGCGAAGGACTGGGACTTCTGGACCAGCGAGGACAACGCGGCCAAGGCGCAGTCCAGCGAGATGATGAAGAACTACTTCGCCAATGTGAGGAAAACCTTCGCCGGTATCGAGTCGAAGGTGACGAAATATGACTGGGACAAGGAGGTCGCTCCGGGGATCACGTCGATCGCGACCCCCGGCCACACGCCAGGTCACACCTCGTTCGCGGTCGCGTCGGGCAACGCGAAGGTTCTGATCCAATCCGATGTCACCAACATCCCGGAATTCTTCCTGCGACATCCGGATTGGCACGTCGTCTTCGACACCGACCCCGATCTTGCGCAGCAGACCCGCCACAAGTTCTACGACATGGCGGCGGCGGAGAAGGCGATCGTGATCGGATTCCACTTCGCGTTCCCGTCGGTCGGACACGTCGAGAAAGACGGCGCCGGCTATCGGCTGATCCCATCATCGTGGAATCCGACGCTATGAAAGACCGGCACATTGTCAGCACGGCGGTACCCATGTCGGATCGCGCCAGACCACGCATGAAATCGACCGGTCCGCTTGCATCGCTTGGCTTTGCCATCGCAAGCCTTTGCTTGGGCTTCTCGGCCATGATGGCGGGAGCAGCTGCGCAGGATGCGCGCGAGATCGCTCCGACCGGCGTGTTGCGCGTCGCTGTTGCGGTCGGGCCGGCCGCCTCGGCGTTCTGGACGACACGCGATCCGGCGACAGGCAGGCCTGTCGGCGTGACAGTCGAACTTGCCCAAGCGGCCGCAGGCAAGCTCAATGTGCCACTCGAGCTCGTAGAATATCAGAGCTCGGACGAAATCGCGGCCGCCGGCAGCAAAGGCGCGTGGGATCTGTCCTTCATGCCTGCGGATCGGAAGCGAGAGCAGTTCGTCGATCAGGGACCCGCTTATGTCGCCTACATGAGCGGGTATCTCATTCGCGCCGGCTCAGACATCACCTCCGTTGCCGAGATCGACCGTCCGGGAATCCGGGTTGGCTGCATCGAAGGCACCTCGACGTCCAGAACGGTCGAGGCGAGCATGAAAAGTGCCAGCGTGACGAAATTCGTCAAACCCGAAGAGGCCGCTGACTTGATCGGTCAGAGTCGGCTCGACGCCCTCGCCATGGGCATGGAAGCATTGGAGGAGCTATCGCGGCGCCTGCCGGGCAGCCGGGTCTTGAACGAGGTCATCCAATCAACGGGCGTCGTCGTGGTCGTCCCGAAGGGCAAAGTGACGGCGCGGGAGTGGGCGGCCGGATTTCTTGCAGATGCCAAGGCGAATGGCACAGTACGCCGAGCGCTCAATCAAAGTGGATATGTCACCGCCAAGGTCGCCCCGTGATGCCGCGGTGAGCTCCGGCCAAGCCATATCTTTCGCTTATGAGCGCCAACGCCAAATCGTATTTTGGCTGTCCTGGAATTCCGTCTATCTCCAATCGGCGGGCGATGAAGCTGTCGGCAATCATAATGGACACGACCGGCAGGCACGCGCAGAAAGTGCGCCTGCAGGGTCCATGCGGCCACCCGATTGTACTGCACTCGCGCTTGTTCTCCCGGCCAACGAAGAAGCGCATCTGGTTCGAGTCCTGGCCTGAAAGTGAACGATCATGAAACTGGGCTGGTATTCCGAACTCGACGAGGTCGAACGCCGGACGTATTGGGCTTGCTTCGCGGGCTTTGGTCTCGATTCGTTGGATTCGACGATCTATGCGCTGGTCATCCCGGCGCTGATTGCAACAATCGGACTGACGCGCCCTGAAGCCGGCTATCTCGCGACCGCAGCCCTCGTCGGTGCAGCCGTCGGTGGCTGGGGCGGAGGGATCCTTGCCGATCGCATCGGCCGCATCAAAGTCCTGCAACTGACGATCCTCTGGGTTGCCCTGTTCACGCTCGCATCGGCTTTCGCGACCGGCTTCAACTTCTTGCTGATCGTGCGTTTTCTCCAGGGCCTTGGCTACGGCGGTGAGGCGGCCGTGGGTGGCGTCCTGATCAGCGAGGTCGTCAGGCCCGCGCTGCGCGGCCGGGTGGCCGCGTCGGTGCAGAGCAGCTACGCGGTGGGTTATGCGATTTCCGTCGCGCTGCTCCCCGTCATTTCATCGCTGTTTCCTGAAGAGCTCGGCTGGCGCGTGTTCTTTGCGGTCGGGATCGCGCCGGCCTTTCTCGTGTTCTTCATTCGCCGCCTTGTGCCGGAGTCCGGGCTTTATCGTCAAAGCCGCGCGGACAAGACAGCCGGACTGCCCGCCTGGACGATCTTCACCAGGGCCCATGTGCGGCGTACCGTGGCGGCGGTCACGATGGCCACCGGCATTTTCGGCGGTGCCTATGTGATGATCACGTGGCTGCCGACCTATCTGCGCACCGTCCTCAACCTGACGGTGGGGAGCAGTGCAGGTTATCTTGCCATGAACATCCTGGGTTCGTTGGTCGGACCGTTGCTCTATGGCTGGCTTTCGGATCGCACGGGCCGACGTCCCGCGTTCATGATCTTCCTGCTATGCCAGGCCGTGAACGCGAGCATCTACCTGCTTGCTCCGATCGGCGCCAACACGACGATCTTGCTCAGCTTCTTTCTGGGCGCGTTCCAGGGTGGGTTGGCATCAGGAATGTTGCCGACCTTTGCCGAATTGTTTCCGACCGAGATTCGTGCGAGCGGGCAGGGCTTCTGCCTCGGCGGCGGGCGTGGGTTTGGCTCGGTCGTGCCTGCGACCGTGGGCGTGCTTGCTGCGTCGCATCCTCTTGGCTTGTCGATGGGCCTTTGCGCGCTCGCCGCCTATGGACTTGCTTTCATCGCCGCGATGGCTTTGCCCGAGACCAGCGGCGCTGACCTGCAGCGTATGACTCCGTTGGGGATGCAAACAGGGCACCCCGAAGATCTCGGCAGCTTGGAAGCGCGGCGGTCGGAATGAAGCGTGGAGACGCGCCGGGTGCCGCCGGCGCGGAGCGCGCGCCAACGGAGGCAGAGAACGACACGCCTCGTCGAGTGAAACAAGGCGGCCAGGCTGGCCGACGAGCACGAGAAGGCAACAGGGTCGGGAGGAAGACATGCACTATCGGGCCATTTTGAGCATCATCGCATGCGTCGCAGCTTTGCACTTATCGAGCAGCCTCGCCCAGACATCGAACACCGACAACCCCAACGACGCGGTCGCGGATGCACTGAATCCGCCGCCTTATGGCGAGCCGATCAGCCTGGAGATGGCCAAGAAGGTGGCTGCTGCGGCCGTTGCCGAGACGACGAAGCGCAACTGGAACGCCTTCTGCATCTCCGTGGTCAATCCGAGCGGCGATCTGGTCTATTTCGAAAAGCAGGACAATTGCCAATATGCGTCGGTCGGCCTGTCTCAGCACAAGGCGCGCACGGCGGCACGTTATCGACGCCCCACGCTGGTGTTCGAGACGCTGCTCGGCAAAGGCGCGTATTTCGCCTATCTCGCCACGCTCGATGACGTGATCGCATCGCGGGGCGGCAATCTGCTGATGGTGGACGGCAAGATCATCGGTGCCGTCGGTGTGAGTGGTGGGTCGGGCGCCCAGGACAACGTCGTATCTCTGGCCGGGCAGGCGGCGCTGAAGTAGACGAGACCGGGCCGGGGGCGGATCGCGATGCCGTCGCGATCCGCCGGTCAGACGGTCGGCGCGTGCGCTAGGCCGCCGGCGGGATCGCGGAAGACATGGAGTCGTCGACCAGGCTGACGCCGCGCCATTGTCCGGATGTGACGAGCGTTCGCGCCGTATCCTGGAGCTCCTTGGCGACGGCGAGGGCTGCAGGCGCCAGCAGGTCTGGCTTGATTGAATAGACATAGTTGCGTCGCGTGATCCGGGCGTCCGAGATGGGCAGGGCGCGCCAGTCCTCGCTGCTTCGTCCTCCTGCCTGCAGCGCCGACATCGGCTTGATGGTGACTCCGATGCCCTCACCGACGCAGCTCATCACCAGCGAGAGCGAATCGATCTCGGCGACCACATTCGGCGTGATGTTGCGCCGCTCGAACTCTGCAGCTACACGCCGGCGCAGGCCATGAGTTCCCGTCGGCAGGATCAGGGGCAACTTTGCAACTTCTGCAACTGTGATGCTGCAACGGTGGCGCGGCACCAGCGGGCTGTCGGCAGGGAGAAGCACGAACAGTTCCTCGTCGAGCAGCGGAATCGCGTCGAGCTTGGACGACACGTCGTTGTTGAACAGGATGGCCAGGTCGAGCTGGCCAAGCCGCATCATGTGAGCGATGTGGCCGCTCATTCCCTCGACGACATTGAGCAGGATACCGGGATATTTGGCGCGGATGCACTTGGTGAGTGGCAGCCCGATCGCGAGCACGGTCGTTGCGGGTAAGCCGACCGACACCATGCCGCTCACCTCTGCCGAATCCTGGCGGGCAATCGACAGCGCATGGTCGAGCTGCCGCAGCATGAAACGGGCGTGATGGTAGAGCGCAAGGCCGTTCTCGGTCGGGATCACGCCGCGCGAGGAGCGCTGCAGCAAGGGCCTGCCCACTTCCTCCTCGAGCTTTGCGATCTGCTGGCTCAAGGCGGGCTGCGCAACGAACAGGCAGCGCGACGCCTTCGACAAACTGCCGCTCTCGACGATCTGGGCGAAATAGCGCAACTGACGCAAATCCATGGGCGGGCACCGCACTGCCGGGGAAGAACGAGACGTTTCCGCCGAGCTATATGCTCAGCTTATAGCAACTAATCCAAAACAGTATTTTTGCTAATGTCAATTTCTCTCTAAGGACGAGGGTAACAGGCGTAAGACCCCTTTGGGAGGAACCAGACGATGGCGGACGCTGCGGTTCAGAGACAGGCGTCGGCCGAACTGCCATCGTGCCGCCTCTTGATCGCCGGGGAATGGGTGAAGGGTACGCACACCGTAGCCGTGCTCGACAAATATCGCCTACAGCCAGCCATGTCCGCGCATCTGCCGTCGCGCGAGCAGGTCCGCAGCTGCATGATCGCCGCGGAGCGGGCGTTCCAAGCCAATGTGCTGACGCCCTATGATCGCGGCCTCATCCTCGATCGCGCTGCGGTCGAACTAGAGAAGCGTGCGTCGGAACTGGTGGAGGTGCTGCGCCAGGAGGCGGGCTTTCCACGCCGCGATGCAATGGGCGAACTCCAGCGCTGTGCGACGACATTCAGGCTCTCCGCCGAAGAGGCGCGGCGGCTTGCCGGCGAGATGGTGCCGATGGAGGGAGCAGCTGGCCAGAAAGGCCGTATCGGTTTCACCATCCGTGTGCCGCTCGGCGTCGTAGCCGCGATTACGCCGTTCAATGCTCCGCTCAATACGGTGGCGCACAAGGTTGCGCCTGCACTGGCGGCTGGTAACGCCGTGGTGCTGAAACCGTCGCTGCATACGCCGATGACGTCCTGCATCATGGCCGAGTGCCTGATCGCAGCCGGTCTGCCATCGGGCCTGATGTCGGTAGTCCATGGCGATAGCGAGGTTGCCGATTGGATGATGAGCGAAGCTGCCGTGAAGTTCTTCGCTTTCACCGGCAGCACAGAAATTGGCCGCATCATCCAAAGCAAGGCGGGACTACGCCGAACCCAGATGGAGCTCGGCTCGATCTCGCACTGCCTGATCTGCGAGGACGCCGACCTCGATATTGCACTGCCGAAGGTCGTCAACGCCGGCTTCCGCAAGGCCGGCCAGGTCTGCACATCGATCCAGGTGCTGCTGGTGCAGCGTTCGCTGATAGGGCAGGTCGAGCAGAGACTTTCAGAACTCGTCGCCGGGCTACCCTACGGCGATCCCGGAGAGGACGACACCGTGGTGGGTCCCGTCGTCAGCGAGGCCGCGGCTCAGCGCATCGAGGCCTGGATCGCGCTGGCTGAGCAGAACGGCGCGCGGCGTCTGGTCGGTGGCGCGCGGGCGGGCGCCGTGGTTCCTCCAACGCTGCTCACGAATGTCGACAAGGCGACGCCGCTCGGCTGCCAAGAAGTGTTCGGACCCGTGATGTGCATCGCGCCCTTCGATGTGCTGGACGAGGCAATCGCGCGCGTCAACGATACACCCTATGGGCTTGCCACGGGCATTTTCACAAAGCGCTTGGACGAAGCTCTGCAGGCCGCGCGGCAATTGCAAGTCGGTGGCGTTCACATCAACGAGACGCCGAGCTCCCGCGTGGACCTCATGCCGTATGGCGGCTCCAAGGATTCCGGGTTCGGCCGCGAAGGGCCGCATTACGCCATCCGCGAAATGAGCGAAGAGCGCATCGTGACGATCCTCGCATGACGCGGACCGCTACCTGACAAGGATCTGACCATGACCAAGATGAAGGGCGGCGAAGTCATCGCCGAATATCTCGTCAAGCAGAAGGTGCCTTTCGTGATCGGCATCTGCGGCCACGGCAACGTCGGCATCCTTGACGCGCTCTACCAGGTCCGTGATCGCGTCAAGCTGGTGTCGCCCCGCCACGAGCAATGCGCCGGTCACATGGCCGACGCCTATTTCCGCGTCAAGCACAGTCCGGTCGCGACCCTGACGTCGACCGGGCCGGGCTCGGCCAACATGGTGATGTCGCTCGCGACTGCGTTGTCGGACTCCTCGAGCTTCCTCGCTATCACCGCCAATGTTCCGACGTCGCAGGCCAATCGCGCACCGTTCCAGGAATTGTACGCGCACAACCAGGCTGATTTTGCCCAGGTGCTGCGCCCGGTGGTGAAGCGTTCGTTCCAGCCAAGCCGCGTCGACATGCTGCCGCTGGCGCTGCGCCAAGCCTTCGACACCATGGTCACGGGACGTCCCGGCCCGGTCAATCTCGATATTCCGTACAATGTTTTTCAGGAGGAGGCCGACGTCGTGCTGCCGCCGCTGTCGCATGTTCACGGCAGTCACCGGCCGAGCGCGAGCGAGGCCGACGTCACCAAGGCGCTCGATCTGATCGAAGCCGCCAGGCGGCCGGTGTTCTTCATCGGGCAGGGCACGACCCTCTCGGAAGCCGGCCCTGAGATCAGTGCGTTGCAGAGCCGCTACGGCATTCCGGTCATCACCTCGCCCAATGGCATGGGCTGCGTGCCGTCGGATGATCCACTGACGCTCGGCTTCATCGGCCGCAACGGCGCTTATCCCGCCAACCAGGCCGGCCGTCATGCCGATCTCGTGCTCTGCATCGGAACGCGTTTCGACGATCGCTCGTCGTCGAGCTGGCACCAGGGCTATTCCTGGAATTTCCCGTCGACCAGGCTGCTGCAGGTCGACATCGATCCGGCGGAGCTCGGCCGCAACTATCCGCCGACGCTCGGCATCATCGCCGACGCCAAGACCTTCGCCGGGCAACTGCTCGCGGCGCTGGAGCGTCGCCCCGCGATCCGCCGCGAAAATTTCGCGGCGTGGCGCGACCAGATCGGGACCTGGAAGGCGGAGTGGGAGGCGTTCGTGCGGCCGCACTTCAGCGCCGACACCACGCCGATCCGGCCGGAATATGTCGTCGGCGCGCTGCAGGACGTGCTGCCGGACGACGTCATCCTGTCGCTCGACTCCGGCGTGCATCACAACTGGTTCATGCAGTTCTGGCAGCCGAAGCGGCCGCAGAGCATGATGAACAGCTGGGGTTTTTCGTCGATGGGGTTCGGCGTCTGCGGCGTGCTCGGCGCGCAGCTGGCCGCGCCCGACCGTCCATGCGTCGCGGTGGTCGGCGACGGCGGCTTCATGATGGCGCCATATGTCGTCGCCACTGCCGTCGAATATGACCTGCCGTGCGTCTGGATCGTCTGGAACAACTTCGCCTGGAGCGCGATCCGCGATTTGCAGTATGGCCTGTTCGAGGGCCGCGAGCTCGGCACCGCGTTCTATCGTGGCAATCAGGGGCCCGGCGGGGATCGCTACAACCCCGACTTTGCCGCCTGGGCGCGCGCCTGCGGCGCTGACGGCGTGACGGTGACCCGCAGCGCCGACCTGCGCGGTGCAGTCGAGACCGCGATCAAGAACCGCCGCCCCTGCGTGATCGATCTGCATGTCGACGCCGAGGTGCGCCCGCCATCGACGGGCACCTGGGAGCTGCCGCCGATCCCATTCAAGGAGCCGGTGTTCGGCAAGCCTTACAAACGCGACTGACGATACAAAACAAAGATAACAACATCGAGAGGGAGGAGCACCATGTTGAAGCGTGATCTGAACCGGCGATCTTTCATGCGCGCGTCGGCCGGCGTGGCTGCCGCATCCGTGCTCGGCGTCGGCGGTCCCGCGCGAGCCCAGTCCGATGGGCCCGTCCGCATCGGCATGATCTATGCCAAGCAGGGGCCGGGCGCCTCGATCGGTGAGTACCTGCAACGCGGCAGCGCGCTTGCGGTCGAGCAGGCCGGCGGCAAGGTGCTGGGCCGCCCGATCGAGCTGGTCTGGCTCGACGAGCCCAATCCCCAGGTGTCGCAGCAGAACATGCAGCGGCTTGTCGACGAGAGCAAGGTGGTCGCCGTGGTCGGCGGCAACTACTCGTCCTCGGCGCTCGCCATGATGAGCGTTGCCAATCGCGAGAAGGTGCCGCTGATCCTGACCGGCGCCGCGGCCAGCGAGATCACCGGCAAGAGCTGCAGCAAGTACACGTTCCGCACCCAGGCGACCGTGCCGGTTCAGATGGCCGGCCTGATGCCCTACGTCTCCAGCATCGGCAAGAAGGTCTATTTCATCACGGCGTCATATGCCTTCGGCCAGGACATCCTGCGCGCCTCGCGCGCGATGCTGAAGCAGGTCGGCGCCACCGAGGTCGGGGTCGACGAGGTGCCGATCAACACCGCGGACTACAGCTCCTACATCCTCAAGATCCGCCAGGCCAAACCGGACGTGATCGTCGGCGGCCTGGTGGGCGGCGACTTCTCCAACTTCCTGAAGCAGTGGAACGAGATGGGGATGAAGGACAAGATCCCCTATGCGGCGGTCGCCGTCACGGACACCGACTTCTGGGACGTCGGGCCGCAGGCCTCGACCGGCATCTACATCAAGCCGTGGTACTACAACAATCCGAAGAATACCGCCGCCGAGCAGAAGCTGATCGAGGATTTCAAGAAGAAGTACAATCAGCCACCATCGGACAAGACGTGGTCGGGCTGGATCGGCATGCGGGCGCTGTTGGAATCGATCGAGGCGGCGAGATCGACCGAGGCCGCTCAGCTCGTGGCGCATCTCGAGCAGTGGAAGAACACCGAAGGCGAGTTTCCATTCTTCTTCCGCGACTGGGATCACCAGCTGGTGCGCCCGGCCGTCATCGTCCAGATCAAGAAGCAGATCACCGACAAGTTCGACTATTTCGAGGTGCTGAAGAACACCTCGGCGACCGCCGAGGAGACGGCGAAGGCGTTCGGTACCAAGGAGGATATCGGCTGTAGCCTGCCGTCGCTGTGAGGCGGGGCGACCCCGGTTCCTGCAGCGCACCGACAGGCTCGAACGATGCTCGACACTCTCGTCTCCCAGGCGGCCAATGGACTCGTGCTCGGCTTCATCTACGTGCTGATCGCCGTAGGTCTGTCGATCACCTTCGGCCTGCTCGGCGTCATCAACTTCGCGCATGGCGCCTTCTTCGCGCTGGGGGCCTACGTGGCCTGGCAGCTGTTCCAGCTATTTGGCTGGAGCGCCGTGATCCTGGCGCCTCCGGTGGTCGGGCTGATCGGCATGGCTGTGGAGGTGACGATCATCCGCCGCCTCTACGGCAAGGAGCCGTTGCTCAGCCTGATCGTGACCTTTGCGCTGGCGCTGCTGATCGAAGCGGTGATCCGCTATGCATGGGGCGCCGACGGCAAGCCGTTCAATCCGCCGCCGGCCTTTGCAGGGATCGTTGAAGTTGGTCCTCTCCTGATCACCAAATATCGCGTGGCCGTGCTCGGCGCGACAACCGCGACCTTGCTCGGCCTATGGGGCTTCCTGGCGTTCACACCCTATGGCCGGATCCTGCGTGCCGGCAGCCGGGACCCGGAGATGGTGGAGTTGCTCGGCATCAATCTGCCGCGGGTGCTCACCGCGGTGTTCGGGCTCGGCTGCATGCTGGCGGCGATCGCTGGGGTGCTGGCCGCGCCGCTGTGGACGGTGTCGCCGTCTATGGCTGCCAATGCGGTGATGCCCGCGTTCGTGATCGTGGCTATCGGCGGCCTTGGCTCCTTTCGGGGCGCAGTGGTCGCCGGACTCGCGGTTGGAATCGTCACCTCGCTGACCATTCAGTTCTGGCCAGAGGCGGCCGCCGCATCGATGTATGCCTTGATGTTCGCGATCATGCTGCTGCGGCCGCGCGGACTATTCGGCGAGCGCTGGGAGCGTTTCGAATGACGACGGCCAAGCCCGTGCTGCAGCGGCTCGCAAGTCACCCGGTGCTCGTGGCGGTCGCGATACTGGCGCTCGCCTCCGGCATCGCGCTCGCTGTGGGCATGCCGATCCATCGCGTGACCCAGATCGCGATCTACACGCTCTACGGCGCGGAGGTAAACTTTCTGATCGGCTATCTCGGCCTGGTGCCGTTCGGCGCCTCGTTTTTCTTCGGCTGTGCGAGCTATGCGCTGGCAATCGGCCTGGGCTTCATGCCGGCCGCCAATGAAATCACCGGCCTGGCGATCGCGGTGGCATTTTCGCTGCTGCTGGCGCTGATCGTCGGCGCCATCATCCTTCGCCGGCGCGGACTCTACTTTTCGCTGCTGACGCTGGCGTGCTCCCAGATCGCGTTCGAGATTGCGTTCAAATGGACCTCGGTGACCGGAGGCGAGAACGGCCTGCAGAACGTCGCGCGTCCGCTGTTTCGCTCCGCGCTTGCCTTCCACGGGTTCACGCTCGTCGTGGTGATCGGGTCGTTGTGGATGATGTGGCGGCTGGCGCATGCGCCGTTCGGCCGACTGATGCAGGCGTTGCGCGACAATGAGCAGCGGGTCGCAAGCCTGGGTTTCGACACCTACCGCACCAAGCTGATTGCGCTCGTCATTGCCGGCGGCGGCATCGGCGTCGCCGGAGGTTTGATGGCGCTGCTGCTGCAGGGCGTCTACGCCAACAATCTGAACTGGGAGCATGCCGGCGATCCGGTGCTGATGGCGGCGCTGGGCGGCGTACATCATTTCCTGGGGCCGTTGTGGGGCGCCATCGTCTTCATCGTTTTGGAGGACCGGCTCAGCGCCATCACGGAGAATTGGTGGCTGGTCTTCGCCCCCATCATCATCGCCTTCGCGCTGCTGTCAGATGAGGGCATTCACGGCATCTTCCAGCGTATCGCCGGCCGCAGCCGCTGGACCCTGACGCGCAATGTCATTCCATCGCGGCCGCGCGACATCGTTCCTTACGCGCCGGATCGTGCACGCCAGGCTGCGGCGACGGCCTCAGAGGTGCCAATTCTTGCGATCCGCAACCTGTCCAAGCATTTCGGCTCGATCGTGACCCAGAACGACGTGTCCTTCGAGATGAGCCGGACCGGACTGCACAGCCTGATCGGCCCCAACGGCGCCGGCAAGACCACGTTGTTCAATCTGCTGACCGGTGTGCTCCGGGCCAACGCCGGCACCATCCTGTTCGAGGGCATGCCCATCGATCAGCTGTCGCCGTACAAGCGCGCGCGGCTCGGCATCGCCCGCTCGTTCCAGATCCTGAGCGTCTTTCCCAACCTCACCGCGTTCGAGAACGTGCGTATCGCGGTGCAGGCTGCCAACCGGCAATGGACGGGTCTTTGGCGCGATGCCTATGACGATGCGGCTGCAAACGCGAAGGTGTGGTCGCTGCTCGATGCCGTAGGCCTCGCCGATCGAGCCGCCGAGCTTTGCTCCGCGCTGGCGCATGGTGAGAAGCGGCTCTTGGAGATCGCGGTGTCGCTCGCGATCGACGCCAAGCTCCTTCTGCTCGACGAGCCGCTGGCTGGTCTGGCGGAGTCGGACCGCAAGATCGTAGGCGAGTTGATCATGCGGCTGGCGAAGTCCCACGCCGTGCTGCTGATCGAGCATGACATCGACCGCGTGCTGGCCATGTCCGACCGCATCACGGTGTTGCATCAGGGGCGGCTGATCGCCGACGGCGAGCCGGCGGAGGTGGCTGCCCATCCCGAAGTTGTCACGGCCTATCTCGGCACCGCCCATGGCCAAGTCGCGGCGGCTCCGTCGCGGGCGACCAATGTGACGCCGCTTCCGGGCAGCGCCGCCGCCGAGCCGCTGCTCAGGCTCGAGGGCGTGCGCGCCGGCTACGGCGGTGGCACCGTGCTCGACGGGCTCGACCTGGCCGTGCGGCCTGGCGAAGTGGTGGCGCTGCTAGGGCGCAACGGCGTCGGCAAGACCACCGCGCTGCGGGCCATCACAGGCACGGTGCCGGCGAGCGGCGGTCGCATCACGTTCGACGGCAGGCAGCTCAACCGGCTACGGCCGGACGAGATCAACCGGCTTGGCATCTCGCTGGTGCCGGAAGGACGCCGGCTGTTTCCGAACCTGACCGTGCAGGAGAATCTCAAGCTCGCGAGCCGCGCCGGCGGCGCGTCGCTCGACGACGTGTTCGATCTGTTCCCGAAGCTGCGCATCCTGCACAAGGCGCGTGCCGAAAATCTCTCCGGCGGCGAGCGGCAGATGGTGGCGATCGCGCGCGCGTTGATGGTGCCGAGCCGGTTGATTCTGCTCGACGAGCCGTTCGAGGGCTTGGCGCCCGCCGTGGTGCAGGAGGTCCGCGACGCCGTGTCCAAATTGAGGTCGCGCGCGAGCCTCGTCATCGTGGAGCATCATGCCGAGAGCGTGCTGGCGATGGCGGACCGCGCCTATGTGCTGGTGAATGGGCGCGTGGCCCATGTCGGCGATGCTGCCGCGCTCGCGGCCGATCACGAGCTGCAAGGGCGTTTGCTTGGCATCACTCAGACCGCTGATGCAGTGCAACGCGCGGCAAACGGGTCATGAGCAGCTGCGAGTTCGTGACCATCGGCATCTGCTGGCCGGCCCAATCTGAACCTTCCTGAGGAGATGAGACATGACCATCGTCGTTCCCGGACCGAACGCCTACGCGAATGCGGCGACAGAGAAGAAGGCGGTGACGCGCAATCTCGCCGAGATCTTCTGGACCCAGTATCCAGGCCACTACAATCAGGCGCTGTCCAAGGCGATCGTGACACCGGATACCACAGGCAGCCGCTTCTTCGACTATCGCATCTCCTCCTACGAACCCGGCGCGCATGTCGAGAGCCATTCCCACAAGGTGCAGGAGCAGATCTATCACGTGCTGTCGGGCGAGGGCATCCTGATCCTCGATGGCGAGCGCCGGCTGGTCCGTGCCAACGACGTCACCTACATTCCGCCGGGCGTGGTGCACGAATTCCACTGCACCGGCAACGACCCGCTGCTGTTCCTCGTGATCACCAGCCCGCCGACCGACGAGGAGCCGGCGCCGCGGTGAGGGGCCGGGCATGACCACGAGCAAGACCATTCTGGTCACCGGCGCCTGCGGCTGGCTCGGCGCGGCCATCGCGCAGGCGCTGCTCGCGCGCGGCGATCGCGTCGTCGCCATCGACCTGGTGGTCTCGCCGGCCATGGCCGCACTCGCCTCGCAACAACAGCTACTCGTCAACGCTGCGATCGATCTCGGCGAATGGCATGAAGTGCTGCGAGCGTTCCAGACATTCCGTCCCGATGCAGTCATTCATGCCGCTGCGGTGGTCGGTGTGGTTCAGGCCGCTGACATTCCGTTGAAGGCGCTGCGGGTCAATGTCGAGGGCGCGATCAACCTGTTCGAGGCGATGCGGCTCTCCGGCGTCAGGCGCGTCGTGCAGATCTCGACCGAGGAGACCTATGGCGACTTCCAATCCGCCGTGATCGACGAGGAGCACCCGCAGAAGCCGGCCAGCGTCTACGGCGTGACCAAGCTCGCAGCCGAGCACTATGGTCGCGTCTATTCGCGCGATCACGGTCTCGAATGCATCAATGTGCGGACCTGCTGGGTCTACGGACCGCATCTGCCGCGCCTGCGCATGCCTCGCACCTTCATCGAAGCCGCATTGCGCGGCGAGCCATTCCATCAGGAGGACGGCGGCAATCTCGCGGTTGATCAGGTTTATATCGACGATACCGTGGCTGGCGTGCTGCTCGCGCTCGACAAGCCGCATCACAGCTTCGACGCCTATAATGTCGCGACCGGTGTGGCACCGACGCTGCGCGACACGGCCGACGCCGTCAATCGCGCCATTCCCGGTGCGAGAATCACGGTCGGCGACACCGGTTCCTATCATCATGGCGGCCGCGTGCTGAGCGCCGTCAAGGGCGCGCTCGATATCGGCCGCGCCAAAGCGGAGCTCGGCTACCAGCCGCGCTACGATCTGCAAAAAGGCATCGAGGCGACGATCGAAGCGACGCGGGCCGCGATGGCGAAGACACCATCTCCATCAAGGAATCGAAAATGACCACTTCTTCTCCGATCGTTCTCATCTTCGGCGGCTCCCGCGGCATCGGCGCCGCCTGCGCGCGGGCGTTTGCCGTCGCCGGCTGGCAGGTGGCCTCGACCTACGCCACCCATCACCCGTCGGACGGAGGGTCCGGCAGACAATACAAGGTCGACATTCGCGATGCCGCGTCGGTCGCGCAGGTCTTCGCTCAAGTTGCCGCCGACCTCGGTGCTGCGCCGCAGGCCGTCATTGCCAACGCCGGCATCAACGTGCCGGCAGGCCCGCTCGCGAGCTTCAGGCCGGAGGACTTTCGGCTGCTGATGGAGGTCAACGTCCTGGGTGCCTTCAACGTGCTGGCGGAGGCAGCGCGGCGCGTGCGCGACGGCGGCGCCATCGTCGCGATCACGACATCGCTGGTCCGCCACGCGGTGCCGGGCACCGGGCCCTATGCGGCGACCAAGGCAGCGGTCGAAAGCCTGGTGCGGTCGATGGCGAAGGAGCTCTCGGCGCGCGGTGTTCGCGTCAATGCGGTGGCGCCCGGTCCCGTCGACACCGATCTTTTCAATGCCGGCAAGACCGAGGAGGCCAAGCAGCGCATGGCGGCGTTGAGCCCGTTCAATCGCATCGGCAAGCCGGGCGAGATTGCGGAGGTGGTGCGCTTCCTGGCCTCCGGCGAGGCCTCCTGGATCCAGGGCCAGATCGTGCAGCCCAATGGCGGCATGGTGTGAGCATGACGGCGGCGCTGCACGCCGGCGAGACGTTCGATGTCGTCGTCGTCGGAGCCGGCGCGGGCGGCATGACGGCGGCAACCATCGCCGCGGCTGACGGCTGCTCGGTGCTGCTGCTGGAGCAGGCCGAATTCGTCGGCGGCACCACCGCCATCTCCGGCGGCATGGTCTGGATTCCTGCCAATCACAAGGCGGCCGCGGAGGGGCGGGCGGATACGCTGGAGGCGGCGCGCACGTATTTGGACCGGACCGTGCCGGGGCAGGACCGCACGCGGCTCGAGACATTCCTTGCATTTGGCGACGAAGCCTTGCGCGATCTCGAGGTCCGCACTGCGCTGCGGCTGCAGCCGGTGCCGACCTATCCGGATTATTATCCCGACCTGCCCGGTGCCACCGCGGGAGGCAGGGTGCTGGAGCCGCTGCCATTCGATGCGCGCGGCCTCGGCGACGCCTTTGCGCTGCTGCGCGATCCGCTGCCGGAGTTCATGCTGTTCGGCGGCATGATGATCAGCCGCCAGGATATCCCGCATCTGCGCCGTGCCGGCCGATCGTTGCGCTCGACCCTGCATGCGGCCAGGTTGATCGTGCGCTATGGCCTGCAGCGGCTCACGGCGCGGCGCGGCACGACGCTTTATCTCGGCAACGCGCTGGCGGCGCGGTTACTGCGCTCGGCACTCGATCGTGGCGTCGTGATACGCACCGGCACCTCCGTCCAGCAGCTTGAGGCCGACGCGCAGGGCAGGGTCTCGAGGCTCGAAATTATCGATCGCTCCGGCCGCTCCTGGATCACCGCAAGGCGCGGCGTGGTGCTCGCGACCGGCGGGCTGTCGCATGATGCCGAGCTGCGCCGCTGCTATGTGCCTGAGGCCGCCGGCCTGCTGTCGGCCACCGTCGACCCCGGCGCCGCACCACGCGGTGCGCGGCTGGCCATGGCCCTGGGCGCGTGCCTGTCGGCGCCGACGAAAGCGGGCGCGTTCTGGGTGCCGGCGTCGACCTTCACACGGGCCGACGGCAGCCGTGGCGTCTTCCCGCACACGGTCACCGACCGCGCCAAGCCCGGCCTGATCGCGGTCGATGGCACCGGCCGCCGCTTCGTCAACGAGGCGGTGTCCTACCACGAGTTCGTGCGCGCGCAGCTCAGGCACGCGACGGCTGTTCCTGCCTGGCTGATCTGCGATCGCCGCTTCCTGTGGAGATACGGCCTCGGCAAGATCAAGCCGTTCACGCGCTCTGTCGCGCGTGATGTCGCTGCCGGCTATCTCAAGCGTGCCGACAGTCTGGACGCGCTCGCGGAGACGATCGGCGTCCCGGCGCAGGCGCTGACTGCAACCGTCTACCAGTTCAACGCCGGTGCGGTGCGCGGCGAGGATCCCGCCTTCGGCCGCGGCGGCAACATCTATCAGCGTGCGCTCGGCGACGCCGATCAGCATCCCAATCCCTGCGTCGCGCCGATCCTGGAGCCGCCTTTCCATGCCGTCGCGGTTTATCCGGCCGATCTCGGCATGTCTGCGGGCCTCGTCACCGATGCGCGCGGGCGGGTGTTGCGCGCGGATGGCTCATCCATTCCTGGCCTGTTCGCCTGTGGCAACGACATGGCCTCGATCATGGAAGGGGCCTATCCCGGGCCCGGAATCACGTTGGGTCCGGCGCTGGTCTTCGGCTGGCTCGTGGGCAGGAATGTCGCCGGCGGGAATGTTTGAGGGCTCTCATGCTCTTGAGCTCGCTCCAGGCATGGCTCGATGTGACCTCTCGAAGCCTGGAGGCATGAGAACGACTTGGTCACACTTCGCGGCTTGTGAAAGTCGGCCACGGGTTGTTGCCTGAAGTGGGGACGCGGCAGTGGTTAGGAGGACTGTTGTCGTTGTCCAGGGTGGGGTGGCCTTCCCCACCCGCCGCCCGGCCAACGCACGTAACTGGCTCGCTGGCGTAGTCGCGCCGCTTCGGATCCCCGCCGGCTCGCTGCTATATCGCGTGCAACACGGGATCAACTTGGGAAGTTTGCAATTGACGAACGACTCGGGGCTGCTCGAGTAGTGGACAGTGCTCGTATTTGGGCAACTCGAGATGATATGGTTGCACGTCCCCGTAACGAGGCGACTTGAGCATCATGCGCCTCTGCAGCCTTTTCCTGATATCGCCTGGCCGACGCGCTGCTTTCGGAGTTGAATTGTCGTTCCCGCTCAGCTCTCATTCATGAGCGGCTGGCACCAAGGTTAGAAGTTGCTCATTGCCGTGTAGGCAATAGCAGCCGATAGTTGCCGAACGGGCGCTCGGCATGAGCGCACAAGATATTCCTGTGGAATCAAGATCAAACCAAATCGTCGGTCTCGCGATCGGCACCCTGAAACGATGCCTGCGCAAAAGCCTTCAAGATCAATGCCTTAATCTAGCGCGAGACAATCGAGTGGGAGTAGGGGGCGGCAGCGGGTCGTTAGACCCGCCAGAATGTGTCGGCTCCGGCGTTGATGGATTCCCATTCGCTGCCGTCGGGAACAGCTTTCGTCATCTGCCATAGTGTCACCAGCCGCGGCCCGTCCTGGTCTTCAATATGCTGCCCGACCCACGACGTGATCGAGTCTAGTCCGTTCCAATTCACGGAGAAGGCCACAAGCTTGCCGCTCACCCAGCCGACCAAGGGACCTTCCGCCGCAATCTGGCCGGCGTCGTTCTTATAACTCTTGTAGTGCCCCGTGAGAGTTGCCCCATTCTGATCTAGGTGCATCTCTGACCGGAGCTCATTTTTCCAGTCGCCGCCGATGTTCAGTGGTTCTGTTGCGGGCATTGAACGCGAGAGTGCTGGCTCAAGGCGCATAGAGTGTGTCCTCCTGGTTGTTTTATGCTAACTTGGCACGTCTTGGGTCACTTGGGAAGACTGATCGAGCGCCGAGCAGCAGCCGAACGTGTGACCACTGCGTTGGCCCACGCGCAGCGACCCCCGACCGATAGCACGACCGTGGACTTCTATCCGTTCGACATGACGTTTCTGGGTAGCGTCGCGACGCGCATCATCAATGAGGTGAAGGGCATGAACCCGGTGGTTTATGACGTGACGAGCAAGCCGCCGGGAACGATCGGGTAGGAGTGAGGGCGTAGGCAGCCTTGAGATCATGGGTCTCGAGAAGCGCAAGTATTTCGCGCCCTCACTGAAGTTGGCTGCGGCCTGATCAAAGCTGGCGCCAATCTAGACCTGCACTCAAACAAAATGGGAATAGCTCCGCGCTAAAGAAAGCAGAACGACCAGACGTATCGTCAGCATAGGCTCCACTTCAGCCTAAAATAACGCGGATAGGCCGCAATCAGACGATTGGTGCTCCGTCGATGATTTCGTACCAGATCAATCTTCAGCCCGGCGTCCTGCTCAGCGCGCGCCGACAGCTTGGTCGGATCGCGCCGCTTGGCCTCATGGGCGTGGTAGGTCGAAGGGGCGATCGGCAAGACCTTGCAGATCGGCTCGACCCCATATGTCCCACGGTGATCGTCGATGAAGGCGATCATGGCTTGGACCGGCGGTCGAGCTCCGCCGTCGCAAAATAGGCGCTTGCCTTGCGCAGGATCTCATTGGCCTGCCGAAGCTCACGGTTCTCCCGTTCCAGGGCCTTCAGCCTCTCGGCCATGTCGGTCGGAACGGTTCAGTGGCGCGATCAGGGTGCAGGCTCTCAATGAAATTGCCAATGCCGCGCCAAAAAATGGGCACGGGACTTCGGCCGATGTCGCACGCCGAGATTTGGACGAGCTCTTGCGTTGTCTGCCTGACTTGCGCCCAGTTTCTCGGCTGTCAAAGCAGGCATTCCTCATCGTCCCAAGTGGTTAGGGTGAGGCGATCAATCGTTCAATCCGGCCCGGAGAGCCGTCGTCATGAAGAAGTTCATAATGTTCATCTGTCTCGCTCTGCCGAGTGTGTCCGCCGCCGCTGAAGTCGGATCGAAGGATCTGATCGTCGCAAGCATCAACGACTGCCTGAAAGAAGCCGTGAGCGCCGGGGGCCTGGAAGACGGCGGTGACGCCATCATTCTTGCCTGCAAAGGCGATAAGGCACACGTCCTGTTCAACATGCTGGGCGGGAAGATCCGAGCCGAGATCGTGCAGGACAAGAATGGTAAATTTGAGAACAGGCCGTTCGGCAACAACACCTGCTACCACCGGATTGAAGATGCAGGCGGCAAGACCTCTGACGAGTTCCGATGTGATCTGGTCCTCGTCACAGGGGATGTCTTCAAGAATTAGCGAGATCAGCCGAGCGATCTGGGCTTGATCAACCCGGGTGGATTACGGTGACACCCATTAGCCGGCCGTTCGTCAAGTGCCGCAGAGCTTTTTTTGGCAGTGCCATCTGCCAATCCATTCTCGTCGTCGCATCCAGCTGCGTCGTTTTGAACCGCGCCCGTTTCTTCGGTCGATGGCTGCGCCCGCATCGCGGATCGCGCCAGACACCCATGAGGATCAAGCATCGGCCCAATCGAGGCCTTGCCCTGGCGGCATAGCCGCCCCAGAAGAACGTTGGTGCCGTCCCGCATCCAAAAGAGTTTCACAGAACCATGGCTGTCGGCGTGCCGGCGCCAATCTCCGGATGGCTTGCAGTTCGGGCGATCCGCTATCGTGCAGTTGGTGACGGCGATCCGGCGTCCAATTCAGTGCAGCTGGTTGCAGCTCCAGTCACCGTACGCGGCTCACCGGATCGTCGTCGTCCTTCAGGCAAAGCAGCGCGTTATATCGAACGGCTTGCCCTCCTTCAGGATGTGGTAGCAGGCCCGGGCCAGCTTATGCGCCAGCGCTTTGGTCGCAACGATGTTGTTGGTCCTGGCCTTCTTGCGTTCATGGAATCGGCTGGCCTCGGGGCAAAAGCGCCTGGCGAAGTTCGCCGCCTCGACGAATGCCCAGGCAAGATATTTGTTGCCGTTCTTGACGTTGCCTTCGCCTTTCTTCTTGCGATTGCTGGTGTGCACACTGTCGACGCAGCGCGCGTATGATGCAAAATGCCGACGTCAGCGAACCGTTCGATTGGACCGGTTTCCAGGAGAATGACGGTCGCTAGCGTCTGACCGATCCCTGGCACACTGGTTAGCAGGCGATATTGCGGTTGGCGTTTGACGCATTCCTGCAGGCGTATCTCGAGAACCTCGATTTGCGCCTGCAGTGTCGCAATGACGGCGACGTTCGCCTTGATTGCCAAGCCCACATCGGCGACCAACGGCAAGCTGTCGATCGTGTCGTTGGTCAGTCGCTTGATCTGGTTGCTGGTCATTCGTCTGCCCAACTGTCGGGTCAGGATGTTTTCCACCGCGAGGACATGCGCCGTGCACGAATGCACCAGCTGCATGCGCTTGCGCTCCAGATCTCGCACGACGCGGTGCTCCTTCGGCAGGATCGTTCCCGTCGGCAGGATAGCCAGCCGAAGCAAGTGAGCGAGATGTTGCGCGTCGGCCTCGTCGCCGCTGTGCTTCAGTCCTTCATATTGTTTGATAGCGGATGTGTTGGCGAGATGCACGTGGAAGCCAGCTTCCTGCAGGCCATCGACCAGCCAATACCAGTTGTAGGTCGACTCGACGACGACACCCTTCATCTCGCTTTGCCAGGGCTTCAGAAAGAGGATGATCTTGGATATCTCATTCGGCAAGCGCTTCTGTCCCACGAACGCGATCCGCCTCGTCGATCACCACGATCACGCTGTTGTTGGAATGCAGATCGATCCCGCCGTACATCATCTTCGCCTCCTCGTGGTCAAAAGTGATTCGATCATTACGAACTCACTCTAGCTCCACCACCCCCGCGGTTGCGGAGGCCGGCTAGATGATCTTCAGTGCACAAAACTCGTGAGCTTCGCTCGCTATCGAGACCGCCCTCGCTGCCCCGTTCAGCGCGGGGCCCGCGACGAAGGCCCGGGCATCCACGTCTTTCTTCGTGATGACCACGACGTGGATGGCTGTGACCGAGCATGGCCATGACGATGGGGGAGGGGCGAGGCGACTCACGGACGCCCGGTCGTCGTGCGATGGATCATCTGCCCGACGAGCAATCCACGCATGCCCTACATGCGCCAACTGCCCGTCGTGCCAGTTTGTCGCGGACTCCTCACTTGCGTTGTCGGGCAAATCACCTCCACATTCTCGCGCATCCCGGCTCGCTGAAGAGGGACGTTTCGCGATCGTCACGAGCGTCGAGCTGGGGAGGCGATGGGCGCGTTGCTCCGCAGCCGGGTGTCAAAGCCCGCGCCGACGAACGGAGCGATGCGACGGCGAAGTGGTGTGGTCCTGGCATCGCGGTGCTGATGCCAAGCCGGCGGTGATGATGATCCGCCGGCGACGGGGGCAAGACAGCCGATCCCCGGGGAGAGCGCCTATAACCCGTTCAAACCGTCGCGCAGGGAAGGCCGGATATTGGGCTGAACCTGTGGTTCTGCCGCGTGCTTTTCTGCTGCACGCGGACCGCGGGTATCAGCCGATACCCGGTCTTCCCTGCGCCTCTTCTTCAAAGGAGAGGTCGAACGAATGCAAAGCTCGGGCGCATGCGGCCGCGAGATCCCCGAGCCATGCCTGCTGTTTGAAACGTGGAGAAAGCTTTTGTCGTACGATGTCCCACGCCGCGTCATCTGCAAGTCCGTCTCAATCCCAGCTTCCGGATAAGCGAGCGACTATTTGCGTCGAGATGTGTCGTTCTGAAATAAACGATGCGCTGGTTTGCAATCTTTGAAGTTCCATTTCATTGACCGCATAGCGCCTCGCGCCGATATTCCCTGTCGTCATCGCTCAACCACGGAACGCCAGATGAGAACCCGAACCGCAGCCGATCGCCTGGTGCGCAAGCGCCTTGCCGGCCGCTGTTTCTCCGCGGCGACCGGGGCCTGTTGCTGATCGCTGCAGCCGAATTCAACGCCTTCAACCATCTGCAGATCAGACAGGAGCGCCGCACGCACGCGGCGAACGACCGGTCATGTCCAAAGCCTATGTCATCGAGGTTCTCAACCGCACCGCCGGCATCGTCACGGCCGACGAGCGCGGCTTCAGCTTTTTCTCATCCGAACGCGCATTCGACAGCCTGGAGGGACAGCACTTTGCCTCCGCGCGCGAGGCCGAACGCGCGGCCCGTGCGCTCGTCGCGACCGGCGGAGGACGCCTGCGCCGCGCGGTCATCTGATCTCCCACATCGCAACTTTCGAGAAGGACAAGTCATGAGCTTCTACAGGGACTTCAACGACAAGCTGGCCATCCAGGCATGGAACAGCGCCCGGCGCGAGCCGTATCGCACGATTAAGGTGCGGCAGCTCAGTCCGACGGTCGGCGCCGAGATCGGCGGCGTCGATCTCACCAAGGATCTGCCGGACGAGCAGTTCGCGGAAATCCACCGCGCGCTCGATGAGAATCTTGCGATCGTGTTCCGCGATCAGGAGATCTCGAAAGACGACCACAAGCGCTTTGCGCGCCGCTTCGGCAAGTCGCTGCACCGGCACGAGCTGGCCGCGACCCGCTTCCGGCACGACGGGCCGTTCGATCCGGAATTCCTGTCGTGGAAGACCGATGCGAATTCGCGCTTCACCGCCGGTGACGGCTGGCATCCGGACGTGTCCTGCGATCCCAGCCCGATTGCGGTCTCGCTGCTTCGTGTGACCAAGACGCCGCCGCTCGGCGGCGACACGGCCTTCGCCAACATGTATCTGGCCCATGAATTCCTGTCGGATCCGATCAAGCAGCTGCTGGATGGCCTCACGGCCATCCATGATGGATCATTGGCCTGGACCGCCGGCTATGGCGCCAAGCCCGATCCCGGCAAGACCTATCCGCTATCCGAGCATCCGGTGGTCGTGACTCATCCGCGTACCGGCCGCAAGTTCCTGTACGTCAATGCGTCCTTTACCTCGCACATCGTGCAGCTGACCCGGCGCGAGAGCGATGCGCTGCTGCAGCTCCTGTTCCGTCACATCGAAGGCCGGCTTGCATTGCAGACGCGGGTGCAGTGGCGGCCGAACTCGCTGCTGGTTTGGGACAATTGGGCGAGCCAGCATCATGCGGTGTGGGACTACTATCCCGAAGAGCGCTGGGGCGAGCGTGTGTCGGTGGTGACCGGCGAGGTGCCGCGGGCGCGGCTTGGGCTCAGCGAGGCCGCGGAGTAGGTCGGTCGCGCTGCACAGGCGCGGGCCCGAACGGGCCTGCGCTCCCTGCGGTGTCAGTCCGGACTGATATGAACCAAGAGAAGGCGGGAGATCGCCGCGTCGGCAAGCTCGTCGGCGCGGTCGCGATAGACGGCGGCCTCGTCGTCGGTTGCTCCGCGGAGCGCAAGCCGTTCGGCCTGGGCAGGACGCCTCAGCCGGCAGAAAGCGTCGATCGCGTGGAGCAATCGCGGTGACCGCACCAGGCTCTGCGCCATGTCGTGATCATTCGCGGCGAACACGAAGGCCGGGCGCCGGCCAAGATCGATGGCGAAGACCTGCGGAGGTGCGGCTGACATGCGGTGGCGTCGGATCGTGTCTGTTCGGCGCGGGGCGCGTTGGTGCTCTGATGCTGAGTGTAGAAGGACGCCGCATGCCGTCAATAAAATGGGTCGCGCGATTTTCAGGCTGATCGAGCAAGAATTGTTCTGCGCGGGCGGCGTGACCCGAATGCAAGGGACCCGATGGCGCCGAGTCTGGCTGCGGTGATGTCATGCCAGCCATGTCCTGGCGCAGGACGCGACACACAGAAGAAAACTTCGGTCTAGCACTGTGTTCGACGAGCAATTCCTTGCTACGCCGGGCCGCAGCGAAAGCAGGAGCGTTGCTATTTCGGGCGCCGGCTTGTTCTGACCGCCGGCACCGATCAAGCTACATGCAATCGCATGAAACTGCCCGGAGACATCCATGAGCCTGGTCGAGAGAAAGATCGAAGCGTTGCCCTTCGTTCTCGCCGAGCTGAACTATCTGGCGCCCACCGCGGGCAAGCCGCGCACCTATGCGTTCGACCCGCCGCCGGGCGAGCCGAAATCGACCGCGCTGCCGGAGCCCCGTCAGGTGCCGGTGTTCAACGGCCGCCCGATCGCGCAATCATTCTCGCTCGACCGTGAGGGCTTTGCGCTGGTGCGACACCCCACATTCGTGCGTGACTTCACCAACGAGAAGGAAATCCGTAGCATCTATTATCCGGCGGCGGAGGCCTTCATTCGTGCGACCTTGCGCGCCGATCGCGTCGTGATCTTCGACCACACCCTGCGCAAGCGTGTGGCCGGTGCTCCCGACGTCCGTGACGGCGGGCCGCGCCAGCCGGCGACGCGCGTGCATGTGGACCAGACCGCGACGTCGGGTGCCAACCGGGTGCGTGAGCATCTCGGCGCCGAGGCGGAGGACCTGCTGCGCGGGCGGGTTCAGGTGATCAACCTGTGGCGGCCAATCATCGGGCCGTTGCGCGACACGCCGCTGGCGATGTGCGACGGGACCACGGTCGCGCCGGATGATCTGGTCGCGTCCGACCTGATCTATCCCAACCGCAACGGCGAGATCTACTCCGTCACGTACAATCCCGCTCATCGCTGGTTCTATTTCCCGGACATGACACCCGACGAGGCGCTGCTGCTGAAGTGCTACGATTCGGCGACCGACGGGCGCACGCGGTTCGGACCGCATACCGCCTTCGTCGACCCGACGACGCCGACCGATGCGCCACCGCGCGAGAGCATCGAATTGCGGATGCTGGTGTTCCACTTCGATTGAACGTGAGCAGGAGGATGACGTTTCACGGACGGTGACGCCGTGAGAACCTTCGTCCAACTTGGGGGCATTTTCTGAAATTGCCTCTGGACTGATCGCAGGCGATGGTGAGCGCAATTCGAGTGCGCTGCAGCATCTGAAGCCAAGGTCAGTCCAAGGTCAGTCCATGAATGCCCACCCAACCCTGGGGATCGCCGAGCCGGTCGTGCCGGCCTGTCTCGTCCCTTCGTCTCTCGTCGCCGAGCCGATGGTTCGCTTCGAGGGACTGTCGAAGATCTATCCCGCCTATCGCGACAAGCCGGATGTCGAGGCGCTCAAGGATATTGACTTCGCGATCGCGCGGGGCTCCATCACCGGCGTGATCGGACGGTCCGGCGCCGGCAAGTCGAGCCTCGTCAGGCTGATCAACGGGCTGGAGAAGCCGACGGCGGGACGGGTGGTCGTCGATGGACGCGACATCTCGGCTCTGCGCGGCCAGGCGCTCCGGCTGGCGCAGCGTTCGATCGGCATGATCTTCCAGCACTTCAACCTGCTGTCGTCGCGCACGGCCTCCGACAACATCGCACTCCCGCTCGAGATCGCCGGCTGGTCGAAGGCCGACATCAGGACGCGGGTCGCCGAGCTGCTGGAGCTGGTCGACATCGCCGACAAGCATGATCGCTACCCGGCGGAGCTGTCCGGCGGTCAGAAGCAGCGCATCGGCATTGCGCGCGCGCTGGCGACGCGGCCGAACGTGCTGCTGTCCGATGAGGCGACGTCGGCGCTCGATCCGCAGACGACGCGGGCGATTCTCGACCTGCTCGCCAACATCAATCGCGAGCTCGGCGTCACCATCATCCTGATCACCCACGAGATGTCCGTGGTCCGCCAGCTCGCCAAGGAAGTCGTCGTGATCGATGATGGGCGTGTCGTCGAGCGCGGCCATGTCGCCGACATCTTCACCCATCCGAAGCATCCGACCACGCAGACCTTCCTGGCCGAGGTGCTCGGCGATGCCGTGCCGGTGTCGCTGGCGAGCCGGCTCGTGCAGGAGCTTGTGCCGATCGGACAGACGGTGCTCCGCGTCCAGGTGCGCGGCTCGGATGCCGGCGACACGCTGGTGGCGCGGCTGGCACGCGAGCTGTCGATCGACGTCGCGCTGCTGTCGGCGCGGATCGACGAGATCGGCGGCCAGCATGTCGGCTCGCTGATCCTCGGCATTCCCGGCGGGGAAGCGGCGGCACGGCAGACGCTGGCCTATCTCTCACAGCATCGCTTCGCAGCGGAGCGTCTCGGCTATGTCTCCTGAGCTCATCAACCTGATCATCCAGGCCACCGGCGAGAGCCTGTTCATGGTCTCGACCGCGGCGTTGGTCGCGACCTCGCTCGGGTTGCCGCTCGGCGTCTTCCTTGCGACGAGCCGCGCGGGGGAGTTGTTCGCAGCGCCCGCGGCCAACGCGATCCTTGGCGTCGTCGTCAACGCCACGCGCTCGACGCCCTTCATCATCCTGGTCGTCGCCATCATCCCGTTCACGCGCCTCGTCGCCGGCACGTCGATCGGCTCGGGGGCTGCGATCGTGCCGCTGACGGTGGCGGCGACGCCGTTCATCGCGCGGCTGGTCGAGGCGGCGATCCGCGAGGTCGATGGCGGCCTGATCGAGACCGCGTCCTCGTTCGGCGCGACGCCGCTGCAGATCGTGTTCAAGGTGCTGATCCCGGAAGCCCTGCCGGGCCTCGTGCTGGCGCTGACGCTCGCTGTGGTCAGCCTGCTCGGCTATTCCGCGATGGTCGGCGCGGTCGGCGGCGGCGGTCTCGGCGACCTCGGCATTCGCTACGGCTATCAGCGCTTCATGCCGGAGATGATGCTGGCCGTGGTCGTCGTCCTGATCGCGCTGGTGCAGACGGTGCAGACCGTCGGTGATCATCTCGCGCGCCGGCTCAATCGGAGGCTGCGGCAGCGCTGAGCAGAGATTGCGCTGCGACGGCGCGGCGGAGATGTTTTCGGTTGACGTGGGAAACGAGGGCTCGCCGGCATTTCCGGTGAACCGCGATCTTTGAAAAGATCGTCTCGCGCGGTTCGTTCTACCATCAGCCTAACGAGTTGACCGCGCGATGGACGCGCGCGCTCGAGGCAAGAGGTCAACGGACATGAATACGCTCGTCGAAAAACCCAGGAAGTTTGCGCTCGTCGAGCGCCAGCCCGCCGCCACGTTCGCGGAGGAGCGGCTTCATCGCAAGCAGCGCCTTGCGGCGACCTTCCGCCTGTTTGCCCGCTACGGTTTCGACCAGGGCCTGGCCGGCCACGTGACCGTGCGCGATCCGGAATTCCCCGACCGGTTCTGGATCAATCCGCTGTCGGCGCATTTCAGCCAGATCAAGGTGTCCGACCTGCAACTCGTCGATCACGATGGCAACATCCTGATCGGCGACAGGCCGATCAACCAGGCCGGCTTCGTCATTCACTCCGCGATCCATGCGGCGCATCCGCATGTGATCGCCGCCGCGCATACGCATTCGACCTATGGCAAGGCGTGGTCCACGCTCGGCCGACTGCTCGATCCCCTGACGCAGGATTCCTGCGCCTTCTACGGGGATCACGTGCTGTTCGACCCGTTCACCGGCGTCGTGCTCGATGCCGATGAGGGCAGAAAAATCGCCCAGGCGTTGGGGACGAAGAAGGCCGCGATCCTGCAAAATCACGGGTTGCTGACTGTCGGCCCGACCATCGAGGCTGTAGCGTGGTGGTACATCGCGATGGACAATGCCGCGCGCACGCAATTGTTGGCCGAGGCCGCCGGTCCCACCAAGCCGATCCCGCACGAGATCGCCAAGCTGACGGCGGGGCAGGTCGGCACCCACAAGGGTGGCTATTTCAGCTTCCAGCCGCTGTGGGACTGGATCACGGCGCAGGAGCCGGATCTGTTCAACTGAAGAACATCAGTAGCCCGCATGAGCGCCAGCGACATGCGGGTTCTTCTCCACGCCTCGTGTGAGCCCGGATGTCGCTTCGCTCATCCGGGCTACAGGTTGAGAGAATGAATCGATCAGAATGGCTGAGAAGAAAGAACATTTGCACGCAATGATCAGCCGCGAGAGCGCGTCCATTGCTTTGTTCGCACCTGCGATTGCGGCCCGGCTGTTGCGGCGCTAGTGAGCAACGAAACTAGGTTGTTTCGTTGGAGACTTGAATGCGCCTTCCCATTGTTGCCATTGCCGCCCTTGTGTCGTTGATCCTTCCCGCACAAGCGGAAGCCATCCGCGTCGGCGTGACCGCCGGGCCGCATGCCGAAATCATCGACGTCGTGAAGAAGGTCGCTGCCGAGCGCGGGCTCGACATCAAGGTCGTCGAGTTCACCGACTACGTGATTCCAAACCAGGCGCTGGCGTTGAAGGATCTCGAGGCGAACTCGTTCCAGCACGAGCCCTATCTGAAGAACCAGATCTCCAAGACCGGATGGAAGATCGTCAAGGTCGCGACCACCATCGCCTCGCCGCAGGGCGTGTATTCGCAGAAATACAAGACGCTGGCCGAGCTTCCGGAAGGCGCCAAGGTCGCGATCGCCAATGATCCGTCGAACGGCGCGCGCGGGTTGATGATCCTTGCGCTGCACGGTGTCATCAAGCTGAAGGATCCGAGCAATGTCGCCTCGACAGTGGTCGACATCACCGACAATCCGAAGAAGCTGAAATTCGTCGAGCTCGACGCGGCGCAGCTGCCGCGCGCGCTGGCCGATGTCGATCTCGTCTCGATCAACAACAACTACGCCGTCCAGGCCGGGCTCAATCCCGCCAAAGATGCGATCGCGCGCGAGAATGCCGAGGGGCCCTGGGTCAACATCCTCGCGGTGCGCGAGGAGGACAAGGACAAGCCCTGGGTCAAGCAGCTGATCGAGGCCTACCACTCCGAGCCGGTCAAGGCGTTCCTGGAGACGCGCTTCAAGGGCACCTACATCGCGACCTGGTGATCGGCAACCGCCGCCAACGCCGGCGCATCGCGCGGCGACCCGACGATCGGGCGGGCCTGCAATAGCCGGTCCGCCAGATCGGCGCACTGGCTTCGGATGTCCGGGATCGCGATGATCTCCCAGAAGGCGGCGCGAGTCAGCGGGCCGATCGCGAACAGGCGCTGTGACGGCGTGCCATCGGCACCGACGATGGCGCAATCCGCCGTGACCTCGATGCCGATCCGCAGCGGATCGCAACGCGCCAGCCCCTGATCGAACAGGCTGCGGACCGCAGGATTGGCGGTGGCGCGGGGGTCCCTGACGATCCCCGTGCAGTCGATCACGGCACCGACCTCGAGCGTCTCGATCTCGCTGCGGCCACGCCGGCGATAATGCGCGCGGGCGCCTTGCGTCCCACCGTCGATCTTGACGAGCTTGGCGGCGGCGACCCGAAGCTGGCCGTCCGCGATCGCCTGCGCGATGCGCTTCTCCACCTCGGGCGCCATGCGGTGCCGATGCACATCCCACCATGCCCGCGCATGCTCCAGGAAGCTGCGCTTGGACGCCAGCGGCAAGTCCTGCCACAGCCGATGGCTGAACGGCCTGACGGCGTCGATGACGCCGCGCCAGTCGCCACCCTCGGCGATGTGGGCGGCGATCCGCTGCCGGAACCAGCGCAGCAGAACGCTGCCGCGCGCACCGAACGGAACCTCATCCTCGCTGATCTTGCAGGGAGTGATACGCCGATGTCCCTTGGCCATCAGGCCGCGGCGCGAGATCGCGAGGATCGGGCCGCGATGGCCCTCGCGCAGCAGCGACAGCACGTAGTCCGTCATGGTCAGGCCAGCGCCGAGGATGAGCACCGGCGAATCCTGGCTGAAGCCGGGAACGGACGGCGAGATCCAGGGATCGGCATGCCAGGCCGAGCGCGGGATGGCGGCGTCATGGCCGGTGGCGAACACCGCGACGTCGCCGACTTGTCGCGTTCCGTCGGCGAGGCTCACGGTGACGGTGTGGGCGCCCTCGCTCACCGCGGTGCATTCGCCACGGATAATGCTGAGACGCCGGGCGCCGTCCTCGGTCTCCAGGAACGGCGCGATCAGGCTGGCGATGTAGTCGCCATAAAGGCGGCGAGGCACGAAGCAGAACGGATCGGGACAAAGCCGCAGGCCATGCTCGTGCGCCGACAGCCAGCGCCAGAAATGGTCGGGATCATCGGGCAGCGCACTCATGTTGGCAGCGCGCACGTTGAGCAGGTGATCAGCATTGCCGGTGTGATAGGCCAGCCCGCGACCGACCTCCGAACGCTTCTCGATCAAGGTGACCCGGATATCGGACTTCGGGCGTTGCAGCAGCTGATAGGCCAGAAGGACGCCGGATGCGCCGCCGCCGACGATGATCACGTGTCGTTCTGGAAAACGGCCCATGCAAAGATGCCTTTTCTCTCGCGCGCGGACGATGTGCTACGTTTGTAGTCTAGCACGTAAAACATCGGCCGGATTCGGAAAGACGAATATTCTACTTGTTGGCGCGTTCCGATCGATGGTGTTCCAAGAACATACAGATTGTTGTCGCAGGTGTGTCGTCATGAGCGACGCTGCGATAGAAATATTATTTGCAGCCGGCTGGCGCGCCGGGCGGCGATGGAAGCCTGGAACACTCGACCGAAATCTTCTCCGATCATGGATCGCGGCGAGAACAGAGCGTTTGAAAATCGCGCAACTCTGAAATTGCCAGCGACGCCGCACTGGATGACCATGACGGCGCGCGTGCGTCGTTTGCGCACGGCTGCGGAGTTCGGAACATGGTTGCGCAGGCCACGCCGGCAGAACGAACGAGGGCGCGCGCCTTGCGGATGACACATCCGGTGTCGCCGTGACTGCTTCAGGGCCAGATCCACTATCGCTCACCGCCGACGTGCTCGTCATCGGCGGCGGCATGGCCGGTGCCTGGGCTGCGGTCTCGGCCGCGCGCGCCGGTGCGCGGGTGATCCTCGTCGACAAGGGCTATTGCGGCACCAGCGGCGTCACGGCCGCGACCGGCCCCGGTCACTGGTGGGTGCCGCCGCAGGCGCGCGAGCAGGCCGTCAGCCAGCGTGTCATCGCGGGTCTCGGTCTCGGCGAAGCCGCATGGATGCATGGGATCATCGCGGAGACTTGGCGGACATTGCCAACGCTCGCGAGCCACTACGCGTTCGGCATCGACGATGACGGGCAGACCAATTATCGCGCGGTTCGCGGTCCCGAATACATGCGGGCGCTGCGTGCCTTTGCGCGTGATCATGGCGTCACGATCCTTGACCATTCGCCAGTGCTGGAACTGCTGGCGCGCAGTGACGGCACGATCGGCGGTGCACGAGGCCTTCGCCGTCAGGATGGGGCGCGGCCTTACCAGATCGCCGCAGGTGCGACTGTGCTCGCTGCCGGCGGCACCAGCTTCCTGTCGCATCTCTTGGGATCGCGCACCAATACCGGCGATGGCTATCTGCTGGCGGCGGAAGCCGGCGCCGATCTCTCAGGGATGGAATTCACCGCGGCCTACACGATCGCGCCGGCGCATTCGACGATGACGCGCAGCATGGCCTATGCGTTCGCGACTTATTACGACGCCGACGGGCGCGAACTCGATCCGCCGTTCGGGCCGCAGCAGACGGTCGGGTTGGCCAAGGCTATGCTTGCTGGACCGGTGTTTTGCTCGCTCCATCTTCTGCCCGACGACATCAAGGCCCGCCTGCATACGATCTCGCCGAACGTGCCGCTGGTGTTCGATCGCTGGGGCGTCGATCCCTGGCGCGATCGCTTCGAGGTCACGCTGCACAATGACGGTACCATCCGTGGTCTCGGCGGCGTCAGGGTCGACGATCTCGACGGGCGTACTGCCGTGCCGGGGCTGTTCGTCGCCGGCGACAACGCCTCGCGCGAGAAGGTTGCCGGTGCGATCTCCGGCGGCGGCAGCATCAATTCGGCCTGGGCGCTGTCGTCGGGCGTCCGTGCCGGGCAGGCCGCCGCGCGACTGGCGCGCAGCATCGGGTCGAAAGCCTCGTCCTTGATTCCGCTCGGACAGGCCGGCCTGCGGCCGAGGGTGCGGAGCAGAGCGGGCGATCTCGACGCGATCAGGGCCGGCGTCCGCGCCGAGATGCATCCATTCGACAAGAACCTGTTCCGCAAGGAATCGACGCTGGCTGCGTCGCTCCGGTCGCTCGACGGGCTCTGGCGCGAGATCGCCGACCATGCGGGCGGCGATCCGCTGCGGTCGCGCGAGACGGCGGCGCTGGTCGCAACGGCGCGCTGGTCGGTCGCGACCGCGCGACAGCGGACCGAAAGCAGGGGGATGCATCGCAGGCTCGATCATCCCGGCGTCGATCCGGACCTCGCAGTGCGCCTGGTGAGCCGCGGCCTCGATCGCGTCGACATCGCAGCCGACACGCGCCGTGTGCCGGCAGCTCCAATCGCCCTGGAAGCCGCGTCATGATCGAGCTCATCGTTGCCGATCGCTGCACGGACTGTGGCGCCTGCGTCGAGGCGTGCCCGACCAACGTGCTCGACCGCGCGTCGTCGGGGCCGCCGCTGCTGGCGCGGGTCGAGGATTGCCAGACCTGCTTCATGTGCGAGCTGTATTGCCGCGCGGATGCGATCTACGTCGCGCCCGATTGCGACCGCCGCGTCACGATCACGCCGGGCGAGGCGGTGGCCTCGGGACGCCTCGGTCAATATCGCAAGCATTCCGGCTGGGACGAATGGGCCCGGCAGTTTCCTAACGAGCAATGGCTGATGGAAACGGTGTTTCGCCGCGCCGGCGAAACCGTGCGTGCAGCCGCCGCAGACGACAGGAGGACGGCATGACCATCATCACCCACCGGCCAGGAGCCCTTGTCGGCCTCGACGGCTTTCCGGGACCGGCCGACCGGCCGGACAGCCCGTTGTCGCAGGCGCTGCAGCAGCCGCTGCTGCTCGGCCTGTTCCTGCCGATCCAGGCCGGCGGCTGGAGCGCGTCGACCTTGCCGCGGACGACGTCCTGGCATTTCGACTACAACCGCGACCTGGTGCTGGCTGCGGAGAATCTCGGCTTCGATCTGGTGTTCGCGCTGTCGCAATGGCTGCCCAAGGGCGGCTATGGCGGCGTCTTCACCGGCGAGGCGCTCGACTCGTTTATGACCACGGCGGCGCTGACCAGCGTGACCCGGCGCATCATCCTGGTCTCGACCATCCACGTGCTCTACGGTCCCTTGCATCCGCTGCATCTCGCCAAATATGGCGCCACGCTCGATCACATCTCCAACGGGCGCTGGGGCATCAATGTCGTGACCGGCCATCGCGCCGCCGAGCACGAGGCGTTCGGCTGGAGCCGGATCGATCACGACCGCCGCTACGAACTCGCCGCCGAGTTTCTTGAAGTGCTGCAGCGGCTGTGGGGCGACACTGAGAACTACTCATTCTCCGGCCAGTCGTCCTGGAAGCTCAACGGCGCCTTCGTGACGCCGAAGCCGCGCTACGGCCGGCCGGTGCTGGTCAACGCCACCGGCTCGGACGCCGGCATCGCCTTTGCCGCGCGCTATTCCGACATCGTCTTCATCACCAGCCCGACAGGCTCGAGCTTCGAGAGCGCCATTCCTGCGCTGCCGGCGCATACGGCGAGGGTCAAGCAGGCGGCGCGCGATCTCGGCCGCGAGGTGCGGACGCTGCTCAATCCGATGGTGATCTGCCGCGAGACCGAGCGCGAGACCTGGACCTATCACGATGCCATCGTCGCCCATGCCGATCCGGTCGGCGACTTCAACCGGCTCGACAGCGACGCTCATGCCTGGCGCGGCCGTGTCGGCGTCGATGCGCCCAAGCGCCGGGCGATCGGCGGCAACATCGAGGTGATCGGCACCCCCGAGCAGGTGGTCGAGCAGTTCGTCCAGCTCAAGAAGGCCGGCGTCGATGGCCTGCAGCTGTCGTTGTACGATTTCAAGCCCGACCTCGACTTCTTCGGCCGCCGCGTGCTGCCGCTGATGGAGCAGGCGGGCTTGCGTAAACCCGTGATTGAGACAGTGGCTCATCCTGCTGCTGCGGAGGCCGCCGAGTAGCCGTGAGCGCCGACCGACGCGGGCGATATGGGGATTGCCGTCGTCCGCGAGGTCGGCTTTGCTGCGGATCGAAGTGCGAGCTGGACGAGATGACTGCCGGCGCGAAAAGCGCACGGCATGACGTGAGGGACTGGAATGACGATTGTTGAAACGAGGACATCGCGCGCGGCGGAAGACGATGTCACGGCGGCGCTGCGCAAGCGTTATGGCGCGCATATCCCTGCGGTCGCCGCCGGCGCCGAGGACATCCTCGGCCAGTTGCTGGCGCATCGCTCGATCCGCAGCTATCGGCCTGATCCGGTGCCGCCGCACACCGTGGAGACGTTGGTAGCCGCCGCGCAGTCGGCCGCGTCGTCCTCTAACCTGCAGACCTGGAGCGTCGTCGCGGTCGAGGATCCCGCGCGCAAGCAGCGGCTGTCGGAGTTCGCCGGCAACCAGAAGCATATCCGCGAGGCGCCGTTGTTCCTGGTCTGGCTTGCCGACCTGTCGCGGGCCGAACGGCTGGCACGGCGCGAAGGGCGCTCCGACGACGGCATCCATTTCCTGGAGACGCTGTTCGTCGCGATCATCGATGCCGCGCTCGCAGCCCAGAACGCCGTGGTGGCGCTGGAGGCGCTCGGGCTCGGCTCGGTCTATATCGGCGCGATCCGCAACCGCCCGCAGGCGGTGGCCGAGGAGCTCGGCCTGCCGCCGAACGTGCTTGCCGTGTTCGGCCTGTGTGTCGGCTATGCGGATCGGGCCGCCGGCGAGGACGTCAAGCCGCGGCTGCGCCAGAGCGTGATCCTGCATCGCGAGCGCTACGCGCCGACGGACGAGATCCACGGCATCGCCGCCTATGACGAGACGCTGCGGGACTTCCAGACCAGCCAGGGCGTGGCACCAGTCGGCTGGCGTGAAACGGTGCTCAACCGGCTGGGCTCGGCGAAGGCGCTCAACGGCCGCGACAAGCTGACCGAGGCGCTGCGCGCGCTGGGCTTCGGATTGAAGTAGAGCTGGCGTCGACCGAGATCAACGGCGGCCCGTGACGAGCGCGGGCCGCCGCCGTTGGTCACTTCATGTAATCGGGCAGCGTGAAGCCGTCATAGAAGCGATCGGCGAGGATCGCGGCCTTGAAGCCTGGCGACTTGTAGCCCGCCACGATGTCCTTCGCCCAGGCGGTCTCGGCGTTGTCGCGCTTGACCGCGACCACGTTGATGTAGGGCGTCGTCATCTTTTCCAGCGCGAAGGCGTTGGTCAGCTTCAGGCCGCTGAAGATCGCGAAGTTGCCCTGGACGGCGGCGAAGTCGACGTCGTCGAGCGCGCGCGGCGCCTGCGCGGCCTCCAGCGGGACGATCTTGATGCCGCCGGGATTCTTGATGACGTCGAGCTCGGTGACGTCGACCGGCTTGGAGTCGCGGATCTCGATCAGGCCGAGATCGCGCAGGATCCACAGCGCGCGCTGCAGGTTGACCGGATCGTTCGGCACCGCGATCTTGGCGCCGGCGCCGATCTTGGTGCCGAGCGGGTGCTTCTTGGAATAGATCCCCATCGGCGGCGTCGGCACGTGCACGATGCCGGTGAGATCGGTCTTCTGCCGCTCATTGTAGGAGTTCAGGAACACCGTGTGCTGCATGACATTGGCGTCGATCTCGCTCTTGAACACGGAATTGTTGGCCTCGAGGCCGGTCGAGAACTCGACATAGCGGATCTGATAGCCTTTCTTCGCAAGCTCGGGCGCAACGCCGATCTTGAACTCGTCGATATAGGGGCCGGGCACGAAGCCGACCTTGAGCTCCTTCTTCTCGGCCGACTGCGCCGACGCGCTGGTGACGGTGAACAGGGAGAGCGTCGAGGCGGCGAGCAGGCGGAGGACTTGCGATCGTGTCAATGCAGGCATGGGACTTCCAAAGCTTCGACAAACGAAGAGCGGCGCGGATGCCTTGCAAGGCGTCCGCGCCGCTCGGGAACGGATCTCAGGCAATCGCCTGGACCTGGTGACTGAAGGCGCTGTCCGGACGGTCGAGCCCGTAATGCTCGCGCAGGGTCTTGCCGGTGTAGTCCTCGCGGAACAGGCCGCGCTTGCGCAGGATCGGAACGACGTGCTCGGCGAACAGGTCGAAGCCGCCGGGCAGCCAGGGCGGCATCACGTTGAAGCCGTCGGCGGCGCCGTTCTCGAACCAGGTCTGGATGTTGTCGGCGATCTTTTCCGGCGTGCCGGCGATCACCCAATGGCCGCGTGCGCCGGCGAGGCGCTGGATCAGCTGCCGGATCGTCGGCTTCTCGCGGTCGACGATGTCGACCACGAGCTTGAAGCGGCTGGCGACGCCGCGCGCGCCGTCGGTCTCGATCAGATGACGCGGGAACGGGCCGTCGAGATCGAAGCCCTGGAGGTCGAGACCGAGCATCTGGCGCAGCTGCACCAGCGAATAGTCCGGCTGGATCAGGTCGTTGAATTCCTCCTGCAGGCGGTCGGCTTCGGCCTGCGTCGAGCCGACGAACGGGCTGATGCCGGGCAGGATCTTGACGTGATCCGGATTGCGATCGAGCGAGCGCGCCTGGCGCTTGATGTCGGCATAGAACTCCTGCGCGCTCCCAAGCGTCTGGTGCGCGGTGAAGATGGCTTCCGCGAAGCGCGCGGCGAAGGCGCGGCCATCCTCGGACGAGCCGGCCTGGACGTAGACCGGCCGCCCCTGCGGCGAGCGCGGCACGTTGAGCGGACCGCGCACGCGAAAATACTTGCCGACATGGTTCAGCGCATGGACCTTGTCGGTGTCGGCGAAGATGCCGGAGGCGGGATCGTTGACGACCGCGTCGTCCTCCCAGCTGTCCCACAGCGCGGTCACGACATCGAGGAATTCCTTGGCGCGCTCGTAGCGTTCATGATGCGGCGGATGCTCCGGCAGGCCGAAGTTCTGCGCCGCCTGTGGCGCGCTTGTGGTGACGATGTTCCAGCCGGCGCGGCCGCCGCTGAGATGATCGAGCGAGGCGTACAGGCGCGCCAGATTATACGGCTCGTGATAGGTGGTCGAAGCCGTGCCGATCAGGCCGATGCGGCTGGTCGCGGCGGCGATCGCCGACAGCCAGGTGATCGGCTCGAAGCGGAAGCGTTGCGCGTAGCGGACGTTGTCGGCGAGCGCCGGACCGTCAGCGAAGAAGATCGCATCGAACTTGGAGTGCTCCGCCGTCCTTGCCAGCTGCTGATAGTAGGTGATGTCGAGCGCGCGGCTGGTCGCCGAGCCCTTGTAGCGCCAGGCCGCCTCGTGATGGCCGCCGGGATAGATGAAGAGGTTGAGGTTCAGTTGGCGACGCTGGCTCATGGGGCGCTCGTGTTGTGGCGTGCTGATGTGCGTGTATCGGCAACCGACCGATATCGGCTAGTGCGGATCGCGGGCGGATGCGTAGCTCAAGTCGTGAGCCGATCGCAGGCGCCGGGCGATTTGATCGGCCAGCCAGTTGATGCCGGCGCGGAGGTCGAGACCTGCTTTGTGGCCCTCCAGGCAGCGCTTGCCGGAATGGTCCTGGATGCCGCCGGGCGGCTCACCGGTACCGGCAAGCCCGGGCGTATTCTGCTGAAGACTGATCACGGCGAGAGGGTCGAACATCGCAGCTTCCGTTGAAACGCTGCAGCCATCGGAGCGACTGGCGCCGGCTGCGGGAGGTCAAAATCTAGTGGCCCTGTCCCGATGCTGTCGATGAAATGGATTTGCATTGTTGATCGGGGCACGAGCATGAATGCGTCGTCCTCATCAGGAACGGGGGAGCGACATTTCGAGCGGCTGCCTTCCTGCACAGCGGATCGTCGATCGACCGTGTGCTCGGTCGCGGCGACTGTCGCCGTCACCGCAAAATGAGTCGATCATGACTTCTGCAGCGCAGGTCCACCGACCTTGTTGCGCAGGGAGGCCTGGGTCACGACGCTGTTCGCGGGCACGTCGTGGGTCAGCCAGACGTTGCCGCCGATCGTCGAGCCCCGTCCGATCGTGATGCGGCCGAGGATCGTGGCGCCGGCATAGATGACGACGTCGTCCTCGACGATCGGATGGCGGGCGTCACCCTTGATCAGCGTGCCGTCCTCCTCGGTCGGGAAGTGGCGCGCGCCGAGCGTCACGGCCTGGTAGATCCGGACGTGGTCGCCGATCACGGCGGTCTCGCCGATCACCACTCCGGTGCCGTGATCGATGAAGAAACCGGAGCCGATCTGGGCGCCCGGATGAATGTCGATGCCGGTGCTGTTATGGGCGATCTCGGCGATCAGCCGCGACACGAGGCGAGCGTCGAGGCCATAGAGCAGATGGGCGAGCCGGTGATGGATGATCGCCGTCATCCCGGGATAGCCGATCAGGATCTCCGGGAAGCTCTTGGCGGCGGGGTCACCGACGAAGGCGGCGCGCAGATCGCTGATCAGGACACCGCGCAGGGTTGGCAGCCCAGCCGCGAAGCGGCGGGTCAGCTCCACAGCCTCGGGCTGGCGGAAGCCGGGGATCAGCTCATCGCCGACGAACAAAGCGGAGCGGTGGATCTGATCCGACAGCAGATCGAGCCCGATGCTGAGCCGGTGGCCGACGAAATAGTCGATGTTCTCGCCGTCGAGATCGTATTGGCCATAGTGGCGCGGGAACATCGCTTCGGTGAGCGCGGAGACGATCTGCGCCAGCTTGTCGCGCGATGGCGGCCGGTGGATGACGCCGTCCTTGCGGATGCTGTGCGTCTCCTCGCGTGACACGCGCAGCTCCGCAACGAGCCGGTCGAGACCCCAGCGTTCGCCTGCAGAGGTGGCGTTGTCCGGACCCGATCCCGTGGTGGGGCGAGAGCTCATGCCGTTTCCTCCGTGCGCATGCGCGTCATCACCGGACATGGGTCAAGGGCACGCTGACCTCGGCGAGCAGGTCGAGATCCGCATTGCGGTCGACCTCGACATACTGGTCGTTCCAATACAGCAGGCTCGACAATTTGGGCGCAAGCTCGACGCTGTCGGGGCGACCGACGATGATCGCATGCGCGTAGCGCTCGATGATCTCGTCGACCTCGCACGCGATCGCGGCCTGGGCGTGCTGCAGCAGCGGGACGCCGGCCGGGCCGCGCGACCAGTCGATGCCCTCGAACTTCTGCTGTCCCGACAGATGCGGCGTGCTGAAGCGATCAGCGAGCGCGAGCTGGTCCGAGCTGAGGATGTTGATGCCGAACCAGCCGTCGCGAGCGATCAGCGGGAACGCTGACGACCGGCTGCCGAGACTGATCATGAGCCGCGGCGGCTCTGATGACAGCGAGATCAGCGAGGCGATCGTCACCCCGGTGATCTCCTCGCCGCGGCCCGCGGTCACGACGCTGACGCCGGCCGCGACACGGCGCAGGGCCGAGTGGAAGTGCTGGGGATCGAACGCGGTCTCAGATACGAGATGAAGGTCACGCTTGCTCATCCGTCGCCTCCCTCGGGCACGCGCCGTATTGGCCGTGTCCCTCGTCGCGGCAGCGCCGTCGGTCAGAAGAAGCCCTTGGCCGGAAGCGGCGTGCCGTTGATCAGATACTGCCCGATCGCCCGCTCCTTGTAGGTGACCGGGTTGTGCGACGACAGGGTGCGGGCGTTGCGCCAGTGCCGGTCGAAATTGGTGGCCTTCTTGGTCGACGAGGCGCCGCCGACGTCGAAGATGTGTCCGCCATTTTTGATGGCCGCATCATCCGCGATGATCTTGGCCTGCGCCGACAGCAGTGCAGCCCGGTGGGCCAGCTCCTCGGCATCGGCGCGTCCGGCATCGAACGCCTCCGTGGCCGCGTCGAGCGCTTCGGCCGCGACAAGGACGACCGTCTCCGCGGCATGCGCCGCGCTCGCGATCTTGCCGATGGTCTCCTGCAGCAGCGGGTCCTCGGTCGGCTTTTCATGCGGCGCATAATAGAACGTGCGCTTGCGCGAGCGGACCAGCGCGATTGCGTCGCGCAGGGCGGCGCGGCTGATGCCGGCGACGGCGGCGGTCAGGAACAGCTGCGCGAACGTGTTCGAATAGGGCACGCCGTAGCCGATGTCCGGAGCGTCGAACACGATCTCCTGCTGCTTGACCCTGACGTTGCGGAAATGGGTGGTGCCGGTCGCCGTCAGCCGTTGCCCCATGCCGTCCCAGTCGTCGATCAGCTCGATGCCGTCGCGGTTGACCGGGATGATCGTGGCGCCGGGACGCCCGCTCGGATCGGCCGCACGCACCAGTACGAGGTCGGAATACAGGGTGCCGGTGCTGTAATATTTGGTGCCGTTCAGCAGATAGTCGTCGCGGTCGGGCGTGAAGGTCGTGTTCGGCGTGATGTTGCCGACCTGGGGACTGTCGAGCTCGGTGGTGGCAAGCCCGATGATCGCGCCGCCGGCCACCGACTTCTGCCATTCGCGCGCCTGGTCGTCGCGGGGATTGCGGACCAGCCGCTCGACGACGCTGAAATGATTGCGCAGGATGTGCGCCACATTGGCATCGGCCTCGGCGAGCCGGATCACGATCTGGAACAGATCGCGGATCGAGCCGCCGGCGCCGCCTGCGGCGACAGGCAGCCGCAGCGCGCCAAGCCGCGCCTGCTTGATCAGCGCAATCTGCTGGTGCGGCAGGATGCGCTCGCGCTCGCGGTCCGACTCGCCTTCGGCGATTGCGGCCAGCAGGGTCTCGAGTGCGCCAGGAGCGAGCGGAAGGGGCGGCTCGGTGGTGAAGGATTTGGTGGGCAGCGGCTTGTTCATGACGGATCCGGACGATAGCGAGACAAGAGGAAGCGAGCTGCTCAGCGTTGCGGCGTCGGCTCGTCGATCTGGGCGAGGTGGTCGGCGACATTGACGGGCTCCGGCAGCACCTTGCGCTCGACCAGCCAATCGGCGGCCTTCTGCAGGTCAGTGACGAACTGCTTGTCGTTGACGGAGAAATAGCGGTATTTGCGGTTCAGCGCGATGAACTGGTCGCGGATCTGATCGCTGTATTTGCCGGCCTTCTGCGCGATGTATTCGGCGTCCTTGCTGTTCTCCGAGATCCATTTGCCCTCGGCGCGAAACGCCTCGTTGACGGCGCGTACCAGGGCCGGATTCTCGGTCGCGAACTTGCGGGTGGTCAGATAGGACGTGTAGTCGATCTGGAACTCGAGATCGCGGCCTTCCAGGAAGATGTCGTGCGCCTTGTAGTCGAGCCGGGCGATATCGACGCCCGGGCTCCACATCGACCAGGCGTCGACCTTGCCCGAAGCCAGCGCCGGCGCCGCGTCCGGCGGATTGAGGTAGACGAACTTGACCTTGGAGCGGTCGACCTTGTGCTTCTCCAGCGCGGCGACCAGTAGGAATTCGCCGAGGCCGGAGCGGTTGACGGCGACCGACTTGCCGACGAGATCCTCGACCTTGTTGATGCCGGAATCGTCGCGGGCGATGATCGCTGTCGTGCGGGGCTCGTAGACGACGAATTGCGTGAACACCAGTGGCGAGCCGGCAATGATCGCGGCCAGCGCCGGCGTGGTCGAGCCGCCGAAGCTGAAATCCGCGGTGCCGCCGGTGACGGCCTGCAAGGTCGGGGCGTGGTTCGGGAACGGGCCGAGCCATTCGACCTTGATGCCGTCCTTGGCGAGCAGCTTCTCGAACTCGCCGCGCTCCTTGGCGATCAGGTTGAGGCCCGAGAGACCCCAGGTGAGACGCACCGTGTCCGTGACGCGGCCGGGCGCGGACCATGCGTCATCCGTCAGGGTGAAGCCGGCGAGCGCGCCGATGCCGAAGGCGGCGGTGCCGAGGAACTGGCGGCGGGAGAAGTCATCCGAAGACATGTCGATCCTTCCGAAAATCAATCGTGAGCGTGTGAACCGAGCACACCGAGTTCAGCCAGCAGGTCGCCGCGGGCGACCGTGCCGCTGCGATCCGCGCGGTGCTCGAAGGCGATCCGGCCGTCGCGCATCACCAGGATGCGATCGGCGAGCGCGATCGCTTCGTCGACGTCGTGCGTGACGAGCAGCACGCCGGGACGATGGTTGGCGACGAGCTCGCGTACCAGCGCGTGCATGCGGATGCGGGTCAGCGCGTCGAGCGCGGCGAACGGTTCGTCGAGCAGCAGCAGCTCCGGCTGCTGCACCAGCGCACGAGCGAGCGCGACGCGCTGCGCCTGGCCGCCCGAGAGATTGCGCGGCCAGTCGTCGAGGCGGTCGCCCAAGCCGACCTCTGCCAGCGCCGCGGCGGCGCGGGCGCGCGCGTCGGGCACATCGAGACCGAGCGCGACGTTGCGCCACAGGCTGTCCCAGGGCAACAGGCGATGTTCCTGGAACACGACGGCGGGCCGGCGCGGCCCGATGATGCGGCCAGCCTGGATCGGATCGAGCCCGGCCAGCGCGCGCAGCAAGGTCGTCTTGCCGCAGCCGCTCTCGCCGAGCAGCGCCACGAACTCACCGCGTTCGATGCGAAGATCGAGGCCTTCGATGACGGTACGCTCGCCATAGGCGCGGCGCAGACCATTGACGATCACCGCAGGCGCGGTGGCGCCCTGCAGCGGCGGCGCGAACTGGACCGTCATCGCGCCGCTCCGTAGTTCGGGTGCCATGCGAGCAGCCGCCGTTCCAGCCAGCGCGCGATCAGGTCGGCGCCGACGCCGATCAGGGCGTAGATCACGATGGTCAGCACGATGACATCGGTGCGCAGGAATTCGCGGGCGTCCATCGCGAGGAAGCCGAGGCCGGACTGCGCGCCGATCGTCTCAGCGACGACCAGCGCGAGCCACGCGGTCGCCAACGCATAGCGGACGCCGGTGAGAATGGAGGGCAGGGCGCCGGGCAGGATGATGCGGCGGATCAGCTGCAGCGTCGACAGCGCCTGGACCCGGCCGAGCTCGAGCAGTTTCGGATCCACCTGGCGGATGCCGAGCGTGGTGTTGATGTAGATCGGGAAGGTCACGCCGAGTGCGACCAGAAACACCTTCTCGGCCTCGCCGACGCCGAGCCAGACGATCACGAGCGGCAGCATGGCGAGGAAAGGGATCGCGCGGATCATCTGGACGCTGCGGTCGATCAGCGCTTCGGCGATCCGCGAGAAGCCGACGAGAATGCCGAGCACAAAGCCGATGGCACCGCCGATCGCAAAGCCGGCAGCAGCGCGCAGCAGGCTGACGCCGAGATCGTTCAGCAGGGTGCCCTGCGTCGTCAGCTTGAAGGCCGTGCGCATGATCTTGCTTGGCGCCGGCAGGACTTGCGGCGACAGATAGCCGCCCTGCGCCGCCGCTTCCCAGATCACGATGAGGAGGGCGGGCGCGAGCCAAGACAGGGCCTGCAGCGTCGCCGGGCTCAGCGCGCGACGCCTGTCCGCGCTGGGGCGCGCGGCGTCACGATTGGTCTGCGGCAGCTCGATCGTCCCGGCAGCTTGTTCGAGATTGCTCAAGAGTGCGTCGTCCTCGCGATGTCATGCCTCTGCCGATAGAGATCACTCGACAGATCTGTAGATCGGATGCGCGCAGGCAGCCGTGTCGTGCCGCCTCGTTGCGCGCCGGCAAACTGTCCCACGAAACTTGGCTGATCGAAATAGAGCCGTTTTCCAATTGTCGTCAGGCCTGGAGGTTTTCGATTTCCCGCGCGGGCCAAAAGCGGCAAGAACTTCTTTTCCGAATTTGTTAGTACCGGTGAAGAGGATCGCGCTTCGTCGAGATGACGATGCGAGAGACGTGCAGATCGTGAGGGTCGACCATGACAAGTCCGCTTCGTTTCGGCATTTGGGCCTCGGTACATGGCCCGCGCGCGGCGCATCAGGATCCGGAAGAGCCTTATGATGCCTCCTGGGAGCGCAATCGCGATCTCGTGCTGAAGGCCGAGGCGCTGGGGTATGATTCGACGCTGGTGGCCCAGCACACGATCAATCCGCACCAGGAGGATCTCGATCAGCTCGAGGCCTGGAGCGCAGCAGCGGCGCTCGCAGCGCTCACCAGCCGGATCGAGATCATCACCGCGATCAAGCCGTATCTGTATCATCCCGTGGTGCTCGCCAAGATGGCGCTCGGCATCGAGAACATCAGCCGCGGGCGTTTCGCCATCAATCTCGTGAATGCCTGGAACAAGCCCGAATTGGAGCGCGCCGGCATCGGCTTCGCCGAGCATGACGAGCGCTACGCCTATGGACGAGAATGGATCTCGGTGGTGTCGCGGCTGCTGCAGGGCGAGCGCCTCACGCACAAGGGCCGCTATTTCGACGTGCAGGACTACGCGCTGCGGCCGAAGGATCTCTACCAGGTCCGGCCGCGGATCTATGTCGGCGGCGAATCCGAGCCGGCGCGGTCGTTGGTCGCCGATCACGGTGACGTCTGGTTCATCAACGGCCAGCCGCTCGCCGACGTCTCCGGCCTGATCCGCGACGTTGCGGCGCGGCCGAGAGGTGCGGCGCCGCCGCTTCGCTTTGGCCTATCGGCCTTTGTGATCGCACGTCCGACCGCGGCGGAGGCGGAAGCTGCGCATCAGCGGCTGCTGCTTCTCGCCGAGAAGGACGCGCCGATGAAGGCGATCCAGAAGCAGAACACCGACCCCAAGGTGGTGATGATGCAGACCATGCAAAAGAGCGCGCGCGTCGGCAGCAATGGCGGTACGGCCGCCGGGCTGGTCGGCAGCTATGAGGAGGTCGCCGACCGCGCCATCGACTTCCACGCCGCCGGCATCGAGCTGTTCATGCTGCAGTTCCAGCCGTTCGAGTCCGAGATGAAGCACTTCGCGGACGAGATCATTCCGCGCGTGCGGCAGCGACAGCGCGATCTTGGTCTCGCGACGGCCGATTCCGGCCGACGTGTGGGGTGATCTCGCCTGCGAAGCGCGCGGAAGAACTGATTGCTTTGTGAAGTTCGTTGCGCGGGGAGATATTCGCTCACCGTCGCGCCACATTCGAAAATCCATTTCATTGACGATGTGGACGGGCGAACGCATCATCCATTCATCATTGGGGCGCTGACGACAGCGCACGGTCAACGAGACATCGAGGCATTCCGCGGATGGAGTGCGGGCGCCATGCGCCTGCGCATAGGCGGAGCGTTGTCGGCAGGAGAGGGTGATGGATAACACGGAGACGACAAGCGCTTTGAGCCGGCGTCGGCTGCTGCAGGCAGGCGCCGGAGCCGCGTTGGTGGCGCCGTTCGGCGGCCTTGCCGCGCAGGCTCTGTCCTTGCGAGCAGCGCCGGAGATCGACTTTCAGCAGTTTCCGATCTGCCGGACGGCGGCTGAAGTGCCAGCTCTCACCGGCGCGCCGCGCAAGCTGAAACTGTCGTGGAATGCCGGCGCAGTGTGCCTGACGCCGGTTCCGGTGGCGATCGACCAGGGCCTCTTCAAGAAGTACAATCTCGATGTCGAGCTGATCAACTACTCGGGCTCGACCGATCAGCTGCTGGAAGCCATCGCGACCGGCAAGAGCGATGCGGGCCTCGGCATGGCGCTGCGTTGGCTGAAGCCGCTGGAGCAGGGGTTCGACGTGAAGATCGCCGCCGGCACCCATGGCGGCTGCATGCGGGTGCTGGCGCGCAGCGATTCCGGCATCACCAAGCTGGCGGACCTCAAGGGCAAGGCGGTCGCCGTCGGCGATCTCGGTGGTCCCGACAAGAACTTCTTCTCGATCCAGCTCGCGCGGCTCGGCATCGATCCGGTGAAGGATGTCGATTGGCGCGTCTATCCAGGCGCCGTCGTCAACGTCGCCGCCGACAAGGGCGAGACGCAGGCGTTCCTGGCGTCCGATCCGCTCGCTTATCTCTGGCTGAAGGACCCGGCCTACAAGGAGGTCGCCTCCAATCTCGACGGCGAGTATCAGAACCGCGTCTGCTGCATCCTCGGCCTGCGTGGCAGCCTCGTGCGCGAGGAGCCGCAGGTTGGCCGCGCTATCACGCAAGCGCTGCTCGATGCCGCGATGTTCACGGCGCAGAACCCGGTCGAGGCGGCGAAGTCGTTCCAGCCTTACGCGCCGAAGCAGGCGACGCTCGCCGATCTCGAAGGCATGGTGCGCTATCACACCCATCATCATCATCCGCATGGTGCTCCGCTGAAGCAGGAGCTGAAGGCCTATGCCGACGACCTGAAGGTCGTCTCCGTCTTCAAGCCCAGCACCGACACCAGCAAATTCGCCGAGCGCATCTATGTCGACATTTTCTCTGTCTGACGTCGCCGCCGGCGAGCTCGCGCGGAGCAGCTTGCTTTCCGACAAGCTCCGCGAGGTGGCGCCCGGCATTGCCGCGGCGCTCGCTTGGGCCGCCTTCGGCGCATCCTGCCTCGTCCGCGAGGACATCGGTGACTGGTCGCGCACGACCGATCTCGCGGGCGCCGGATTTGTCATCGCGGCAATCCTATTGTTGGCCAGTCTTGCCGCGCACCTGCTCGGACGTGCGGGTGTCGGCGTGCGCAAGCGAAGTCCCTGGTTCATCGCGCTCGGCGTGTTCCTGACGCTGTGGGAGCTTGGCACCGCGAAATACGCCTGGCTGCCGCTGCCGTTCTTTCCGCCGCCGCAGGCCATCATCGAGGTCTACACCGACGATCTGCCGAAGCTGCTCGACAGCGTCTTCGCGTCGATCAAGCTGCAGCTCGGCGGCTACCTCATCGGTGCCACCATCGGCTTCGTCACGGGTGTCTCGATCGGCTGGTCGACGCGGATCGGCTACTGGGTGCATCCGGTGCTGCGCTTCATCGGACCGCTGCCGGCCACGGCATGGCTGCCGATCGCCTTCTTCAGCTTCCCGACCAGCTGGAGCGCGTCGACGTTCCTGATCGCACTCGCCACCGGCTTCCCCGTAACAGTGCTGACATGGTCCGGCGTCGCCAGCGTGCCAACCGCGTACTACGACGTCGCGCGGACGCTCGGCGCCAAGCCGTCGTTCCTGGTGCTGAAGGTCGCAATCCCTGCGGCGCTGCCGCATGTGTTCGTCGGCCTGTTCATGGGCCTCGGGGCCTCCTTTGCGGTGCTGGTCGTCGCGGAGATGATCGGCGTCAAGGCCGGTCTCGGCTGGTACCTGCAATGGGCGCAGGGCTGGGCGGCGTACGCCAACATGTATGCAGCGCTGCTGGTGATGTCGCTGCTCTGCTCTGGCGCGATCACGCTGCTGTTCAAGACCCGTGACCGCGTGCTGGTCTGGCAGAAGGGTGTCGTGAAATGGTAGCCGTTTCGGAAGCTCGACGGGCGGCGTTCCCGGGTGCCGCGATCGACATCGCCCATGTCGACCATGCCTTCGACATCGACGGCGCCGAGCTGAAGGTGCTCGACGATGTCAGCCTGATCGTCGAGCCCGGCGAGTTCGTCGCGTTGCTCGGGCCCTCGGGCTGCGGCAAGTCGACCTTGTTGCGTCTCATCGCCGGCCTCGACAAGCCGCGCAGCGGCGTGCTGCGCGAGGACGAGATCAGCATCAGGGGACCGCATCCCTCGCGCGTCGTCGTGTTCCAGGACCCGACGCTGTTTCCATGGCGCACGGTGCGGGACAACGTTGCGCTGGGACTGGAGGCGCAGGGCATCCTCAAGAAGCAGCGCCATCGTGTCGATGCGGCGCTCGACCTGGTCGGGCTGTCCGACTTCCGCAACGCCTTTCCGCATCAGCTCTCCGGCGGCATGGCGCAGCGCGTCGCGCTGGCGCGGGCGCTGGTCAACGATCCCAAGGTGCTGGTGCTGGACGAGCCGCTCGGCAAGCTCGATTCGCTAACCCGCATCGCGATGCAGGCGGAGCTCGTGGCGCTGTGGCAGCGCAAGGGTTTCACGACGCTGCTGGTCACCCACGACGTCGAGGAGGCGCTGGTGCTCGCCAATCGCGTCATCGTGCTCAGCGACCGCCCCGCGCGCATCAAGGCCGACATCGTCGTGGACAGACCCTATCCGCGGCATCGCGGTGATCCGCATCTTGCCGATCTGCGCCGGCAGATCCTTGGGCTCCTCGGCTTGGAGGCAACATGGTAGCCGCCATCGAAAGCATCGCGCCGCGCCCGGCCGGTGCAGTGGACGACGAAGAGCTGATCGCACGAGCCCTGCGGCTCGTGCCTGTCTTCGCCGAGCGTGCGCCGGCGCATGACCGTGACCGCAGCTTCCCGTTCCAGAATTTTCAAGACCTGTTCGACGCGGGCCTGCTGTCGCTGACCGTGCCGACCGCGCTTGGCGGGCAGGGCGCCGGCGCACGTCTCACCGCGCGCGTGCTCGGGATCATTGCCGAAGCCGATCCGTCGACGGCACTGGTGCTGGCGATGCACTATATCCAGCATTTCGTGATGGCGCGGCACCAGGAGTATCCGCCGCGGCTTGCGCGCAAGCTCGCGCGGGATTCGGTCGAGCGGGGCGCGCTGATCAACACGTTCCGCGTCGAACCCGCGCTGGGCTCGCCGTCGCGCGGCGGCCTGCCGGAAACGATTGCGCGGCGCACCGACACCGGCTGGCGGCTGAGCGGCCGCAAGATCTACTCGACGGGTGCGCCGATCCTGAGCTGGTACTCGGTGTGGGCCAAGACCGACGAGGCCGAGCCCCGGCTTGGACTCTTCCTGGTCCAGGCCGGACTGCCCGGCATCAGCATTTTGGAGACCTGGGATCATCTCGGCCTGCGCGCGAGCGGCAGCCATGACGTCGTGTTCGATGACGTCGTGATCCCGCTGGACCATGAGATCGAGCTGCGCAAGCCGGAGGGCTGGCGGGTGCAGAACCCGACGCAGGCGCTGGTTCATGCCGCTTTCGTCGGCGCGATCTATGACGGCGTCGCGCGCGCCGCACGTAACTGGATCGTCGACTTCCTGAGGACGCGGACGCCGTCGAGCCTCGGCGCACCGCTCGCGACCTTGCCCCGGGCGCAGGAGGTGCTCGGCGCGATCGAGGCGCGGCTACAGGTCAATGCGCGGCTGATCGATAGCGTGGCGCGCGATTTCGACGAGGGCAGGGTCGTCAGCCCGGTCGAAGGCAACGTCATCAAGCTGACCGTCACCAACAATGCGGTGGCGGCCGTCGAGGACGCGCTGTCGCTGTCGAGCAATCACGGCCTCAGCCGCGCCAACCCGCTCGAGCGGCACTATCGCGACGTGCTGTGCGGCCGCGTGCATACCCCGCAGGACGACGCCACGCGGATCGCCGCCGGCCGTCTGGCGCTTGGACTCTGAGAACCTGAGGAGAGAGGACACATGTCCGAGATCGAATTCATCGGCTTCATTTCCAACAACAACTCGTCCGAGACCATCGTCCGCAAGGGACCGGTGCTCGACCCCGTCCACATCGAGACGGTGGCGAAGGCGCATGAGAATGCCGGCTTCGACCGCGCGCTGCTCGCGTTCCACTCGACCTCGCCGGACAGCCTGCAGGTCGCCCAGCATGTGCTCGGCGTCACCTCGAGGCTCAACGTGCTGATCGCGCAGCGACCGGGGTTCACGTCACCGACCCTGCTGGCGCGGCAGTTCGCGGTGCTCGACCAGTTCTCCAGGGGCCGCGTTGCGCTGCATGTGATCACCGGCGGCAATTCAACCGAGTTGCGACAGGACGGCAACACGCTCGACGACAAGGAGGCGCGCTATGCGCGGACAGCTGAGTTCCTCGACATCGTCCGCGCCGAGTGGACCAGCGAGAAGCCGTTCAGCTATGCCGGCAAGCACTATCAGGTCGAGAATGCATTCGCGCAGGTGAAGCCGTATCGGAAAGAGGGCATCCGGATCTATTTCGGCGGCGCCTCCGATGCCGCGATCGATGTTGCGGGCCGTCACGCCGACACCTATGCGCTGTGGGGCGAGTCCTATGCGCAGGTGCGTGAGCAGGTCGCCCGCGTCAGCGCGGCCGCCGCCAGGCACGGCCGGCCGGCGCCGCGCTTCTCGCTGTCGGTTCGGCCGATCCTCGCCGAGACCGAGGAGAAGGCCTGGGCCAAGGCGCAGGAGATTTTGGAGCGCGCCACCGCGCTGCAGGATCAGACCGGCTACCGCAAGCCGGCCGACGGACATGCCACGGATGGCGCCAAGCGGCTGCTGGCGATCGCCGAGCAGGGCAAGCGGGTCGACAAGCGGCTGTGGACCGAGATTGCCAAGCTTACCGGCGCCAACAGCAACACCACCGCGCTGGTCGGCACGCCGGAGCAGGTCGCCGACGTATTCGGCGATTACTACGATCTCGGCATCAGCCATTTCCTGATCCGTGGCTTCGATCCGCTGATCGATGCCATCGAGTACGGCCGCGAGCTGATCCCCGCGACGCGCGAGCTGATCGCGCGGCGGCAGGGCGCGAAGGGAGTGGCCGCGGAATGAAGCGCGTTCTGCTTGCCGCGGGTGTTCTGCTCGCGTTCACGGCTTCCGCCTTCGCGCAGGCGACCCTGCGCGTCGGCGACCAGAAGGGTAATGCGCGCGCCGTCATGGAGGCAGCGGGCGTGCTCAAGGACGTGCCCTACAGCATCGAGTGGAAGGAGTTCGTCGCCGCTGCGCCCTTGCTGGAAGCGCTGAGCGCGGGCGCCATCGAGACCGGGCTCGTCGGCGACGCGCCCTTTACCTTCGCTGCCGCCTCGGGCGTGCCGGTCAAGGCGATCGCCGCCATTCGCCAGACCCAGGAGGGTCTTGCGATGCTTGTGCCCGAAAGCTCGGCCATCAAGAGCTTCGACGACCTCAAGGGCAAGAAGATCGCAACCGGCCGCGGCTCGATCGGACATCAACTGGTGCTGGCGGCACTGGAGTCACGCGGCTGGACCACCAGCGACATCCAGCTCGTGTTCCTGCCGCCCTCCGATGCCAAGGTCGCCTATACGCAGGGCTCGGTCGATGCGTGGTCGACCTGGGAGCCGTATGTGAGCCAGGAGGAGGTGCTGTTCAAGTCGCGCCGCATCATCACCGGCGAAGGACTGACGCCCGGCCTGAGCTTCCAGGTCGCGACCCCCACCGCCATCAGGGACAAGCGCGCGGCGCTCGAGGACTTCGTCCAACGGCTTGCGGCGGCGCGTGCGTGGTCGCTCGGCAATGTCGAGAGCTATGCCGAGACCTGGGGCCGGCTGATGAACATTCCGTCCTCCGTACCACTGAACTGGCTCAAGCGTGCGAAGGTGCGCATCGTGCCGGTCGACGATGCCGTCGTCGCCGACGAGCAGAAGACGATCGACCTCTACAGGCGCACCGGCCTGATCAAGGAGCGGCTCGACGCGGCCGGCATCCTCGACCGTTCGTTCACTGCGGCGATCGCGAAGGGGGCGGGGCTTTGAGCTGTCAGCGCGTCACGTGATCTCACCGAACACACGTGACTCTCGGCGGCGTCGGCCGCTGAAAACCATAGCACCCTTCAGCGGTGATCCCACCGTCAGCCTCCACGCTATCAGGCTGACCTTCCCGTAACCGTCCCGGCCCGCGCCGGTGAACTTGGTGCCACACCAGCTACGCCACGTCACGCGGCACGATCGCGGCGCCTCCGCGAACCCGGGAGAAAAGGAGCCCGCTCCGATCCTCGAATGTGCCTCCCCTCTCAGCCTCTTCGCTGCGTTTGACTGGCGGGCGTCTTGCTTGCAAGTGTGCTTCAGGATCGCCGAGACGTAGTTGCGGCGCGAATCTCAGTTGCGCTGCCAACCGATCAGGACATGAGGCTGACCATCGTCTGGCGATTTTCCATCGCCGTCCTGGCGATAGCAGGCGATGGATGATGAAGGGCGCTCGGCGCGCCCGGCTTGTCTGGGCGTTCAAGTGTCCCAGAGGTTGCTGTGATTGAGCGAGAAGCCGCAGCGTACCGGATCACCGCATTCGCCGGCGATGACGCGCGAGTGCCTATGAGTACCGCAGGTTCCTGTGAGCGAACCTAATATATAAGGTCGCATCGCGATCTGAGGTATTAATACCTTCTAGTAGGTGGGTTGTGAATTGGGCGTCGTTGACCTCTCTGATTGGGCTTCATGGCTTCAGTGTGTGACGACGAGGCGCTCCAGCACCGGACGGATGACGACGCCGAACATCCAGCCGCCCGCGGTCTTCTATTCATGGCAATCGGGCCTTCCGTCGAGGGGAAATCGCGGCTTCATCAGCGATGCGCTCGAACGAGCTATTTGATCTGTCCCGCTGACCAAGGTCGATGCCTCACGGCTGCAAACCATCTCTTGGATTGTCCAGTCATTGGCCGTACGTTGGTGGGCGGTGACGGAATAATGCCCAAAGCAAACACCATGGAGAACAGTTGGTCTGATGGATGAAGACGACCCGAGCGATCAAATCTCCCGGATCGAGGCGCGGATCGAAGAGCTTGCCGAGATGGCCGAGCGGTGTCGAAAGATCATCCTGGCCTCGAGGGTCGTGATCTATGTCGGTGCAGGATTGCTGCTCGGCGCGGTGCTGGGCCTGCTGGGATCCAATGCGGTCGTCGCCCTCGGGGCGATTGCTGCGGTGCTGGGCGGCATCGTGTCGCTCGGATCGAACGTCAGCACATTGCGACAGACCATGGCGGCAATGGCCGCCGCCGAGACGTTTCGCGCCGACCTGATCGGCAGGATCGATCTTCGTCTGGTTGGTGACGCGCGCCGAAGCGGATTGCAGCCTCGGTGACTCGCGCCGCCGGGTGGTTGAAATCATCCGCGTCATCGACGGCGACGACGTCTGACCGACGGCAAATCCGCCCTCATGGCTTTGCGGGTTCGAGTCCTGCATCACCCATCATCCGGCCGCGGCCGGCCCCATGACGTCTGGGCGATGGGCAACATAGCCGCCGCCTGAAGGCTCAGCCAGCGCTGTGGTGTCGGCTTTTCGATCGATGTTGATATGGCCGTAGAAGGGCACTGGCGAGTATCGAGCAGATATTGACGGTCTGCGCGCCATCGCAGTCGCCGTCGTCGTCTTGCTTCATCTCAGGGTGAGTGGCTTCAGTGGCGCGGCGTTGCCGCCTCTATTTGCTCTCGGATGGCGTCCGGCTGTAGACCGTCTTGGCCGGATAGGTCGAGTTCGTGATCGTCAGCGTACTACCATCGAGATTATAGATGCTGGCGCCGTCGCGCGCCTTGTTCTTGACGAATGCCGACTTGCTGACGCCGACGACTGTCGCTTCCAATTGCGAGGCCCGGCTGATCTCATAGATGGCGCCGCCCTGATGGCGCGCGCTATTGGCCGTAAACCGGGCTTGCTCATAGCTCACATGCGAGCCGTAATCCTCGTAGGTTGCGCCGCCATCCTGCGATGCCCGATTGCCGGTGAACGAGCACTTCTGACATGTGACGACGACGCCCTCGCGGTTGACGTTGGCGCCGCCATAGACGGCCCGATTGCCTTCAAAGACGGTATCGGAGATCGTGAGATTGGCCTTGCCGTAGGCATAAATCGCTCCGCCTTCGAGTGCTTCGTTGTGCTCGAAGCGGCAATTGTGCAGCGTCATCTTGAATCCGATCGCGGCCTCGCGCGGCAGAAATTTCTTGCCGGCATGATAGGCAAGCAACCCGCCGCCCTTGCCGTTGTAAGTCCGGCCGACCGCGCGACCGTCACGCAGCGTCAATCCGTCGAGCAGCGCGTCATCGGCGCCATAGAGGACGTGCGCATATCGATAGCCGCCTTTGGCGGCCCTCGCGCTCAGAATTGTCCGCGCGCCGGCGGCGCGACGCTGCTCTAAGGCAGTTTCAGTGCCGGCAAACCCGCCGTACAGCTTCACGCCGTCGTAGAGAATGAAGGCCGCGATACGGCCGTCCTTCTTGGCAGGCCTGTACGTGCCGGCTTTGATCCAAACCGCCGCCTTCGAGGCCGAGGCGAGGTCGATGGCCGCCTGTAAGTCGGAGAACCCGGTTGCCCAGGAAAGTCCGTCCTGTGCCTTGGCCGGGTTGTCCGGGACGACATAGATGACCGGCGCGGATACGGCCTTGGCGCTGACCGCTGGCCGGATGTACTCGCCCTGATATTCGACCGCGCCGCTGTTCTTCACGTAAATCTGGACGAGTTTCTCGACCAAGCCGTTCTTCAGCAGGAGCGCGCCGTCCAAGCCGGGCTGGTAACCGCGCGCATAAGCGGGCGCGGATTTAAGGGCAACGGGTTCCAACTCCCCCTTGAGGTTGCTGATGGGGATGAAGTCGGCCAGCGGCAGCGTGCTTCCCGCAGGAGCGAGCGAGCCGACCTCCGACACAATGTCCTCATGCCAATTATAGACCTTACCGACAACGCTGCGGATGAGGATCGGATTGCTGTTCGCACCTGTCCCCTGATAAAGGTCCGGGCCCAACGCGCTGCTGGCCTTGTTGCCCACGATTGTCACGTTGACGAGCAGTGGTGCCGAGCCGCCGTCGTTGCCGACGCCGCCGGCGCTCACGGCCGAGTTGCCTGTGAACAGCGTGTTGAAGACAAGCGGCGACGCGGCAAAGTCGTTGTAAAGGCCACCGCCTTTGTCGTTGCTGCGGTTGCCGATGAAGCGGCAGTTGATGAAGCGCGGCATAGCGCCGAGATCGTTGCTTACGCCGCCGCCGCGCAGCTCGGCTACATTGTCGATGAAATCGACATTGATGAAGGCGGCCTGGTCCGCGCCCGCCTTGTGCACATTGTAAACGGCGCCGCCCTTGGGCGAGTAGTTGTTCTTGAAGACGACGTTGCGCACAATGGGGCTGGTCATGAAGTTTCTCATGCCGCCGCCAACGACCATGTCGTTCTTGAGAATGTCGGCCGGCACGAGATGCATGCGGGGCTTGTCCGTCCCGTAAGAATCCGAGACCGTGAAGCCATCCAGAATGGCTCGGTTAGCGCCCATAATAATGGTCTTTGTGTTTTTCGTCTTGTCGCCCTTGCCGATATTGCCGCTGAGTATGGTTACATTCCTTCGAAAATCCCTTTGCTGCCGCGCCGTTTCGTTGCCTGAGAAGCCCCCATAGACGGCGATGTCCTCCTTGAGGACAAATGACTTGGTCTGATCGGTCGCATCGGGATAATACGTGCCACGCGCCACCCAGATTTCGTCGTTCTTAGAGGCCGCTGATAGTGCATCCTGCAGGGATTGGAACGGGGCATTCCAGGCGTGCCCGTCCCCCGCACTCTTACTTGCCTGATTCACGTACCAAGTTTTTCCGGAATCGGCTTGCGAGACGCCCGAAGCTAAGGTGACGATTGCAGCCGCAAAAAGTGCCGTGAAAAGGTGCTTCATCTTCATTCCTAATCGGGGATTGATCCGCGGCGCGTCGGCTGGCTCCGTAGGCGTTCCAGCGAGCAGGGGTCTCTATCGAGCAGAGCGCAGTTCTATGGTGGGTCACAACAGCATGCTCTCGACGTCAATCGTTTGTGTTGATCTGAGTCAATCCGGCGCGAGCTCGGGGCCTTCGCTGCGATTTGGCTCTTTCTGACCTCTATGGGTTGGCTCGCCAGCCTGCGTTGCCATCAGCAGCGAACGGTTCTCGTTGTGGTGAATATGAAGCGGTACGCTGTCGCCAAATATCCGCGGTAAGGCATCTCAAAAATGCCGAGAACATCGCCGGACTGTTAGCAGGTCCGCTTACGCAAATGATGGTCAAAGCCATGATGTGCCTGTCCTCCGCTCGACTCAGGGTAGATCGTAGCAGAAATGAGGCGCGGCGAGATTGCGGGTGACAGTGCACTAAATCGTGCTGGGCCATCCGATGAAGTTGTTTCGTTCGATGGCCGATATTCGTCGTCTGTTCGATGAAGGATGACCAGCTCGCTCTCGGTGCGTTCGCGCCAGCGATTGCGGGATTGCGCTGACAGTGCACTTGACTATCTCGCTGACCAAGGTCGATGCCTCACGGCTGCAAACCATCTCTTGGATTGTCCAGTCATTGGCCGTACGTTGGCTGGCGGAGAGGGAATAGTGCTCAAAGCAAACACCATGGAGAACAGCTGGTCTGATGAACGAGGACGACCCGAGCGATCAAATCTCCCGGATCGAGGCGCAGATCGAGGAGCTTGCCGAGATGGCCGAGCGGTGTCGCAAGATCATCCTGGCCTCGAGGGTCGTGATCTATGTCGGTGCAGGATTGCTGCTCGGCGCGGTGCTGGGCCTGCTGGGATCCAATGCGGTCGTCGCCCTCGGGGCGATTGCTGCGGTGCTGGGCGGCATCGTGTCGCTCGGATCGAACGTCAGCACATTGCGACAGACCATGGCGGCAATGGCCGCCGCCGAGACGTTTCGCGCCGACCTGATCGGCAGGATCGATCTTCATCTGGTGGGTGACGCGCGCTGAAGCGGATGGCAGCTTCGGTCGCTCGCGCCGCTGGGTGTCGCCCTTCGAGCGATCCGTTTGCGGGGGGTGACAGCGCGCGAAACTGACTTCGCCGGCTCAACGCGACGAGGCTCAACGGGCTTCGGGGAAGCGACGCCGGGGAGAGACCTGTCCCGCATGTCGCTGCGCTCGTGGCGGGCTACGGGACTGGTCACGGGGCAGAGAAGGGAGTCCAGCGCCGGGCGAGCGCCGCGAGACCTCGCCCGGTGCCACGCCGCGGTTTCAATCAGAAGCGGCTCAGCGGCAATTCCAGGTCGTTCCTTGCGCGCAAACCGCGTTCGGGCTGTCGCCACCATAGATCTGATAGGGGTATTCGCCTTTGCGGTAATAGCCATAGGCGTGGGGGTTCACTCCGTAGTAGGCGGGCGCCTCGTAATACGCCGGGCCGCCGTAGACCGGACCATCATAGTAATCATAGGCGTCGCGGCTCGCGGCGATCGCAAGACCGGTGCCGATGGCACCCGCCGCAAGCGCCGCGCCGACCGCAGCGCCGCCGCCGCCGTGCCAGCGCCCATTTCGCGCGTCGGCACTGGTCGGGGCCAGGGCGCCGATCGCGAGTACAGTCAATGAAGCAATTGCGGCCGTGCGGCCGAGCAGAGCTGTTTTGGTCGACATATCAGGTCTCCAGTGAAGTGCGCCGTGATCGGCGGATGTCTCCGGTGTCCGGCTCTGCCAAGAACGGTTGACGAATGTCAGAGCCGAACAAGGCCGGCAAACGGATGATCGATTGCGGTTCTTGATCCGACCTCGCTCGAGGAGCTGGCGACAGTCCAAAGCGAATGTCAGGTCCACCACACTAGAACCGCTGCTGCGCTTCGGAGTTCCGGCCCCGCCCGAACTTCCATGCGATCGGACCGATGCCGCTGGGCACGCGGAGGAGGGGAATGGCTCGTGCTTTGCCGACCCGGCAGCCCGGAGCCAACTCATCACCGTGACGGTGCATTCCAACAACTGAAGACGTTTGAAGGGCGTCGATGATGCTGGCCGCTATGACCCGATGAGCTCACGCCATCCCGAGTTGCACGACGGGCAATCTCTGCATGGCGCGCATGCGCCAACTGCCCGTCGAGCCAGTTTGTCGCGGACTCGTCACTTGCCACGTCGGGCAAATCACCTCCACATTTCCGCGCATCCCGGCTCGCTGAAGAGGGACGTTTCGCGATCGTCACGAGCGTCGAGCCGGAAGATGCGATGGGCGCGTTGCTCTGCAGCCGGGTGTCACAGCCGGGCCGACGAACGGAGCGATGCGACGGCGAAATGGTGTGGTCCTGGCATCGCGGTGCTGATGCCAAGTCGGCGGTGATGATGATCCGCCGGCGACGGGGGCAAGACAGCCGATCCCCGGGGAGAGCGCCTATAACCCGTTCAAACCGTCGCGCAGGGAAGGCCGGATATTGGGCTGAACCTGTGGTTCTGCCGCGTGCTTTCTGCTGCACGCGGACCGCGGGTATCAGCCGATACCCGGTCTTCCCTGCGCCTCTTCTTCGAGGAGAAGAGGACCAAAGGACGCAAAGCCCGGGTGCCATCCGCCGCGGGAGCGCGACGTCATGGCCTCGCTGTTCGACCTGTTCGGAACATGCGCGTTTGCCGGCAAGCCCGTCATCACGACGCCGCGCGGGAGCAAGGAGGTTGCAGCCATTCCGCTTGGGTGTTCGGACGGCGTCGTCTCACCCCATCGTGGCCAGCCGAACCGCCAGCGCACACGCCCGGTCGTATTCGTCCAGGTTGATCCATTCGTCGATCGTGTGCGGCTCGTTCTGGCCGGTGCCGAAGGTCACGGTGGGGATGCCGTGGCGGACCATCCAGTTGGCGTCGAGGCCGCCATTGCCGGCGCGCAGGGTCGGCGCGGCGCCGATGTCGGAGACGGCAGCCGTGGCGCGCTTGACGACGGGAAGGGTCTCCTTCATCCGGAACGGATGATAGTCGGTCTCGGCCTTGAACTTGACGCGGCCGGATTTGCCGTCGCTGTTGGTGACGCGCTTGGCGGCGGTCTCGAAAGCGGTCCTGTAGGCCTTGGTGATCTCGCGGACGAACTTGGCATCGTGGCTGCGGCATTCGCCGCGGACATGGATGTAGTCGGTGACGACGTTGGTGGCGTCGCCCGCGGGGCGGCCTTCGCCGCCGGTGACCGGGCCGACATTGCTGGTGCCCTGTTTGGCGTCCTTGCCCTTGCCTTTCACCACCTTGCCGAACCAGCCGCCGGCTTTGACCTCGGCGAGCGCGAGCGCCAGGATCATGGTGGCGCTGATGCCGCGCTCCGGCGCGACGCCGGCATGCGAGGCACGGCCGAAGATCTCGACCTCCCAGCGGTCGGCGCCGACGGCACCGATGGTGACGCTGGAGGCCGAGCTGCCGTCGAAATTGAAGGCCATCTCGGGCGCGCCGAGGTCATCCGTGTTGACGTGGCGCGCGCCATGGAGCCCGCTCTCCTCGCGCACGCAGAACAGCAGGGTTATCGGCGGATGATCGAGCTTTTGCCTGACAAGCTCGGCGGCGAGCGTGACGAGGATGCCGCAGCCGCAGCGATTGTCGCCGCCGAGCGCGGTCTTGGCCTGATTGACGATCTTGCGACCAGCGATCTTCGGCTGCGCGCCGGCGCACAGCGGCACCGTGTCCATATGGGTCATGAACATGATCCGCGGCTGATTGTGCTGGCTGCCGCGGCCGGGCAGCTCGACAATCAGGTTGCCGGTCTCGGTCGGCAGCGGAATGCGCGTATTGGCATCGTCGAGCCGCATCGCCTTGGCCGGCACGCCGGCCTGCTTCAGCGCCGCCATGATCTCGCGCCCGATCGCCTTCTCCTGTCCGGTCACGCCCTGGACGGCCAGAAAACGCATCAGACGATCGGTGGCGGCGGCGGTGTCGACGGACATGAAGCGATTCCCATGATGAACGATGTGCCCGGAGCATCCAGCCCAGCGCTCCGTTGCGCAAGGGGGGCACCGGTGGTTTCGCCGCCTGACTCTTTTCCGATGCCTCGATCGTCTTCATGTCATCTCGACATTGGAGCATCATCATGAGCCTGAAAGACAAGACGATCGTCGTGACCGGCGGAAGCCGCGGCCTTGGCCTGGGAGTCGTGGAGGCCCTCGTCGATCGCGGCGCCAAGGTGACCGTCGTCGCGCGCGGAACCGAGGCGCTGAACGCGATTGCTGCGCGCCTGGGTGTGGCCACGATCGCGGCCGACGTCACCGACGAGGCCGCTGCGCATCGCATCGTCGGCGATATCAGCCCCGACATCCTGATCTTGAACGCCGGCACAACGCCGCTCATGGGCCGGCTGGATCGGCTGGACCTGGAGGGATTTCTCGGCTGCCTGGGAAACGGACGTCAAGGCGGGCTTGTACTGGATCCAGGCGGCGCTCAAGCTCCCGCTCAAGCCAGGAAGCCGCGTGCTGGTCGGATCGAGCGGCGCGGCGGTGGGTGGTTCACAGATGTCAGGCGGCTACGGCGGCGCCAAGCGCATGCTCTGGTTCATGGCGAAATATGCCAACGGCGTGTCGCAGGACGACAGACTCGGCATCCGCTTCCAGGCGATCGTGCCGCGCATGATGATCCTCGGCACGGGAGTGGGGGATACGGCCGCGGGCGCTTATGCCGGGTCCATGGGCATCACGCCGGAAGCGTTCGTCGCCCGTTTCGGTGCGCCGATGCCGCCGCGCGCGTTCGGCGATCGCGTCGTCTCCGTGCTGGAGGACCCGCGATTCGCCGATGGTGTCGTGTTCGGTCTGAATGGCGACGACGGTGTGACGGTGATGGAAGGAGCGGCAGCTTGAGTGACGGACCACAGGATCAGCAAGACGCGCGCAGGGCCGAGCTCATGGCCCTGGCAGAGAAGTTGCGGCCCGAGCTGCATCGCTATTGCGCGCGGCTGATGGGGTCGGTGATCGACGGCGAGGACGTCGTGCAGGACACCCTGACGAAGGCGCTCGTCGCCGTGGGCGAGATGCGGGACCTCGCGATGCTGCGCGCCTGGCTGTTCCGGGTCGCGCATAACCGGGCGCTGGACCTGCTGCGCAGCCGTGCGATCCGGGCGGTCGAACCGATCGAGGCCGCTGACGACGTCGCCGATGACGCCGCACCGGATGCCGTGGAGGTGATGATGCGCGACGAGGCGATCAGGACGGCGGTGTCGCGCTTCACGGAGCTTCCGATCCCTCAGCGCAGCGTCCTCGTTCTGAAGGACGTGCTCGACGAGCCGCTCGCCGACATCGCGGCTCTGCTCGGCCTGACGGTGGACTCGGTGAAGGCGCATCTCGCCCGCGCCCGGGCGCGGCTCTCCGAGATCAACGCCGTGGCCGAGGCGCGGCCGGCGGCGAGACCGGCCTCCGATGCGGTGGCGCGCTATGTGAGCCTGTTCAACCGGCGTGATTGGGACGGCCTGCGCGCGCTGCTGGCGCACGACGTCAAACTGCACCAGTCCACTCATCCCATCCGTGTCGGCCCGGCCGATGTCGGGATGTTCTTCAGCATCTACGCCGGGATGGACGGCGTCTGGCTGGCGCCCGCCTGGCTCGAGGGCCGGGAAGTGATCGCCGTGTTCGAACGCCACGGCGATCCGCAGCCCAGCTACTTCATGTGGCTGAGCTGGCGCGACGGCAAGATCAGCTTCATCCGCGACTACCGCTACGTCCGCTATGTCATCGCCGATGCAGAGCTGGCACTCGTTCCGCCAGTCTGAGCACCCAGGCCGGCAAGGGCTTGATCCACGTCAACGAGGGACGGTCGCGCCAGGACCATATTCTGGCGAGAGAGGTCCGAGATGCAGCTCTTCAACTCGACGCGAAGCTACGGCGCAATTCCGCAGACGTTGCATTGGCTGACGGTCGTGCTCGTGGCCGTCGCCTGGGCGCTTGGTGTCTTCGGTGACGTGCTGCCCAAGGGCGCACCGCGCGAATCCGGCCTGTTCATCCACGTGACGGCTGGGATCGCGATCCTCGCGCTTCTGGCCGTGCGTCTGGCCTGGCGGCTGGCCGATCCATCTCCGCCGCCCGAGACGACCGAATTCGCCACATGGATGGGAAAGTGGCAGGATCCGGCCGCGCGTTTCGCGCACTACGCCCTCTATGCGCTGCTCCTTGCCGTGCCTGTCGTTGGAATCGTGTTGCAGTTTGCACGCGGTGATGCCTTGCCGCTGTTTGGCATCGCCGAGATCGCGTCGCCCTGGCCCAAGGACCGCGCGTTTGCTCACAACGTCAAGGAAGTGCACGAAATTCTCGCCCACGCCCTCGTCATCGTGGCCGCAATGCATGCGGCCGCCGCGCTGATCCATCACTGGATCTTCCGGGATCGGACGCTCCTGCGCATGCTGCCTCATTCGGACGACTAGGGGAGGCGACAGGCCTGTCGGGAATGACGGATTGCGTCGTCGCTTCAGGCGCCGTGACCGAACGGTCGCGATCCGATCGATCACTCCGCTCATGGTTCGGATTGCCAATCCCCCAGGAAACACGGCCGGGAGACTCGCCAATGCTGGAGTATCGCGTCAACGCCCGACGGATCGATGCGCATGAAAGCGTCGCAGACTGCAAGGATGCGACCGTGGTGCTCGATACCGACGTCAAGGGACGGCGGGATGCATTCAACCCGGCCGAGCTTCTTCTCGCCGCGGTTGCCGCCTGCATGATCAAGGGAATCGAACGCGTGACGCCGATGCTCAAGTTCCATGTTCGTGGCGTCGAGGTGCGACTGATCGGCGTCCGTCAGGACAGCCCGCCGATGATGGCGTCGATCGATTACGAGCTGATCGTCGACACCGATGAAGATGACCGCCGGCTCGAGCTGCTTCATCAGAATGTCAGGAAGTATGGAACGATTTCCAACACCGTGGCCGCCGCGACGAGGTTGCAAGGCGTGATCAGGAGAAAGACATGAGCCGTCTTCACGTCCACCCTGAAAGCCACCTGGTGGCGCGGATCGGATGGCTCAGGGCGGCCGTTCTGGGAGCCAATGACGGCATCATTTCGACTGCAAGTCTGATCGTCGGTGTTGCTGCGGCAGCAGCGACACGAAACGACGTCCTGATCGCGGGTGTCGCGGGATTGGTCGCGGGAGCGATGTCGATGGCCGCCGGTGAATATGTCTCCGTCAGTTCGCAGTCGGATACGGAGCAGGCCGACCTTGCACGGGAGCGCAAGGAGCTGAGCGACAACCCCGCATTTGAACGCGACGAGCTTGCCGATATCTACGTCAAGCGAGGTGTGGATCAATCCCTTGCGCGGCAGGTGGCCGAGCAGTTGATGGCGAAAGACGCGTTGACGGCTCATGCGCGCGACGAATTGGGAATCTCGGAGATCACCGCAGCGCGGCCCATCCAGGCCGCCGTGACCTCGGCCATGATGTTTTCGGTCGGAGCCGCCATGCCCTTGCTGATGGTCGTCGTGTCGCCCGCCAACTTGCTGGTCCCGATCGTCTCCGCGGCTTCTCTCGCCTTTCTCGCGGTGCTGGGAGCGATCGGCGCAAAGGCAGGCGGGGCCAACATTCCGCGTGCCACCTTTCGCGTGACGTTCTGGGGGGCCTTCGCCCTGGGTCTCACCGCAGGCATCGGAAAGTTGTTTGGGGCCGTCGTTTGAAGCGCGGGCAAAGCTTGCGTGACGATCAACGGCGTTACCGCCGTCTCGTGTCGAGGTTGCGGCGGTGTCGCGCTGTCGTCGACGCCGGCATTGTTTCGAGAAATTGAAGACCCAATTCGGTCCAGGCGCCATTATCAACCGGCCCGCGAGCCGCCACATCGGCGTCACGAGCATTCGATGGGCGCGACCCTCACGTCACGAGGACGCCGCCGAGGCGGCAATGCGCCCGATGCCGTGGTCGTGAGGAGCGAGCGGTGGACGGACAGCAAGCGCCGGGCGGATCCCGGCTGACGATTCTGCATGAGGAGCGTCCCCCGGCGGACCCGCGCGCCACATCCAGGGCGTCCGTGGGACGTGCGCTGTGGTCGCTCGTCGCGCTCAGCCTGATGTTCGGAATGCTGGTCGCGGTGCCGTGGATGGTCGAGTATGTGACCGTCGGCCAATATCTGGTTCACACCGATGACGCCTATGTCAGGATGAACGAAGTCCCAGTCAGGTCGGCGGTGTCCGGCCTGGTCAGGGACCTGCTCGTGACCGACAATCAGGAGATTGTTGCGGGACAGGTTCTGGCGCGGATCGAGCACCGGGACGAGCGCGCCGCGACGGTCGCGCTGAACGACGTCATTGCTCCCGTCGCCGGCGTCGTGGCCGCAAGCGGTCTCCATGTCGGGGACGCCGTGACGGCAGATCGGTCGTTGATGGCGGTGGTCACGCCGGGCGAGCCCCACGTCATCGCAGCCCTCGCGGTTTCCGAGATCACCTATGTCGCGATCGGACAGGCGGTCACGATCGACGTGCCGGGCCTGCCCGTCCGGCTCTATGGACATGTCGCGGATGCTGAGTGGATCGGCGCGGCGTCCGGCTCGCCAACCGGCGAAAGCCGGATTGCGCTGAAGATCAGCCTGCTGAAGGCGGCCATGCCCGCCGGATTGCGATCCGGCATGGCTGTCGGCGCGACGATCCTGACCGGCCTGACCGGGACGGAGCGGATGGTCTCGCAGATCCTGCAGAAGAGAGCGCAGAGGACCTGCCGCTGCGAGCAGGATCTCCAACCCGCGTCGGTGCAGCGGCGCATCTGACCACGGCATCCCCACGCGACGCGCGGCGGCTGCGATCAGCCGCGGCTGAGCTCCTGCACGCCGTCGTGAACCTGGTAGACGACCTTGCCCTCGCGCCAGGCGAACGCGCCGCCGGGCTCGCGGCAGACGATGCCGGCTTCCGGAATCAGCTTGTCGCAGAGCATGACGATGATGTCCTCCAGCGGTGCGCTGGTGTCGTTCTCCTCGGTCATCCGGTCGATCGAGATCTCGCCGCCCTCGACGCCGTCGTCGATGTGGACGATGAAGATCTCCTCATGGCCATGGATGCCATGCGCCGTCACCCGAAACACTTCCCCCTTGTACTCGAATTCCCGAACCATCGCGTCCGCCCATATGAGTTTGTTGATTGCCGTTTCAAGCGGGGACGGAAACTAAGAGCGCGCCGCGCGAGGGTCAAGAAAAGTCGGTGTCGGGAATCCGACAAAATTCAACGGGTGCGAACGCATGCCACGGGTGTGCGCGCATGTTCGCTGCACGACGGGCAATCCGTGCATGCCGCTCATGCACGAACTGCCCGTGGAGCCGGTTTGTCGTAAACTAATCAATTGCACTCGGGCAAATCACCGTCACATTTCCGCGCATCCGGCTTCGCCGAAGAGGGACGTTTCGCGATCGTCACGAGCGTCCGGCCGGGATCGCGAGCCCATGTGTGAGGCCATGTGTGCCGTCTGATAGTCGAGCGAAGGAGTCGCGGTGCTGCGGGACGATGCGGGCTCAGGCGCCCGCATCATGCGCTTTGATGACCGCCACGAATGCCTCGCCGTAGCGCGCGAGCTTGACCGTACCGGCGCCGGGGATGCTCGCAAGCTCCGCGACGGAGCGCGGATGGCGGGCCGCCATTTCGGCCAGCGTCTTGTCGTGGAAGATGACGTAGGGCGGCACGTTCTGGGCCTTGGCGAGCTCCATCCGCCGGACGCGCAGCTTCTCGAACAAGTCGCGGTCGAGGTCAGGAAATGTCGTCGTGGTCTGCCGCTCCCGAGCCTTGCGGTCGCGCCTGGTCTTCTTCAGCACGCGCAGGCTGAGTTGCGGCTTGTCGCGCAGGAACTGGCGGCCCTCGGGCGAGATCGACAGGCCGCCATGGCCGGCGACGTCGACGCTGATCAGCCCATGCGCGACGAGCTGGCGGACGATGGAGCGCCAGGCGTTGCGGTCGTGCTCCTTGCCGATGCCGAAGGTGGAGAGCTTGTCATGGCCGAGCCGTTCGATGCGCTCGTCCGTCTCGCCGAGCAGCACCGCGACGACGTGGGCCTGGCCGAAGCGCTCGCCGGTGCGGTGGATGCAGGACAGCAGCTTCTGCGCCGCGATGGTGCCGTCGAAGGTCTCGGGCGGGTCGAGGCAGATGTCGCAATTGCCGCACGGCGCGCAATCGTCGCCGAAATAGCGCAGCAGCACCTGGCGCCGGCATTGGCAGGTCTCGGCGAAGCCGAGCAGCGCATCGAGCTTGCGGCGCTCGGTGCGCTTGCGCGCATCGGGCGCGTCCGACTCATCGATGAAGCGGCGGCGCAGCGCGATGTCCTCGGCGCCGTACAGCATCAGGGTTTCCGATGGCAGGCCGTCGCGGCCGGCGCGGCCGGTCTCCTGATAGTAGGCCTCGATGCTGGACGGCAGATCGGCATGCAGCACGAAGCGCACGTCGGGCTTGTCGATGCCCATGCCGAAAGCGATGGTGGCGACCATGATCAGCCCCTGCTCGAGCTGGAAGCGACGCTGGTTCTTCTCCCGCGCCTTCATCTCCATGCCGGCATGATAGGGCAGCGCCGGAAAGCCGTGGTCGCTGAGCGAGGCGGCGACCTCCTCGGTCTTGCGCTTGGACAGGCAATAGACGATGCCGCTCTCGCCCTCGCGGGATTTCAGGAAGGCTAGCATCTGCTGCATCGTGCTGGTCTTCTCCGCCGCGCCGTAGCGGATGTTCGGCCGGTCGAAGCCGGCGATGAAGCTGTTGCCGTCGCCGATCGAGAGATGCTCGACGATCTCGGCCCGCGTCGGCGCATCGGCGGTGGCGGTGAGCGCGATGCGCGGGATCGTCGGGAACAGCCCGGCGAGACAGTCGAGGGCGCGGTATTCGGGCCGGAAATCATGGCCCCATTGCGAGACGCAGTGCGCCTCGTCGATGGCGATCAGCGACAGTTGCGCGGCCTTGAGACGCTCCAGGTTCTCCGGCCTGAGCAGCGTCTCGGGCGCCATGTAGAGCAGGTCGAGCTCGCCGCGTTCGATGTCCTGCCACAGCAGGTCCTTCTCGGCGCCCCAGAGCCGCGAGTTCAGCGCCGCGGCCTTCACGCCGGCCTGCCGGAGCGCGGTGACCTGGTCCTCCATCAGCGCGATCAGCGGCGAGATGATCAGCCCGAGGCCGGGACGCGCCAGCGCCGGGATCTGGTAGCACAGCGATTTGCCGCCGCCGGTCGGCATCAGCACGAAGGCATTGTGTCCGGCGATCACGTGCTCGACGATGTCGCGCTGCCGCCCGCGAAAGCTGTCATAGCCGAACACGGCCTTGAGGATCGAGAGCGGATCGGCGGTCATGGGAACGCACTTCTTCGGCAGACGGAGGGACTGGATAAGTCCCGTTGCGGGACGCCGCCGTCAAGCGAAAGCTGCCCGGTGACGCGCATTTCAGCGGCGCGGAGAAGCATGGCGGGGACAGTGGCAGGGGCGCGTTGGACAAGCCGACGAGTTATGGCAGAATCGACTTGCATCGCATTATGTTCCGATCCTGATACGAGCATGGGCTGCCGGGGCGAGCTGGGTGCCTTGGCACCTCGCCGGGCGCAAGGTGGTGCTGGTCGATGCCGATCCGCAGTGGTCGGTGGTGCGGCTCGCCGAGCGGCAGCGTGCGCTCGCCATGCAAAGCTCGGGCGCGTGGCGCCGCGAGATCGCGAAACATGTTGAACCGTTGGAATTCGCTTCGACGTCGCCGTGTCGTATACGGTGGCGGTCGGTCGAGGCCGGTCCGCAAAGAGACGCGCGCGCAGAGTTGGTGACGAGGGTGCTTGCAGATCTGTTTGAAGGCCCGGTCGTGGTCGTGGCCTCCAGCCTCTCGCTGGCGGACGACGAGCTGTTTGCCGAGGAGCGCGCTCATATTCAAGCCGCGGTCGCCAAGCGGCGGGCCGAGTTCGCGACCGCGCGGGTCCTGGCGCGCAGGGCGCTGGCCGCGCTCGGAGCTCCGCCGGTGGCGCTCGTCCCGGCGCCGGATCGCGCGCCGGTGTGGCCGCCGGGCTATGTGGGAAGCATCTCACATTGTGCCGATCATTGCGCCGTGGCCGTAGCCCGAAGCAGGGATGTCTCGTCGCTCGGACTGGATGTCGAGGACCTGCGCGAGCTCGATCCGTCGATGCGCGACCTGGTGCTCACGCCGGCCGAGCGGCGATGGCTTCGCGCGCAGCCGGACGCCTTGCAGCCGATGCTGCCGATCGTGATCTTCAGCGCGAAGGAAGCCTACTACAAATGCCAATATCCGATCACGCACGGCTTCCTGGATTTCCAGGACGTCGAGCTCACGATCGCATGGGCGGCAGGCACGTTCGAGGCGCGCGTCGTGAGAGAGGGATGGCCGGCTGCCATTGCTCGCCTCGCCGGACGCTTCCTCATCGCTGACGGCCGGGTCAGTTGCGGCGTGACGTTGGCGAAGGGCTGATCGCGCGGATGCAGCCTGGAGCTGGGCCGAGCCTGCGTCCTGGCGGCTGCGCCGGAGAGCCGCGCCATCGCCATCCCGGCAAACCTCCGGACGACGAGCAGCTTACCGCAGTCGCTAAACATGATGCGCTGCAAACGTCGCGAAAACGCGCTTGACATGTTTAGTCATTCACAATCTACTAAACAAAATACTTAACTCGGACGGATGATCCGGGGCCATGGGGAAACGCTTGCGGCTCGCGCTGTCGTTGTGACGGCGCCGCTCGCCGCAGGCCATGCATCGCCGTCACCCACGCGAAGCGGGGACGGCGCCAACAGGGAGGGAGTGCCAGATGAAGTTGCTGCAGACATTTGCACTGACGGCGACGGTCGCCGCTGCGACCGTGCTCGGCGCATCCGCGCCGGCACGCGCCGAAGGAAAGACCATCACCTTGTGCTGGGCCGCCTGGGACCCGGCCAATGCGCTGGTCGAGCTGTCCAAGGACTTCACCGCCAAGACCGGCGTCAGCATGAAGTTCGAGTTCGTGCCGTGGCCGAACTTCGCCGACCGCATGCTCAACGAGCTGAACTCCAAGGGCAAGCTGTGCGACCTGATGATCGGCGACTCCCAGTGGATCGGCGGCGCCGCCGAGAACGGTCAATATGTCAAGCTCAACGAGTTCTTCGATAAGGAAGGCATCAAGATCTCCGACTTCATGCCCGCCACCGTGGCCGGCTACGCCGAATGGCCGAAGGGCACGCCGAACTACTGGGCGCTGCCGGCGATGGGCGACGCCAACGGCTGGACCTATCGCAAGGACTGGTTCTCACGGTCCGAAATCCGCGAGGAGTTCAAGAAGAAGTTCGGCCGCGAGCTCGACGTGCCCAAGACGCAAGCCGAGCTGAAGGACATCGCCGAGTTCTTCCAGAAGCGGGTGATCGACGGCAAGACCGTCTACGGCGCGGCGATCTTCACCGAGCGCGGCTCGGAAGGCATCACCATGGGCGTCACCAACGCGCTCTATCCGTTCGGCTTCAAGTATCAGAACCCGAAGAAGCCGTATGACATGCAGGGCTTTGTCAATTCCGACGACGCCGTGAAGGGCCTCGAATTCTACAAGGCGCTGTACAAGTGCTGCACGCCGCCCGGCTATTCGAATGGCTACATGCAGGAAGGGCTCGACGCCTTCAAGTCCGGCCAGGTCGCGCTGCAGATGAACTGGTTCGCCTTTTTCCCGGGCCTCTACAAGGACCCCAATGTCGGCGGCGACAAGATCGGCTTCTTCGTCAACCCGGCGCAGAAGGAGAAGGGCTCGCAGCTCGGCGGGCAGGGCATCTCGGTGGTGGCCTATTCGCCGAACCGTGCCGAGGCGCTGGCCTACATCAAATGGTTTGCCTCGCTCGACACCCAGAAGAAATGGTGGGCGCTCGGCGGCTATAGCTGCCACAAGGGCGTGCTCAACGACCCCAACTTCAAGAACACCGCGCCGTTCGCCGCCGACTTTCTGGTGGCGATGGACCAGGTGGTCGATTTCTGGGCCGAGCCGTCCTACGCGCAGCTCCTGCTCGCCATGCAGAAGCGCGTCCACGACTATGTCGTCGCCGACCAGGGCACCGCCAAGGGCGCGCTCGACGGGCTGATCGTCGACTGGACCAAGGTCTTCAAGGAGGACGGCAAGCTCTGACGGCCGCGGCACCTCGCGCACACGCGGGCTGTGCCACGACAATCCCTCCGGCGAGCTTCGGCTTGCCGGGCGGACCAACCAGTCTCACCGCCAGCCAGAAGCAGCCAGTGAAGCAGTCCCTCGCATGACCGACCAAACCGGACTGAGCAGCCTCGTCGACCGCGCCGCCCTCGTGACGCCGCCGGTCGTGGCGGGGCGCGTGCGCGGCCTGTCCGAGCGCGCCATCGCCTGGCTGTTCATCACGCCGACCATGCTGCTGCTGCTCGCGATCAACATCTTCCCGTTGATCTGGACCATCCGGCTGTCCTTCACCAATTATCGCGCGAACCGTCCGAACGCCACCGTGCTCGATGTCGGGCTCGCCAACTACCAGTCGATCCTGACCGATCCGGACGTCTGGGCGGCGATGACGGTGACCGCGCGCTTCGTGTTCTGGACCATCCTGATCCAGACCGTGCTGGGCTTCACCCTGGCCTGGCTGATCGACAAGAAATTCCGTGGCCACGGCCTTTGGACCACGTTGATCCTGCTGCCGATGATGCTGTCGCCAGCCGTGGTCGGCAATTTCTGGACCTTCCTGTACCAGCCGCAGATCGGCCTGTTCAATTACGTCATCGCCGCCGTGACCGGCATGCCGGCGTCGTCGTTCCAGATGCTGGCGCAGGTGCCGCTGGCGCCTTGGGCCATCGTCGTCGTCGACACCTGGATGTGGACGCCCTATGTGATGCTGATCTGCCTCGCAGGCCTGCGCTCGATTCCCGACTACATCTATGAGGCGGCCGAGGTCGACCGCGCCTCGCCGTGGCGGCAGTTCTGGTCGATCACGCTGCCGATGGCGCTGCCCTTCATCATGCTCGCGGTGTTGTTCCGCGGCATCGAGAACTTCAAGATGTTCGACATGGTCAACCTGCTGACCGGCGGCGGTCCAGGCTCGACGACCGAGGTCGCCTCGATCACCTTGAAGCGCGAGGCGTTCGAAAAGTGGCGGACCGGCTATTCCTCGGCGTTCGCCATCATCCTGTTCGTCACCGTGTTCGGTCTCGCCAACATCTACGTCAAGGCGCTCAACCGGGTGAAAAGCCGATGACCGGTCTCGCAACCGCTCATTCCGTCGTCGATCCGTCGCCGCTGACCAAGCGGATCGCGGCAACCGTGGTGATCGCCTATGCCCTGATCACTTTGGTGCCGCTGCTGTGGATCTTCATGACCGGATTCAAGTCGCCATCGGACGCGATCGCCTATCCGCCGAAGCTCGTCGCCGAGCCGAGCCTGGAGGGCTACTGCAATCTGTTCACGACCCGGACCCGGCAGGCCCCGGATTACATGGCCAAGCTGCCGCCGGCTGCCAGTCTGTGCGACCGCATCTCGCGCGGCCGCAACATGGTGGTCGCGGGTCCATCGAACTACATCCCACGCTACGTGAATTCGCTGGTGATCGCGTTCGGCTCGACCGCGCTGTCGGTCGTGCTCGGCACGCTTGCGGCCTACGCCTTCTCGCGCTTCAAGGTGCCGCTGAAGGATGACCTCTTGTTCTTCATCCTGTCGACGCGGATGATGCCGCCGATCGCGGTCGCGATCCCGATCTACCTGATGTATCGCGAGCTCGGCCTGTCCGACACGCGGCTCGGCATGATCCTGCTCTATACGTCCGTCAACATCTCGCTCGCGGTCTGGCTGCTCAAGGGCTTCATGGACGAAATCCCGCGCGAATACGAGGAGGCGGCGATGGTCGACGGCTACACCCGCCTGCAAGCCTTCTTCAAGGTCGTGTTGCCGCAGGCCACCACCGGCATCGTCGCCACCGCGATCTTCTGCCTGATCTTCGCCTGGAACGAATATGCCTTCGCGGTGCTTCTGACCTCGGGCACGGCGCAGACTGCGCCGCCCTTCATTCCGATTATCATCGGCGAGGGCGGCCAGGACTGGCCGGCGGTTGCGGCGGGCACCACGCTGTTCCTGATCCCGATCGTCGTGTTCACCGTGCTGCTGAGGAAACACCTGTTGCGCGGCATCACCTTCGGAGCGGTGCGCAAATGAGCGAGTCGATCCGGAACATGCCTGCCGATGTGGCCACCACGCGCTGGCCACGGGCGCTGCGGCGCGGCCCGATGGAGACGCTGGCGACGATCCTCATTGCGGCGGGCGTGCTGATGCTGCTGCAGCCGTTCGCGCTGGTGCTCTACACCTATTCCTTCATCACCACGCTCGCTGGTGTCGTGATGTTCACCATCGTCTCCAAGTTCCCGGACTGACGCCATGGCCGAGATCCGGATCGAGAACCTGTTCAAGGAGTTCGGCGGCTTTGCCGCCGTGCGCGGCCCAAGCTTCACGATCGCCGACGGCGAGTTCTTCTGCCTGCTCGGTCCGTCCGGCTGCGGCAAGACCACCACGTTGCGCATGATTGCAGGCCTGGAGCTGCCGACGTCGGGGACGATCAACCTCGGCGGCGAGGACGTCACCGTCCGGCGCGCGCGTGAGCGCGACATCGCCATGGTGTTCCAGCTGTTCGCGCTCTACCCGCACATGAACGTGCGCAGGAATATCGCCTTTCCGCTGGTCTCGATGGGGGTGCCCAAGGCGGAGATCAGGCGGCGGGTCGAGGAGGCGGCGCGCATCCTGCGCATCGACCATCTGATCGACCGTCCGGTGAGCGGGCTCTCAAGCGGCGATCGCCAGCGCGTCGCGCTCGGCCGCGCCATTGTCCGCGAGCCCAAAGCGTTCTTGATGGACGAGCCGCTCGGCGCGCTCGATGCCGAGTTCCGTCACATCATGTGCGGCGAGCTGCGCGCGCTACACGACCGGCTCAAGGCGACCACTGTGTTCGTGACTCACGACCAGCTCGAGGCGATGTCGATGGCCGACACGATCGCGGTGATGAATCGCGGCGTCGTGGAGCAGCTCGGAACGCCCCAGGAGATCTACGACCGTCCCGCCACCATGTTCGTCGCGGACTTCATCGGCTCGCCGGCGATGAACTTCATCCGCTTCGAGGGCAGGCTAGGCGCCGGCACGAACTGCGTGCGCATCGACGACGCCGAGATCGGCGTGCCCGAGCTGCGCGAGGATGCCGGGAGCGACGAGCTGGTTCTCGGCGTGCGGCCGGAGCAGGTGGCGCTCAGCGCGGAAGGCGGGCTGCGCGGCGAGGTGTTTGGCACCGAATATCTCGGCACCACCCAGATCATCACCGTCATGACGGCTCGCGGCACCGTCAAGGCGCGCGCGCCCGCGGCGGTCCGGATTGAGCGCGCCGAGCCGGTCGGACTCAGCTTCCGCGCCGACCGGCTATCGCTGTTCAACGCCGCCACGGGCCGTGCAATCCGCACGGCGCTGTATGAGCAGCCGGTGAGAGGAGGGCGCCATCATGGCTGAGACGCGTCTCAACGCCGTCAGCAAGTCGTTCGGTTCCAAGCCGGCGGTTCGGGATTTGTCGCTGATCATCCGCGATGGCGAGCTCGTGGTGCTGCTCGGGCCGACCGGCGCCGGCAAGACCACGACCTTGCGCCTGGTGGCAGGCCTCGACATGCCGGATGGCGGCAGCATCACCATCGGCGGCGTCGATCAGACGAAAGCGACGCCGGCCGCGCGTGACGTCACGTTCGTGTTTCAGCAATATTCGCTCTATCCGCATCTTTCGGTGTACGACAATCTCGCCTTTCCGCTGCGCTCGCCGGTGCGCAAGATTCCTGAGGCTGAGATCAAGCGCATCGTCGGAGACGTCGCGGGGATGCTGCGAATCGAGGACAAGCTCGGCAACCGCGCTACTCAGCTCTCGGGCGGTCAGATGCAGCGCGTGGCGATCGGCCGCGCGCTGGTGCGCAGGCCTGCGATCGCATTGCTCGACGAGCCCCTGTCCTCGCTCGACGCCAAGCTGCGTTCCGAGCTGCGCATCGAGCTCAAGCGCATCCAGCAGGATCTCGGCGCCACCATGCTCTACGTCACCCACGACCAGATCGAGGCGATGACGCTTGCCAACCGCATCGGCGTGATCGAGCAGGGCCGGCTGGTGCAGGTCGGCAGCCCGCGGGAGGTCTATGAGGATCCGGCCAATACCTATGTGGCGACCCGGCTCGGCAGTCCCGGCATCAATCTGCTGCCGCGTGGGCTGTTCCCGGATCTCGCAGTGCCGGGCGACGTCGCGACGATCGGCGCGCGCACCGAGCACATGACGGTCCGGCGCGCCGAGACCCGTGCGGACGCACGGGTGAAATGGATAGAGCATCTCGGCGATCAGAATCATCTGCATATCACGCTGCAGGACCAGACCATCGTCAGCCTGGTCGAGCCGGATACGGAATTGAAAGTCGGCGACGCCGTCGCTATCGAGTTCACCCGGCCGCTGCTGTTCGACCGGGCGGGCCAGCGGGTGAGATAGACAATGGACCAGGCGTTCAAGCGCAGGCTGATCATGGCGATGGCCGATGCCATCATCGCGCATGCCGAGGAACTGACCGCGCTCGATTCGGCGATCGGCGACGGCGATCACGGACTCAACATGAAGCGCGGCTTCGAGGCCGTTCTCGCCGATGTCGAGAACATTTCAGCCAAGCCTCTTCCCGAGGCGCTGAAGGCGGTCGGCATGGCGCTGGTGATGAAGGTCGGCGGTGCGTCCGGTCCGCTCTACGGCACGCTGGCGATGGGACTTGGCAAGGTGCTGCCATCAGCGCCATCTGCCGCTGAAGCGGCGGCGGCGCTGGGGCGTGCCATTGCGGACGTGAAAGCCCGCGGCAAGTCGGAAGCAGGCCAGAAGACCATGCTCGACGTCTTGATCCCGGTGCAGGCAGCTTTTGCGGCCGGTGGCGACGATCTCGCCGCCCGGCTGCCCGCGATCGCTGGCGAAGCTGCCGACGCGACCGTGCCGATGCTGGCGATCCGCGGCCGTGCTTCGTTTCTCGGCGAGCGTTCGATCGGACACATGGATCCCGGCGCGCGCTCCTCCAGCCTGCTCGTGCAGGCGATCTGCAGCGTATTCAATGAGGCCTGATCATGAGTGAGCAGAAGAATGTCGGCATCGTCATCGTGTCGCATTCCGCCAAGGTGGCGGAAGGCGCGGCCGACATGGTCAGGCAGATGGTCGGCGACAGCGTGCCGCTCGCGGCGGTCGGCGGCAATGCCGATGGCGGACTCGGCACCGACGTTGGCGCCATCATGGGCGCGATCGACAAGGCATGGTCGGAGTCAGGTGTTGCGATCCTGGTCGATCTCGGCGGCGCTGAGACCAACAGCGAGATGGCGGTGGAGATGATGCCGGAGGAGCGGCGCGAGCGCATCGTGATCTGTAACGCGCCGCTGGTCGAAGGCGCGGTGATGGCGGCGACGGAAGCCTCCGGCGGCTCGCCGCTCGATGCGGTGCGCGCAACCGCCGAAGAGCTGATGGGCGGATGAGCAGGAACGAGAATGGCTGACGGTGGAGAGATCGGCATGCAGGAAGCGAAGGCGCATGCGCTGCTGACCAACGAGGTCGGGCTGCATGCGCGGCCCTCGGTCAAGCTGACCCAGCTCGCCAAGCGCTTTGCGTCGACCATCGAAGTCGCGATCGCGGCCGACGGGCCCTGGACCGATGCCAAGAGCCCGGTGAAGATCATGCGCGTCAAGGCCGCCAAGGGCGAGACGCTGTTTCTGCGCGCCAATGGAACCGATGCCGAGGCCGCCATCGCCGCGCTGGTCGATCTGGTGAACCGCAAGTTCGACGAGGAGTGACGATGGAGCGGCGTATCTTCGGGCGGGCGGCGTCGGACGGGCTGGCCATCGGGCCCGCGGCGATCCTGCATGCGCTGGAGGGCGCCAGCCGGAGGAAAGGGGCGATCGCCGAGGAGCATGAAGCGCTCGCCGTAGCGGTCGCGCATGCGCGCGAGGCCGTGGCCGAGCTGATCGGCAGGCTCGAGGGAGACGCCGCCGAACTGATCGGCTTTCAGCTCGCGCTGCTCGAAGACGATGCGCTGACGGAGGCGGCTTACGTCCAGATCGAGGGCGGCGTCGCTGCGGATGCGGCCTGGCGCGCGGCGATGGCGGAGGAGATGGCGGGGTATGAGTCCGCCGAGGACGAATATTTCCGCGCCCGCGCCGGCGACCTCGCCGACATCCGGGATCGCGTGCTGCGACACTTGTTCGGCTTGCAGCAGAACGGCAAGTTGCCGAAGGGGGCGATCGTCGTTGCGCGTGATCTGGCGCCATCCGCTTTCCTCGCCATCGAGTGGACGAATGGAGGGGGTATCGCGCTCGGCGAGGGCAGCCCGACCAGCCATGTCGCGATGTTGGCGCGCAGCCGCGGCGTGCCGATGGTGGTTGGGCTCGGTCACGATTGGGACAAGCTGACAGGGGATTTGCTGGTCGATGGCGGTCGCGGTGTCGTCATCGCCGATCCCAGCGCGCACTCTGTCGCCGCCGCGCGGGCGGAGGACGAGACGGTCTCGCGCCGCAGGGCGGAGGCAAGGGCGCGGCAGCACGAACCGGCACTGACGCGCGACGGCACCTTCGTTTCCGTGCTCGTCAACATCTCCGGTCCTGGTGATATGACGGCGCTGCCAGCCGCAGCGTGCGATGGCGTCGGTCTGGCGCGCACGGAGTTTCTCACCGGCAACCTGCTTCACGACGAGGAGGCGCAATATCACGCCTATGCCGAGCTCGTGCGCTGGGCCGAAGGCCGGCCGGTCACGATCCGCACGCTCGACGCGGGCGGCGACAAGCCGATTCCGGGCTACACGATCGACGGTGAGAGTAACCCGTTTCTTGGCCTGCGTGGCCTCCGTCTGTCGTTGCGTCATCCCGAGATCTTCCGTGTTCAACTGCGCGCGCTGGCGCGCGCGGCTGCGCTCGGACCGCTCAAGGTGATGCTGCCGATGGTGACCAATGCAGCGGAGCTGGACGTCGCGCGTCGTCATCTCCGCGCCGTGCTCGCCGAATTGGCCGCCGGCAACGTCGCGTTCGCCGCGCCGGCCTTCGGAATGATGGTCGAGGTGCCGGCTGCTGCGTTGGCAGCGCATGACTTCGCTGCGGACTTCTTCTCGATCGGCACCAACGACCTGACCCAATACGCGACCGCTGCTTCGCGTGACGGCGCCGAGGTCGCCGACTATGCCGACGTGCTGCATCCCGGGGTGTTGGCGATGATTGCCCATGTGGTGCGCGCTGGTCGTGCGCGGGGCGTGGAAGTCTCGATCTGCGGCGACGCCGCCGGGGATGTCAGAGCCATTCCGGCGCTGCTTGGGGTCGGCGTGCGCGCGCTGTCAGTTGCGCCAGGCCTGCTGCCGCTGGTGAAGTCGGCGATCCGCGAGCTTGACCTCGCCAAGGGCACGGAAAAGGCCGCGGGAGAGGGCGCATGAGTGACCAGGATGCATCGGGGGGCGCAAGCCCGCTCGCCGAATACAAGGCGATCCTGCGCGCGGTGATCGACAGCCGTCCCTCCGGCACACGGCAGCGGTTGGCGGAGGCGATCGGCAAGAATCGCAGCTTCATCTCGCAGATCGTCAATCCGGCCTATGCGACGCCGATCCCGCTGCAGCATCTCGAGACCATCTTCCACATCTGTCACTTCTCGCCGCATGAGCAGCAGGCGTTTCTGACCGCCTACCGCGCCGCGCATCCGGGCCGGCTGGACGAGGCCGAGGCGCAGCGGCCGATGCGGCGCCTCGTGGTCGAGCTGCCGGACTTCGGCGACCCCGCGCTCAACGCCCATGCCGACCGCATCATCACCGGCGTCGCGCGCGGCATCACCGCGCTGATCTCAGCCAACGAAAACAACGACGACGCCGAACCGGGAGGGAAGCCATGAAGAAGCTGATCAACGCCGTTTCCGACGTCCTGACCGAGAGCCTGCAGGGTTTTGCCGCCGTGCATGGCGACATCGTCACGCTGGGCGAGGACAACAAGTTCGTTCGCCGCAAGAGCCCCAAACCGGGCAAGGTCGCGCTGATCTCCGGCGGCGGCTCCGGCCATGAGCCGCTCCATGCCGGCTTCGTCGGGCCGGGCATGCTCGATGCCGCCTGTCCGGGCCAGGTGTTTACATCGCCAACGCCGGACCAGATGCTCGCGGCCGCGCAGGCCGTGGACACAGGCGCGGGCGCGCTGCTCATCGTCAAGAACTACGAAGGCGACGTGATGAATTTCGCGATGGCCGCGGAGATGATGGAGGGCAAGGTCGCGACCGTCATCACCGACGACGACGTCGCCGTCGAGACCTCGACCTATTCGACCGGCCGCCGCGGCGTTGCCGGCACGCTGGTCGTGGAGAAGATGCTGGGTGCTGCGGCCGAGCAGGGCCGCGATCTCGACGCGCTGAAGGCGCTTGGTGACGACGTCAACAGGCGCACGCGGTCGATGGGCGTGGCGCTGACCTCTTGCACCGTGCCGGCCGCCGGCAAGCCGACCTTCACGCTCGGTGACGACGAGATGGAGATGGGCGTCGGCATCCATGGCGAGCCCGGCCGCCGCCGGGTCAAGCTGGCCTCGGCCGATGCGATCGCCGAGGAGATGATGGGCGCGATCCTGGCCGATCTCGCGCCCAAGTCCGGCACGCCGTGCTTGCTGCTGGTCAACGGCTTCGGCGCAACGCCGGCGATGGAATTGTACGTGATGGCCAATGCGGCGCGGCGCATCCTGGAAGGCCGCGGGCTCGCCATCGCGCGCGGGCTGGTCGGCTCCTACGTCACCTCGCTCGACATGGCCGGCTGCTCGCTCACGGTCACCGCGCTCGATGAGTCGACGATGGCGCTGTGGGACGCGCCGGTGCACACGGCCGCCCTGCGCTGGGGCTGCTGAACCGAGGTCCGCTCAGCGGATCTCGTTGGAGTAGTAGTGCTGCGCCGTCGTGGCGCGGTGCTGGCTGAGGATCGCCAGCGCGCCGGTCTGGTCATAGGCTTCCTCGTCGATGACGAGCACGGCGGCCGGCGCGGAGAGGCCGAGCAGCTTGCGGTCCTCCTTGGTGGCGACCTCGGCCGTCACCTTCTCGCGCACCGCGGCGATCCGGAGGCCATAGGCCTCGAGCAGATGGCGGTAGATCAGGGCAGGGACCTTCTTCGGCTCGCGCGGAAATCCCGCCACGCGGCTCGCGACCATCGAGATCCGCGAATGCAGCACCGGCGCGCCGGCGACGCGGCGGATGCGATGAAGATGCAGCAGCGGCTCGCCGTCGGCCACGCCGAACAGCGCCGCTTCGGCCGGCTCGGCGGTGCGGGTCGTCACCGACAGCACCTCGGCTTGCGACTGCAGCAGGCAGCCGTCGGCGCCGAGCAGGCGGAAGTACTGGAAGAAGAAGCTGAGCCCATGCTGCGACGCGCGGCCCGTCACCACCGTGCCGGTCTTGCGCCGCCGCATCAGCATGCCGCCCGCAGTGAGGTCGGCCAGCGCCCGGCGGATGGTGCCGACGGCGACGCCATATTGATTGGCGAGCGCGACCTCGCCGGGCAGCACCGTCCCCGGCGGCATGTCGCCGATCAGGATCGCCTCGGCGATCTGGCGCTTGACATGCTCGTAGAGCGGCACCGGCAGCGCGCCTGGACCCGCACCCACTCCGTCTGCCGCTTTGCTGGCCACAGCTGCCTTTTTCATGGAATTGACAAATGCCGCGTCGTGAATTCTATTTCTATATAGAATATAGGATTGAGCAGACGGCAAATGATTTCTCAGGGCATTCCAGTAGATCGGAGCCAGCCCGGCCTGGCCGGCGCCTTCGCTGCGATCGACGGCATGGCCGAGACTGCCGTCGAGGAACTGCGGAAGCTGGTGGCGGTCGATACCAGCTTTCCGCCGGGCGCCGGCTACGATGCCTTTGCCGGTGTGATGGAGCAGCTCGCTAGGCCGCTGGCGCTGGATTGCGAGCGCGTGATTGTCCCGGAGGATCTATGGCGCGCACCGGGGGCGCGCGGACCGCGTACGAATCTGATCGCACGGCGCCGCTCCGGCAGACCGGTGCTCGGGCTCTATTTCCATGTGGACACAGTACCGGCGGCGCCCGGCTGGGCGACCGATCCGCTGCAACTGAGCCGCGACGGTGACCGTCTGACCGGACTCGGCGCAGCCGACATGAAGGGATCCGTCGCGGCAGCGCTGCTCGCGCTCCGCGCCGCGCAGCAGACTGGATTGTCGCTGGCCTATGATCCGATGCTGCTGCTGTGCACGGACGAGGAGGCGGGGCTTTATCCCGGCGTGCGCTACCTTGCCGAACAGGGGCGCCTCGAAGGGCATATTCTGAATTTCAACGGCAGCGCCATGCCGCGGATCTGGGCCGGCTGCTTCGGCCTGTTCACGCTCACGGTGCGCGTTCGCGGCACGGCGGCCCATGCCGGCGAGCAGCGCCGTGCCGGCGCCAACGCGATCGAGGCGGCCCTGCCGATCCTCAATGCGCTCTCCGCTTTGAAGCCGCTCGTCGCGCAGCGGACATCGGCGTTGCCGCCACCGCCGCAGGCGGCTGGACCGCTCACCGCGAGCCTCGACATCTCGGCTATTCATGGCGGCCAATGTGGCGGACAGATCCCCTCGCTGGTCGAGATTCTCCTGTGCCGCCGCTATGCGCCCGAGGAGGACTTCGCCGCCGCGCGCCGCGAGATCGAAACGGCGATCCGGCAGGCGGCCGGCATGCTCGACGTCGAGATCATCCTCACCGGTCATCTGATGCCGACATCCGATCCCGGCGGGCCGCATTGGCCGCGCTGGCAGCAGGCGCTGTCGGCCGGTTTCGGCTACGCGGCCGAGGACTTCGCCCGATGGGGGGCGTCCGGCTGCTCCGATTTCGGCTGGGTGCAGCAGGCCACGGGCCTGCAGGAGGTGCTGCTCACGGGTCTCGGCAGGCCCGATAGCCGCATCCATGCGCCGGGCGAATCGACGACGCTCACCGACATCGTCGCATTGGCGAAGTCGGTGCTGGCCTATCTTGCAGCCGAGTTCTGTCCCGAGCTCTCTCCCGAAGCCATCACGCCCGAAAAGGACTTCGCCCGATGCCGTCCGTGACTCGTCGTCATTTCCTTGCCGGCTCCGCGCTCGCGCTTGGTGCCCTGCCGCAAGTCTCTCTCTCCGCCGAGGCGCCCAAGCGCGGCGGCGTTTTGCGGATCTCGGTCGATCAGGGCGCGGCCGTCATTCACCCGCTGCTCGCGCGCGTCAATCCGGAATACCTTATCACCGAGCTGCTCTATTCCAACTTGACCCGGTTGAAGCCGGACATGTCGGTCGAGCCGGACCTCGCGTTGTCGTGGCAGGCCGGCGCGGGGCTCACCGAGTGGACGTTCAAGCTGCGGCCCAATCTCAGCTTCCACGACGGCTCGCCGCTGACGGCGGAGGATGTCGTCGCGACCTTCAAGGCGATCCTCGATCCGAAGACCGCGTCACCGGCGCGTACCAATGTCGGCCCGATCAAGGATGTCGCCGCCGTAGATGCGTCGACCGTGCGGTTCACGTTATCGGTTGCCTTCGCCGATTTTCCGGTCGCGCTCGCCTACAACAATGCGCGCATCGTGCCTGCGAAAGTCGTTGCCGCCGATCTCGCCAGCCTCGCCACAAAGGCGAATGGTTCAGGGCCGTTCAAGCTCGTGTCCTATGAGCCGGACCGCAAGATCGTCGTCGAGCGCAACCCGGTCTATTACGATCCCGCGCGGCCTTCACTCGATCGCGTCGAGATCCTCGTCTATCCCGACCGCACCGCCGAGGCATCGGCTCTGATTTCGGGCGACATCGATCTCATGTTGTCGACCACGCCCGGCGAATATGAGCGGCTCGGCAAGGCCAGCGGCGTCAAGGCGGTGCGGATCCCCTCGGGGCAGTTTCTGAACGTCAACATGGGCTGCGACCAGAAGCCGTTCAACGACGTTCGCGTGCGCCAGGCGCTGGCGCTGACCATCGATCGCGAGGCCATGGCCGGCTTCGTGGCCGGCGGCTATGGCACGCCCGGCAACGACACGCCGCTGAGCCCCGCCTACCGGTTCTATCAGGACAGCAAACTGAAGAAGCCCGACATCGCCAGAGCCGGGCAATTGCTCGCCGATGCCGGCTATCCCTCCGGCATCGACCTGACGATGGTGGCATCCGACAAGCCGGACACGCGCACGCAGCTCGGCGTTGCGATCCGTGAGATGGCGGCGCCCGCCGGCTTCCGCATCAACGTTCAGACGATGCCGCACGCAACCTATCTCGATCAGGTCTGGAAGAAAGGCAATTTCTACGTCGGCTTCTACAACATGCAGTCGACCGCCGACGCGATCTTCAAGCTGCTCTATACCTCGGATGCGGCCTGGAACGAGACGCGCTGGAACAATGCGCGCTTCGACGAGATCGTCAATGCGGCGCGTAGCGAGACCGACGATGCCAATCGTGCCGCGCTCTATGCGCGGGCCCAGACGATGATGAGCGAGGAGGTGCCGTCGGTCATTCCGGTCTTCTTCGACATCCTGGCGGCGCAGCGCGCCTATGTGGAAGGCTACCAGCTGCATCCGCGTGGGTCGGTGTTCCGGCTCGATCTCGTCTCGCTCGGCGCCGGCGCGCCCAAGCGCAGCTGAGGCAGGATCCGAGCGGTGTCATTCGCTTGGCTGCTACGGCGGCTGCTCCTGATGGTCTACACGGTCGTCATCGTCAGCGTGCTGGTGTTCGCCATCACGCAGGCGCTGCCGGCTGATGCCGCGCAAACGCTGCTTGGCGAGAACGCCTCGCCAGAGGCGCTGGCAGCCGTTCGCAGCCGGCTCGGGCTCGACGATCCGGTCTGGCTGCAATTCGCGCATTGGGTCGCGCACGCGGCCACGGGCAATTTCGGCGTCTCCATGCGCACCGGCCTGTCGGTCGCGCCGGAGATGCTGACGGCGCTGTCGCGCTCTCTGCTGCTGGCAGCTGGCGCGCTCGTCGTCACTCTTCTGATCGCAGTCCCGCTCGGAATCTTCGCGGCGCTCCGCAAGGGCCGGCCGACGGATACGACGACCAGCGTGATCGCATATCTCGGGGTCTCGCTGCCGGAATTCGTCACCGCAACCGTGCTGGCGCTGCTGCTGACCGACATCCTGCCATGGCTGCCGGCGACCGGCTACGTGTCGCCGCTGGAGGATGCCGGGCTGGCGCTACGCCATCTGATCCTTCCGGTCCTGACGGTCTCGGTGATTCTCGTCGCGCATGTCATGCGCATGATGCGCTCGGAGACGCTGGACGTGCTGCAGTCCGACTACGTTCGCGCGGCGCGGCTGAAGGGCCTGCCCGAGCGGACGGTGCTGGTGCGGCACGTGATGCGCAACGCGCTGCTGCCGGTCATCACCATCGTCGCGCTCGACGTCGGCTATCTCCTGGGGGGCATCATCGTCATCGAGGAGATTTTCGCCATCCCCGGCATCGGCCGCGCATTGATGATCGCCATCACCACCCGCGATCTGCCGTCGATCCAGGCCGGCGCGATGATCATGGCGGTCACCTACGCGATCACCAACACGCTGGCGGATGTCGTCTACGCGCTGCTCGATAAACGGATCAGCTATGACTGAGCTGTTCGGCAGGATGATCCGCAAGCCGCAGGGGGCGATCAGCGTGATGCTGCTCGTTGCCCTCGCCATCGTCTGCATCCTCGGCCCGTGGCTCGCGCCCTATGGGCCGGAGAAGATGGATTTTCTCGGCCGTTTCCGCCCGCCGGGATGGCAGAACTGGCTGGGCGCCGACCAGTTCGGCCGCGACGTGCTGAGCCGCCTGCTGTCCGGCGCGCGCGCCACCGTTCCGATGGCGCTCGCGGCGACGCTCGCCGGCAGCGCGATGGGCGCGGTGATAGGCGTCGCATCGGCCTATCTCGGCGGCAAGGCCGACGAATTCATCATGCGCACCAACGATGCTGTGATGGCCATTCCCGGTCTCCTCACGGCGCTGCTGCTGGTCAGCACGCTCGGCAATGGGGCTGTCAACGCGGTGATCGCGATTGGCTTTGCGTTTGCGCCTGGCATGGCGCGGGTCACGCGCTCCGTAGCCCTTGCGGTGCGCAATCAGGACTACGTCAAGGCCGCCATCGCGCGCGGCGAGGCGGCATCGCAGATCATCTTTCGCGAAATGCTTCCCAACGTGATGGGCCCGATCATCATCGAGGCCACGATCCGGGTGTCGTTTGCGGTGATGCTGTTCGCTACGCTGAGCTTCCTTGGCCTGGGAGCGCAGCCGCCGGCATCCGAATGGGGGCTGATGGTGGCCGATGCGCGGCAATACATGCACCAGGCGCCGTGGATCCTGATCGCGCCCTCGGCGGCGATCGCGCTGTCGGCGATCGCCTTCAATCTCGTCGGCGATGCGCTGCGCGACGCGCTGCATCCGCGGGACGATCGATGAAGCCGGCGCTCGCCATCACCAATTACGGGCTGGACTACGTCACATCGGCGGGCGCCGTCGAGGTGCTGCGCGACGTGTCACTCGAGATCGCGCCGGGCGAGGTGCTCGGCCTCGTCGGCGAATCCGGCTCCGGCAAGAGTTCGCTGGCCTGGGCGCTGATGCGGCATCTGCCGGCCAATGCCCGCGAGATCTCGGGATCGCTGCGCCTCGGCGATATCGACCTGCGGTCTCTGAGCCCGAAGCAACTCACCGAGGTGCGGGGCCGCCGGATCGGCATGGTGTTCCAGGACCCGTCGACCGCGTTGAATCCGACACTGACCATCGGCCATCAGATCACCGAGACGCTGATGCGTCATCGCGGTCTGAACGCGCGGGCCGCCAGGGATCTCGCGATCGAGCTGCTCGGCCATGTCGAGCTGCGTGACCCCGCGGCGGTGCTGCGGCGCTATCCGCACGAGATCTCCGGCGGCGAGAAGCAGCGGGTGATCATCGCGACGGCCTTCGGCTGCCGGCCCGATGTCATCCTGTTCGATGAGCCCACGACAGCGCTCGATGTCATCACCGGTGCCCGTATCATCGAGCTGTTCGCGCGCCTGCGCGCGGAAACGGGCGTCGCTGCGCTCTACATCTCGCACGATCTCGCGATGATGACCCGCGTCGCCGATCGTGTCGCGGTGATCCGGCACGGCCGCGTCGTCGAGCAGGCGGGGGCATCTGATATATTTCGGACGCCGCAGCACGACTATACCAAGGCACTCATCGCCGCGGTGCCGCGTCCGGAGCGGCGGCTCGTGAATGATCAGCCGGGCGCTGCCGTGGTGCTTGAGGCGCGTGGCATCGAGGTGCATTACGGCCGGGCCAGCCTGTTCCGCGCGTCGCCGCCACCGGCAACCAAGGCCGTCGATGTCGACATCCGCGCAGGCGAAATCGTCGGCCTCGTCGGCGAATCCGGCTCGGGGAAATCGTCCATGGCGCGCGCCCTGACCGGGCTCGCCCGCTTCGACGGTACCATCAGTTTCGACGGCCGGATGCTGCGCGGGGCCCGCGACATGAATTCCGCCTATCGTCGCGATGTTCAGATCGTGTTCCAGCACCCGGATTCCTCGCTCAATCCGCGTCACCGCATCGGCGAGATCCTGTCGCGTCCCTTGAGGCTCTACGGCGGTGATGTCGCCTCAGTGCCGCGCCTTCTCGATCAGGTCCGGCTGCCAGCGTCCTATGCGATGCGCTGGCCGCACCAGCTATCCGGCGGCGAGAAGCAGCGCGTCGCGATCGCGCGGGCTTTTGCGGCGCGACCGCGCCTGGTGATCTGCGACGAGATCACGGCGCCTCTCGATGTCTCCGTCCAGGCCCAGATCATCGAGCTGCTGCTGGCTTTGCGCGCCGAGACCGGCGCGGCCTATCTCTTCATCACCCACGATCTCAACCTCATCAGGCAGATCGCGCACCGCATCGTCGTGATGCGCCACGGCCGGCTGGTCGACAGCCGTGCCGTCGATGCCTTCGGCGCAGACGACGTTCACCCTTACACCCGCGAGCTGATGGCGGCCTCGCCAGCGCCCGTTGGCTGACCGCAAGGATTGCCCCCATGGATCGCAACGACCTGCTCGCCCGTATCTCCGTCCCGGAGTCGCTCGCGCTGCTGTCGCGCATGGTACAGCATAAGAGCTATTCGAAGACCGAAGGCGAGAGGCAGCTCGCGACGTTCATGGCCGAGCAGATGAGCGAGATCGGCCTGGATGCGGCCGTCGCGCCGTTCGGTGCCGAAGGCCGCGTCAACGCCGTCGGCCGCTGGAACGGCACCGGCGGCGGCAAGAGCCTGCTGTTCAACGGCCATGTCGATACCAATCCGGTGACGGAAGGCTGGACCGTCGACCCCTGGGCAGGGAAGGTGGACGACGACTTCGTCTACGGAATCGGCGTGTCAAACATGAAGGCCGGCGACGCCGCCTATTTCTGTGCGGTCAAGACGCTGATCGAGGCCGGCGTCAAGCTGAGGGGCGACGTCATCCTGACCTATGTGGTCGGCGAGCTGCAGGGTGGGGTCGGCACCTACTCGTTGCTGAAGCAGGGGCTGCGCGCGGACTATTTCATCAATTCTGAGCCAACCGACCTCAAGGCGATGACGATGCATGCCGCGGCATTCATGTTCATCATCGAGCTCGTCGGCAACACGCGGCATCTGTCGAAGCGGGAGGAGGCGGTTGACGCCATCACTGCCGCCTGCGATCTCATTCCGCGTCTCAATGCGATGCGATTCTCCGGCGCGCGTTCGCCGGCACATGAGGCTATCAACCGCGTTCATGTCGGCGTCGTGCACGGCGCGCTCGGTCGCGAGCTGCACGAGTGGCGGACGCCGCAGGTCGCGGATTTCGTCCGCATCAAGGGTTCCGGCCGTTATGCACCAGGGCAGACCGAGCAAGGCGCGCTGGCGGACATGCGGCGCGAGCTCGATGCGCTGGAGGCGCGTTTTCCCGGCCTGAAGGCTCATCTGATGTCGGAGGATCGCGCCGGCGTACCGACCATGCCGCCGTTCGAGGTCGCGCCCGAGAGCGCGATCGTCCGTGCCGTCAACAATGCCTATCGCGTCGTGCGCGGCGCCGCCCAGCCGACGGGCCCGGTGGCGCCCAGCTGCTTCTATGGCACCGATGCCGGCCATCTTTATACCTATGGCGGTATGGAGGGCATCGTCTGCGGGCCGGGCGGCCGCTACAACACGATGCCTGACGAGCGCGTCGACATTCTCGACTATCTCGACATGATCCGCATCTACATGCTGGCGATTCTCGACATCTGCGGCTGATGCCGCGTCAGGCGGCGGCTGTCGCTTGTTCCTGGAACTGTTCGAAGGCCGCGATCGCATCGGCGGCATACATGAGCGACGGTCCGCCGCCCATGTAGATGGCCATGCCGAGCGTTTCCTCGACCTCCTGGCGGGTCGCGCCGAGACGCACAAGCGCGTCGGCATGGAAGCCGATGCAGCCGTCGCAGCGGACGGCAACGCCGATCGCCAGCGCGATCAGCTCCTTGGTCTTCTTGTCGAGGGCGCCGTCGCGACTCGCGGCCTGAGCCAGTGCAGAGAAGCCCTGCATGACCTCAGGGATGTCCTTGCGCAGCGTTCGCAGATTGCCGGAAATGTCCTTGCAGAGCTCGGGGTAGTTCTTGTCCATCATCATCTCCTAGGACATCTTCGTGGTGGGTTTGCCGGGCTCGCGCAGCGCGATGTAGATCGCGGGGATCACGAGCACGGTGAGCAGGGTGGATGAGGCCAGGCCGAACAGCAGCGAGATCGCCAGCCCCTGGAAGATCGGGTCGAGCAGGATCGTCGCCGCACCGATCATCGCCGCGAGCGCCGTCAGCAGGATCGGCTTGAAGCGCACGGCGCCGGCCTCCAGCACGACGTCGCGCAACGTCTTGCCCTCGCCGCCGCTGTGCCGGATGAAGTCGACCAGCAGGATCGAGTTGCGGACGATGATGCCGGCCAGCGCGATGAAGCCGATCATCGACGTCGCCGTGAACGGCGCGCCCAGTAACCAGTGGCCGAGCAGGATGCCGATCAGGGTCAGCGGGATCGGCGTCAGGATCACCAGCGGCAGCCGGAAGCTCTTGAACTGCGCCACGACCAGAACGTAGATGCCGAGGATGGCGGCGCCGAATGCGGCGCCCATGTCGCGGAAGGTCACGTAGGTGATCTCCCATTCGCCATCCCACAGCAGCGTCGGACGGGACTCGTCCTTGGGCTGGCCGTGGAAGCCGATCACGGGCTTCGGCAGCTTGCCCCAGTCATGGGCGTCGATCCGGTCGGCGACCGCGAGCATGCCGTAGAGCGGAGCCTCGAAGCGGCCGGCGAGTTCGGCCATCACCATGTCGGCAAAGCGGCCGTCACGGCGGAAGATCGTCGGCGACCCCTCTTCCATGGTGGCCTTCACGACCTGGCCGAGTTCGACGACGGTCTTGCTGCCAGGCACCGTGTTGGCGGGCACCGGCGTCGATGCCAGGGCCTGGCTCCAGCTCTTGTCGTGCTTCGGCAGACGCACGGCGATCTCGATCGGATTGCGGTCTTCGCCGCGATGCGAGTAGCCGACCGAGACGCCGCCGAACAGCGTCTGGATCGTGTCGTAGACGTCGCGCTGCTCGACACCGAAGAACTCGAGACTGTCCTGGTCGATCGACAGTCGCAGCCGCGGTCGTCGCTGACCGATGGAATCGTCGATGTCGACGATGAAGGGAAGGTCGGCGAAGACCTTCTTGAGTTCGGTGGTGACGGCGCGCCGGGTCGCCGCGTCCGGACCGTAGATCTCCGCCAGCAGGGTGGCGAGCACCGGAGGCCCGGGCGGCACTTCGACCACCTTGATGCTGGTGCCGGCCGGCACAGGGATGCTCTTCAGCCGCTGGCGCAGCTCGAGCGCGATGTCGTGGCTCGCGCGCTTGCGGTCGCCGCGCGCGGCGAGATTGACCTGGAGCTCGCCGAGCTCGGGCCGCTCCCGCAGATAATAGTGCCTCACGAGACCGTTGAAGTTGAACGGCGCCGCCGTGCCGGCATAGCTCTGCACGGTCGTGATCTCCGGCAGCCCATGCGCGATGTCGGCGGCCGCGAACAGCGTGCGCTCGGTATCCTCCAGGCTCGCGCCTTCGGGCAGATCGACCATCACGGCGATCTCCGACTTGTTGTCGAACGGCAGCAGCTTGACGGTGACGGACTTGGTGGCGAACAGGGTCATCGACAGCAAGGTGGCGATACCGACGCCGAGCAGGAAGATCCAGGCGGAGCGCTTGCTGGCGACGATCGGGCGCGCGACGCTTCGGTAGATGCGTCCGAGACGGCCTTCGCCATGCGCGTCATGAGAGCCTGCCGAGGCGCTGGTCGACCTCGGAGCCAGCCGCAGCATCAGCCACGGCGCCACCACCATGGCGACGAAGAACGAGAACAGCATCGCCGCCGAGGCGTTGGCCGGGATCGGCGCCATGTAGGGGCCCATCAGTCCCGACACGAACAGCATCGGCAGCAGGGCGGCGACCACGGTCAAGGTCGCGACAACGGTGGGGTTGCCGACTTCGGCGACCGCCTCGATGGTGGCCTGCAGGCGCGGCCGGCCGTCATGCATGCCCCAATGGCGCGCGATATTCTCGACCACGACGATGGCGTCGTCGACCAGGATGCCGATCGAGAAGATCAGGGCAAACAGGCTGACCCGGTTGATCGTGTAGCCCATCAGATTGGCGGCGAACATCGTCAGCAGGATCGTGGTCGGAATCACCACGAAGGTGACGAGGGCTTCGCGCCAGCCAATGGCGACCGCAATCAGCACGACGATCGAGATCGTGGCGAGGCCGAGATGGAACAGCAGCTCGTTGGCCTTCTCGTTGGCGGTCTCGCCGTAGTCGCGCGTCACCGTGACTGCGACGTCGCTCGGAATGAGACTGGCCTTCAGCCCTTCGAGGCGCTGCGCGATGTCGTGAGACACCACCACGGCATTGGCGCCGGCGCGCTTGGCGAGCGCGAGGCTCACCGCCGGCACCCGGTGCCAGTCGCCCTTGTCGGTGCGGGCGTCATCCCAGACGCGATGCTCTGCGAGGTTGGGGCCGATGACGACGGTGGCGACGTCGCGCACATAGACGGGACGGCCGTCGCGCGTCGAGATCAGCAGCAGGCCGATGTCCGGGATGCCCGTGAGCGTCTGGCCCGCGGCGACGTTGCGCACGACACCGCCGTCGCGAACGTCTCCGGCCAGGAACGAGCGGTTCGCGTCCTTCACCTTGGCGACGAGCTGCTGCAGAGTCACGCCGAACAGCGACAGCTTTTCCGGATCGGGCTCGACCCGGATCTGCTGGGCGCCGCCGCCGGAGATATAGGTCAGGCCGATATTGTCGACCTTGGTCAGCTCCGCACGCAGCTTGTCGGCGAGCTCGTAGAGGTCCTTGTCCGACCAGCGCCCGGCGGCTTCCGGCTTCGGCGACAGCGTCAGCACGGTGACGGCGACGTCGTTGATGCCGCGGCCGACGATCAGCGGCTCGGGAATGCCGACGGGGATGCGGTCGAGGTTGGCGCGTAGCTTCTCGTGGACGCGCAGGATCGCGTCCTCGAACTTGGTCCCCACCAGGAACCGCGCGGTGACCATGACACGGTCGTCCTCGGTCTGGCTGTAGACGTGTTCGACGCCATCGATCGCCTTGACGATGGTCTCCAGCGGCTTGGTCACGAGCTCGACGCCGTCAGGCGCACGCAGGCCGTCGGCGTTGACGCGGATGTCGACCATCGGCACGCTGATCTGCGGCTCTTCCTCGCGCGGGATCACGACGACGGCGATGAGGCCGACCACGAGCGCCGCGAGCAGAAACAGCGGCGTCAGCGGCGAGGCGATGGTCGCCTGGGTAAGCTTGCCTGAGAGTCCGAGTTTCACGGCTGCACCAACTGGTCGCCAGCGCGCAGGCCGGACAGGATTTCAAGTCCATCGGGGAGATCGGCGCTCGGCAGAGCGCGGCCGCGCTGCACCGGAACGCTCACCTTCTGCGTCCCTTGCTGCAACTGGACATAATCGATGCCGAACCGTGTTGTGACGTAGCGCTGCGGGATCACGTAGGCATCGCGTTGGCCGCCGGAGATCCAGACCCGGAGCCGGTCGCCGACGAAATACTGGCCGAGACCGGAGACGATCGCGTCGGCCACGACACGGCCTTCCTCGATCTGCGGATAGACCAGGTCGATCACACCCCATTTGTCGGCGCTGTCACCGAACTCGGCGCCGTCGACCCGCACCCTGTCGCCCGCCTTGAGAAAGAGAGCGTGCCGCTCGGGCACGCGCAGTCGCAGCTTGAAGTTCTGCTGCGCCACGGTCACCACGGGATCGCCCGGCAGAACGACCGATCCGACGGCAACGAGCTTTTTCAGCACGCGGCCGTCGTCGGGCGCCAGCACTTGGCCTTCGCTCATCTGCTGGTTGACCACGGCACGCTCGGCGGTCTTGGCCCGCAGCCCGTTCTCGGCGACGTTGAGCGCCGTGCGCGTCTCGTCGAGCTTGATGCGGGGCAGGGTGCCGCGCTCGACGAGGCCCTCGGTGCGCGTGAAGTCGATCTGCGCCTGGTTGGCTTGCGCCTGCAGCGCTTCGATCTGGGCGTCGAGCGATTTGATCTGCAGGGCCAGCTTTTCATCGCCGATCAAGGCGATGGGCTGGCCGCGCTTGACCGGGTCGCCTTCGCGCACCGAAAGCTGCACGATGGTGCCGCCGATGCGGCCGCGGGCAGGGACCACGCTGATGCTCTCCACCGTCGCGAACACCGCCTTCTCGTCGGCGACCTGCCGTGGCGCCACCGTCAGCGTCTCCGCAAGGGCCGGCGCCGCCTGCCACGCCATCGCGGCGACCAAGCTCAGGACCGATAATCTGCGCATCAGCCTATTCCTGTCTCTTCTATTGACCTAAATCGGGTAAAGCGAAACATCCGTGGGCGGTACAGACATCCCACCGGGATGCGGGTTCCCACTTGATGCTAGTCAAGTCGGCGGGATCGCGCCGTCATAGTCTCGGCGCAGGTTTCGGCGGCCGCGTTGCGCAATAGACCTGATAGAGGGTCTTCAGGACCTCGCGAGCCGGCTCGCTGGTGATCGAATAGTAGATCGTCTGCCCCTCGCGCCGCGCTGTGACCAGGCCGTCCTTGCGCAGCAGTGCGAGGTGCTGCGAGACGGTCGAGTCACGCAGGCCGAGGAATGCAGCAAGCTCGCCGACAGACCGTTCGTTGTCGACCAGCTGGCAGATGATCAGGAGCCGGTGCCGGTTCGACAGCGCCTTCAAGAGGTCACTGGCCTGGTCGGCCGCCGCTTCCATGATGTCAGCATTAAATTTCATAGTTGCGTATATACAGATATTCGAATATATAGTCAAGGCCAGCTCGTAAGGTCGCTGCTGGCGAAACAATAACGAAGCAAGGCGATGGAGGACCCAATGGCGGATGTTGTCGTGATCGGAGCGGGGCTGAGCGGCTCCCTGATGGCTTATGAATTGTTGCCCCAGCTGAGAAAGGAGGATCGCGTGACCGTCATCTCGCAGGGGTCCTCCTATCATTTCGTGCCGTCCAACCCGTGGGTCGCCGTCGGTTGGCGCAAGCGCGACGAGATCGAGATCGATCTGGTCGACGTCATGCAGCGCAAGGGCATCCGGCTGTTGACGCAGGGCGCCAAGAGGGTGCACGCCGCCGAGAACCAGGTCGAGCTCACGGACGGCGCCATGGTGGCTTACGACTATCTCGTCGTCGCGACCGGTCCCGAACTCGCCTTCGATGAGATTCCAGGGCTCGGACCGGATGGACATACGCAGTCCGTGTGCCATGTCGACCACGCCGCCCATGCGAAGGCGGCATTCGACAGGCTGGCCGAGAAGCCTGGCCCGGTGATCGTCGGCGCGGTGCAGGGCGCGTCCTGCTTCGGACCGGCCTACGAATTCCTGTTCATCTTGGAGACCGAGCTGCGCCGCCGCAAGCTGCGCGACCAGGTGCCGATGACCTTCGTGACATCCGAACCCTATATCGGTCATCTCGGCCTTGACGGTGTCGGTGACACCAAAGGCTTGCTGGAGAGCGAGATGCGCGAGAAGCACATCAAGTGGATCACCAGCGCGCGCGTCACCAAGGTCGAGGACGGCCGCATGTTCGTGGAGGAGATCGCCGACGACGGCTCCGTCCGCAAGATGCATGAGCTGCCGTTCGCCTATTCGATGATGCTGCCGGCATTCCGCGGCGTCGGAGCCGTCAGAGGCATCGACAAGCTGACCAATCCGCGCGGCTTCGTCGTCGTCGACAAGCATCAGCGCAATCCGACCTTCCCCAACGTGTTTGCCATCGGCGTCTGCGTTGCGATCCCGCCGATCGGGCCGACGCCGGTGCCGGTCGGGGTGCCCAAGACCGGTTTCATGATCGAATCGATGGTGACGGCGACGGCCTTGAACATCGGGGCGCTGCTGCGCGGCCAGGAGCCAAAAGCCGAGCCGACCTGGAACGCGATCTGTCTTGCCGATTTCGGCGATTCCGGCGTGGCCTTCCTGGCTCAGCCGCAGATCCCGCCGCGCAACGTCAACTGGTCGTCGAAGGGGGAGTGGGTGCACTACGCCAAGGTCGCCTTCGAGAAGTACTTCCTGCGCAAGATGAGGCGCGGGACGCCCGAGCCGTTCTACGAGAAGTTCCTGCTCGACCGGCTCAACATCGCCAAGATCAAGGAAGTCAGGACCGGGACATGAGCAACGGCTTGCAGATCGTGTGCGGCCATTGCGGGCAGATCAACCGTCTGCCCGCGGACCGGGCGCCGGCGCAGGGGAAATGCGGCAAGTGTCATACGCCGCTGTTCAGCGGCCATCCGATCGAGGTCGACCAGCCCGCGTTCGAGCGTCATGTCGCGCATAGCAGTTTGCCGCTGCTCGTCGACGTCTGGGCGCCGTGGTGCGGCCCATGCCGTGCGATGGCGCCAATGTTCGCACGTGCGGCCCAGGAGCTGGAGCCGCGTGTGCAACTCCTTAAGCTGAACTCGGACGAGGCGCCGGAAGTTTCGGCACGGCTCGGCATCTCCGGAATTCCGACCATGCTGCTGCTGCAGCAGGGTCGGGAGCTGGCGCGGATTTCGGGTGCGATGGACTCGCAACGAATCGTCGCCTGGACACTGTCCGGCCTGCGGCAATAGCCGTACGGCCGGACCGACACTTGCTTGATTACGCTCAAATGCAACCATGAGGGAGTATGTCATGAACGTCGACAAAGCAGTTCTCACCTTCGCAGGGATCGTCGTCCTGCTCAGTCTGGCCCTGGGCTGGTACGTCAGTCCCTATTGGTTCTTGCTGGCGGCCTTTGCTGGCGTGAACATGATCCAGGCCTCGTTCACGGGCTTCTGTCCGGCAGCGATCGTCTTCAAGAAGCTGGGGCTCAAGAGCGGCAACGCGTTCTCCTGAATCGGTCGGAAGGACGGCAAGATGAAGCGAGGATATCATGGCTGACTCGGACGAAACCTATATCGTCGGGCCGCTCTACAAGGCGCGCGAAAAGGTCTATCCGGCGGCCGTGCACGGCCGCTTCCGTCGCATCAAGTGGACGATCCTGTGCATCACGCTCGGCATCTACTACCTGCTGCCCTTCGTCCGCTGGGATCGCGGTCCCGGCATGCCGAACCAGGCGGTGCTGGTCGACTTCCCGCATCGCCGGTTCTACTTCTTCTTCATCGAGTTGTGGCCGCAGGAGGTCTACTACTTCACGGGGCTGTTGATCATCGCGGCGGTCGCCCTGTTCCTGATGAATGCAGTGGCCGGCCGGTTGTGGTGCGGCTACCTCTGTCCGCAGACGGTGTGGACCGACCTGTTCTACGCCGTCGAGCGCTGGGCCGAGGGCGACCGCCGTGAGCGCATGCTCAGCGACAAGCGCGGCTGGACCTTCACCCATATTCGCCAGGCCGCGCTCAAGCACTTCCTCTGGATCATGATCGGCTGGTGGACCGGCGGCGCCTGGGTGCTGTATTTCGACGATGCGCCGACGCTAGTGAAGGATCTGGCCACCCTCCAGGCGCCGTTCATCGCCTATCTCTGGATCGGCATCCTGACGGCGACGACCTACGTGTTCGCTGGCCACGCCCGCGAGCAGGTCTGCATCTACATGTGCCCGTGGCCGCGCATCCAGGCCGCGCTGACCGACGAATGGGCGCTCAACGTCACCTACAAGGGCGACCGCGGCGAGCCGCGCATGTCGGTCAAGAAGGCGGAAGCCGCACGGCTGCAGGGCGCACCCGCCGGCGACTGCATCGACTGCCACCAATGCGTCAACGTCTGCCCGACCGGCGTCGACATCCGCCACGGCATCCAGCTCGGCTGCATCCAGTGCAGCCTATGCATCGACGCCTGCGACAGCGTGATGACCCAGATCGGCCGTCCGACCGGCCTGATTGGTTACGACACCGACATCAACGTGCAGCGCCGCAAGGAAGGCAAGCCCGAGATCTACCGGATCATCCGGCCGCGCACGGTCATCTATGCGAGCTTCATCGCGATCGTCGGCGGGATCATGCTGTACTCGCTGGCGACGCGCGGCACGATGGGCATCAACGTGCTGCATGAACGTAACCCGCTGTTCGTGCAGTTGTCGGATGGCGGCGTCCGTAACGACTACACAGTCCGTCTGCTCAACAAGCGCGGCGCGCGCGACTTCGTGCTGGACGTCGTGGGGCTTCCGAACGCCAAGGTGACGGTGGCCGGCGAGACGCGCGAGCAGGACGGTCGCATGGTGATCGATGTCGGCCAGGACCAGACCCGCGAGATCCGCATGTCGATCGAGGCCAAGGGAGCCGACCTTCCCTCCGCGCCGGTGGACATCGAGATCAAGATCACGGATCCGGCGACTGGTACTTCGGTCAGCAAGCGAGATCACTTCGTTCCAGCGACACGATAGAGCAGTGTCGTTCGATCGCCGATCATGAGGCGTCCGCGGCATTCCGTGGGCTTATCGGGACTGATCGAGGGAGGAGCAGTCGCTCCTCCCTCGATTGCTGAGTCCGGTTGTTCCAAATCAATGCCGGCTCGAAGTCGCAAGCAGAGCATTCTCGCGTCAAGGGATCGAAAGCTTTCCTACTGGCGGAGAAAGACAGATGTTCAAGGTCGCAATTCTCATCTGGGTCATGCTGGGCACCGTGCTTGCAGGCAGTGCGGTTACGGCATTGTTGACGGTGCAGGGGCTGGTTGCGAGCCCGATGAAGGACCTCCCGTTGGCGGCGTTGGTCGGATTCGTCGTCGCCATGCCGCTATCCTATCTCGTCGCCGCGAAGATCAGCCGCAATGGTGGGCGTAGCCGAACGGCGTGAGGGCCGCAGCCGGCAGGCATGTGCAGTATCCTCGGAGAGCCTGCTCAAGATCGCCGCCGACGACGGGCCGGATCATCGTGCTGTTCCGGCCTGATCGTCGTGCACGAGCCGCGGGAGCGCCAGTCTGGCGCCGTCCATGAAGAGGTCGATCGCATCACGCACGGTTTGCTCGAGGTCGGATGGAACGGGTGTCTCGTAGATGAACTTTCGGATCGCGAGATAGAAGATGCGTCCGTGCAGTCCCCAGAACATCTCCGTCTCGCGGCTGCCGAGAGGGCAGGTGGCGGCGTCTGGGAGCTGCAATTCATGCCGCAGCTCGATCGCGGCAGGCTCGATGATCTCGCGTCGGACGAGGTCGAGATAGCGACCGGTGATGCCGAACGACTTCATGCCCGAGAACACGAAGATCCGCACCCAATTATATTCGAACACGCGCGCCACATAGTCGAGATAGAATCCGGTTAGCCGTGCCTTCAGCGGATGGCTGCGATCGCGGATCAGCGGGCCCCAATCCTGCGACCAGCGGCTCAGATAGACCTCCTGATAGACGCGCTCGATGAGGGCTTCCTTGCTGGGGAAGTGCCGGTAGATCACCGAATGCGCGATACCCATGCGCTTCGCGAGTTCCCGCGTCTGGCCTTCGAAGCCGCGCTCGGCGAAAAAGCGGATGGCTTCATCCACGATCACGCGCTCGCGGTCGGCGGCGCGCATGTTGCGGCGCCTCGCGCGAGGGCGGCCGTCGGTTCTTCGCGGGCCTCCACCAACGCGGCCGTTTGTCTCAGCGTTCGCTGTCTTTGAGGTCTTAGCCATGGTCTCATCGATTGCGGCGACAGCCTGCTTGATACCCGAAAGCAGATTTGTGACCAATCGTTCGTTTCTGGTTGACCGCGCTGCCGCCGCGTGCAACTCTTTTAAGACCAGATGGTCACAAATCTGGGACTCCGGGCTGGCGAGCCCTGGCGGCGAGGAACGGATGAAAGCGAGGGCTTTCAGCTATTTTCGTGCATACACGATCGGCGAGGCGCTCGAAGCTCATGCGGGCGCCGGCGACGATGCACGCTTCATTGCCGGTGGCCAGAGTCTGGTTCCGGCGCTGGCGTTGCGTCTTCAGGCGCCGCGTATTCTGATCGATATCAATCACATTGCAGAGCTGCGCGGCGTCACGCGGGACGGCGAGTGGTTGCGGATCGGCGCCTTGACCCGGCACTGCGAGATGCTGACCGATCCGCTGATCGCTGAGTTTGCGCCGCTGTTGCGCGCCGCAGCGCCGTTTGTTGCGCACCCTGCCATCCGCAATCGCGGGACCTTGGGCGGCAGTGTCGCGCTGGCCGACCCGGCCTCCGAATTTCCGGCGATGGTGTTGGCGCTCGACGCCGAGATCGAGATTGCCGGTGCGTCCGGCCGGCGCCGCGTCAAAGCCGATGACTTCTTCATCGACCTTTTTGAGACGGCGATCGCGTCAGGCGAGCTCCTCGTCGCAGTTCATGTTCCTCTCTTCAAAGCCGGCCAGCGCATTGCGTTCGATGAGCTGGCCCGCCGGCGCGGCGACTATGCATTGGTCGGTTGCGGCCTGCTCGCGACCTGTCAGAGCGATCTGATCGAGCGCATCCGCATTGCGTTCTTCTCGGTCGGCAATGTCCCGACCCGTGCTAGACATGCGGAGGAAGCGCTGACGGGCGGCCGGATCGATGCCGGACGGATTGCGGCTGCCCAGGCTGCGCTTGATGACGATCTCGCGCCTGCTGACAGCGACGATGTTCCGGCGGCGATGCGCCTGCATCTCGCACGCGTTCTGCTCGGCCGGCTGCTGGGACGGATCGGAGATGCCGCATGAGCGCGCCGGTCGACATCGAGGCCGACGAGCAGGTCCGCATTCGCCTCATCGTCAACGGCCGCAAGGTGGCTTGTGACGTCGCGCCTCGCGACACGCTGGTGGATTGTCTTCGCCAGCAGCTCGAATTGACCGGCACGCATGCCGGTTGCGAAATGGGCGCCTGCGGCGCCTGTCTGGTTCAGCTCGACGGCGCTGCTGTGCATGGCTGCCTGATGTTTGCCGTGCAGGCCGATGGCGCGCGGATCGATACGATCGAGGGGCTCTCGGAGAGCGGCGTGATCGCCGACCTGCAGGCCGAGTTTCATCGGCGCAATGCGCTGCAATGCGGGTTCTGCACGCCGGGCATGCTGATCACCGCTCATGAGCTGCTGACCCGTGCTGCACGGCCGAGTCGCGAGACCATCCGCGACGCGCTCTCGGGCAATTTCTGCCGCTGCACCGGATATGAAGCGATCGTTGACGCCATCGCCGCGGTGGCTGCGGCGCGGTCGGCAACGGCATCGCAGGACGCGGAGGGCTCGTCGCGATGAGCGCGCCGCTGACCTCGCTGGACCGTCCGAATTCCTATATCGGCCGCTCCGTGCCGCGACCGAATGCGAAGCGGCTGCTCGCCGGACGCGGGCGCTACGTGACCGACATTCGCCTGCCTCGCATGCTGTACGCAGCCTTCCTGCGCAGCCCGTATGCTCATGCACGGATCATCCGCATCGAGGTCGATGCAGCGCGGGCGCTTTCGGGCGTGCATCTGGTCGCGACCGGCGCTGATCTTGCGAAGATCTGCACGCCTTGGACCGGGACGCTCGATCATTTCAAGGGCATGACGTCCGAGCCGCAGCTGCCGTTGCCGGTGGATCGCGTCGTCTGGGCCGGACAGGCCGTGATTGCCGTCGTCGCCGAGAGCAGGGCGATCGCGGAGGATGCGCTGGAGCTGATCTCGGTCGACTACGAGGAGCTGCCGGCGGTGGTCGATCTCGACGCCGCGCGCCGGCCGGGGATGCCGCTGGTCAATCCGGTTGCGGCGTCCAACATCTGTTTCCGCACGCAGCTCGACAGCGGCGGCGTCGATGAGGCCTTCGCGTCGGCCGCGCATGTGATCGAGGAAGAATTCAGCTTCGGCCGTCATACCCCGGTCACGCTGGAGCCGCGGGCCATCGTCGCGGATTATGATCCCGAGAGCGGCGCGCTGACGGTGCACCACGCCACGCAGACGCCCTACCAGTTCCAGGATCTGTACGCTCGCCACTACGGCATCCCGGAAGCCGGCGTGCGCGTGATCGCGCCCGATATCGGCGGCTCGTTCGGCATGAAGCTGCATGTCTACCACGAGGACATGGCGGTTGTCGGGCTGTCGATCCTACTTGGGCGCCCGGTCAAATACGTCGCCGACCGCATCGAGTCCTTCGTGTCGGATATTCATGCCCGCGATCACCATGTCCGCGCGCGCATGGCCGTCGACGCCGAGGGCAAGATCCTTGCCATGGACGTCCACGATGCCACGGCGATCGGCGCGTTCTCGACCTATCCGCGCACCAGCGTCGTCGAAGGCAATCAGGTCATCCGCCTGATCGGTGCGCCGTATGACTTCAAGTCCTATCGTGCCGCGCTCGAGGTCGTGTTCCAGAACAAGGTGCAGACCAGCCAGTATCGCGCGGTCGGACATCCCATCGCCTGCGCGGTCACCGAGCGCATGGTGGATCTCGCCGCAAGCCGCGTCGGGATCGACCCGTTTTGCATGCGCGCCAGGAACGTGATCGCCGACAATGCCTATCCGACGGCCTCGCCGAGCGGCTACAGGTTCGAGGCGCTGTCGCACGAGGTCTGCCTGCGGCGGCTGCGCGAGATCATGGACTACGACGCGCTGCGCGCCGAGCAGACCGAGCTGCATCGGCGCGGCATCTATCGCGGCATCGGCATTGCGACCTTCGTCGAGATCACCAACCCGAGCCCGGCGTTCTACGGCGTCGGCGGCGCGCGCATCTCCTCGCAGGATGGCGCGACCGTCAGCCTGACGCCGTCGGGCGAGGTGCGCTGCGCGATCTCCGTGACGGAGCAGGGCCAGGGCACCGAGGCGATCATCAGCCAGATCGTCGCCGACCAGCTCGGCCTCGCCCAGGAGCACGTCAAGATCGTCACCGGCGATACCGAGGTCACGCCGCATGGTGGTGCGACCTGGGCCTGCCGCGGCGCGGGCATTGGTGGCGAGACGGCACTGCAGGCCGCGCGAAAGCTCAAGGCGAACATTCTGGAGATTGCCGCGCTGGTGCTGCAGGAGCAGCCCGCCGCGCTCGACGTCGTCGACGGCCAGATCGTCAGTGTCGCGACGGGGCAGACGCGTCTGCCGGTCGCCGAGATCGCGCGCATCGCCTATTTCCGGTCCGACACCTTGCCACCGGGCACTCAGGCGCAACTGACGGTCAGCCATCATTTCGCGCCGCAGGGCTATCCCTTTGCCTTCACCAACGGCATTCAGGGCAGCTACCTTGAAGTCGATGTCGAAACCGGCTTCATCAGGCTGCTGAAGCACTATGTCGTCGAGGATTGCGGCCGGATCATCAACCCGATGCTGGTCGACGAGCAGTTGCGCGGTGGTGTCGTGCAGGGTCTTGGCGCTGCGCTGTTCGAGGAGTGCCGTTACGGTGAGACCGGCCAGTTGCTCAACGGGTCGATGGCCGACTATCTGGTGCCGATGGCGATGGAGATGCCGGACATTACCATCGATCACGTCGAGACGCCGACGGCGGACACCATTCTCGGCGCAAAGGGCTGCGGCGAGGCCGGCACCGCGGCCGCGTCGGCCTGTGTGCTGAATGCGGTCAACGATGCGCTGATGCCCTTCGGCGCCTCCATCAACACCATTCCCATCACGCCTGCGCGCGTGCTCAAGGCGCTCAACCGGTTCTAAGAAATACGAATGAGGGAGGAGATCATGCCAAACTACGAGACGAGGCTGCGACGCACAGGAATATCCCGCCGTACGGCGCTGATGGGGATGTCGGCAGGTGTCGCCACGCTCGCGATGCCGCGCCTGGGACGCGCCGCCGATGACACCATCCGCATCGGCTTTCCGACGCCGCTGACCGGCCCGTTCGCAGCCGAGGCCCGCGACCAGGTCAAATGCGCCGAGCTTGCGGTCAAGCTGGTCAACGACAAGGGCGGGATCGCCGGCCGCAAGGTCGAGCTCCTGGTGCGTGACGACAAGCTCAATGCCGGCGAAGCGGCGACGCGGACGCTCGAGCTGATCGAGAAGGACAAGGTCCACGCCATCGTCGGGGCGCTCTCCAGCGCCGTCCAGCTCGCCGTCAACGAGGTGACGCGGGCGCGCGGCGTGATCTACGTGTCGATCAGCCAGTCCGACACCATCAACGAAGCCAAGGATTTCAGCAAATACACCTTCCACGAGGCGCTGAACCCGCACATGACCACGGCGGCCGTGGCCCGCCAGACCATCAAGAAGGGCATGAAGGTCGCCCATCTCGTGGCCGACTATGCCTATGGCCATGAGATGCTGCGCGGCTTCAAGCGGGCGCAGACCGCGATCGGTGCCGAGAGCGTCGGCGAGATCCTGCATCCGTTCGGTGCGGCCGACTATTCGACCTTCATGCCGCGGCTGATGTCGCTGCGCCCGGACGTGCTGTGCATCAGCAATTTCGGTCGTGACCAGGCCAATGCCATCAAGCAGGCGGTGGATTTCGGCATCAAGCAGCAGATGAAGATCGTGGTGCCCGTGATCCTGCACAACCAGCGCCTCGCCGTCGGTCCCGACGTGTTCGAGGGCGTCGTCGGCGGCGCCAACTATTGTTGGGGTCTCGAGACACAGAACAAGACCGCGGCCGAGTTCAACAAGGCGTTCCGGGCCGCCAATGGCGGTGCGATCCCGACCGACTACGGCGCCTATGGCTACTCCGGCGTCGGCTCGCTGTTGCAGGCGATGCAGGCCGCCGGCGGCACCGAGACCGATAAGGTCGTCGCGGCGCTGGAGGGACTGCAATACGATCTGACCAAGGGCCCGCAGCATTACCGCAAATGCGACCACCAGTCGGTGCAGTCGGTGCTGGTGCTGGAATCCAAGAAGAAGTCGGCGATGGCGAACGAGAACGACCTGTTCGCGATCGTGGCCAGCGATCCAGGGGCGGACGAGATGCTGCGAAGCTGCAGCGAACTCGGCCACCCGACTTGATCCTGATCGCATGGACCTCTCGCTGATCATCATGCAGCTGTTTTCCGGCATCGCCCTTGGGGCGGTGCTGGTGATCACTGCGCTCGGCCTCACCATCGTGTTCGGCATGCTCGGCGTGGTCAATTTCGCCCATGGGGCGCTGTTCATGATCGGGGCCTATGCCGGTCTGTATCTGGCATCGCTGACCGGTAGCTTCTGGTGGGGCTTGCTACTCGCGCCAATTCTGGTCGGCGCGTTCGGCATGCTGATCGAATTCGTCCTGGTCCGACGTCTGTATGGCCGCTCGATCGATGATCCATTGCTGCTCACCTTCGGCCTCAGCTACATCCTGGTCGAGGGCGTGCGCATCGTGTTCGGCAGCGACGGCATTCCGTTTCCAACGCCGTCCCAATTGATCGGCGTCGTCGATCTCGGCGTCGGCTTCTTTCCCAAATATCGTCTGTTCGTGATCGCGCTGGTCGCCGTCGTGCTGCTGGTGCTCTGGATGATCCTGGAGAAGACCCGGGTCGGCCTGATCGTGCGGGCCGGCGCCCGTGATCCCCTGATCATGCGGGTGCTCGGGGTCGACATCAGCAAGGTGTGGCTCGCGATCTTCGGCCTCGGCGTCGGCCTTGCCGCGCTCGGCGGGGTGCTGGCGGGACCCATGCGCAGCGTCAATCCCGAGATGGGAACGCTGGTGCTGGCGGAAGCCTTCGTCGTCACCGTGATCGGCGGCCTCGGCTCGATCGTGGGTGCCGTGGTCGCGGGGCTGATGGTGGGGATCTGCATCAGCATGGTCGCGCTGTTCGCGCCCGAGATGGCGACGATCGTGATGTTCGCGCTCATGGCCGCGGTCCTGCTGATCCGGCCGCAGGGCCTGTTCGGCCTCAGGGGGAGAGCGTGATGACGGTGCAGTCGACCGGCGAGGCACCGCCGCTCCATCAGGCGCAGCGCCTCTTCGCGCTTCTCGCGGATCACCGCGTGCTGGTCTCGCTGGTCGCGCTGGCGCTGCTGCCCTGGCTGCTGCCGTCGAAGGCGCTCGCCGTGAACGTCCTGATCTATGGTGTCGTGGTGATGGGCTACAATCTGCTGTTCGGTTACACCGGGCTGCTGTCGTTCGGCCACGCCGCCTTCTTCGGCACCGGCGCGTATCTGACCGGCATCGCCATCGGCCGCTGGGGCCTGCCGTGGTTTGCCGCAGTGCCGCTGGCGATCGCGGCGAGCATGGCGCTCGCCGCATTGATCGGAACCATCTCAACGCGCACCCGCGGCATCTATTTCTCCATGGTCACGCTCGCGCTGGCGCAACTCGTCTATTACGTGGCGCTGCAGGCCTCCTCCTTCACCGGCGGCGAGAACGGGCTGCGTGGCTTCACCGTCGACCACATCGGTCTGTTCGGCGCGCAGATCAACTTCCTCGATCCCGTGAACAAATATTACGTGCTGATGGTGCTCGCGGCGATCGCGATCTGGGTTCAGTCGCGCATCCTCAACTCGCCGTTCGGCGCGGTCATCGAGGCGATCAGGGAGAACGAGCAGCGCGCGCGGGCGTGCGGCTACGACGTCGAGCGCTGCAAGCTGATCGTGTTCATGCTGTCGGGCGCCATCTCCGCCGTCGGCGGCTGCATGTCGGCCCTGCATTTGTCCATCGTTCCGCTCGACATCCTGCACTACCAGACCTCCGGCATGATCGTGATGATGGTGCTGCTTGGTGGCGCACGCAGCTTCTTCGGGCCGTTCGTCGGCGCCGCGGTCTTCCTGATCCTGGAGGACGTCGTGTCGTTGTGGACGCCGCACTGGCAGATCGTGGTCGGCGCCATCTTTGTCGTGTTCGTGCTGTTCCTGCCCAAGGGCATCTGGGGCACGTTCCTCGATGTGCTGCCGATCGCGAGGCAACGCCGATGAGCACCGAGTTGTTGCGCGCGGACGGGATCGGCCGTCGCTTCGGCGGCTTCGTCGCGCTCGAAGGCATCTCCGTCGCGTTCGCGGCCGGCGAGCTGACCTCGATCATCGGCCCGAACGGGGCCGGCAAGAGCACCTTCTTCAACATTCTCTCGGGCACGCTGTCGCCGAGCAGTGGCACCTTGCGCTTCAAGGGCCGCGAGCTGAACGGTCTGCCACAGCATCGCTTCGTACATCAGGGCATCTCGCGGTCGTACCAGATCACCAACATCTTTCCCGACCTGTCGGTCCACGAGAATGTCCGGGTCGCCGCCCAGGCGATGCGGGTGAGCTACGACATCTGGCGCAAGCGCGCGGATCTTGCCGAGCTCGGCGAACGCGCTGATGCGGCGCTCTCTGCCGTCGGCCTGATCGGCAGGCGCGGCGAGCTTGCGAAGTATCTGGCCCACGGCCAGCAGCGCGCGCTGGAAATCGCGATTGCGCTGGTGTCCGAGCCGGAGCTGCTGCTGCTGGACGAGCCGACGGCGGGCATGGGTCCGGAAGAGACCAAGGAGATGGTGGCGCTGCTGGAGCGGCTGGCGGAGAAGCGCACGGTGCTGCTGGTCGAGCACAAGATGAAGATGGTGCTGGGCCTGAGCCAGCGAGTGCTGGTGCTGCATCACGGCCGGTTGCTCGCCGATGGCAAGCCAGAGGACATCCGATCCAACCCCGACGTGCGCCGGGTCTATCTGGGACAGAGTGAAGGCTATGGCTGAGACCGCGTTGCTCGAGCTCGACGGCGTTCAGGCCTGGTATGGCGCCAGCCACGTCCTGCACGGCATCTCGCTGCGCGTGAACGAGGGCGAGGTGGTCGCGCTGGTCGGCCGCAACGGCGCCGGCAAGACCACGACGTTGCGCACCGTCATGGGGCTGATGCCCCGGGCCGCGGGGCGCGTGCGCTTTGCCGGCCATGATCTGCTGCCGCTTGCGGCCCACAAGCGCTTTCATCTCGGGCTCGCTTATGTGCCGGAGGAGCGCCGCATCGTGCCGGGCTTGTCGGTTCGCGAGAACCTGCGGCTCGGGCTCGTCGCGGCCAAGGCCGACATCGAGGAGCGCGCGGCGTTCGCCGAGATTGCGGAGACCTTTCCGCGATTGAACGAGCGGCTGGACCAGGAAGGCGTCACGCTGTCGGGCGGCGAGCAGCAGATGCTGGCGATCGCCCGCGCCTTGATCGCGCGGCCGCGGATGGTGCTGCTCGACGAGCCCTCCGAAGGCATCATGCCGGTGCTGGTCGAGGAGATGGGCGTGCTGTTCCGGCGGCTGCGCGACCAGGGCAAGACGCTGCTGTTGGTGGAGCAGAACGTCGAATGGGCGCTGCGGCTCGCCGATCGCGCCGTCATCATCGACCAGGGCGAGGTCGTGCATGAGAGCAGCGCCGCGGCGCTGCTGGCCGACAAGGATATCCAGGACCGCTATTGCGCGGTGTGATGCTTCGGACTGCGCCGGCATCATGACGCGCCATCTCCATCCGGCGCCGGCAGCTGCGGCAGCCGGGCGAGGCTGACGCCGGCAGCCTGGTGACGGAACATGCGTTCGAGCAGCTCGGCGGCTTGTCTCGCCGCATCCGCCGGCGCGAGCCCGCTTTGGCGGACATTGGAGATGCAGTTGCGCTCGGAATCGACGCGGCCGCGGCGTGGCATCCAGGTCAGATAGAGGCCGAGCGAGTCGGCGGCGCTCAGACCCGGGCGCTCGCCGATCAGGATGATCGAGGCCGACGCGCCGAACAGCTCGCCAACATGATCGGCGAGCGCGACGCGGCCCTGCGAAGCAACGATCACCGGCGACAGCCGTCGGCCGGTTGCAACCAGGCGCGGCATCAGCGCATCGAGCACGGGCAGGGCGTTGACCTGCACCGCGCGGCTGCTCAGGCCATCGGCGACCACCAGCACGATGTCGGCCGGCGCGCGCGGCTCCGACAGCAGCGCTTCCGACGTGGGCGAGAGCAGGCGGCCTGCGTCGGGGCGCTGCAGATAGGTCGCGCGATCGGCGGTGCGGCTGTGCACGGCAAGCGCCGGCCAGCCATGCGCGGTGACCTCGGCCGCAAAGCGCTCGGCATCGAATGGCTTCAGCACGGCATCGCGCGCTTCGGCATGGGCTGCCTGGAAGCCGAGATGTGCCGACGTCGGCAGGCCAGGACCGCAGCGTCCCAACGCGATCCGTGCCTCGGTGTAGCGTGACAGCCAGCGCCAATCGTCCGATGACGAAGTTGCCGGCGAGTTGCTCTCGTCGGAGCCGCTCATCACTTGGCCTCCAGCAGCGGCAGCGCCGGCATCAGCCGCGCCGGCTCGAAGCGCAGCTCGCCTTTGGCATCGCTGAGGCCGGTGGCCGCGAGCCAGGCCTCGAACTCCGGCGCCGCGCGCTTGCCAAGCACCTTGCGCACATAGAGCGCGTCATGGAACGAGGTGCTTTGATAGTTCAGCATGATGTCGTCAGCGCCCGGCACACCCATGATGTAGGTGCAGCCGGCGACGCCCAGCAGGGTCAGCAGCGCATCCATGTCGTCCTGGTCGGCTTCTGCGTGGTTGGTGTAGCAGACGTCGCAGCCCATCGGCAGCCCCAGCAGCTTGCCGCAGAAATGATCCTCCAGGCCCGCGCGCATGATCTGCTTCCCGTCGTAGAGATATTCCGGACCGATGAAGCCGACCACGGTGTTCACGAGCAGCGGCCGATAGCGCCGCGCGACCGCGTAGCAGCGAGCTTCCAAGGTCTGCTGGTCGACGCCGCAATGGCCGCCGGAGGAGAGCTCGCTGCCCTGTCCGGTCTCGAAATACATCACGTTGCCACCGACGGGACAGCGCTGCAGGCCTTCGGCCGCGGCGAGCGCCTCGTCGAGCAGCGACAGCGTGATGCCGAAGCCGCGATTGGCCTCCTCGCTGCCGGCCAGCGACTGGAACACGAGATCGACCGGCGCGCGGCGCTCGATCGCCTTCAGCGCGGTCGTAACATGGGCCAGCACGCAGGACTGGATCGGTGCATGCGAGGCAAGCCGCAAGGTCTCGATCAAGTCGAGCAGCCGTACCATCGTGTCGACGTCGTCGCTTGCCGGGTTGATGCCGATCGTTGCATCGCCGACCCCGTACATCAGCCCGTCGAGGATCGAGGCCGCGACGCCCTTGAGATCGTCGAGCGGGTGGTTGGGCTGCAGCCGCGTCGACATCCGGCCCGGCAGGCCGATGGTGCAGCGGAAGCGCGTCACGACCTCGCATTTCGCCGCGACCGTCACCAGGTCCTGCAGCCGCATGATCTTGCAGACCGCAGCAACCATCTCCGGCGTCAGCCCTGGCGATACGCCGCTGAGTGCATCTGCGTCGGCCGCATCCGATAGCAGCCATTCGCGGAAGTCGCCGACCGTGAGGCTTGCGACGGGGGCGAACGCCTTGCCGTCATGCTGGTCGACGATCAGCCGCGTGACCTCGTCGCTCTCGTAGGGAATGACGGCTTCGTTGAGGAAATGGCGCAGCGGCAGCTCGGCGAGCGCCATCCGTGCCGCGACGCGTTCGGCGGCATCCTGCGCGGCGAGGCCTGCCAGGACGTCGCCCGAGCGCAACGGCGTTGCCTTCGCAAGCAAGGTTCTGAGGTCGTCGAACCGATAGCGCGTGCCGCCCAGCGTGTGTGAAAAACCCATTGGTGCTCTCCTCAGCGGCTGCCGCGATCAGTCTCGGCGGCCCGGTCGATCACGGCGGATCGTCGGGACGGGAGAGCGGAAGAGGACGTCATATCGAGGACCTTTCTCAGCACCGCGCAGAGCGACATCATGCACGATATGTGTCCGCATCCGATGACCATTTTGCCGCGCGTCGCCGTCGATTTCGTGCGGGTTGCGTCGGCGGCGGCGTCGGCTAAGGTCGCGCGCCAAGCGACAACGCAACCCGAGAGGAACCTGACATGACGCGGATCCGCTGCGTCACCGAGATGGGCATGGGCGTCGACGTCCATGGCCGCGACGCCACCAAGGCCGCCAGGCGCGCGGTGTCGGACGCGATCCGCCATTCCAGCCTCGGCTTCTTCCGAATGGTCGGCAAGACGCCGCAGGACATGCTCGTCGACGTCACCATCGGCGTTCCCGATCCGGAGGCTGTCGACACCGCCGCGGTCGCCAAGGAGCTGCCCTATGGCACGGTGACCGTGACCGCCGTCAAAGGTGGGCTGGAGATTCCGGCCGAGGCCGGCAGCGACGCCATCATCATCGCCAACGCGGCGGTGCTGGTCCATCTCGACGACGGCAAGTGACGCTCTCGCGCAGGGGTCATGCGCGTGGCGTTCTGATATGAATGTCAAACAGCATGTCATCGCGATCCCGCGGCGCGTTGCGCGCCCGGGTGATGATCGTACGGTGTCCCTCTTTGAACAGAGGGCGCAGGGAAGGCCGGGTATCCGCTGATACCCGCGGCCCCCGTGCGTGAAGAAGTGCACGGGGCAGGAACCACAGGCTCAGCCGGACGATCCCGGCCTTCCCTGCGCAACGGTTTTCCGGCTTATACGCGCTCTCCTCGGGGACCGGGCTTTGTTGCCCCCGTCGCCTGCTGATCATCTCAGCCGGCTTGACCTCAGCATCGGGAGGCCAGGACCACACGATTTCGCCGGCGCATCCTGCCGTTCGTCCGCACGGCAACACCATGCTGCGGCAGAGCTGCGCCCATCGCATCCCGCCTCCACGTTCGTGACGATCGCGAAGCGCCCCTCATGGCGAGGCGGGATGGGCGCAGTGTTTCATAGATTCCGAAAAAGCGAAAGGGAAATCTGGCCTGCGTTTGACTGACACCGGCGAACGCATTGAGAGCGTTGCCGGAAAAAATCTCCGGCGTGAGTCCGCGAGAGGCTGATCCGATGTCGCGGCTGCGACTCGCCGCGCGAATCCACGCCCTTTGAGTCGCCCGACGGGCAAGTTCCGTTGCTCGGGAGATCGTTCCGGGCATGGCGACACGACAGTTGCGTCCGTCCTTCGAACGCCACGGAACGGCCCGTGCGCGCAGGGTCAGCTCGAAATGAGTTCGCCGGATCGCGCCGGTCCAGCTCGTCAGGGCAGGCGGATCTCGGTTTTGCCATCGGGCCCGATGAGCGTCAGAACACCGGACGCGCCCTCGCCATTGGCGAGATATCGATAGCTGTCGAGGGCATTTGCGTGGGGAATGCCGAGGAGTCCGGCAAGCTCCGACAATCGGTCTTCGGCGAACATGAATGGCTTGGCGGCGGACAACGCAACGACGCCTGCAGCAGCCAGCCGAAGTTCGGCGACGACCGTTCTGATGCAGGCTCGCGATCGGCGTGCCGGATGCAAGAATGCGTGATCCCCGCGGGAGAGCTTTTGCACCCACGAGGGTTGGACGCAATTCGGCTCGAATCGTCACGGAATTGGCGGGGTATGAGCAGATTCTGGAAATGCGCCGGCGTGACGGCATTGCTGTGCGTCGGCTTCATGTTCGTCAACAACACCGGCTTGCTGGTGTCGAAGACTGCTGGACAGGCGATCGTTCTGGCTCATCGCGGTTTGTCGCAGCAATTCGATCGCACCGGCCTGGCTTCTGACACCTGCACCGCGGCGCGCATGCTGCCGCCGACGCATGACTATCTCGAGAACACCATCGCCTCCATGCGCGCGAGCTTCCTGGCCGGCGCCGATATCGTGGAATTCGACGTGCACCCAACCACCGATGGCCAGTTCGCGGTGTTCCATGACTGGACGCTCGACTGTCGCACCGATGGCAAGGGCGTCACGCGCGAGCATGCGATGACGGCGTTGCGGCAGCTCGACATCGGTTATGGCTACACCGCCGATGGCGGCCGCACCTATCCATTCCGCGGCAAGGGCGTCGGCCTGATGCCGTCGCTGGACGACGTGCTCGCGACCTTTCCGGACAAGTCGTTCCTGATCAACGTCAAGAGCAACGATCCGGCGGAGGGCCGGCTGCTTGCCGCGGCACTTGCACCGATCGACGGTGCGCAACGCGGGCGGCTGATGGTGTATGGTGGCGATGCGCCGATCGCGGCGCTCGGGGCGGCGCAGCCGGAGCTGAAGGTGATGTCGCGCGGCATGCTGAAGAGCTGCCTGCTGCGATATATCGGATATGGCTGGACGGGGCTGGTGCCGTCCGCATGCCGGAACATGATGGTGCTGGTCCCGGTCAATGTCGCGCCGTGGCTCTGGGGCTGGCCAGACCGTTTCCTCGAGCGCATGGCACAAGGAGGAAGCAGCGTCTTCGTGGTCGGTGCCTATCATGGCGAGACATTCTCCACCGGACTGGATTCGCCGGACGACATCGCCCGGTTGCCCAAGAACTTCGCTGGGGGCGTGATGACGGACGAGATCGAAACGGTGGCGCCGCTCCTGAAGCGCGCTCCGCAAGGAGATCAATCGAGCCGGCCGTAACCGCGCAGCATGGGAAGGAGACCCGGGCGCGTCTGTGACGCGTCCGGGTCCGTTGTCGTCAGTGCAGGGTGGCGCCTCGCAGCGTCTCCTCCTGCGCCGCGATCCAGGCGATCACGGCCTCGGAGAAGCCGTCGACCCGCGTCCAGGGTCCGTAACCGACCCCGTGCTGGTACGACGCCACGTTGACCATGGTCCCGCGCGCCTTGGGCGACGGCACCGCATCGTGGCTCTGCTCGTCGGTGAAGACGATCAGGCGGTCTCCCTTGCGGTCGATCTCGCCGACCGCACGGCCGAGATAGGTCCCGGAATGCGGCTGCGACCCGAGGATCGCATCGCGCAGCGCAAAGCCACGGCGCGGCGGCACCTTCACGACCTTGTCGCTGAACGTGAAGATTTCCACCTCGTCGCAGACCTCGCGGGCGAGGATCGCGAGCCCGCACGCAGCCTCCGCGCGCGTCATCTCTGACTGCGCGGACAGCTTCGCGAACATCGATCCCGAGACGTCGATCAGGAGCCGCGTGCGACCTGGCAGCCGCGCGTAGCCCTTGATCGCGCCCAGCATCGCCTGCTCGAGCTCGGGCTCGAAGTCCGGCGCATGCCGCGCCGCCGTGATGAACCGATACGGCAGGATCCTGTCCGTCCGCATCGTCTCGATCGCGGCTGCGATGGTTGCCCGCGGCACCCCGACCTCTCGCATCAGGCGCAGGTTGCGCAACAGCGCCAGCGCTCCGAGCCGCTTCTCGGCGAGCAGCCGCTCGAAGCTTGCGCGCTTGTCCGCGCCCTTCGACAGCGCGACCTCCCAGGTGTCGGGCGAGGGCAGCTCGCTTGCGGCGAGCTGCTTCCACACCGCCTCCTGGGCGGCATCCCTGGGCTTGGCGTGCACCAGGAACAGGACGTCGCGGAGCCGCACCGGTCCTTCGCGGTCATACTTCGCGAGCTGATAGGCGTCGAACTTCGTGAACGCCTTCGCCAGCCCCTTCTTGACCTGCGCCGACACCGGCTGCCGCCTGCGCTGCTGCTGCGGACCCAGCGAGTCCGCCCAGTAGATCGCGAGCAGCTCGGTCATCTCGTCCGGCCGCTGGATGATGCGCGCCAGCGTCTCGGCGACCAGCGCACGGTGCTCCGGCAGCCGCGCCATCTCGCGGGCGACGAGCAGCGGCGCGTGCCGCAGCTTCATCTCCTCGCGCGCGCGCACCGCGAGCTGCGCCGCCTCGCGCGGCGCGACCTGCGGCACCAGCGCCTTGATGCGCTCGGCGACCGACACACCGTCCTCGTAGAACTGGTCCTCCCACAGCAGGCAGCTCAGCAGCGTACGCTGCAGTGCCTGCTCGGGCGCGAGCTGCCGGGACGGCGCACCCTCATGGGTGAAGGCGCGCAGGAACTTGTTGAGCCTGACCATGATGGCCTCCTCTCTGGGGTGATCTTGGTTGATGACGGGTGGAAGGGACGTCACGCGTGATCTCGTGCGGAGACCACGCGTCACAGATGACCACGCGCCGGGAACGGGCGAATGCTGAGCTCCGCTCCACCGGCGTGGAGCGGATAGTGCTCTGCCACTGAGCTACCGGCGCATGGAACGCCGGATGGGACTCGAACCCACGACCTCTCGATCCGCAATCGAAGTATCAGCACTCTTCACCACGGCGCGTGGAAGAAGGTGGCGCAGCAGACGTCTGCGCCGCAACGATCTGACCGCCTGTTCGAAGACGATCAGTTGAGATGGATCACGAGCCGGGAACAGGCGACGGCTGAGACCCGGTCGCTGATGGACCGGACAGCGCTCTGACCTCTGAGCTACCGGCATGGCGCCGGGCGGGAGTCGAACCCGCGACCTCTGGCGTGGAAGGCGAAGTAACAGTCGTCTTCACCACGGCTCGTGGATACGTTCGGCGGGGAAGGGGCGATGCTGTTGCTGCCCGCTTGGGCGCTCGGTTTCAACGAAGTAACAGACATCTTCACCACCGCCTTGGCCGCCCGGCGGTTGCCGGGCGACGATGGATGGCATGCTGGGGAACAGCCGATCACGGAGATACGACGATCGAAACGCAGGCTTGGCATCAGCCTCACCGCAACCCGCGACTCACCCATCTCGCTAGACGGATTCCACGGTACGATCGATCGAAGGCGGCGCGTGGCCGCATTGGCGCGAAGGACCCGCGATCTTCACCACCAGCAGCTCCCGGCCGCGAACGACCGGGAATTCAAATAGCTTGTCTGCGGCGCGCGTTGGCGCCGCATGTTGCGAGCTCCAAGGAAGCTCGCTCTGTCATCGGTGTCCGGCGTTGCCGCCTCGTTCCCTCCGACAGGCCCCGCGCGCTCGGGCACGCGCATCACCTGCGCGAGCCCCGGGATCCGGGTCTCCCGTTCCGGCTGACAGCCGGGACTTCCGTTGGTTTCGCCGTGCAGGCCGCTCGCGTGAGGGCAACAAAAAACCCTCCGGAGCGGCTGGCTCGGGAGGGTCCGTGTGATGCGGACTGTTGATCTTGCCTCAAGCAAGACCGCTCCCCCGAGCATGGCGTGCGCCATCCACCGGCATGACGCCGTTGGACGTGCGGATGAAGTGTTCGTAGCCGAAGGACATCGTCTCGCTCATGTTTGTCGCGGGCGCAGTCGCTCGCGAGGCCGCGGGACATACGCCGCTTTGTTGGGGCTGTCAACAGCGTGTCTTCGAACTTCTTTGCCGGCTGCGGCGGCCTTGATCTGCAACAACGCGCCGATGCGATGCCGGCGTATTGTCATCCTTGGCTCGATTGCAGCGGAAAATGCAGGCGTGTTTGCTATGAACCGGCGGACGGTATTGTTAGGAACGGGGAGCGCGATTGCTGCCGCCTCGCTCGGCGCGGCATCCTGGCGCGCGATCACGGGGACGATGCACGACTATGAGACGTATAGCGCCCGACTGCGCGCGCCGCTGTCGCCCGATATCACTTCGGTGATCCGCTACGCGACGCTTGCAGCCAACAGCCACAACACGCAGCCCTGGCGCTTTCGCGTAGCGCAGGATGCGATCGAGATCATGCCCGATCCGTCACGCCGCACGCCGGTGGTCGATCCGGACGACCATCATCTGTTCGTCAGCCTGGGCTGCGCGGCCGCCAATCTCGCGATCGCCGCGGATGCGAGCGGCCGTCCGGGCGAGCTCAGCAGCGACGGCCGGACGGTGCGGTACAGCTTCACGAACGGCACGGCGCATGACGACGCGCGGCTTGCGGCAATCGTCCGCAGACAGTCGACGCGCGCGGAGTATGACGGACGACCGGTGCCGTCAGGCGATCTCGCCGCACTGCAGGCCGCGTCAACCATGCCAGGCGTCGATCTCGCGATCATCACGGCTCCCACCGCGATCGCCGCCATCCGCGATCTCGTCGTCGCCGGCAATGATGCGCAGATGCGCGATGCGGCGTTCATGCGCGAACTGAAGAGCTGGCTGCGGTTCAATCCGCGCAGCGCGATCGAGACCGGCGACGGGCTGTTCGCGGCTGCTAGCGGCAACCCGTCATTGCCGACCGCGCTCGGTGGCCTCGCCTTCGATCGGCTCTTCAATGCAGCATCGGAGAACGACAAATACGCGCGGCAGATTCGCTCATCGGCCGGTGTCGCCGTATTCACCGCCGAGCAGGCCGATGCCTCGCATTGGATCAGGGCCGGGCAGGCGTGCCAGCGCTTCGCGCTCGAAGCAACGCGGCTGGGCCTGAAGCTCGCCTTTATCAACCAGCCGGTCGAAGTGGCCGCGTTGCGGCCAGAGCTGGCGCGCGTGGTCGGAACGACACGGCGGCCGGATCTCGTGCTGCGCTTCGGCTACGGGCCGGCGCTGCCCTTCTCGCCGCGGCGACGCGTTGCCGATGTGCTGAGTTCATGAGTCGTTCCTGTCAATCTTGACGGATTTGCGACTCGGTGCATTGCTTCGGCGCATGTTCGAGAACACCCGATTTGCACGCATGAGCGACGGGCATTATTGCCTGGTGCGCGATCTTGGCCTGGTCAAGGGCGGCAAGGGCATGCGCCATCATGAGGTGGTGGTCGATTTCAGCTATCGCGGCATGAAGGTGTTTGCCAAGCAGGGCGCGTCGTCGCTGATGCGCCGGGTCGCGGCGAAGCTCGCGCAGCATGACGCCACGTCGAAGCTGCCGGCGCTGCTGCGCGTGCGTCTGCGCGAGCCGCAGTAGCGTCAGCGCTTCCGCCGAAGCTTACCGCTCTGCGGCGTCGCGATCGGTCGTTTCGGGTCGTAGGGGCTGTTCGGATTGACGTCGAGCTCGACGTCGGTGACGCAGTATTGCGGCTGGCGGTGGCTGCGCCCCGAATGCCAGCGCCCCTGGCGCAGCTCGACCTCGCTGATGTCAGCGACATCGAAGCACTTCCATTGGCCGCCCGGCGGCAGGCCGCTGCTCGCGCCGCCCGCGAACTGGAACGCGAGCACGCGCTCGCGGCCGGCGGTGTGGCCGAGGATGATCGGGCAGATCGCGCGGGCGAAGCCGCCATACATGCACAGCACCTGCTGGCGTGTGATCATCGCCTGCATGATCAACTGGTAGGTCGGGCTCGGCATGCTGGCTTTCTGCACGATGCAGCAACATAAGACCGTCGGCCGCATGCGGTTCCGCATCGAACCTTGCAGCGGCGGCTCACGGGGTTAGATTGAGGCCTCAGCGACAAAGCGAGCAAGAGCCACGATGTCCGATCTCTCCAGCTTCCCGATCACCACGCGCTGGCCGGCGCAGCATCCCGACCGCATCCAGCTCTATTCGCTGCCGACGCCGAACGGGGTGAAGGTCTCGATCATGCTGGAGGAGACCGGCCTGGCCTACGAGCCGCACACGATCGATTTCGGCAAGGACGACCAGAAGACCCCGGAATTCCTCTCGCTCAATCCGAACGGCAAGATTCCCGCGATCATCGATCCCGACGGTCCCGGCGGCCAGCCGCTCGGCCTGTTCGAATCCGGCGCAATCCTGCAGTACCTTGCCGAGAAGACCGGACAATTCCTGCCGAACGATCCGGCGCGGCGCTGGCAGACGATCCAGTGGGTGCATTTCCAGATGGGCGGCATCGGTCCGATGTTCGGGCAGCTCGGCTTCTTCCACAAATTCGTCGGCCGCGAGTACGAGGACAAGCGGCCGTTGCAGCGCTATGTCGCGGAGAGCAGGCGGCTGCTCGGCGTACTCGACGACAGGCTCGATGGCCGGCAGTGGATCATGGACGCCGACTACACCATCGCCGACATCGCGACGCTCGGCTGGGTGCGCAACCTGATCGGCTTCTACGGCGCGCGCGAGCTCACTGCCTTCGATGAGCTCGCGCATGTTCCGGCCTGGCTCGAGCGCGGGCTGGCGCGGCCGGCGGTACAGCGCGGGCTGGAGATCCCGCAGCGGCCGTGATCGTCAGCGAGGCCGATTTCGAACGTTGCATGGCCGAGCTGCTGTCCGCGCCGGCCACGCCGGGCGACGCCGTGCTGCCGTCCGACAGCGTGATGTGGCGCGTGCATCGCGAGGCCGCGCTGTTTCTCGGCGCAGGCCGCGCGCTGCTGTTGCAGCTCGCCCATCCCTGGGTGGCGGCGGGCGTTGCCGAGCAGTCGAAGGTGTTCGCCGATCCGCTCGGCCGTTTCCACCGCACCTTCGGCATCGTCTACACCATGGTGTTCGGCACGCGCGCGCAGGCGGTTGCCGTGGCGCGGCGGTTGTATCGGCGTCACGCCGCGGTCGACGGCGTCATGCCTGAGACGGTCGGACCCTTCGCCGCCGGCTCGCACTATCGCGCCAACGACGTCGACGCGCTGCGCTGGGTCCATGCCACCCTGGTCGAGACTGCGATGATGTCCTACGGCCTGTTGTGTCCGCCGCTCGGCGATGACGAGCGCGAGCAATATTGGCGTGAGGCGATGCGCTTCGCCGGTCTGTTCGGGATTCCGCATGAGGTGCTGCCGCCGGACTGGGGGGGGTTCAAGGCCTATGCGGCCGACATGATGGAATCGGAGACGCTGACGGTCAGCACGGCCGCGCGCGACATCGCGCAGCGCATCTTCTCGGGCGAGGCGACCTGGATCGCACCGCCGCGCTGGTTCGCGGCGCTGACGGCCGAGATGTTGCCGGAGCGGCTGCGGCTCGCCTTCGCGCTGCCCTATGGCGAGCGCGAACGCCGCAGCGCCGCGCGAGCTCGAGTCTGGTTGCCGCGCGCCTATGCGGTGCTGCCGGAGAGATTGCGCACCGTCGGCCCTTATCAGGAGGCGATGGCGCGCATCGAGGGGACGACGTGTCCGCCGTTCACGCGGCTGCTCAACCGCGTCTGGATCGGACAGCCCAGCATGGCGAGCCCGTTCGAACAGCGCGCAGAACGTGCGCGGAGCGGGACGGTCTGAGCCCGGCGCGCTTGCGGCGCAGACGACGGATCATGGCCGTGGAGCGAGCTTGAGCGTGACGCCGCGAACCTCCTGCGGCGTCGGCGCGCGGCTGCCGCCGGGTTGGCTGATGCTGAGACGGATCGACAGCCGCCCGCCCTTGATCGCCTCCTTCGGCACCGGAAGCGCGTAGGTCCCGGCCTCCGCACCAGTGCGAAGGCCGAATGGCGAGATGGTCCCGAGCGGCATCCCAGACGCCGTCGTCACCGTCACCTCCTGGCCTCGCCCCAGTGCGCCCAGGCTGATCTCGACGACTGGAGCGTCGCTCGCATCCAATGGCCGCGGCAGGACCAGATCGATGGCTCTGAACGGCTCCGCCGCCAAGGACGAGGCCGGCCGCAGCACGGCACATAACAGCACGGCGCAGGCCCGCAGCGCGGCGCGCCTCCCGTTCATGGGCGCAGCGGTCCGACCGAGAGCGCTTTCAGCGTCGGCGCAGTGCCGACGCCGCCCGAGGGCACGACGCGGATGCTCAGGGGCTGGTTGGGCGCGGCCCGCAGGGCGGAGAAGGCCTCCCGCTCGGTCGGCAGCGGCACCGCGAAGGTCGCATCCATGGTCATGGCCATGCCCGGCATCATCGACCCGAAGAAGGCGATGGTGCCTGCATAATACGGGCTGTCAGCCGTGACCTTGGTGACGTTGGCGGGCGCGTTGACCAGGACGTCGAATTCGCGCACGGTCGAATAGCCGCTCGGGCGGGGCAGCGTGATCTGCGCCATCAGCGGCTGCGGCCGCGCTGCCGCCAGATGCGCGTCGAGCCTATCCCCGGGGATCCTCACCGTGCCCACATTGGCCTTGACCGAGCCCTGCTGCGGCTTGGCCTGCGGCGCCGAGGCGACCGCGGGCGGATTGACGATGTCCTCACCGAAGCCCGGCGCATAGTCGTAGTCGAAGCGATCGGTCGATATGTAGTCGCCCGCTTTGCTCGGTCCGACATAGCCGCCTTTGCCATCGGCGTAGAACAGGAACGGTTCGTCGGAGAACGTCTTCAGGTCGGCGCCCTGCGGCAGGTAGGGAAGCTTGAGCCGCTGCTGCTTGCGCGTCCAGACATCCCAGAGCCGGTCCAATGCTCATCTGAAATGAATCCTGGTTGGAAAGATCTCATGATGCGGTCCCACGATTGCAATCTCAAGTGGCAATTCCGTTTGGCGGCCGTATGATGCCACCTGAGAGGTTGCCGATGAACGCGCTGACGCTGCTGATCATCCGTCATGCCGAGAAGCCTGACGGCGACGCGACAGGTCCGGGCCTGACCTACGAGGGCAAGCCGGATTCGAAGTCGCTGGTCATCTTCGGCTGGGAGCGGGCAGGGGCCTGGACGGCGCTGTTCGGCAGCGGCTTGGGCGGCGCGTCCTATCCGACGCCGCAGGCGATCTACGCCGCCGATCCCGACAGCGCCGAGGACGGCTCCGACCCGAGCCGCCGGCCCTATGAGACGGTACTCGAATTGGCTGCGCGCGTCGGTCTCGCCAAGCCGGATACGTCGTTCGCGAAGGGAGAGGAGGCTGGGCTGGTCGAAGCCTTGCTGGCGCTGTCCGGCACCGCGCTGGTGGCGTGGGAGCACAAGGCAATCATCTCCGATATCCTGCCGCGTCTGCCGGTGAGCAACGCCGGGCAATTGCCGCCCCATTGGTCGGGCAAGCGGTTCGACGTCGTGCTGCGCTTCGATCGCGCCGCCGGCGAGGCAGATTTCAAGTTCACGGAATTGTACCCCTGCCTGATGCTAGGCGATTCCAACAAGCCGCTGCAGAGCGACCCGAAGGACGAGTGAGCCACTGAGCGCCTCGCCGGAGATATCCCCAGGCTAGAAGGGGCGGCGCGATGCTGCCGCCCGGATCATGGTACATCGATCCGTGGGACGCGCGATCGCGTGCGTCAGGTCTCCATGCAATGCCGCTTCCTTTCAAAAAGCCCCAGGCCATCCGCTCCTTCTTCAGCCATGCTGCCTTTCAGAAGGCGGAGCACCTGCAGCTTCGCGGAGGCGTTCTCGATCTCGAGATCAGCGAGGACGGCCGGGAGCTGGCGGCGTCGGTGCAGGGATCGCAATCCTGGCCGTACGAGGTCGAGATCGAGCTGGCCCGGGATAAGCACGGTCGTTTGGATGTCTCCGGGAGATGTACCTGCCCGATGCAGCACAACTGCAAGCACGTCGCGGCGGTGCTGCTGGAAGCGATCGAGCCGTCCCTCGAGGACGACGTGGACCTGAGGACACCGGCAAAGACGGCGAGGAAGGCGAGCCCGCTGGTGCTGCCGCCGGAGATCGCCGCCTGGCTGGACAAGATCGGCACGGTCAGCCGTGGCGACACCTATCCTCCCGAGGTGAGGCAGAGGTTGATCTATGGCGTGCAGCCCCATTCCGAGTCCGGAGGCGCTGCCTATCCGGTCGTCCGGCTGTGGTCGGTCCGGCTGCGCAAGGACGACAGCTTCGCCGACGTGTTCTCGAAAGTCGATCAAGTGCGGGGAGGCGCCGGGCGGGCGCCGGCATTCTACCGCGACAGCGATATCGACATCACAGCGCGGCTCGGACATCAAGTCTTTCTCGACGGAGCGTCGGCCTTCCGGATCGGCTCTGCCGCGCTGCTGAAGCGCATCGTCGAGACCGGGCGGGCGTATTGGCGCGATCATGCCGGGCCGCTGCTGCGCTGGGGCGACAAGCGCGATGGCCGCATCGAATGGCAGCCGGTCGGCCTGAAAGGCATCGGCGCAAGGCTCGTGGTCGACGGCGTGCTTGCTCTGCATGCCGAGCCGCCTGTCTATGCCGAGGAGACACGCGGCATCGTCGGGGAGGTCGATCCGGGGATCGAGCCGCGAACGGCGTACCAATTGCTGAGTGCGCCAACGCTGCCGAAGGCACTGATCGGCGAGGTCTCCCGACATCTCAGCCAGCGGCTGCCCTCGCTGGATAGCGCCCTTCTGCCGTCGCGGCCGACCGAGGTCGTCGAGATCGAGGCCAAGCCGACGCCCATCCTGCATCTGCGCCGCGGACCCTATCCGGGCTATGGCTTTCGCGGCGTCCACACCAGCGGGCTTCCACTCGGCGTGGTCCGCGCGGGCTTCCGTTACGGTCCGATCGAGATCGAGCCCGACAGCGGTGGCAACGAGGTGGAGGCGTTCCAAGACGGCCGGGTGCATCTCGTCACCCGCGCCAAGGCGGACGAACGAAAGTCGTCCAAACGGCTGAGCGAGCTCGGCCTGGTTCCACTCAGAAAGGTCCAGACCTACAGCTTCGGCGGTCACGCGGACGATCTGACCTTCGAGGACGAAGGCCGCTGGCTGCAATTCGTGCATCTCGAGCTCGATGCGTTGCGCGAGCAGGGGTTCGAGATCCGCATCGATGACGACTTTCCGTACCGGCTGGCGGAGTCCTCCGGTCTCGTCGACATGGAGATCGAGGGCTCCGGAATCGACTGGTTCGAGTTTGGCTTCAAGATCGACATCGATGGCCGGCCGCATGACTTGGCCGAGCTGCTGGCGCGGCTGCTCGCGCAGCCCGGCATTCTCGATGCGCTGTCCGAAGCCGATGCCGAAGCCAAGCACATGTATGTGCCGCTGCCCGACGGACGGCACCTGGCGCTGGCGGCCGGCCGCTTCCTGCCGGTTCTGCTGGCGCTGCAGACGATGCGGCTGAGCGGCGGCGGCTTGGATGCGTCGGGCAAGCTCAAGCTGTCTCGTGCGCAGCTCGTGCCGCTGCTGGCGCACGATCCGGGCGCATTCAAGGGCCCCGATGATCTGCGCCGGCTCGCGGATCTGGTGCGGCAGCATCGGCCGGATGAATTGAAGCTGCCGGCCGGCTTCACCGCCACGTTGCGCCCCTATCAGCGGCAGGGCGTCGCCTGGCTCGATCTCCTGCGGCAGGCCAACCTCGGCGGCGTGCTGGCCGATGACATGGGCCTCGGCAAGACCGTCCAGGTGCTGGCCCTGCTCGCGCTCGAGAAGGCGCGCGGCGCGCTGGCGAGGCCCGTGCTCATCGTCGCGCCGACCAGCCTGATGACGAACTGGTTCAACGAGGCAAGCAAGTTCGTTCCTGACCTGAAGGTCCTGGTGTTCCACGGCGCCGCTCGCAAGGAGCTGATCGCGCAGATTTCGGAGCACGACGTCGTGCTCACCACCTATCCGCTGATCGCGCGCGACCATGAGCTCATCCTGGGACGGGACTGGCACATGGCCATTCTCGACGAGGCGCAGACCATCAAGAATCCCAATGCCGCCACGACGCGCTGGCTCAATGCGATCAAGGCCAGCCACCGCTTCTGCCTGACGGGCACTCCGATGGAGAACCATCTCGGCGAGCTCTGGTCGATCATGAGCTTCGTCAACCCCGGCTATCTCGGCGACAAGACCGCGTTCACGCGCAACTGGCGCACGCCCATCGAGAAAGAAGGCAATGCGATGCGGGCGGCGGCGCTGACCCGCCGCGTCAAGCCGTTCCTGCTGCGGCGGACCAAGGAGGAGGTTGCGTCCGAGCTGCCGGCCAAGGTCGACATCGTGGAGACCGTCGCGATCGACGGCAAGCAGCGCGATCTCTATGATTCGATCCGCGCGGCGATGGCGAAGAAGGTGCGCAAAGCCCTTGACGAACGTGGTCTCGCGCGCAGCCACATCGTCGTGCTCGAAGCGCTGCTGCGGCTGCGCCAGGTCTGCTGCGACCCGCGGCTGGTGAAGCTCGACGACAAGGTCGAGCGCCCCTCGGCCAAGTTGGACCGGCTGATTGAGATGGTCGAGGAACTGCTCAGCGAGGGGCGCAAGATCATCATCTTCTCGCAGTTCACCTCGATGCTCTCCCTGATCGAGGAGCGTTTCGAGGCGGCTGACATCGCCTACGAGCTGCTCACGGGCGACACCCGCGATCGCAAGCGGCCGATCGAGGCGTTTCAGAGGGGAGACAGCCCGGTGTTCCTGATCAGCCTGAAGGCCGGCGGAGTCGGCCTCAACCTGACGGCAGCCGATACCGTCATCATCTACGATCCCTGGTGGAATCCTGCCGTCGAGGCGCAGGCGATCGACCGGGCGCATCGCATCGGCCAGGACAAGAAGGTCTTCGTCTATCGCCTGGTGACGGCCGGGACGATCGAGGAGAAGATCGGTGAGCTCAAGCTGCGCAAGCAGGCGCTGGCTGATTCACTGTTCGATCGCGAGGGCAATATCGGCAAGGCGCTGACGGAGGAGGATATCGCTGCTCTGCTGTCTTGATGTCGGGTGGAGATGCGTGGCGGCCAGCATCCGTCAACTTGAGTGCGGTCAAGCCAGCGCGATACGCTCGCGCGTCTCCTCGACCCAGGCATGGGCAGCGAACCATTCATGGTAGATGCGGCAGTGCGGGCAGTAGGCACGCGAGAAGAACACGGGCATGCGCTGAAAGCGCGCGGCGTCCATTTCCATCCCTGTCTCGATGCTGCGGCCGGTCTGCGGACAACGTACCATGATCTTGCCCATTCGCGGTCTCCTGTTCGTGGGCCAGATACGCCGGGGATGCGAAGAAAATGTAATGCTCAGCCGACAGTTTCGTGGCAAAGGTCGGAGTGAATTCCGACCGCGGAACGAGTGGCGTCCGCCGCATCAAAAGCGGGTGAATCGCACGGCAAAATGCACGGCCGATTGTCGCAACGTGGGACATCCGCCGCGGTCGGATACGATTGTTTGAGGACGCGTGGCATGAGCATCACGATCTACGGAATCAAGAACTGCGACACGATGAAGAAGGCGCGCGCCTGGCTCGACGATCACGGCGTCGCTTACCAATTCCACGACTACAAGACCGCCGGAATCGACAAGGCTAAACTCAAGGCATGGAGCGACGAGCTCGGCTGGGAGGTGCTGCTCAATCGCGCCGGCACGACGTTCAAGAAATTGCCCGACGCGGACAAGGACGGACTCACCGAGAGCAAGGCGATCGCGCTCATGCTGGCGCAGCCTTCGATGATCAAACGCCCGGTGCTCGATCTCGGCGGCCGCCGCGTGGTGGGCTTCAAGCCGGATCTCTATGCAAAGGACCTGAAGGCCGCGAAGTAGTTGGAGACGATCATCGCTGCGCCGTCTCGCGGGCCGCGCCCGCCGCCTTTGCAGCGCGCGCGTGCAGGAAAATGCTGGCGGTATGATTTTCTATGTCAGCGGGAAATCGCAGGTGATTTCAACGCAAGGTGCGTCGGCCGCCTTGCGACGCCGTTGCCCAGCTTTCCGCCTTGCCTAACTCCCTCGATTGACGGCATATTCCGGCGCGAAGCGGTCGCGGGTGGCGGCGAGGAATCGTCCAGTCGTCCGGCAGAGCCGCCGTACAGGAAGAAGCGAGGGCCAGGCGCTGAAGGCGCCGGCTTGGGGGGAATCTTTGGCTGACGAGTTCATTCTCGAGACCCACGGATTGACGAAGGAATTCGCGGGATTTTTTGCCGTTCGCGATGTTTCGCTCAAGATCCGCCGGGGCACCATTCATGCGCTGATTGGCCCGAACGGGGCCGGCAAGACGACGTGCTTCAACCTTCTGACCAAGTTCCTGCGGCCGTCGGCCGGCAAGATTCTCTATAAGGGTCAGGATATTACGGCGACGGCGCCGGCCGACGTGGCGCGTCTTGGCCTGGTCCGCTCGTTCCAGATCTCGGCGGTGTTTCCGCATATGACCGCGCTGGAGAACGTCCGCGTCGCCCTGCAGCGCCAGCATGGCTCGTCGTTCGATTTCTGGCGCTCCAAGAGCGTTCTGAACCGCTTCAACAACCGGGCGCTGGAGCTTCTCAACGACGTGGGCTTGAGCGAATTCGCCAACATTCCGGCGGTCGAGATGCCGTATGGGCGCAAGCGTGCGTTGGAGATCGCGACCACGCTGGCGCTCGATCCGGAGATGATGCTGCTGGACGAGCCGATGGCCGGCATGGGCCACGAGGACATCGACAAGATCGCCGCGCTGATCAAGCGCATCTCCGCCAAATACACGATCCTGATGGTCGAGCATAATCTCAGCGTCGTCGCCAACCTCTCCGACACCATCACCGTGCTGACGCGCGGCCAGGTGCTGACGGAAGGGCCGTATTCGGAGCTCGCCAAGGACGAGCGCGTCAAGGAAGCCTATCTGGGGGCCGGACATGCCTGAGGTGATGACGGCCAAGACGCCCACCGCTGGCGCTGTGACCAGCACCATTCTCGACGTCAAGAATCTCGAGAGCTGGTACGGCGAATCCCACATTCTCCACGGCATGAACTTCAACGTGAATGCCGGCGAGGTCGTCACCCTGCTCGGGCGCAACGGTGCCGGCAAGACCACGACCCTGAAGTCGATCATGGGAATCATCGGCAAGCGCACCGGCTCGGTCCAGTTCAACGGGCGCGAGCTGATCCGCATGACCTCCGACAAGATCGCGCGGCTCGGCATCGCGCTGTGTCCGGAGGAGCGCGGCATCTTCGCCAGCCTGGACGTGCGCGAGAACCTGCTGCTGCCGCCGGTGGTGCGGCCGGGCGGGCTCATGCTCGACCAGATCTTCGAGCTGTTCCCGAACCTGAAGGAGCGGCTGAAGAGCCAGGGCACCAAGCTGTCGGGCGGCGAGCAGCAGATGCTGGCGATCGCGCGCATTCTGCGCACCGGCGCCAGCTTCCTGATGCTGGACGAGCCGACCGAGGGTCTCGCGCCAGTCATCATCCAGCAGATCGGCCACACCATCGCGCGGCTGAAGAAGGAAGGCTTCACGATCCTCCTGGTCGAGCAGAACTTCCGTTTCGCCTCGACTGTCGCCGACCGCTACTACGTGGTCGAGCACGGCAAGGTCATCGACGGTTTCGCCAATGCCGATCTGTCGGCCAACATGGATAAGCTGCATACTTATCTCGGCGTCTGACCGGCGCCGGCGACGTTGACTTGGCGGTTTCCTCCCGCGGTCTTCTCTATGGTCTTCTCTACGGTCTTCTTGGCAGTTTTGTTGGAAAGTTCTGGAAGTTGGAAATGAAGAGCAAATTCATCGCGTCATTGCTGCTGGGAACGGCGCTCACTCTCGCCGCTGGCAGCGTCGCTTCGGCCGGCGACAAGACCGTCAAGATCGGCGCGCTGTCCGATCAGTCGGGCCTATATGCCGATCTCGGCGGTCCCGGCTCGACGCTCGCGGCGCAGATGGCGATCGAGGATTCCGGCCTCACCGCGAAGGGCTGGAAGATCGACGTCATCTCCGGCGATCACCAGAACAAGCCGGATATCGGCACCGCGATCGCGCGGCAGTGGTTCGACGTCGACAAGGTCGACGCCATCGTCGACGTGCCGAACTCGGGCGTGGCGCTCGCCGTCAACAACGTCGTCAAGGAAAAGAACGGCGTCTACATCAATTCGGGCGCTGCGACCTCGGATCTCACCAACGCGCAGTGCTCGCCCAACACGGTGCACTGGACCTACGACACCTACATGCTGGCGCACACCACCGGCCAGGCGCTGGTCAAGGCGGGCGGCTCGACCTGGTTCTTCCTGACGGCGGACTACGCCTTCGGCGCCGCGCTGGAGCGCGATACCACGGCGGTCGTCACCGCCAATGGCGGCAAGGTGATCGGCGGCGTCAAGCATCCGCTCAACACCTCCGACTTCTCGTCCTTCCTGCTGCAGGCCCAGTCGTCGAACGCCAAGGTCATCGGCCTCGCCAATGCCGGCGGCGATACCACCAATACGATCAAGCAGGCGGCCGAGTTCGGCATCAATAAGGGCGGCCAGAAGCTTGCCGCGCTGTTGCTGTTCCTGACCGACGTCAAGTCGATCGGGCTCGACATCGCGCAGGGCCTCAACTTCACCGAGACTTTCTACTGGGACATGAACGACCAGACCCGCGCCTTCTCCGAGCGGTTCGCCAAGCGGATGAAGAACGGCGCGCCGCCGACCATGGTCCAGGCCGGCGTCTATGCCGGTCTCGCGCATTACTTCAAGGCGCTGGACGCGCTGGGCGAGAACCCGCACGACGGCACCAAGATCGTCGACAAGATGAAGTCGATCCCGACCGAGGATACGCTGTTCGGCAAGGGCGAGATCCAGCCCAACGGCCGCACCATCCACACCGCCTATCTGTTCGAGGTCAAGAAGCCCTCGGAGTCCAAGGGCCCGTGGGATCTCTACAAGCTGGTCGGCTCGGTACCGGGCGACCAGGCCTTCACGCCGCTCGACAAGAGCGCGTGCGCCTTGTTGAAGAAATGAACCGCTGTGGCTCCGGCGGCTGACGTCGCCGGGGCCGCCATCTTCTGGGAAACGCCGAGAGAAAACAGAACAAGACGATGCAGGCCCTCTACGCACAGCTCCTGGTCGGACTGATCAACGGCTCGTTCTACGCGCTGCTCAGTCTCGGGCTTGCCGTCATCTTCGGCATGCTCAACATCATCAATTTCGCCCATGGCGCGCTCTACATGATGGGCGCGTTCTGCGCCTATTTCCTGCTCAACCTCGGCGGCATCAATTACTGGTGGGCGCTGCTGCTGGCGCCGATCATCGTCGGCGTCTTCGGCATGATCCTCGAGCGCACCATGCTGCAATGGATCGCCGGGCTCGACCATCTCTACGGACTGCTTCTGACGTTCGGACTGGCGCTGATCATCCAGGGCGTGTTCCAGAACTTCTTCGGCTCGTCCGGCCTGCCTTATGCGATCCCGGATCAGCTCCGTGGCGGCATGAATCTCGGCTTCATGTATCTGCCGGTCTATCGCGGCTGGGTCGTCATATTCTCCCTGGTCGTCTGTCTGGCGACCTGGTTCCTGATCGAGCGGACCCGGCTCGGCGCCTACCTGCGCGCCGCCACCGAGAATCCGACATTGGTGCGGGCGTTCGGCATCAACGTGCCGCGCATGATCACGCTGACCTACGGCCTCGGCGTCGGGCTCGCGGCCCTCGCCGGCGTGCTGTCGGCGCCGATCAACCAGGTGCGGCCCCTGATGGGCGAGCACATCATCATCGTGGTGTTCGCGGTGGTCGTGATCGGCGGCATGGGCTCGATCATGGGCTCGATCATCACCGGCTTCCTGCTCGGTGTGATCGAGGGACTGACCAAATATTTCTATCCCGAGGCTTCCAACACCGTGGTCTTCGTTCTGATGGTCCTGGTGCTGCTGGTGAAGCCGACGGGTCTGACCGGACGGGCGGCCTGACATGACATCCATCACCGACACGACCCTGCCGATCACCCCGCGCGCGATGCGCGACGAGATGATCGTGTTCGTCATCATGGCGGCGCTGCTGGCGATCGTACCGTGGACCGGGCTGTACCCGTTCTTCGTCATGCAGGCGCTGTGCTTCGCGCTGCTCGCCTGCGCCTTCAACCTCTTGATCGGCTATGGCGGCCTGCTGTCGTTCGGCCACGCGATGTTCCTGGGAACGGCCGGCTACTGCAGCGCCCACGCGCTGAAGGTGTGGGGGCTGCCGCCCGAGCTCGGCATCCTCACAGGCGTCGCCGGATCGTTCGTCCTGTCGGTGATCACCGGCTACATCTCGATCCGCCGCCAGGGCATCTATTTCGCGATGATCACGCTGGCGCTGTCGCAGCTGCTGTACTTCATCTATCTGCAGGCGCCGTTCACCCATGGCGAGGACGGCATCCAGGGCATTCCGCAGGGGCGGATGTTCGGCATCCTCGACCTGTCCAGGCCGACGGTGCTCTATTACGTCGTGCTGGTCGGCTTCCTCGCCGGTTTCCTGCTGATCTTCCGCACCATCAACTCGCCGTTCGGCGAAGTGCTGAAATCGATCCGTGAGAACGAGCAGCGGGCGATCTCGCTGGGTTACAAGACCGACCATTACAAGCTGCTCGCCTTCATTCTGTCCGGGACGCTGGCCGGCTTGGCTGGCGCGTTGAAGGTGTTCGTCGCCCAGAACGCCTCGCTGACCGACGTCGAGGTGGCGATGTCGGGGCAGATCGTGCTCATGACCCTGGTCGGAGGGCTCGGCACCGTATTCGGCCCCGTCGTCGGCGCGTTCGTGATCGTCGGCATGCAGCAATATCTGTCCGGCTTCGGCCAGTGGGTGACGGTGATCCAGGGCGTGATCTTCGTCGCCTGCGTGCTCACCTTCCGCCGCGGCGTGGTCGGCGAAATCGCCCATCTGTTCAAACGATCCCTTTAAGCCGTTGATCTGAAAAGAGATCGTCGAAAGGGCAGAAAGCGGTGGATGAACCGGCCACCGCTTCTGCTGGTGCGCGATCCGGAGTATGACAGTTCTGTGACGGGCCGGCCCTGGCCCGTTTCGGAATGGATGGATCTCGTCCCATGCTGCACTGGTTTCGCGCCGTCCTCCCGCGGGAGGAGCGGTTTTTCGATTTGTTCGCCCGCCACAACAAGGTGGTGATTCAGGGCGCCCATGCGCTGCAGGACATGTTGCAGGGCGGTGACGACATCCTCGCCCACTGCCAGCGCGTCAGCCAGTTCGAGAACGAGGCCGACAACATCACCCGCGAAGTGCTGACCGCGGTCCGCCGCACCTTCATCACCCCGTTCGACCGCGGCGACATCAAGAACCTGATCACCTCGATGGACGATGCCATCGACCAGATGCAGCAGACCGCCAAGGCCGTGGTGCTGTTCGAGGTCAAAGAGTTCGAGCCGACCATGCGCGAGATGGGCACCTTGCTGGTCGATTGCGCCAATCTGATCGGCCGCGCGCTGCCGTTGCTGCAGGCGATCGGCCAGAACGTGCCGATGATCACCGCGATCACCGAGGAGATGACCAAGCTCGAGGGCCGGGTCGACGACCTCCACGACATCGGGCTGAAGGAGCTGTTCCTCAAGCACCGCAAGGCCAATACTATGGACTTCATCGTCGGCGCCGAGATCTACGACCATCTGGAGAAGGTCGCCGACCGCTTCGACGACGTCGCCAACGAGATCAATTCGATCATGATCGAACAGGTCTAGGGTAGGGCCGCGCCGTGGACGCTCAACTCGGCCTTCCGATCCTGGTCGGCCTCATCGCCGTTGCGCTCGCCTTCGATTTCCTGAACGGCCTGCACGACGCCGCCAACTCGATCGCGACCATCGTTTCGACCCGCGTGCTCCGGCCGCAATATGCGGTGTTCTGGGCCGCATTCTTTAATTTCGTCGCGTTCGCGGTGTTCGGCCTCCACGTCGCGCAGACCATCGGTACAGGGATCATCGATCCCGCCATCGTCGACGCCCAGGTGATCTTCGCGGCCCTGGTCGGCGCCATCGTCTGGAACCTCGTCACCTGGGCGGCCGGCATTCCCTCGTCGAGCTCACACGCGCTGATCGGCGGCCTGGTCGGGGCAGGGGTCGCCAAGGCCGGCATCTCGGCCGCCGTCTGGAGCGGCCTGTCGAAGACCGTGCTCGCGATCGTGCTGTCGCCGCTGGTCGGGCTGGTGTTGGCGATGGTCCTGGTCGCGATCGTGTCCTGGGCCTCGGTGCGCTCGACGCCGTTCGCGGTCGACCGCGCCTTCCGCATCCTGCAATTCGCCTCGGCCTCGCTGTATTCGCTCGGCCATGGCGGCAACGACGCGCAGAAGACGATGGGCATCATCGCCGTGCTGCTGTATTCGCAGGGCCATCTCGGCAACGAGTTCACGGTGCCGTTCTGGGTCGTGCTGTCGTGCCAGGCGGCGATGGCGCTGGGCACCCTGATGGGCGGCTGGCGCATCGTCCGCACCATGGGCCTGCGCATCACCAAGCTGAACCCGATGCAGGGTTTCTGCGCCGAGACCGGCGGCGCGATCACGCTGTTCCTGGCGACCTTCCTCGGCGTGCCCGTCTCGACCACCCACACCATCACCGGGGCCATCGTCGGCGTCGGCGCCGCCCGCCGTGCCTCCGCGGTGCGCTGGAACGTGGCCGGATCGATCGTCTATGCCTGGGTCTTCACGATTCCGGCCTCGGCGATCGTCGCGGCGCTGACGTTCTGGCTGGTGTCGGTGCTCCGGCACTGATCCGGATCGGCCCGGCCGGGCTCAACTCGCCGGTTGGAGTTGCGGTGCAAAACGCCTATATGGAGGGCGCGCGGCGGCCGAGATCCCGCGCCTTTCCCGTAAATCGCCCGCTCTCTGGCCTGAAACGACGCCTGCCGCCTCATGTCCGATACTGCCGTCACGACCGAACAGCCCGCCCGCACCGCCTTGTCCGACGAGGTGGCGCGCCGGCGCACCTTTGCCATCATCTCGCATCCGGACGCCGGCAAGACGACGCTGACGGAAAAGTTGCTGCTGTTCGGTGGCGCCATCAATCTCGCGGGCCAGGTCAAGGCCAAGGGCGAGCGCCGCAACACCCGCTCGGACTGGATGAAGATCGAGCGCGAGCGCGGCATCTCCGTCGTCACCTCGGTCATGACCTTCGAGTTCGAGGGGCTGGTCTTCAACCTCCTGGACACGCCGGGCCACGAGGACTTTTCCGAGGACACCTACCGCACGCTGACCGCGGTCGACTCCGCGGTGATGGTGATCGACGCCGCCAAGGGCATCGAGGCGCGCACGCGAAAACTGTTCGAGGTCTGCCGCCTGCGCGACATCCCGATCATCACCTTCATCAACAAGATGGACCGCGAGAGCCGCGACACCTTCGATCTGCTGGACGAGATCGAGAAGACGCTGGCGCTCGACACCACGCCGATGACCTGGCCCGTGGGCCGCGGCCGCGACTTCATCGGCACCTATGACATCCGCGACGGCGGCGTGCGCCTGCTCGAAGGCGGCGGTGCCAAGACCGGCGCCGCGCAGCAGATCGCGATTTCGGAGCTCGGCAAGTTCAACGCCAATCTCGACATGAGCCAGATCACCGACGAGCTCGAGCTGGTCAAGGAAGCTTGCAAGCCGTTCGACCTGGAGGCATTCCGCGAGGGCCATCTGACCCCGGTCTATTTCGGCAGCGCCTTGCGCAATTTCGGCGTCGGCGACCTCCTGGAGGGCCTCGGCCGCTACGCGCCGTCGCCGCGCGCGCAGGAGTCGAACCTGCGCAAGGTCGATGCCGCCGAGCCGCGCATGAGCGCGTTCGTGTTCAAGATCCAGGCGAACATGGACCCGAACCACCGCGACCGCATCGCGTTCGCGCGGCTGTGCTCGGGCAAGCTCAACCGCGGCATGAAGGCGAAGCTGGTACGCACCGGCAAGACCATGCCGCTGTCGAGCCCGCAATTCTTCTTCGCCCAGGACCGCTCGGTCGCGGACGAAGCCTTTGCGGGTGACGTCGTCGGCATTCCCAACCATGGCTCGCTTCGCATCGGCGACACCCTGACCGAGGGCGAGGACCTGACCTTCGTCGGCGTGCCGAGCTTCGCGCCGGAAATCGTCCGTCGCGTCCGCCTCACCGACGCGATGAAGGCGAAGAAGCTGAAGGAAGCCTTGCAGCAGATGTCGGAGGAGGGCGTCGTGCAGGTGTTCCGTCCGCGCGACGGCGCGCCGGCGCTGGTCGGCGTGGTCGGCCCGCTGCAGCTCGACGTGCTCAAGGCGCGGCTCGATGCCGAGTATTCGCTGCCCGTCGAATTCGAGATCTCCGAGTTCTCGCTGGCACGCTGGATCTCCTGCGACGACAAGAAGAAGCTGGAGGCGTTCATCGCGTCCAACAATTCCGGCGTCGCCGACGACGTCGACGGCGATCCGGTGTTCCTGGCCAAGAACGAGTTCTATCTCGGCTACACCAAGGAGCGCGCCGAAGGCATCGTGTTCTCCAACGTCAAGGACGTGAAGAAGAAGGCGTAGCCGCCCGACACTCTCTCGTCATTCCGGGGCATCGCGCAGCGATGAGTCCGCAATCCATTTCGCCTCTTGTTCCGCCGCCCGATGGAATCTCGGCTCGCCCTGCGGGCGCCAGGAATGACGAAAAGACATGCGCTCCCTCACCGCGAGCCTCGCCGTTGCTGTGGGATGATACCCGGTAACGCCGCGCGCTTTTCGTCAGGTCATCGGCGCGCTAGTCTTCCTCTCATCAACAGGCGAGGGAGATGGACATGCCGGCGGGATCGATTGGCCGTCTTATGCGGCGGCAGATGATTGCACTGTTCGCTGTGTGTGGACTTGCGTCGGCGACGATCGCAACGGCTGATGCGGCCGAGGTCGTCGCGCTCGGCGCCAGCAACACCTACGGCAAGGGCGTCAATCGCGGCGAGGACTTTCCGGCCCAGCTCGAGGCCATGCTCCACGGCAAGGGCGTTCGGGTCAGCGTCGCCAACGCCGGCATCAACGGTGATACCACCGCCGGGATGCTGTCCCGCTTCGACAGCGCGGTCGATGGATCAACCCGCGTGCTGGTGCTGCAGCCCGGCGGCAACGACGCCCGCAAAGGGGTCGGCGACCAGCGCGCCAGCGGCATCAGCGCCATGTTGGCCAAGGCCGCGCAGCGCCGGATCAAGGTCGTGATGGTCGAGAACGGCATGTTCCGTGGCCTGCCGCATCAGGTCGATGGCCAGCACCTCACGCCGGACGGCTATCGCATGCTGGCCGCAGCCCTGTTGCCGCGGGTGTTGAGCGGCTTGCGGAAGTAGCTCGCCGCGAGGTCGCGAAGCGCGCCGCGCCGGCCTGCGGTCTCACAGCTCGATGATCCCCCGCCTTGCCGCATGCGCGACCGCATCGGTGCGGCCGGTGGCGTCGAGCTTGTCGAGCAGCGAGCCGACGTGGAATTTGGCGGTGTGCACGGAGATGCCGAGGCTGCGCGCGATCTCCTTGTTGGAGCAACCCTCGGCCATCAGCGCCAGCACGTCGCGCTCGCGCGCGGTGAGCTGAAAATCATCGGTCGCGGCGCCGTCGATCCTGTCGTCGCCGCTGCGAGCCTCATCACTGCCACGCAACGGCGCGACGGCGACGTCGGCGCTCTCGCCGGGCGCGACCAGCGTCAGGCCCGTGACATTGCCGAGCAGCGCCGCCAGCCGGTCGGCCAGTTCGGCATCGTCGACCGCGATCGCGATCCTGATCGGCGCGCGCGCCTCCTCGCTCACGCCGGCCTCTCGCCGATGGTCAGGGCGAACTGCACCGGCTCGCCGGCACGCAGCGCTGCGACCTCGACGACGGCGCCGACGCTGTCCGGACCGAGTTCGCGCATCATCGCGCGCATGCCCCTGAACGGCTCCTTGTTGAGAGCGGTGATGACGTCACCCTGGCGCAGGCCGGCGGCCGCGGCCGGGCCGCTCTTGTCGAGGCTCATGATCATCGCGCCGATGCCGTCATCGAGCCGGACCGGCTGCAGGCCGGCGCCGAGATAGCCGCGAGCGATGCGACCATGCGTCTCGAGCTTCGCGGCGACCCGTTCGATCGTGGCCGCGGGAATGACGAGCGTGCGGCGCGGGCCGCGCACCGCCATGCCGATCGCATGACCGTCGGCGTTGATCACCAGGCCGCCTTCGGCGCTGTGCCGCAGCCTGGTGTCGAGCTCGATGCGCGCATCGATGTCGCCGCCGCGCAGGCTGCGCCAGGGACCGGCGGATTTCGACACCATCGCGAGCGCGGCCGTTGGCGTGCCGTGCTCGGCAGCGGCGATGACCGCGAGCGAGCCGAGCGCGGGCATCTCGCCGGAGAGTTGGGCCGGTCCCGCAGTGCCGCCATCGAAGCGGAGCAGGGCGATGTCGGTGGTGTGGTCGCGGCCCGCCACCGTGGCCGGCCTTTGCGTGCCATCGGCAAAGACGAGCACGATTTCGCCTTCGTCCGCCAGCGCCTCGTCGGCGGTGACGACAAGGCCCGGCTTCCAGACGAAGCCCGTGGCGCGGCTGCGGTGCGAGGAGACGGTGAGGACCACAGGCGCGGCTTGCGCGACGGCGGTCGTCAATGCCGACGATAGCGAGACGAGGGCGGACGGATCGGACATGGGACGCTCCAGAATGGGTCTGGTCCCAATTTGGCGTCTCCGAAGCGGTTTCGAAACTACCCGATCAGGTAGTCGACCGGCTTCAGAGCGTCGTCCGCGCTTTCGGCAGTGGGAAGGCGAGATCGCCGTGCTTCGAGGTCTTCAGCCCCAGCCCGACCAGCGCCTCGGCGAAGCGGACGGCGGCGGCGACGCCGTCGATCACGGGGATGCCGAGCTCGGTCGAGAGGTCGTGCGCGAGATCGGCCATGCCGGCGCAGCCGAGCACGATGGCGCCGATACCGTCCTCGCGCAGCGCCGCCCGGCATTCGCCCAGCAGCGTGCCGCGGACATTGGCCTCGGGCTTGTCGAGGTCGAGCACGGCGACGTCGACCGCGCGCACCCTGCGGCAATGCTGCTCCATGCCGTAATTGCGCACGAGGTGCTCGGCGATCACCTTGGTGCGCGACAGCGTGGTCACGATGCTGAAATGGGTGGCGACGAAGCTCGCCGCATGCATCGCAGCTTCAGCGATGCCGAGCACCGGCACAGCCGACAATTCGCGCGCGGCGAGCAGGCCGGGATCACCGAAGCAGGCGATCACATGGGCGTGGCAACCTTCTGCGTCTCCGGCCTCGACCTCCTTGAGCATGCCGACCGCGGCAATCGCCTCGTCGTAATGGCCCTCGATCGAGGCGGCACCGAACCGCGCGGTGCGGCCGACGATCCGCGTCGACGGGCTTGCGCTGCCCTGGGCCGCCTTGGCGATCAATTCGGTCATCGTCGCCGTCATGTTCGGGTTGATGACGTTGATCACGGTTTCGCTGTGGCGGCTCATCGTCGCGTCCGTCTGCTGTCGCATCCTGCCGTGTTCTAGCCGAGTTCCGCTGTTACGGTCGAGAGCCGTTCGCGGCGCAGAACGCGCAGACGTGAACGGGATTGAGCTTGCGAATTCTGCGATCGGATCCAGCTTGAAGTCCATCCCAGCCCGAGAGTCCCATGCTCCGTGTCGTCGTGCTCCTCCTGCTGATGGTGGCCGCTCCGGCCGCCGCCGACGCGCGCCGCCAGCAGATCAATCCGGTGCCGTTCGCGCACACGCCGTGCAGCGTGCTCGACGAGCAGCCGTGCACGCCGTCGTTCTGCAGCGTCTTCGGGCCGTGGCCCTGTATTCCCGAGATGAACTATCCCTATGGCCAGAACCTGCAACTCACGATCGAGAGCCGGCCCGCCAAGGATCAGGAAGCCAAATATCAGAAGCCGGATCACGATCTCGACACGATCGGCGATCTGTTCGCGGCGCTGCGCGCATGCTGGACGCCGCCGCCGGAGGACAGCGCCCGCGCGGGGATGCAGATGACGGTGCGCTTCAGCTTCAAGCGGACCGGCGAGATGATCTCGCCGCCGCGCGTGACCTTCGTGACCTCAGGCGCGCCGGCCGACACGCGCGCGACCTATTTGAAGGCCATCAATGCCTCGCTCGACGGCTGCCTGCCGCTGAAGTTCACAAAAGGCCTCGGCGGCGCGCTGGCGGGGCGGCCGATCGCGATCCGCTATGTCGACAACCGGGATTTGAAGAACACGTCGGAGCGGCAATAGCGCCCTGCCGCGCCGTCTCGCACGGCGCGAACCCCACCCACCGATCATTCGGGACGGACGCAACGCGTGCGAACCTCAGCTGGGCGATTGCGCAGCGGGGAATCTCGATATGGTTGCGAAGAACGCAAACCAATCTCGGGATTCCGGGTTCGACGCTGACGCGTCGCCCCGGAATGACGATGTGTGATGGCGAATCGGCAGCGTGCGGCTTGCAGGCGGTCTCCGCGCCACGTTGCGAGGCCGCCCCCGGAAATGATACCGATGCCCACGCACAGGTCGTGTGCATGCGAAGGGGGACGCCGTGGGACTTCTGGTGATGGTGGTGGGGCTGGTGCTGTTTCTCGGCGCCCATGTGTTCACGACCCGGCGCGGGGCGCGCGCGCAGGTCATCGCGCGGCTGGGTGAGAGCACCTACAAGCTCGTCTATACGGTCGTGGCCCTTGCCGGCCTCGCCCTGATCGTCTGGGGTTTTGCCGAGTACCGCCATGGCGGCGGCTGGATCCAGGTCTGGACGCCGCCGAAGGCGCTCAAGCACATCAATCTCGCCCTGATGCTGCCGGCGATGATCATGATCGTCGCCGCCTATATCCGCGGCCGCATCTACACCGTGCTGAAGCACCCGATGCTGGCGGGCGTGAAGCTGTGGGCGTTCGGCCACCTGCTCAGCAATGGCGACCTCGGCGGCATCATCCTGTTCGGCTCGATCCTGGCCTGGGCCGTGTTCGACCGCATCTCGCTGAAGCGCCGCGCTGATGCCGGCGGACCGCCGATTCCGGTCGGCGGCATCGGCAACGACGTCATCGCGGTGGTGGTCGGCATCATCGTCTATGCCGCGCTGGCCTTCGCGTTCCATCCTGTCGTGCTCGGCATTCCTGTCATCGGAGGTTAGCGATGTCGGTGCAGTCGACCGTCCGGCGCAAGACGGCTCCCGAGATCCGCGCCCGCAAGGGCGGCGAGCCGATCGTGATGCTGACGTCCTACCACGCCCATACCGCGGCGCTGGTGGATCGCCATTGCGATGTGATCCTGGTCGGCGATTCCCTCGGGAATGTGATGCACGGTTTCGAGACCACTGTGCCGGTGACGCTGGAAATGATGATCCTGCAGGGCTGCGCCGTGATGCGCGGCTCGCGCCAGGCGCTGGTGGTGGTCGACATGCCGTTCGGCTCCTACGAGGCGTCGAAGGAGCAGGCGTTTCATGCGGCGGTGCGGATCCTGAAGGAGACGCAATGCGGCGCGGTCAAGCTCGAGGGCGGGGCGCGGATGGCCGAGACGGTGGCCTTCCTCAGCGAGCGCGGCATTCCGGTGATGGGCCATATCGGCCTGACGCCGCAATCGATCAATACGCTCGGCTCGTTCCGTGCCCAGGGCCGCGATGAGGCGGATTGGGCTGCGATCGAGAACGACGCTGCGGCGATCGCACAAGCCGGCGCGTTCTCGGTGGTGATCGAGGCCGTGGCCGAGCCGCTGGCGCGCAAGATCACGCAGCAGATCGCGATCCCCACCATCGGCATCGGCGCCAGCGTCGCCTGCGACGGCCAGGTGCTGGTTTTGGAGGACATGCTCGGCCTGTCGCCGCGGGCGCCGAAATTCGTCCGCCGCTACGGCAATCTCGGTCCGGCGATCGACGAGGCGATCGAACGCTACGCGGCCGACGTGCGTACCCGTGCGTTTCCGGCGGCGGAACATGTCTACGGAATGAGGTCAAAGACCTGATGGGCGCCTCTCGCTTGGTCGTCCCGTTGGCGCGGTGGTGCGCGCGGCGTCACGGGATGAATCTCCGGCGCTGGCGGAGATAGCCAAGCGCGTCATCCCTTGGTTATGTTTCAGGCTGGTCCGCATCGCGGCGAACAACGACAAGAAGCCAAGCTCGGGGAAACTCCATGGACTGGTCGACCTATGTAACGCCGCCGATGCGGCGCGAAGCCCGTTTCGGCGATCGCGTGGTTCCGTTGTTCACGGAGCGGCCCGCGAACATCTGGGCCATGGTCGAAGAAGCGGTGGAGCGCAACGGCAACGGCGAGGCGCTGGTCTACGGGGCCGTGCGGCTGTCGTGGCGCGAGGTGATGGCGACTGCGGCGCGGATCGCGGGCGGGCTGCAGGCGAGGGGATTGCAGAAGGGCGACCGGCTCGCGGTGCTGCTCGGCAATCGCATGGAATTCGTGCTCACGCTGTTTGCTGCGGCCAAGCTCGGGCTGATCACGGTGCTGCTGTCGACCCGGCAGCAGACGCCGGAAATCGCCTATGTGCTGAACGATTGCGGCGCCCGGCTGCTGCTGCACGAGGCGGCGTTGGCCGACCGGTTGCCGGCCGCCACCGAGACGCCAGAGTTGGCGGCTCGCATTGCCGTCGACGATCGTCCGGCGCGGTCGGATTTTGCAGCGCTGGCCGATCATGCCGCGCACGAAAATCACGTCGAGGTGACTGAAGAGGACACTGCGATGATCCTCTACACCTCCGGCACCACTGGCCGGCCGAAAGGCGCGATGCTCGCCCATTGCAACATCGTGCACTCCTCGATGATCTACGAGGCGTGCCTGGGGCTGACGCCCGCCGACCGCTCGATCGCCGCCGTGCCGCTCGGCCATGTCACCGGTGTCGTCGCCAACATCACCAGCATGGCGCGCTGCGCCGGCACCTTGATCATCATGCCGGAGTTCAAGGCCGGCGAGTATCTGAAGCTCGCGGCGCGCGAGCGCGTGACCTACACGGTCATGGTCCCGGCGATGTACAATCTCTGCCTGCTGCAGCGCGACTTCGACAGTCATGATCTGTCGTCGTGGCGGATCGGCGGCTTCGGCGGCGCGCCGATGCCGGTCGCGACCATCGAGAAGCTCGCAGCCAAGATCCCCGGCCTGCGGCTGGTCAACGCCTATGGCTCGACCGAGACTACCTCGCCGGCGACCCTGATGCCGTCTGATCTCACCGCCCGTCAGATCGACAGCGTCGGGCTACCGTGTCCGGGCGCCAGCATCCTGGTGATGGACGGGCAGGGGCGGGAGCTGCCGCGCGGCGAGATCGGCGAGATCTGGATCGGCGGCGGCCAGGTCATCAAGGGCTATTGGAACCGGCCCGAGGCCACTGCCGAGAGCTTTACCGCCGGCTATTGGCACTCCGGCGACCTCGGCTCGATCGATGCCGACAATTTCGTCCGGGTGTTCGACCGGCAGAAGGACATGATCAACCGCGGCGGGTTGAAGATCTACTCGGCCGAGGTCGAATCGGTGCTGGCGAGCCACCCGGCGGTGGTCGAGAGCGCGATCATCGCCCGGCCATGTCCGGTGCTCGGCGAGCGGGTGCACGCGGTGGTCGTGACCCGCGAGCCGATGAGCGCCGAAGCCCTGCGCAGCTGGTGCGCCGAGCGGGTCTCGGATTACAAGGTCCCGGAAACCCTGACCGTGACCGTGGACCCTTTGCCGCGCAACGCCAACGGCAAGGTGATGAAACGGCAGTTGCGCGAGGCCTTGACGGCGTGATAGCCGCGTTCGGACCTTGTGGCAGAACCGGGGAGTAACGCCTTGATTCGGCTGGACTCGCCTTGCCACCGCCATGCCGATGCGGTATCGGCGCCGGCGCGCGGGCAACGGGCCGCTCGCGCGGCACTTCAAACCCATGCGCGCGCGCTCGCAGCGAACCTGACGGGATGTCCTTAGGTGTCTGAATTCATTGATGAAGTAGACGAGGAGGTCCGTCGGGAACAGCTCAAGAAGCTGTGGGACCGCTACTCGATCTTGATCATCGCCATTGCCGTGCTGATCATCGCCGGCGTCGGCGGCTGGCGCGGCTACCAGTATCTCGAGGGTCAGAAGGCGGCCGAAGCCGGCTCGGCCTTCAACAAGGCCCTCGAACTCTCCGAGCAGAACAAGCATGCCGAGGCGGAGAAGGCCTTTGCGGATGTCGCGGCCACGGCCCCATCGGGATACCGCATGCTGGCCCGCTTCCACCAGGCCGCCGAGGCCGCGATGCGCGACAAGGCGGCTGCCGTGAAGCTCTATGACGAACTCGCCGCCGACCGCAGCATCGGGGCCGAGCAGCAGTCGATGGCGCGGCTGCGCGCGGCCGGCCTGCTGGCCGATACGGCGCCTTACGCCGACCTCAAGCAGCGCCTCGAAGGCGAAACTGCGCCCGGCGCGCCGTTCCGCCACGCCGCCCGCGAATTGCTGGCGCTGTCGGCGTGGAAGGCCAATGATGCCGCGGCGGCCCGCCAATGGCTCGACATGATTGCGCTGGATGGTGAGACCCCGCCGGGCCTGCGCTCGCGCGCTGAAGCGCTGCAGGCGCTGTTGCCTGCAGTCGCCAAGAGCTGATCGCGGACCTCGCGACGGCGAAACCGAGTTGATTGGAACGACGATCATGCGCCGCGCCCAACGTGCCATTGCCCTGACGGTCCTCATTGCGCTTTCCGGCGTGCTGGGCGGCTGCGCGAGTGGGGGAAGTTTCGACCCCTCGGACATGCTCGACTTCCTGGACACCAAGAAGAAGCTGCCGGGCGACCGCAAGCCGGTGTTCCCGGAGGGCGTGCCGGGTCTCGAGCAGGGCGTGCCGAAGGAACTCTACAAGGGTGCCCAGCAGCAGCCGATGACCGACCCGGGCGCTCAGGCGGCTACGCCGCCGGCGCCTCCGGTGGAGGAGCCCAAGGGTAGAAAGGGCCGGCGGCAGGCGGCCGTGAACAACCCGACGACGGCCGATCCGCAGGATGGCGAGGCTGCCGCGGTCGAGGAGGGCGCTGCCGCCGTTCCGCCGGCACCGAAGCCCAAGAAGATCGTGCGCCGCCGCACCACGGCACCACCGCCGGATGATGCTGCCCCGGCGCAGCAGCCGGCGGCCCAGCGATCCGGCGGCGGCTTCCCGGCGCCGATGCCGAGCGGCTCCTTCAGCCGTTAATCTCACCTGCGAATCGGCGGATCGCCCGTTCGGTTTTGCGGCCGAATGCGCTAAAGCTGCGCGCTCACGCGCACGGATCATCATGCCCTTCACCATCGCCATCATCGGCCGGCCCAACGTCGGCAAGTCGACCCTGTTCAACCGTCTGGTCGGGCAGAAGCTGGCGCTCGTCGACGACATGCCGGGCGTCACGCGCGACCGCCGCGAGGGCGAAGCTAAGCTGTTCGATCTCAACTTCACGATCATCGACACCGCCGGCCTCGACGAGGGGCCGAAGGGCTCGCTGACCGCGCGCATGCAGGAGCAGACGGAGACCGCGATCGCGCTCGCCGACGCGCTGTTCTTCGTGATCGATGCCCGCATCGGCCTGACGCCCGCCGACCGCGCCTTCGCCGATTTCGCCCGCCGCGCCGACAAGCCGGTGCTGTTGCTCGCCAACAAGAGCGAGGGCAAGCATGGCGAGCTCGGCGCCATGGAATCTTACGCGCTCGGCCTCGGTGATCCCATCCAGATCTCGGCCGAGCACGGCGAGGGCATGGGCGAGCTCTATGACGCCGTCAGCAAGCTCGTGCCGCCCACGGACGATGAGGAGGACGAGCACGAGGAGACCGACGAGGAGCGCGCCAACAGGCCGATCCGGGTCGCGATCGTCGGCCGTCCCAACGCCGGCAAGTCGACCCTGATCAACCATCTGCTCGGCGAGGAGCGGCTGCTCACGAGTCCCGAGGCCGGTACGACGCGCGATTCGATCGCGGTCGAAATCGAGTGGAAGGGCCGCGGCTTCCGCATCTTCGACACCGCAGGTCTGCGCCGGCGCTCGCGCATCGAGGAGAAGCTGGAGAAGCTGTCGGTGGCCGATGCGCTGCGCGCGGTGCGCTTCGCCGAGGTGGTCGTGCTGATGATGGATGCGCAGAACCGCTTCGAGGAGCAGGATCTGCGCATCGCCGATCTGATCGAGCGCGAGGGGCGTGCGCTGGTCATCGCCGTCAACAAATGGGACCTGATGGACGGCAACCCCGGCCAGATCTCGATGCTGCGCCGCGATGCCGACCACTGGCTGCCGCAGGTCGCGGGCGCGCCGATCGTGGCGGTGTCGGGCCTGATGGGCGAGGGCATCGACCGGCTGATGCAGGCGATCGTCGAAGCCTACGCGATCTGGAACCGGCGCGTGCCGACCGCGGCGCTGAACCGCTGGTTCGAGCAGGCGATCGCCGACAACCCGCCGCCGGCGGTGTCGGGCCGCCGGCTCAAGCTGAACTACATCACCCAGACCAAGGCGCGGCCGCCGAGCTTCGTGCTGTTCTGCTCGCGGGCCGACGCGATCCCGCAATCGTACCTGCGCTATCTCACCAACTCGATGCGCGAGACCTTCGAGCTGCCGGGCACGCCGGTGCGCATCACGCTGCGCGAGAAGGCCAACCCGTTCGCGCACAAGCGCAAGCGGCCGAACTGATCAGTTGCGTCAGCGGAAGCGGTCCGGCCATGGAAGCAAGCCCGCCGAGCGTCGCGACAGAAGATGCGACGGCCCCACGCCGCGGCGCCGTCGCCTTCATCTTCGTCACCATCCTGCTCGACATGCTCGCGCTCGGGCTGATCATGCCGATCCTGCCGAAGCTGATCGAGAGCTTCGTGGGCAACGACACTGCGCAGGCGGCCCGCATCTTCGGCCTGTTCGGCACCGCCTGGGCGCTGATGCAGTTCGTGTTCTCGCCGGTGCTCGGCAGCCTGTCCGACCGCTTCGGCCGGCGGCCGGTGATCCTGCTGTCGAACTTCGGCTTGGCCGCGGACTACGTGCTGATGGCGCTGGCGCCGTCGCTCGCGTGGCTGTTCGTGGGGCGCCTGATCTCCGGAGTCACCTCGGCCAGCATCTCGACGGCTTTCGCCTACATCTCCGACCTGACGCCGCCCGACCGGCGTGCGGCGATCTTCGGGCGCATCGGCGCGGCGTTCGGCGCGGGCTTCGTGCTCGGTCCTGCCACCGGCGGCCTGCTCGGCGACATCGACCCGCGGCTGCCGTTCTGGGCTGCAGCCGCGCTCGGCTTCGCCAACGCGCTGTACGGACTTCTGGTGCTACCGGAATCGCTGCCGTCAAAGCGGCGCAGTCCGTTCCGATGGCGAGCCGCGAGCCCGCTCGGCGCGCTGCAATTGCTGCGCTCGGATCGCATCCTCGGCGGACTGTCGGTCGTCAACTTCATCACCCAGCTCGCTCATGTCGTGCTGCCGTCGACCTTCGTGCTCTACGCGACCTATCGCTATGGCTGGGATACGCGCACGGTCGGGCTGACGCTGGCGATGGTCGGCATCTGCGCCATGGTGGTGCAGGGCGGGGCGGTGGGGCTGATCGTCCGCCTGCTCGGCGAGCGCGGCGCGCTGATGCTCGGCCTGTCCGCGGGGACGGTGGGCTTCCTGATCTTCGGCCTTGCGCCGACCGGGCCGTTGAGCTGGCTCGGCATTCCCGTGATGGCGCTGTGGGGCGTCTCGGGCGCGGCCATGCAGGCTTTGATGACCCGCCTCGTCCCACCGGACAGACAGGGCCAGCTACAGGGCGCGACGTCGAGCGTGCAGAGCGTGGCCCAGCTCGCAGGTCCCTTCCTGTTCACGCTGACCTTTGCCTATTTCATCGGAGCGGCCGCGCCGGCGCATCTACCCGGCGCGCCGTTCCTGCTGGCGTCGGCGTTGCTGATCGTCGCTCTCCTGATTGCGGTGCGGACGCTGTCCTCGGCAAAGAGCAGCTAGACTAGCGCGCCGGCCTGAAGGTTCTCATCCGGTGACTCCACCGATGCAGCTCTCGCGCCCTCGCGGGACGGGGATTGCACACGCTTTAAAATAGGTCAATAATGCTGACATAAATAGCCGGATCAGGGGAGGAATATTGGTGAGCTGGAAGCCCGTCTACGCGCGCCGCGCGGATCGCATGAAGGCATCGGAGATCCGCGAGCTGCTCAAGGTGCTGGAGCGGCCCGGCATGATTTCGTTCGCCGGCGGCATCCCCGATCCCGCGCTGTTTCCTGCAGCAGCGGCGGCGCAGGTCTATGCCGATGCGCTGGCGTCGCCCGACGTGGCTTCCGCTGCTCTGCAATATGCGGTCAGCGAGGGCTACGGTCCGCTTCGCCAGTGGATCGCCGAGCACATGACCACGCAGGGCATAGCGGCCTCGCCAGACAACATCCTCGTCACCGCGGGATCGCAACAGGCACTCGATTTTCTCGGCAAGCTGCTGCTCACGCCCGCGGATACGGCGCTCGTCACCGTTCCCACCTATCTTGGCGCGCTGCAGGCCTTTTCGGCCTACGAGCCGCGTTACGATTCGATCGGTCCACGCGCTGCGAACCGCACCCCGGCCTCCTACGCGGACGAAGCCGCGAAAGAAGCTGCGGGGGCGCGCGTGAAGTTCGTCTATGTCGTGCCGGACTTTGCCAATCCGACCGGTGAGACGCTGTCGCGTTCGGCGCGCGCCGATGTCCTGGATCTCGCCGGCGAGCTGGACGTGCCGGTGTTGGAGGACAGCGCCTATTCTGCCTTGCGTTTCGACGGCGACGAGATGCCGTCGCTGCAGTCGTTGGACGTCCGTCGCCGCGGCTCGCTCGATGCTTCCCGCGTCATCCATCTCGGAACGTTCTCGAAGACGGTCGCGCCGGGCCTGCGCATCGGCTGGGTTTGTGCATCGCGCGCCATCATCAGCCGTCTCGTCCTCATCAAGCAGGCGAGCGACCTCAACGTGTCAGCGATCAATCAGATCGTGATGCACAGGCTCGTGAAAGACGGAGGGCATGCCGGGCTGATCGCACGGGCGCGCGCGCATTATCGGCTCAAGCGCGATGCGATGCTGAGGGCACTCGAGGCACAGATGCCGTCAGAAGCGAGGTGGACGCGCCCCGACGGCGGGTTCTTCGTCTGGCTCACCCTGCCGGACGGCGTGTCCGGTGCCGCCTTGCTCGACCGGGCCGTGAATCAGGCCCAGGTGGCGTTCGTTCCCGGGGCTGCCTTCTTCCACGACGGCAGCGGCACCAACACGATCCGCCTGTCCTATTCGCTGCCCGAGGAAGCCGTGATCGAGGAAGGCATCGGCCGCCTCGCGAGTCTGCTGCGCTGACGATGACGTGATTCTGCGCAGCGAATGTCGTATCGTCTGCGCAGCGGCACTGGCGGGACGCGATGCTAATCCACCGCATCCCGCATCGGAGCTATCGGCTTACTTCTTCACCAGCGGGCACTCGCTGGCCTCGAGCGGCTTGGCGGCATCCTCAGGCGCGATCTTGGCGATCAGCTTGTAGTAGTCCCACGGATATTTGGACTCTTCGGGCTTCTTGACCTCGAACAGATAGGCCGGGATCAGGCGGCGGCCGTCGGCGCGCAGCGGGCCCTTGCCGAACAGCGGATCGTCGGTCGGAATCTCCTTCATCTTGGCCACGACCTTGGCGCCGTCATGCGGATTGCCGCCGAGTGCCTCGAGCGTCTTCAGGTAGTGCAGCGCGCCGGCGTAGACGCCGGCCACCGTCATCGACGGCATCGTGCCCTTCGGTGACAGCTTCTGGAAGCGGTTGGACCAGGTGCGGGTCTGCTCGTTCAGGTCCCAGTAGAACGACTCGGTGAAGGTCAGGCCCTGCGCGACCTTGAGCCCGAGCGCATGCACGTCGTTGACGAACAACAACAGTGCGGCGAGCTTCTGGCCGCCCTGGACGATGCCGAATTCCGAGGCCTGCTTGATCGAGTTGGTGGTGTCGCCGCCGGCATTGGCAAGCCCGATGACCTTCGCCTTCGACGATTGCGCCTGCAGCAGGAAGGACGAGAAGTCGGCGGTGTTGAGCGGGTGCTTCACCGAGCCCAGCACCTTGCCGCCACTGCTGGTCACGACTGCGGAGGTGTCGCGCTCCAGCGCATGGCCGAAGGCGTAGTCGGCGGTGAGGAAGAACCAGGTGTCGCCGCCGGCCTTGGTCAGCGCCTTGCCGGTGCCATTGGCGAGCATGTAGGTGTCGTAGGTGAACGAGATCGTGTTGGCGTTGCAGGCCTTGCCGGTGAGGTCGGCAGTGGCCGCGCCGGAGTTCAGGAGGATCGAGTTCTTCTCCTTGACCAGATTGGAGACGGCCAGCGCCACGCCGGAGTTCGGCGTGTCCATGATCACGTCGACCTTCTGGGTGTCGATCCACTGCCGGCCGATGTTGACGCCGACGTCGGGCTTGTTCTGGTGGTCGCCGCTGATGACCTCGATGGTCCAGCCCTTGGCCTTCAGGCCTGAATCCTCGACCGCCATGTTGACGGCTGCGACCGAGTTGGGCCCGCCGATGTCGGCATACAGGCTGGACATGTCGTTGAGCACGCCGATCTTGACGACCTTGTCGTCGGCGAAGGCGGAGCCGGCAAAGCTGAGCGTGGTGGCAGCAAGCAACGCGGCCATCCGCCGCGTATGAGACGTTGTCATCGAAGTCCTCCCTGGTGTCGTGTCACGGCGGGGCTTCTTGGGCGCCCTTTGCCGTCGATCTCCCTGGATAGCCGGTCTTGTGAGTTGCGGCAATGCGCCAAAAGGCGCGAGACGCGCGCAAGGTTTGTGCGTTTCGCTTGAGCGTTAACGCAGGGCGTCCGAGGTCAGCCGGAATTTCTGGATGCGCTTACCGGTGTCGACCTCGGCGGTATAAACGTTGCCCTGCCGGTCGACAGCCATCGCGTGCACCCAATGGAATTGGCCGGCATTGCGGCCATTGTGGCCGAAGCTGCCAACCACGCTGCCGTCATCCCGCCTGATGATGCGGATCTCGTTGTTCTCGCCATCGGCAGACAGCAGGTAGGTCTGCTTCGGATCCGGCCAGATCGCGATGTCCCACACCGCGCCATTGCCGAGCGTGTTCTTTTCGAAGAACCATTCGGTCACGAATGTCCCGTCCTTCCTGAACACCTGGATGCGGTCGTTGATGCGGTCGCAGACATAGACGAGACCATCGTCGGCGATCTTCACGCAGTGCACGGGATTGCCGAACTGCTGGGCGACCGGTGCCTTGGGATCATACGGTGGCTGCTTGGCATCATCAGGGACATGGCCGTAGGCTCCCCAATGCCGCTTGTAGGCGAGGGTGGTGGCATCGAACACGATGACGCGGCGGTTGCCGTAGCCGTCGGCGACGTAGATCTCGTTCGCCTCCTTGTCGATCGCTGTCTCCGCGGGCTTGCCGAGCTGGGTGGTGTCGTTGGAGCCCTTGCTCGGCGCCATCGTTCCGATCTGAGCGACGAACTTGCCATCGAGCGTGAACTTCAGGATGGCGTTGTCATTGTCGGCATTGCCGCCGATCCAGACGAAGCCGCGTTCGTCGACCTCGATGCCATGCTCGCGGCCGACCCATTCATAGCCCGGGCCCGGGCCGCCCCAGGCGCGCAAGAGATTGCCGTCGGTATCGAATTCGAGCACCGGGGGCGCCGGCATGCAGCATTTCGATCGCGGCGGATTGAGCGTGGCGCCTTTCTCGTCGTCGGTCAGCGAGCGCGGCCGGTGAATGACCCAGATGTGGCCCTGGTGATCAACCGTGATGCCGCCGACCTGGCCGAGGATCCAGTTGTTGGGGAGCTGCTTCGGCCAGGACGGCTCGACCGCGAACGCGGGCACCTCCGCTGCGGCGCTGGTGCTGCGAGAGAAGAGGACGTTGCCGGCCGCAACGGCGAACAGCAGAATGACCAGGGCAGGCCTTGTCGCGCGTCCGCGTCGTGCTCGCGTCATACCGTCCTCCCCGATATGTGCTGCCGTCATCCGCTTATGAGCGCAGTCAATCGCGAGCATGGCGGAGTGTCAATCGCGCGGGGGGACGCCGATCGGCAGGCTCAGACGGGCGCCTGCTCCACAGCTTCCTTTTTCGGCGGCGTCGGCAACGTGGGCGGCCGCAGAAAGCGCGTCAGCATGAGCCGCAGATGCTCACTGCTCTGCTTGATATCGACCGCCGGATTGCGGATCGGCAGCGCACGTGCACCGTCGACGATCACGAACAGGATGTTCGCGGTCGCCTCGGGATCGAGGCGGGGATCGACCTCGCCGCGGCCCTGTGCCTTGGTGAGGAAGTCGACCAGCAGCGCCCGCATCGCGCGCGCATGCGCGTGGACGATGGCGGCAAAGTCGGCATTGCGACAGGCCTCGGCCAAGGCCTCGGCGCTGAGGACCTGGGCCTGCGGCTGGTGAATGCTGGCGCTCTCGAGCTCTTGCACCAGGGCGTCGATCACGTCGGGCGAGGCCAGGATTGCCTGGAGGCGCGATGCAGCGTGGCTCAGATTCTGCTCGACCAGCGCCTGGATCATCGCCTCCTTGCTGGGAAAGTAATGATAGAGGTGGCCCGGGCTGATCTTCGCCGCAGCGCAGATGTCGGTGGTGCTGGCGCCGTGGAATCCGTTCCTGACGAAGCACGACAGGGCGGCCTGGAGAATCCCCTGGCGCTTCTGCTCGTGCTTGACCGGATCGACCTTTCTCATCGCGCTTCCCGTCGGGCCAACTCTCGCCACATTCGTCGTTTCCGCCAACTGCTTGTAATATAAAATAATATTTCTCGCCGCTCTAATCTAGAGAATTTGATCTAGTTTAGTTGGACAAGCGCTGCTGCTTGTGAGACTTAATTAGAGTGAGCTATCTATCAATGGGTCTCCCCGCTACGATGCGTCTCGCTCCGCTGAAGTCGACGGCCCTGATTTCCCTGGCGCTGGCAACGGCCGGCTGCGCCACTGCTCCGCTCGAGCGGGCCGGCTCGCTCAAGAATTACGATCGCCTCGCCGATGCCAACGGCCTGGTGACGCGCGCGCAGATCAAGGCCAACAAGAAGGAGCTGCTCGAGGCCAAGACGATCCGGATCGAGCCGACCGCGTTTCCGCCGCGTCCCGACATCGCCCTCGACGAGAACGAGCGCAAGCTGGTGGCCAACGTCATCAGCCGCGAAATGTGCCTGCGTCTCAGCGAGCGATTCCAGATCGTCGGACCCCGCGAGGAGGCGGATCTGACGGTCAAGGCGACCGTCACCCATGCCACGGCGACCAACGCGACCGCATCGGCAGCCTCGCAGGCGGCGTCCATCGCCAAGAGCGTCGCGCTGCCGGGCGTTCCCGTGCCGGTGCCCCGGCTGCCGGTCGGGCTCGGCACGCTGTCCGTCGAGGCCGAGGCGCGCGACTTTGCCGGCTTCCAGAAGGCCGCGATGGTGTGGGCGCGCGGCGCCAACTCGGTCTCCAATGCGCGGATGGCCAATGACGGCGACGCCTACGACCTCGCTTCCGAGTTCGGCGCCGACTTCGCCAAGCTGGTGTCGACCGGCGAGTCGCCGTTCTCAGGCGTCCCGTCGCTGGCCTCGCTGCCTTCGGTGTCGAGCGTGCCGGCCAAGCTGGGTGGCGCTCCCAAATATGCCGCATGTGAGCAGTACGGACGCTTCCCCGGCCTGAAGGGCTTTGTCGGTGCCGGTCTGGGCCTGCCGCCGGGCTGGACTGACAAGGGCGCTGACGAGGCCAGGCCCGACGCGCCGCAGCCGTCGCCGGAGATCGCAAGCGTGGAGCAGCAAGCGTCGCGATGAAGTCTGCCGCCTCGTTCCGCGCGCTTGTCCCGCGCATCCTGCTCGCGTTCGCCGCGTCGCTGCTGCTGGCGGCCTGCGCAGCCATCATGCCGCGCAACGCGCTGCCGGAAGCGGCTGCCGTCAGCGCCGACCCGGTCGGCTTCCGCAACGTCCGCTACTGGGGTGATGAGCCGGCGCCGCGCTTTGCCGAGGCCGCGATGTCGCGCGCGTCGGCCGAAATCCCGATCTCGCGTCCGCTGAATTTCCTCGCGATCTCCGGTGGCGCCGAGAACGGTGCGTTCGGCGCCGGGCTTCTGGCCGGCTGGGGCGAGGCCGGGAACCGGCCGTCGTTCGACATGGTGACGGGCGTCAGCTCCGGCGCGCTGATCGCGCCGTTCGTCTTCCTGGGGCGCGAGCACGATGACAAGCTGCGCGAAATCTTCACCGCCTATGAGCGCAAGGACATTTTCACGGTCAACATTCCCGGCCTGCTCCAGGGCTCGGCGCTGGCCGACAACACGCCGCTGTCGCGGCTGATCGAGAAATATGTCGATCGCGAGTTTCTCCGCGACGTCGCGCGCGAGAGCAGCAAGGGCCGGGTGCTGCTGGTCGGCACCACCAATCTCGATGCGCAGCGTCCGGTGCTGTGGGACATGGGCCGCATCGCAGCAGCCGATACGCCAGAGGCGATCGCCCTGTTCCGTCAGGTGCTGCTGGCCTCCGCGACCGTGCCGGGCGCCTTCGCCCCGGTTCGCATCAAGGTGCGGATCGGCGACAAGGACTACGACGAGCTGCATGTCGACGGCGGTGTCACCCGGCAGGTGTTCATCGGTCCCTCGGTGCTGCGCCTCGTCTCCGGCCGCGGCCCGCGCAGGAGCGTGAGCGGCGCACATCTCTACGTCATCCGTAACGCCCGCATCGATCCGCAATGGGACAGCGTCGGCGCCGACGTGCTCTCGGTGACGCAGCGCTCGCTGTCGACCCTGATCAAGAACCAGGGCATCGGCGACATCTACCGCATCTACTCGGTGGCGAAGTTCAACGGCATCGACTTCAACCTCGCCAGCGTGCCGGCCGATTTCCAGGTCAAGGCCGACGGCCCGTTCGATCGCACCTACATGACTGCGCTGTTCGATCGCGGCCACGACATGGGCCAGCGCGGCTATCCCTGGGTGAAGAGCCTGCCGGGGCTGCAGTCCAACGAGCACGGCATCACGGCGCAGGGGGCCACGCGCACGATGGCGGCGGCCGCGCGATGAACTTCCGTCAGACCTGCTTGCCATTTGCGCGACACGTGACCTTGCGTTCGGCGCTGGGGAGTGCGGCGCTGTTGACGTCCGTGCTGCTCGGCGGCTGCGCGACCTCGGGCACGACGCCATCGTCCGACACGGCGCAGTACGGCAATACGTACAACTATCTCCCGGTGAACGACGTGCCGCATGACGACCAGCGCCCGGTGCTGACGCCGGAGCAGCAGGAGAAGCTGCGCAAGGAGCTGACGGCAGTGCGCGATCGTCAGGCGCCGGCTGCGGCGAAGGCGTCTGCGGACAAGGCTGCGGCGGCCAAGCCTTCCGCGGCGAACTCTGCTGCCGCCAATCCGACCGCAAGATAACAACGAGATTCCGGATTCAAGGCCTGCGGCCTTGCCCCGGAATGACGGTGGTTGCGCAGGGCTACGCCGGCGGCTGGAAGCTCTTCAGGGTGCGCGTCTTGTACTCGTAGAGCTTGCCGGTCTCGGTCCACGACGGCAGGCACATCGGCACGATGAACTCGGCGACCTGCTCGGGCGTTTCGAGCGTCATCGGATCTTCGCCGGGGAACACCGTGGCGCGCATGCGGGTCCGGATCGGGCCCGGGCTGAACAGGTTCACGCGCAGCGGCGTCCGCTCGGTCTCGTGCGCCCACACCCGTGCCAGCGTCTCCAGCGCGGCCTTGGTGACGGCGTAGGGGCCGAGATAGGCCTGGGCCTTGTGGGCGGCACCTGACGTGAGAAACACCGCGCGGCCGGCGTCGGAGGCCTTCAGCAGCGGCTCCATGCAGCGGATCAGCTGGAAGTTGGCGGAGAGGTTGACGGCGACGACGTCGTTCCAGGGCTTCAGGTCGATATGGCCGAGCGGCGACGACGGGCCGGGCACGGCGGCATTGCCGACGAGAATGTCGAGCTTGCCGTGACGCTCGTGCAGCGCGGCGCCGAGCCGGGCGATGCCGTCGTTGTCGGTCATGCTGAGCGGCACCAAGGTGGCGCCGTTGCCGGTCTCTTTCCGGATCTCGTCGTCGAGCTCCTCCAGCCCGCCCTGGGTGCGGGCGACGGCCACGACATGGGCGCCGGCGCGGGCGAGCGCGCGGGCGGTCGCATGGCCGATGCCGCGCGAGGCGCCGGTGACGAGGGCAATACGGTTGGCGAGGGGAAGGGTCATGGTCGCAAATCTCTGACGTCGTCGTCCCGGCGAAAGCCGGGACCCATACTCCGCGGCGGTTATGAGGGAGTTGGCTGTCTGTGGCTAGTCCTGCCCGCCAAGGACGGCTGGCGATGATGGGTCCCGGTTTTGGCCGGGACGACAGCTCACGACGCATCGTCATTCCGGGGCGAGGCCGCAGGCCTCGAACCCGGAATCTGGAGATGATACGGGGATCAGCAAGCTCGGGATTCCGGGTTCGATGCTGCGCATCGCCCCGGAATGACTGCGTGTGGAAAGAACCTCAGCTCGCCTCGGCCAACAGCGACAGCTGATGCTGGGTCGACTCGACCATCGCCTGGTCCGTGAGGTGGGTGGGATAGCTGCCGGTGAAGCAGTGGTCGGAGTATTTCGGTGCGGCCGGATCACGGGCCGGCTCGCCCATGGCGCGGTACATGCCGTCGATCGACAGGAACGCCAGCGAATCCGCGCCGATCAGCTCGCGCATCTCCTCGAGCGAATGCGTCGCCGCCAAGAGGCCGCCACGGTCCGGCAGGTCGATGCCGTAATAGTCGGGGTAGAGGATCGGCGGCGAGGCGAGGCGGAAATGCACCTCCGTGGCGCCGGCGTCGCGCATCATGCGCACGATCTTGCGCGAAGTGGTGCCGCGCACCAGCGAATCGTCGATCAGGATGATGCGCTTGCCCTCGATCGCGGCGCGGTTGGCCGAGTGCTTCATGCGCACGCCGGATTCGCGGATCGCCTGGGTCGGCTGGATGAAGGTGCGGCCGACATAGTGATTGCGGATGATGCCGAGCTCGAACGGCACGCCGGAATGCTGGCTGTAGCCGATCGCCGCCGGCACGCCGGAGTCCGGCACCGGCACCACGACGTCGACGTCGGGATGGCTCTCGCGCGCGAGCTGCGCGCCGAACGCCTTGCGCACCTCGTAGACCGAGCGGCCGCCGACCACGGAATCGGGGCGGGCGAAGTAGATGTATTCGAACACGCACGGACGCGCCGGCTTCGGCGGGAACGGCTTGTGGCTGTGGGCGCCGGTCTCGTCGAAGATCACGACCTCGCCCGGCTCGATGTCGCGGATGTAGCGCGCGCCGATCATGTCGAGCGCGCAGGTCTCGGACGCCAGGATCGGGCAGCCTTCGAGCTCGCCATAGACCAGCGGACGGATGCCGAGGGGATCGCGGGCGCCGATCAGCTTCTTGTTGGTCATGCAGACCAGCGAGTAGGCGCCTTCGAGCGCGCGCAGCGCCTCGATGAAGCGATCGATGAAATTGGTGCGGCGGGAGTGCGCGACGAGATGCAGGATCACCTCGGTGTCGGTGGTCGACTGCATGATGGCGCCGGCGCGCACCAGCTCGCGGCGCAGGGTGAGGCCGTTGGTGAGGTTGCCGTTGTGGCCGACCGCGAAGCCGCCGGCATTGAGCTCGGCGAACAGCGGCTGCACGTTGCGCAGGATGGTCGCGCCGGTCGTGGCGTAGCGAACGTGGCCGATCGCGGCATTGCCGGGCAGGCGCTCGATCACCTCGCGGCGGGAGAAGGTGTCGCCGACGAGGCCCAAGCGGCGCTCGCTGTGGAAGCGTGCGCCATCGTAGGAGACGATGCCAGCTGCCTCCTGGCCGCGATGCTGGAGCGCATGCAGGCCGAGCGCGGTGATCGCGGCGGCGTCATTGTGCCCATAAATGCCGAACACGCCGCACTCTTCGCGCAGCGTGTCTCCGTCAAGGTCTGGGTCTCTGAGGTAGGCTTGAGGTCCGAAGTCCAGATCCGCGTGGGAGTCCATTTGGGCTTCGCCGGAAGAATCGTGGTGCTGGTCCATCGCGCCTCTCTTCTGGGCTAGGCTCACTTGGCCGCGGGTTTCTCGATCAGCTTCTTCAAGCTGTCGCGGGCAGGCTTGCTGTACCCATCGCCGCCCACTCCGGGCGACTCGGTGTCAGTCTGGTCGTCGTCCGGCTTGTTCTTCTTGAATTTCTTTAAAATGGTGTTCTCGGGATCATCAGGCAAGAGCGACATCAGCCAATCCCCGGTTCCCTGCAGGACCACGCGGGACTTGGCGCCGGTGACCCAGTCCGGACGCTGCTTGTCCGGTACCAGCCAGCTGAAGAACAGGAAGGCGACGACGACGATCAGGAGGCCACGGCCCAGTCCGAACAGGAATCCCAGGGTGCGGTCGAGCGCGCCGATGCGCGAATCGAGGATCATGTCGGAGATCTTGACCGTGATCACCGAGACGATGAGCAGGGTGCCCACGAAAGTACCGGCAACGACCACGACGCTGGCGACGGTATCGTTGTTGAAATAGGTCTTGGCGGTCGGCAGCAGCTTCGAGAATGAATAAAGCGTGACCAGGGCCGCCGCGCCCCACGCGGCGATCGACAGTATCTCGCGCATGAAGCCGCGGACCATCGCGAGCAGCCCCGACACCAGCATCACGCCGAGCAGGATGAGATCGAGGATCGTTATCGGCATCGGCTGCTCAGGTCCGCTTGTCAGGTCCAAGGTTCGCTTCGAATTGACGGAGGACCGCCCCTCCAGGCGGAGGAGAGCAGGGTTCCCCGGCAAGTCCGGACGCTGCACCATCCCGCGTGGGCGCCCGGTTGCGGCGTTGTATAGCGGCGAGTCACGCGAACGTCACGGTCCGGCTAGCCGTCCTGGCGGCGGAATCTCGCTGGTGTGGCATTTTTTTCGGCATGGCTGGGGCCACGGCGGCCCTGCTCACCCTCGTCGTGGCGGGCGCGGGGCGTGCCGCGCGCGGCGATGTCGGCGACCAGGCTGGTCAAGCCGCCGACGGTATTGAGGCTGAGCCCGGCATCGCCGCCGGCCTCGCCGCGGGCGCGCTCCGGCAGCACGACGCGGCCGAAGCCGAGCTTGGCGGCCTCCTTCAGCCGCGCCGAGGTCTGCGCCACCGGGCGGACCGCGCCCGACAGCGAAATCTCGCCGAAATAGACCGCATCGGGCGGCAGCGGCGCGTTGACCAGCGAGGAGACCAGAGCTGCGGCCGCGGCGAGATCCGCCGCCGGCTCGTTGATGCGCAGGCCGCCGGCGACGTTGAGATAGACGTCGTGGCCCGACAGCTTGACGCCGCAATGCGCCTCCAGCACGGCCAGCACCATTGACAGCCGGCTCGGATCCCAGCCGACGACGGCGCGGCGCGGCGTGCCGAGCGAGGTCGGCGCCACCAGGGCCTGGATTTCGACCAGCACGGGGCGGGTGCCCTCGATCCCGGCAAAGACCGCCGTGCCGGGGCTGCCGAGATCGCGCTCGGACAGAAACAGCTCGGAGGGGTTGGTGACCTCGCGCAGACCCAATCCGGTCATTTCGAACACGCCGATCTCGTCGGTCGGGCCGAACCGGTTCTTGACGGCGCGCAGGATGCGGAACTGCTGCGAGCCCTCGCCCTCGAACGACAGCACCGCGTCCACCATGTGCTCGACGACGCGGGGGCCGGCGATCTGGCCGTCCTTGGTGACGTGGCCGACCAGGATGATGGCGGCGCCGGATTTCTTGGCGAAGCGAATGAGCTTCTGCGCCGAGGCGCGCACCTGGGTCACCGTGCCCGGCGCCGATTCGACGGTGTCGGTCCACATCGTCTGGATCGAATCGATCACGATCAGTCGCGGCACGCCGCCTTCCGACAGGGTCGCGATGATGTCCTCGACCGAGGTCTCGGCCGCCAGTTGTACCGGCGCATCCGCAAGCCCGAGGCGCTCGGCGCGCAGCCGCACCTGGGCGACAGCTTCCTCGCCGGAAATGTAGACCGCGCGATGGCCGGCGCGCGCCAGCATCGAGGTCGCCTGGGTCAGAAGCGTTGATTTGCCGATGCCGGGATCGCCGCCGACCAAGAGCACCGAGCCGCGCACGAAGCCGCCGCCGGTGACGCGGTCGAGCTCGGTCATGCCCGACGACAGCCGCGGCGCGTCGATGGTCTTGCCGGTCAGCGATTCCAGCTGGAACGTGCGGCCCTTGCGCTTCGAGCGCAGCGAGACCGGCGCGGAGGTCGCGCCCGTCGTGTCTTCCTCCGCCAGCGTGTTCCACTCGCCGCAGGCCTCGCATTTGCCCTGCCAGCGCGAATAGGCCGCGCCGCAGTTCTGGCAGACGAAGGAGAGCGTGGTCTTGGCCATGGAGGGAGAATCGATGTGCTCAGGAGTGGGTGGCGTTCCATAGCATAGTTAGGCCTGCGGCCAGCATGATGCCATCCATCACCAGCCGGAACATGTCGGGCTTCATGTGCAGCACGAAGCGCTTGGCGACGAAGGCGCCGGCCATCAGCGAGCCGCCGGCGATCAGGCCCTTGAGCAGAATGTCCGGCGTCAGCGCGCCGAAGCGCTGGAAGGTGATGGATTTCGAGACATAGAGCCCGAGCGAGCTGGCAGCCTCGGTGGCGAGGAAGGCGCCCTTCGACAGCCCATAGAACAGGAACAGCGGCACGCTGAGCGGCCCGGTCGAGACCACGATGCCGGTCAGAAATCCGATCACCGCACCGCCGAGCGCGAGGTGCCAGAGGTTGGCCTTGAGGTCGTGCCGCGTCAGCCAATGCCGTACCGGCACCATCGCCATCAGGAACAGGCCGATCGTGATATCGACCGCCTGCGACGGCAGGATCAGCAAGGTGCGCGCGCCGAGTGCGGCGGCCGGAATGCCGGTGACCGAATAGGCCGCGCAGGCGCGCCAGTCGACCTCGCGCCACCACGCCAGGATGCGCGACAGGTTCGCCATGACGGCGGCCACCGCCATGATCGGCACGGCCTCCTTCGGGCCGTACTCGTAGGCCAGCACCGGCATCAGCATGATCGACGAGCCGGTGCCGACGATGCCGGACAACGTGCCGGCAACGAGGCCTATCGCGAGGACGAACAGGAAGCCCAAGATTTTCGCGCCTTCGTGATGGCGGGCAAGATCTCTCTCCCGTCATTGCGAGCGAAGCGAAGCAATCCAGAGTCGCGCGCATGACTCTGGATTGCTTCGTCGCTTCGCTCCTCGCAATGACGGATGAGAGAAGCAGGGCCCAGGTGGTTAACGGGTGGTTCGAGTCGACTCGAAATCGTCGATGATTGTGCGTCCGCATCATTAAAAGTTGAAGCGTATTCCTCGCACGTCCGCTCATGTTCTCGGACGATGACGATGAGCAAAACCCCGATGTCCTTGCAGATGCGGCCGTCCCTGACGGCAACCGCCGATGCGAAGTTCCCCTGGTTCACGGCCGCGATGCTGGCCATGGAAGCCGGCGAGGTCATCCGGCTCCGGCTGGAAAAGTTCGCGCGCGGCGAAGCCGACGCGGGCCAGGAAGCGGAGCTGATGGTCAGCGAAAAGATCGCCGCAGCCCTGGAGGCGACGGCGAAGCTGATGGCCGGCGCGAGCCCGGCCGCGGTCGTCGATCTCTATCGGGATTATGTCGCGGCCAACGCCGAGCGGCTGTCGGCGTAAGCACGCGCAGTCCGGCTGTCTTTGGGCTGGCTCGGGGCTGCGTGCCGCCGCAGACGAATGTCGAGCAACCCAGGGCGGACAACCTCGTCATAGCGCCGGCGACCGGGCGGCCTCGTGCCTTCACGTGCGGTGTTGCCAACGAAGAGAAGATCGGACACCCTACCGAAAACGCGAATGCTGATCACCTCGTTTTCACCGGACCGATCCAGTGCGACTGCTCTTACGCCTCATGCAACGCGTGCTGGTCGCCGGGCTCGGGATCTTCACGGTCTGGCTGATCGTGTTCGTGGTGTTCGAGACGGCGGATCGCAGGCTGCCCTGGATTGCCGCCGTCGGCGTCAGCTACGCAATCGCGGCCTATGTCATTCTGCCACGCGTGATCAGATTGAGTCTCAGGATCCTCCAGAGTCGGCGGGTGCCCAGCTACACGATCACCAGCGATGGATTGCCTGGCGACCCCGTCAATCTCGCCCTGATCGGCACGCTTCGACAGCTCCGCGCGAGCTTTGCTGCGATCGGTTGGTGCGAGGCGGACCGATTGGGGCTGGCAAGCTCGTGGGCCATGGTCCGCGCCTTCGTCCTCGCCTGGCCGTACCCCACCGCTCCTTTCAGCACCCTCTATCTGTTCGGTCGCGGCCAGGATATCGGCTTTCAGAAAGCCATCGGCAACAGTCCGCGAAAGCGTCATCACGTCCGGTTCTGGGCCGTTGACCTCGCCCACGCCGAGAAGAGCTGGAACGCTGGCGATTTCTGGTCAGCGACCGACACGCCTGCGGCCGATGAGTCCGTCCTCTGGGTCGGTGCCGGCACGAAGGACACGGGCCTGTCGCTCACCCGACTGACCTTTCAGATCACGCACGCCACCGATCCGGATGCCAATGCGGAGCGGGACTACATCATGGCCGAATTGATCAGGACACGATCGATCGAGACCGTCGAGCTGTACAAGGCCGGCCGGAACCTGCCCGAGCGGGTCAATCACTATGTGACGGACGGCGACATCGCGTTGGCGAGCGTGGTGATCGCCGCCAATGCCGACGCGCATGAGGGGTCTTCGTCGCCGGCCTAGTGGACATGCTGACGAGCCGCGTTCGAGGTCGTTCGCCCTGCTCGGGGCCGGACCAGGAAGGCGGTGCCGAGCAGGACGACCATCGCAACGCAGACGACGGTCAGGAACGCCTGATCGAAGGCGCGATGAGCGTGCGAGGTGACGAGGGCAGCGAGCCCGGTCGGCAGCCGCTCGGCGGCGATCAGCGCCTCGTCGATGCTGTCGCGCGCAGCGGCGGGAATGCCGAGGCCATCGGGCAGAACCATGAACGCCGTATAGACTCCGGACAGGATGCTTCCGAAAATGCTGATGCCGATTGTGCCGCCGAGCTCGAACGACACCTCCTCGATCGACGCGGCCATGCCTTCGCGGCCTTCAGGCGCGTGATTCATCACAGCGTTGGAGGCGGCGGCGATGGATGCTCCCAGCCCTAGACCATTGACCGCGATGCAGATCAGTTGCAGCGCCAGGCTGGCGTTGTAGCAGAGCAGGTAGCCGGCCGCGCCGATGCCTGCGATTAACAACGCGCCGGACATCGTGGTGGCGGCTCGGACGCGACGGAGCATCAGGCTCGCGAGCGGCCCGCCGATGAAGGCACCGAGCGGGGCCGGAAGGATGTACAATGCCGCCTGCAGCGGCGAATAGCCGAGGACGAGTTGCAGGCGTTGGCTGATCGCGAGCTCCGTCCCCGCAATGGCGAGTGAAGCCACGATCGCGGTGATCACGCTGAGCGTGAACTCGACGTTTCGGAACAGGGTGAAGTCGAGCAAAGGATCCTCGAGACGCAATTGACGGCGTACGAACACCGTCAACATGATGACCGTCGCGACAGCCGTGCCGGCAAGGACGACATAGGAAGACTGGCGACTGCCGAGCTCCTCGACGACGTAGGCGAAGCCGATCAGCCCGGCCATCACCTGCACTGAACCGAGGAGGTCCCAGTCGCGCTCAGCACGATCGGCCGGTGCAGGAATCAGCAGCAGGCCGGCGACCAGCGCCAGCACGACGAGCGGCACGTTGATCAGAAAGACCGAGCCCCACCAGAAATATTCCAGCAGGACACCGCCGACCAAGGGGCCGACTGCCGCCCCGCTGGACGCAACGGCTCCCCAGATCGCGATGGCGAGCGCCCGTTCGTGATCATCGGAGAAGGTGACGCGAATGATCGACAGCGTCGCCGGCATCATCAGTGCAGCGCCGATTGCGAGCAGGACGCGCCCGCCGATCAGGACCATGGCGGTCGGCGAATAGGCGGCGACGACCGAGGCTAGTCCGAAGACGATGAGGCCGGCTATGAACGTCCTCTTGTGCCCGACGCGATCGCCGAGCGAGCCGAAGCCGGGAAGCAGGCCGGCGACGACGAGCCCGTAGGCCATGACGATCCACAATTTCTCCGAGGCGGTTGCGCCGAGCTCATGGGTCAGGCTGGGCAGCGCCGTATAGAGCACCGTCATGTCGATCACGACGAGCGCGAGCGCGCTGGAGACGGTCAGGAGAACCATCCAGCGATTGCGTTTCGACATTGGCGCGCTCGCTTGCGCAAGCCGTGGTTCATTCGGCGCGCTCGTCGTCTCCAGCACGTTCACCGCTCCCGCTCAGATTCCACGACGATGCGTGATCCGGCCGTTCATCATCGTCAGCTGAATATTGACCTTGCCGATGTCGTGTGGCCCGACATCGAACAGATTGTTCTCGAGCACGATCAGATCGGCCAGCTTGCCGACCTTGATGGAGCCGATCTTGTCCTCCATGCGAAGCTGGTAGGCTCCGTTGATGGTGTAGCCTCGGATGAGGTCCGGCAGGCCCAGGCGTTCGGTCGCGGGCGGATGGACCAGGCCGTCGGGCTTGCCCGGCTCCTGACGTGTATGGCCGGCCTGCAACGCCTCGAGTGGCTTGACGACGACCTTCGAGCCGGTCGCCAGCGCATCCATGCCGAACGACACCGTGACGCCTTCGTCGATGAACGTCTTGAAGGTGTACATGCGGCTCCAGCGCTCGTCGCCGTAGATCTCGCAGACGCGACGCTGGCTGGCATCCGGCACGCCCCATTGGATCTGCGTATTCGCGATCACGCCGAGCTTTCTGAAGCGCGCAATGTCCGATGGCGCGGTGAGGAATGCGTGGCAGATGGTATGACGGCGGTTGCCGGGGCCGTTCTTGCCAAAGGCGGCTTCGTATCCATCCAGGCTCATGCGGACGGCGGCATCGCCGACGGCGTGAAGGTGCGTATCGATTCCCTCGGCATGGGCTTCGCGCAGTATCCGATTCAACACGGGCGATGGCAACAATGGTTCGCCGCGCCAATCCGGGCTTCCGGCATAGGGATCCAGCAGATAGGCGGTGCGGCTCAGCTCGGTGCCATCGACGATCAGCTTGAGCACCTCGGCCTTGACCAGCGGAGTGCGATAGCGCTTCCGGTAGGCCCGAATGATCGGCAGCGGATCGACGCTGGGATCATTGTGATACAGGCTGCCGATCACGCGCTGCAGCAGCTTGCCGCGCTTCTCGAGCTCGACCAGCATGTCGAAACCGTGATGCTGCTCGGTCGGCCAGGCGCTGAAGCCGGCATCGAAGAAGGTGGTGATGCCGGCGGCTGCGAGCCTGGGCTGCCATTCCTCGATCGCGGCGGCGGTCGACTTCAGGCCGAATGGTTCGATGCCGTGCTTTTCGAGCGCCTTGAGCACCGCGAACAGCGCAGGCACTTCTGAAATGAAGCCGGTCGGCAGGCCATTGGGATCCTTTTCGTACCAGGAGGAGCCGGGCACGACGTCGCGCGGGGTATCCTTCGTAATGCCGGCCATCTCCAGCAGCTTGGAATTGACCCAGTAGCCGTGCAGATCGCAACTGACGAGCAGGACCGGTCGATCGGGGAAGATCTCGTCCAGCGGCTCCTTGCGCGGACCCGAGGCGGGAAACGCGCTAGCGATCCAGCCGAAGCCCAGAATGAACTTTTCGTCGGAATGCGTCTTCGCGTAATCGCGCAGGATCGCGTAGATGCGCTCCGGATCCTCCTCGTTGACCCAGGCGCCGCGGGCGAAGGCCAGCGTGCAAAGATGCCAATGCGCCTCGACGAAGCCCGGCATGAGCATCCGCCCCTTGAGGTCGATGACGTCAGCCCCGCGTCCGGCAAATTTCATCGCGCCTGCGTCGTCGCCGACGTAGACGATCGTGTCTCCCTTGACGACGACGGCCTGGGCCCAGGGCAGGGAGTCGTCCACCGTGTAGACGCGCCCGCCGCGAAAGATGGTCGTGCTGCTGGAGGCGGCCCAGGCCGGAGCCGAGGCAGCGGCGAACGCTGCGGCCGCAGCCGAGGTCGCGACCATCTGGCGACGGGTCAGTCCGCCGCGCTCCGACTTAGATGCCGCAAACAGCGAACCGATGGCGGAACCGCATGCAATGCACATTGTCCTGCTCCGAAGTCCTGCTCCGAAAATTCCGCGCTCCGGGTGAGCTGCACGATTGCCGAGTCAGACGCTGAAACTACTTCACTCAGCACCCGCCAAGATTGACAACGATCAAGTCAATCTCGGCGGCGTCGAGCGCCAGCACGCATACTGAAGTCTTCGTTTCCTGTTGATGGATAAACTTCAAATCGAATGCTTTCAGACAGAGAAAAGGAGGACCGCCGCAACGACTCATCGTCTATGCGTCGCCCGAGCGCGAGGGTGTCATTCATGCCGTGGAGGTCATCGATCCCACCGATGCCTGGTCCCGAGCACCGTCACTTCGGGAACAGGAAAGCCAGGCTGGCGCGAAACTGCCACCGCGATGCCAGGTCCGGCCTCAGCACATTGTAGTAGACACCGATCTCGGCGTTGACCGGCTGCTTGTCGACCATGAAGAGCTTGCCTATTCCCGCGCCGACCGGAACGTCAGCCGTCTGCCGGTACGCACCCGTGTTCGGCATGGCGATATTCTCCAGCCCGACGCTGATCGTATCCGCGATCGGGTTTTGCGCCGCCTTGGCGAGATCTTCGAGCGATGGCGTCCTCTGCTGTGCCGAGGCGCCGGCGCCTGGGTACAGCGCTGAGATCAGGAACAGGAGAACCGCTCGTCGAAAAATTCTCGGAGTCATGGCCGACCTCACTGTCGAAGCGCTGCTCTCGCATCCGTTGTCGCGCATCTGCACCGTTCCGGCCGCTATGGAGTCAGGCGAAGGTCGGAAATTGCCCGCCGGCGAACAGTGACGGCCGCAGGCGAGACCAGTTCGACGCGAACTGGAACGTGTCGAGATCGGTGTAGGTCTGGCCGATCACCTGCATGCCCGAGGGAATGCGGTCCTCGACCACGCCGAGCGGGACATCGACGACCGGATAGCGGTTGAGCAGATTCCAGTGCCACGTCAGCGCCAAGCCCAGACCGGTGCCCACCCACGGGTCGACCTTGTTTTCCTTGCTCTTGAACATGTCGGCCCCGACCAGAGGCGTTGCCATGGTCGGCATGAGCAGGATGCGGTAGCCCTTGCCGAACACGCGCTGCTGCACCTGGCGGTGCAGCCGCTGCAGCAGCTCTTCGGCTTCTTCGGCCTGGCGCGGTCCGACCGCGCCGACCTGGTCGAGCATTTCGGTCATGTAGGGCGAGAGCTGATCGCGATGCGCATTCGAGATCTCGATCGCAGTGCCGATGGACGTCGACATCAGCCCACGGATGAAGACCATCTTGTGGGCCTTCGTGAAGCCGCAGTCGACCTCGTCCACAGTGCACCCCGCGGCGCGCAGCGCCTCGATTCCTCTCAGCATCGCAGCCTTCACGGACGGTATGACGTCCGCAATGCCGGCGCCCCAATCCACGGCGATGCGCCACCCGGAAAGGCGCGGATAACGGGTGGGATAGTCGAGGCGAGGGCGCATCGCGGCCATCACCCGCTCGGACGGACCGACGATCGCGTTCTGGAGGCGGACGAGGTCGTCGAAGCGCCGCGCCATCGGGCCCGAGGTCGAGAACGGGATTTCCCCGCCAGCCACGCGTCCGAACGGCGGCCTGAAGCCATAGAGACCACATTGTGAGGCGGGAATTCGGATCGAGCCGCCCATGTCCGAGCCCATGGCGAGCGTCGTGAAGCCTGCGGCCAACGCCGCGCCCGATCCCGCCGACGACCCGCCCGGAGAATATTCGAGATTCCACGGATTGCGTGTCGTGCCCCAGGCGCGGGTGGACGCGCCGAGGAAGAGGTAGAATTCCGGCACGGTCGTCTGGAACGGCATGACGGCGCCGGCGGCCTCGAGCGCGTCGGTGATGGCCGAGTTTTCCGTTGCGGGCGGCGAGTCCTTGAAGAGGAGCGAGCCCTGCGTCGTCCGCCAGCCCGGCCTGGAGAATTCGTCCTTGATGGCCACCGTGATCCCTTCGAGCGGCCGCGGATTGCCGCGCCGATACCGGTCTTCGGACTGCTTGGCCTCCTTCATCGCCTGGTCGAAGTGCGCGTAGGTGATACAATTGACCTTCGGGTTGTAGGCTTCGATCCGCTTGATCTGCGCCTTCAAGAGATCGACCGGCGACGCCTTGCGGGCCCGGAACATGGCGATGAGATCGGCGACCGACGCATAGCAGAGCGGATCGGCGGACTCGGCGCGCGCGGCCGGCAAATCGAGTCCGGACGCGACCAACGCCGCTCCCGCGCCTTTGATGAGCGTTCTTCTGTCAATCATATACGCCTCCGTATTTCCGGGAATCGGTCTGAGTTTGTCGATGTGGCCCTGAAGGTGACGGTCCGAGAAGTCGCTGGATTCAGCTTCGCTGTTCGTGCCTGACCTGACCGTTCATGACGGTCATCAGCACCTTTGTGTTGTGGATGTCGTGCGGGGCGACTTCGAACAGGTTTCTTTCAAGCACGATCAGATCGGCGAGCTTGCCGACCTCGATCGAACCGATCTTCTGGTCGAGTCCGAGCTGATAGGCCGGTCCCGTGGTGGCGGCGCGGATCGCCTCTTCGAGGCTGATCCGCTCGTCGAGCGGCACCAAGGCCGGCTGACCCGGCTTGTTCAACTCCCGCCGCGTGGTCGCGATCTCGATCGCATCCAGCGGCTTGTAGGTGCTGTAATAGCCGGCGGCCGGCCAATCGGTGCCGAGCGAGATGTTGGCGCCATGACGCAGGATCGAGCCGGTGCGAAACGCCTGCTCGGCGCGCGCGCCGACGCGGGGCCGCATCACGCCCTGCCAATAGGCATCCGCCACCGACCATTGGGCGGAGAACTGCGCGGTGACGCCGAGCTTGGCGAAGCGCGGCAGATCGTCAGGCGAAACAAATATGAGATGCGCCAGCGTGTGCCGGCGATCGCGCGGCGGATTGACCTTGATCGCGGCTTCGAACGCGTCCAGCGACAGGCGGTTGGCGCGATCACCGTAGGAATGGATGTGAATATTGAGGCCCGCCCTGTCGGCGCGGCGGATGATGTCCTTGAACTGATCCGGCGGGACCAGCGTCTCGCCGCTCGTGCTCGGATCGTCGCTATAGGGGGCCAGCAATGCGGCGGTCCGTTGGGCTTCGCCGCCGTCGATGTTGAGCTTGAGAACGGGGGCCTGCACCAGTTCGGAATTGAAGCGTCGACGCAGGGCCTTCGCGATCGGCACGGGGTCGATCGCCGGATTGTTGTGGTAGGTCGATCCGACCACACGGAACGGCAGTTTTCCTTTGCGCTCCAGATCCTGATAGAGCTCGTAGCCGGTCTCCTCGGGGAGAACGAGCAGTCCGGCATCGAACACGCTGGTGATGCCGGCCGCCGACGCCTTCGGCAGCCACTGTGCGAGCGAGTCCGCAATATAGCCGGGCGTGAACGGCGAGACCGCGTTGAGGACCGGAAACATCGCCGGTGGCTCGACCAGATAGCCGGTCGGCTCTCCCGAGGCCGGGTCCCGCTCGAAGTAGCTGTAGCCGGGCAACGGATCCTTGGTCGCCTTGGTCACCTTGGCAATCGCCAGCGTCTTGGAATTGACCCAGGCTGAATGGCCATCGATCCCGACGAGAAAGACGGGCGTGTCCGGCCAGATCTGATCGAGATCCTCCTTGCGCGGGCCGGTCGGCGGAAAGGCGTTATAGCGCCAGCCGAAGCCGCGGACGATGCCGGCCTGGCCCAGCTTGGCGCGATAGGCCTTCAGGGCGTCGAGCATCTCCTCCCTTGTGTCGTATTGAAGATCGACACCCCGAGTCACGACAGCGCCCGCTATCGGATGGATGTGTCCTTCCACGAAACCGGGCAGCAGCATCCTGCCGGCGAGATCGACGACGCGGGTCTTTGGGCCGATGAAGGACCGGACGCCCGCGTCATCGCCGACATAGACGATGTGTTGTTGCTTGACGGCGACCGCGCGGGCCCATTCCCGGCCGCCGTTCACGGTGTAGACCGGGCCGTTGCGAAACACGATGTCGGCCTTGCCGCCGCCGGTTCGCGCCTCGGCGTTCGTCGGAGCGGACACCGAGGCAACGCCGGCCGCAGCGAACGCCGCGCCTGTCTGCAGGAGCTGGCGTCGTGACGGCTCGGCCTCGTTGACGGAGTCAAAATCAAGCTTGAGCAAACCATGGAATCTTGCCCAGTTGCATGCGATGCACATGCATTCACCTTTGCACGCTCTGCGGGAACCGCATTCTTCCCGATTCCGAGGATTGTATGAACTCGGGGGAACTACGTAGCCCTTTGCGTGCGAAGCGTTCGCATGAGCTGCTCGTGTTCGAGACGATTAGATTCGAATGACTGTCATTTCGGTGGACGCCGGCCTGAGCATCGACCAGTTTGCGATTGGGTCACGAACTCATCCGAGCTGCAGAGTTCAGTTGATGGCAGCGAAATCGATGTAACCTGCAAGTGCACGATTCTGGCCGTAATGCTCCAACCGAGGGGTAACGGCAGACCGACGGAGTGAAGAATGTTCACACTGGTACATGCAGGGACTTGGCTCGTCGTCGGCTTGATTGGTGGCGGCCTTGCCGGAATCCTGGTGAAGCGCCGCCGAGCAGGTTTCGGGCTTTTGACCAACATCGGATTGGGATGCGTCGGCGCCCTCATCGGTGGTGTCCTGTTCAACCTGTTTGGGCTGTTTCCAGGCATGGGCAGCATCGTCATTTCGCTGCGCGACGTCGTCGCGGCGTTCGTCGGCTCGCTCGTCCTGCTGGCGGCAATCTGGTTGTGGGGCGCGGCCCGCGAACGGAGTCCGCGCTGACCGCAGGCGGTCGACAGCCGGAGTGACGCGCGGTCTCCGCCCGCCAGTCGCGCGGGCGGACGCCGAAGCCCATGAGCTGTGCTTCTCCGATCCGGCGCGGCTCGCGCACGCGATCATGGATGCGGGACGGGACTGACGGTGTGCGGCGTAACGCTCCCATTCGACGTCACATTCACCGGGAGGCGCGATCGGCCAGAGTGATCTCCGATGAACGCAGCTCGCGGGGCATCCTTCTCGACCTTCGGACTATTTCAGCACGATCCAGGCCGGCGCGTGATCGCTGGCGCCGTCCTCGCCGCGGATGGCGCGGTCGACGCCGGCCTTGCTAAGGCGCGGCGCGAGTTGCGGGCTGAGCAGCAGGTGATCGAGCCGCAGGCCGGCATCGCGCGGCCAGCGGTTGCGCTTGTAGTCCCAGAAGGTGAACATCGGCGCGTCCGGATGCAGCGCGCGGATCGCATCGCACCAGCCTTGATCGACCAGCGCCTTGTAGGCGGCGCGGCTCTTCGGCTGGACCAGCGCATCCTTGTCCCAGGACTTCGTCGGATAGATGTCGAGCGCATCAGGCGCGACATTGTAGTCGCCGGCGAGCACGATCGGCCGGTCGTCCTTGATGAAATCAGCCGCGTGCTTGTGCAGCCGCTCGAACCAGGCGAGCTTGTAGTCGAATTTCGGTCCCGGCTGCGGATTGCCGTTCGGCAAGTAGATGCAGCCGACGACGATGCCGCGCACGGCGGCCTCGATGTAGCGCGCCTCGCGATCCCTGATATCGCCGGGCAGGGTGGTGCGCGTCAGCACCGGCTCAGCCTTGCGCGCGAGGATCGCGACCCCGTTCCAGGTCTTCTGGCCCTGCCACACAGCGCCATAGCCGGCCTTGGCGATCTCATCGACGGGGAAGTCGGCCTGGGCGCATTTCAACTCCTGCAGGCAGACGATGTCGGGCTTGGCCGCGCCCAGCCAGCGCAGCAGGTTGGGGAGCCGCCGCCGGACATTGTTGATGTTGAAGGTCGCGATCTTCATGATGCCCGTTGCATTGAGGGGAAGGCCCGATGTCCAAGCTCGCCATCGCCTTTTTGTTCACGCTGTCGCTGGGCCTTGCGGATGCGGCCCGCGCGCCGCTGCTGCCGACCGACGAGCAGCGCGCCGCCTGTCAGGCCGACTACCCAAGGTTCTGCAGCGATGTGCTTCCCGGCGGCGGCCGCATCGTCGCCGGCCTGACGCGCAACTATGCCCAGCTCGCCGACGCCTGCAAGAAGGTGCTGGACGCCGCGAAGACGGAATAGCCGCAGGGACGTCGCGCTTCCGCGCCCCCCTGGCCGACGCTGGCGAGCGAGGCGCGCGAGCCGAGTGCGGTTGTGTGGCTATTTCGGTCGCGACGTCACCAGCGCGCGGATCTTGTCCGCATCCGCCGGCGTCGCGGGATTGTAGATCACCATGGTGAGGTCGGGCCGGCCATCGACGGCGAAGCCCGAAAATTCCAGCGAGAGCGATCCGGCGATGGGATGCTGCAGGACCTTCACGCCATCGCCATGCCGTCCCTGCACGTCGTTGTCGCGCCACATCGCCGCAAATTCCGGGCTCGTCGCGCAGAGCTCATCGACCAGCGACTGGACATTGCGGGCCGCACCGGCGCGCGCCACGTCGGCGCGGAAGGACGCGACCACATAGCGCGCCACGGCCTGCCAGTTGGGCTGTGCTGCGCGGACACGGCTGTCGTGGAACATCATGCGCAGAACATTGCGCTGGCCCTCCGGCAGGGTGCTGTAGTCGGTGAGGACAGCCGCAGCCGCCCTGTTCCAGGCGAGGATGTCCCATGTCGCCGTGCGAACGAAGGCGGGACTGTATTCCAGCGTGTCGAGCACGCGTTGGAGACGGGGTGAGATGCCGTCGATCGCGTGATAGCGGGCTTCGGGTGGCCGGCCGAGACCGAGCAGGAACAGATGCTCGCGCTCGGCGTCGGTCAGCATCATGGCGCGAGCGATGCGGTCCAGCACGTCGGCGGAGGGCGCGCCGCCGCGCCCTTGCTCGAGCCAAGTGTACCAGGTGGCGCTCACATTGGCGCGTTGCGCCACCTCTTCGCGCCGAAGCCCCGGCGTTCGCCGCCGCTGCAGCGGCAGGCCGAAGGCGGTCGGATCGAGCTTGGCGCGGCGATCCCTGAGATAGGTCCCGAGAGGGTTAGCGTCCGTCATCCTGTTAGCGATTATACCCGTATAAAGTCACGACTTTACCAGCATGAGCAGCCTAGCAATATCCCGGCGGTCTGAACAGGGAGTGTGTCTCATGCGCGTATTCGTCACCGGCGCCGCCGGATTCATCGGCTCCGAAACCACCAGGAAGCTGATCGCCGCCGGGCATCAGGTCATCGGCCTCGCGCGCTCCGCCGAGAACGTCCGCACGCTCGAGCAACTGGGCGCGCAGGTTCATCGCGGCTCGCTGCAGGACCTCGACAGCCTGAAGCGCGGCGCGAGGGATGCCGACGGCGTGATCCATCTCGCCTTCATCCACGACTTCGCGAAATTCGCGGAGAACGGCGCCATCGACAAGGCCGCCATCGAAGCTATGGGCGACGTGCTGGCCGGAACGAACAAGCCGTTCATCGTCACCTCCGGAACGGGGCTCGTTGCACCAAACGTGGTGGTCACCGAAGACATGCGGCGCGAGTCGTCAGCGCATGCTCCGCGCGTGTCCGAACGGTCCGGTCTGGCCTATGCATCGCGTGGCGTGCGCGCGATGGCGATCCGCCTGCCGCAGGTGCACGGCGCGCCGGGCAAGGCGGGGCTGATCTCCTATCTGGTGGAGCTCGCGCGGCAGAAGGGCCGCGCAGCCTATGTCGGCGAAGGCACCGAGCGCTGGGCGGCGGCGCATCGATCGGACGTCGCCCGCCTCTACCGGCTTGCCCTTGAGAAGGGCGTGGCAGACGCGATCTACCACGCCGTCGGCGAGGAAGGCGTCCCGATGCGCGAGGTCATCGAGGTGATCGGCCGCGCGCTGAACGTGGCGGTCGTTTCGATCAGGCAGGACGAGGCGGGCGATTATTACGGACCGCTGGCGATGTTCGCGGGCCTGGACATGCCGGCCTCCAGCATCCTGACGCAGCAGCGCCTGGGCTGGAGACCGGACGGGATCGGTTTGATCGCCGACATCGGCCAGCCGGATTACTTCAAGGCATGAGCGTCGGCCGCGAACGTGGGAAGTGCACGAGCCAAGCGCAGGGTCGCGCGAGTCTTGTGCACTGCCACCGGCCTCATGCGATCGGCACGACGCCGGCACCGTGTCGTCCGCGCGCCCCGCAATGACGGCGACGCGGAGATTGGGGCCTTCGGGCGAGAGGCGACTGAACGTAGCGCTCCTGCCGTCATCGCTGCTAGTCTGGTTCATCCCTGCATGAGCCCGCCATGGCAAGACAGCCCATCCCGCACCCGATCCTCTCGACCGCCCGCCTGCGCCTACGACAGTTCGATCCCGCTGACACCGAAGCGATGCACCGGTGCTTCAGCGATCCGGATGCGATGCGCTTCTGGAATCATCCGGTTCACACCAAACGGATCGAGAGCGAACGTGCCGTCCGCCGGTTCATCGATTGTACGCCGTCCTACTACCGGTTCTGGGCGGTGGCAGAAGCCGAGACCGACCGCTGCATCGGCATGGTGAACTATCACGACGGTCACATGCGTGCGAAGCGCGTCACGATCGGCTACATCGTCGATCCTGCCCGGCAGCGCGATGGCATCGCCACCGAGGCGGTCGGTGCGATGCTCGATTTCTGCTTCGGCGAGCTCGGCCTGCACCGCGCGCAGGCGCTGATCCATCCAGACAATGCCGCGTCGCGCAAGCTGGCCGAAAAGCTCGGCTTCCGCTGCGAGGGCCAGTTGCGCGACCACCTGCGCGTCGGCGGCGAATGGCGCGACGACATGCTGTATGCGTTGCTGAAGACGGATCCGCGCGGGTGGGGATGAGGGTGGCCCGCCGGTGAAGCTTAGCTGTGCTCAATCAACGCGTGGCATCATTCCGCGGATGGCGGCCGATGGCTCGATGGAAGCTCCGACTTTGGGACGTCGCCGTCTTCCGATGCTGTTGAGACATGCGACATGTCAGCCTCCTCCTCATCCGCAAGCGGGGAGGTCGGTTGGGGTTGATCTTCGTCGCGATGGCCGCGAATACGCCGGTGCAGTTTTCCGCCCTGGTCGAAGATGATGTTGAGCAGCCAGCCTGCGATGGGGCGCGCGATTGCACGGAACGATCTGGCGATGATGAAGCCGCCTTTGACGTTCTCGATCGGGAAGGCCAGCGCGTTGATCAGCGTGTCGGCGGTCACGTGCCGGTAGTTGTCCGCGAGATGATCGGAGTTGATCAGCATCTGGATGGCGGGCTTGTCGTCCTCACCGTTGAACAGGATCTTCGAAAAGAACTTGCCGTCCGAGCCGGTCAGCTCATTGGCGTCCGCCGCTGCGACCGGATGCAGGCGCACCAAACTCGCCTCAGTTTCCTTGCGGTAGTGGACAGCCAGCGTGAGCTCGCCCATCTGCACCGCAGCCAGCAGCGTGTCGAGATAGTCGGCATCGACCTCGGGCCGGTCGAAACTGACGCCCGGAACCTTTTCAATGATATCGAGGATGCGACCGAGATCCGCCGCCGCTGCGGCGCGGGTCGCAAGACTGGCGGCGAGATCGGCAATCGCCCTGGAGGCGTTCGCGAACTGTCCGCCGACGCTTTTCACGGCACCCGAGGCGATGTCTTTGAGTTTCGAGAACACGAATGTCCACTCGGCTCAAGCAAGCCGTGCGGCTTTTTGAGCCTCTTGTTCAGATCTATGTTGTGAAAGAGGAAACTTGCATGTGACGGTAGTGCCGATACCGACCACCGTGTCTATTTGGACCCTCCCGCCATGTAGCTCGACAAATGAGCGCACAAGCGACAAGCCGAGCCCGGCACCGCGATGGCGCGAGCCCTGGGAATTGCTCTCGAACCATTCGAACACTTTATCCTTCATCCCGGGTGGAATGCCGGGGCCCGAATCGGTAACCGAGAATGCGACATTGTGATCCGTCTGGCGAGCGCTGACCACGACGGTAGAATTTTGCGGCGAGAAGCCTATGGCATTGACCAACAGATTGTAGAGCACCTGTACGATGCGGCGCTCGTCGCCGAGGAAGATACCAACATTGTTATCGACCTCGATCTTCAGTCGGATGCGGTCGGTAGCAAGCCGGTCCTGCACGCCCTCGGTCGCGGCCTCGATCACCTTAACTGCATCCACCGGGCCCAGTTCCAACCTCATCGCGCCTGCATCAATGGTGGCGAGATCGAGAATGTTGTTGGTCAATGCAAGCAGCGCGTTGGACGATTTGGTGACGTAGTCGAGATATTCAGCCTGTTTGGGCGTCAGCGGGCCGTTGGCCGGATCGCTTAGGAAATGTGTGAAGCCCACGATCGTAGTGAGTGGTGCGCGCAGTTCGTAGGACACATGGTGGACGAAATCGATCTTCATCTGTCCAGCGGCCTCGAGCGCTTCATTACTTTCGCGTAACGCCTGCTCAACTTGCTCGGTATCAGTGATGTCTTGGAAGGTGAGCATTGTTGCATCCTCAGGCAGCGGCCGACTGATGCAGTCGAGCACAGTGCCGTCCTTGCGCTTGAGCTTTAGAGCCATGTTGCTCCGGCTTTCGAACGAGGTAATGGTTTCGCTGATTGTGCGCCAGGCCTCAGGCTCGTCGTAGAGGTTCCGGCACCAAGATACGAGGGTGTCGATGTGCGGGTGTCCGCGCAATGCGTCAGGCGTCAGCCTCCACATTGTTGCGAAGGCCGGGTTAAATAACTCGACACGGCCATTGCTGCCGAACACGACGACACCCTCGGCGAGGCTATCTAGCGTCTCGCGCTGCACCCGAATCAGGCCATCGAAGCGGCGGGCGAGGGCGAAGCTCTCGGTGACGTCATCGAAAAGGTAGGTGATGCCGCCCTCGGGATTGGGCGTGGTGACGACTGACAACGTGCGGTCGTCGGGTAGGAACCAGGTATCCTTGGCGACCTCGACTGCGCGATAGGCATGGTGCAGCTTGGCTTTCCAGGCGCTGAAGTCGGCCTGCTCGGGCAATTTGCGCGCTGCGCGCAGACGATCGAGCACGGAGGAATCATCCGGCTGGCTGTTGAGGAATGCCGCGTCGAGATCCCACAGGCGTCGATACGATTCGTTATAGAACACCAGGCGGCGCTGGTTATCAAAAACGGCGACACCCGATGACAAATGATCAAGCGTGTGGCGGAAGAACTGCTTCAGCCCCCCTTCAGAAACATGGCTGAGTCCGTCAGGTTTTAAGGTCTCATAACCTTTCGCGCCGGTTAGAATCGCACCTTCAATGTTTGTTGTTGTGTCCCATCGTGCTTCGTTCCAGTGCGTGTATGACAGGTTTGCTCCAAAAAAGTTGTAACCACGCAGATCTGAACCCCGAAAGTCGACGCCCACGAGGTTGGCGAACCGAAAATCCACGTTCGGGTTCAATCCCGAGATTTCTACCAAGTCAGAAAAGCAGGCAGAACTAGATTGGTAGACGGCTGCAATATTGCGCTTCTCAGCGTCTTTAAGCCAATCAGAATCTGACGGAACAAGGGGATGTTGATCGCCGCTAGTCATGTTTGCCTTTCTGCGTATCATGCAGTTCAGCCACAAGAGTCTGCTTCGCAAGAATTAGATCGCCTTCGGTGTATCCAAAGTCATTGGATTTCGCCGTTCGGCTAAGCGCAATTGCAGCAATTATGCCGACCACGGCGGCTCGGTTCTGTTCAGCCTGCTTTTGGCTGAATCGTTGATCTGTGTTGATCGGGATTGTATTGGTCCGATGAAACCACAGGTCCGTCATGGAACATCGGAAGGTGACTGAGACTTCGATCGTGTCGCTGCCAAGATCAGGCAGGATATGGCAAAGTGGTTCATCGCCAATTATCTTGTGTTCCAACACTCCATCATCGTTCAGTCCCTCTCCGTAAACTCGCCAGAAGTTATGTCCTGCATCGGCTACGCGCCAGACTCGCTGGACGTACTCGTGATCTTTTTGTTCTGATTGAGAGTTGCTGCGCTCTAATTTTCCTCCGACGTCGACTTCGGCTTTTCCGAGGTTTCCTATTAATTTGGAAAGGCCGAAACCGATGCGTCCGCCGACCATGCCCTCTTTTTTTGAGTGGTCGATCTCCGAGTGCTTGACCTTGATCAGTCCGACCGTGGTCTGCAGACGTCCTCGATTACTTATTTGTCCACCTTTGGGCTCGACCACAACGTCACCCGCCAGAAAACCAATTGTAAACTGGAGTGGACTTTGGTCGGTCCTAATCTCGCCGCGCAGTTTGCCGCACCATAGCCCGACTAGCAGTCCGAGGCCCTCTTTCGTATGGAGGTTAGTTGGACTCTCGACGGAGAGAGAGGCTAGCCTGTCATCGGCAAATTGAGTTCGCGCGATCGAAATGCTCCACATCGATGGCCTCGTTTTGAGGGTGGTGATCGCATAATGACACAACCCGATAAAGACTGCCAAGTTGTGGTGTTGCCTTAGAAGAGCGGGGGCTGGCTGCGTCCGTACGAGAGTTGAAAACCTAGACGAGAGCCTGCGTCAAATGATCGATTTCCTCAATGATCTCAACGCGACTCACCCTGTCCAGCCCTCCCGCGAAAAATATTTACATTTCGTTTTTCCGAAAATCATGCTTCACTCCCTCCGTCCCGCCTCGGCACGAGGGGCGTATCGCGATCGTCATGACACGCGGGGCGGGATGCGGTGGGCGCTTCGGGTCGCAGCATGGCTTGACGTCATGCGGACGAACGGCACGAGGCGCACGTCGAAAACGTATGGTCCTGGCATCTCGACGCTGATGCTACGCCGGCGGTGATGATCCGCCGGTCACGGGGGCAAGACAGCCGATCCCCGGGGAGAGTACGTATAAGACGTAAAGCCATCGCGCAGGGAATGCCGGTTGACCGGCTGGACCTGTGGTGACTGCCGCCTGCTTTTTTTCTGCAGGCGGGCCATGGGTTGCGGCCAGCACCCGGCATTCCCTGCGCCCTCGTCTTTCGAAGAGGGTGAAATGAGATGCAAGCCTCGGGCGTTACATGCCGCGAGAACGATGGCTCATGTCAGTTCACCGTCATTGCGAGCGCAGCGAAGCAATCCAGGGTGGTGTGCGGGACTCTGGATTGCTTCGCTGCGCTCGCAATGACGATGTGGCAGCAGCTGTGTGCACGTCAGACAGAGAGCGTTGCTGCGCGCGATCAGCTTTCCGCTGTCGCCGCGCCGCCCTTGTAGATGCGATGATAGCGCCGGCCGAGATTGGTCAGGACTTCGTAGCCGATGGTGCCGAAATGATGCGCGAGCTCGTCGACCGTGATGCCCTCGCCGAGCAGCGTGGCGAAGTGGCCGCGGCGGGCGGCCTTCGGCGGCAGGTCGGTGACATCCACCGCGATCAGGTCCATCGAGATGCGCCCTGCGATCGGGCAGCGTTGGCCGGCAATGATGACGTCGGCGCCGCGGGTGCCGTCGTTGGAGCTCGCCGCGCGGAAATAGCCGTCGGCATAGCCGGCGGAGAGGATCGCGATCTTTGTCGGGCGGCGCGCCGTCCAGGTGCCGCCATACCCGACCGTGTCGCCACGGGCGAGGTCGCGCAACTGCACGATGCGCGCTCTTATCTCGGCCACCGGCTGCATCGGATTGTCGGCCTCCGGCGTCGGGTTGACGCCGTAGAGCGCTGCACCCGGGCGGACCATGTCGAACTGGAACGAGGCGCCGAGGAAGATGCCGGAGGAGGCGGCAAGCGCGGCGGGCACGCCGGTGAAGACGCTGGCGACCTCGCGGAATGTCGCGAGCTGGCGCGCGTTCGACGGGCTGTTGATCTGCTCGGCGGAGGCCAGATGGCTCATGACCAGCGTGATGCCGTGGTCGCCGCTCTGGATGCGCGGGATCATGCCCTGCGCATCGATCGGGGTGAGGCCGAGCCGGTTCATGCCGGTGTCGACATGGACGGCGGCGCCGCCCTTCCAGCCAGTGCGGCGGCAGAAGATGTCCCATTCGGCGAGCTCGTTGAGCTCGCCGATGACCGGGCGGCAGTTGATCGCAGCGTAGTCGTCGCCGGTGTTCTGGAAGAAGCCGTCGAGCACGTAGAGCGCGGCAGTGTCGGGCAGGGCCGCGCGGGCGACCTTGGCCTCGGCGAGCGTCGCGACGAAGAAGGTCTTGCAGCCGGCGGCCGCGAGCGTGCGCGCCACCTGCGGGATGCCGCAGCCATAGGCGTCGGCCTTGATCACGCCGGCGCATTCGGCCGGCACCGCGGTCTTTTCCAGCTTGCGCCAATTGGCGGCGAGCGCGTCGACATCGATCGTCAGCACGCCGGTGGCGCTGGCGGGCACCTGGACCTCCTCAGGACCGGGGGCGGGCTGATCAGCGGCGGGTTTCAGATCGGGAACGCTCATGTCGCGCTTTTACGCGGTGCAGCGTCCCGGTTCAACAGCACACGGTCAATAGTCGTGATGCTGCGGCGGCAGGCCGTCATGGGCGAGGTCGCCGAAGCGCGTGACCGAGGCGTCGAAGTGCAATTCAACCGTGCCGGTCGGACCGTGGCGCTGCTTGCCGATGATCACCTCGGCCTTGCCGAGCGCCAGATCCATTTCCATCTGCCACTTCTGGTGCTCCTCGGTGCCGGGGCGCGGCTCCTTGGCGGCGAGGTAGTACTCGCCGCGATACACGAACAGCACCACGTCGGCGTCCTGCTCGATCGAGCCGGATTCACGCAGGTCCGACAGCTGCGGCCGCTTGTCCTCGCGATTCTCGACCTGACGCGACAGCTGCGACAGCGCGATGATGGGAACGCTGAGCTCCTTGGCCAGCGCCTTCAGGCTGGTGGTGATCTCGGTGATTTCCTGCACGCGGTTGTCGTTGCCGCGCTTGCCCGAGCCCGACAGTAGCTGGATGTAGTCGATCACCAGGAGGTCGAGGCCCTTCTGGCGCTTCAGACGGCGGGCGCGCGCCATCACCTGGGCGATCGAGATGCCGCCGGTCTCGTCGACATAGAACGGCAGCGACTGCAGCTCGATCGAGCATTCGCGCAGCTTCTCGAAATCGGCCTCGGTGATGCCGCCGCGGCGGATGTGGCTCGACGGAATGCCGCTGCGCTCGGCGATGATACGGGTGGCGAGCTGCTCGCCGCTCATTTCGCACGAGAAGAACCCGACCACGCCGCCCTGGGCGGCCCGATAGGTGCCGTCGGGCTGCAATTCGGGCACATAGGCCTGGGCGACGTTGTAGGCGATGTTGGTCGCGAGCGAGGTCTTGCCCATGCCGGGACGGCCGGCGAGGATGATCAAGTCGGAGTGCTGCAGGCCGCCCATCTTGGCGTCGAGATCGCGCAGGCCCGTCGAGATGCCGGACAGCTTGCCGTCGCGCTGGAACGCCTTGGCGGCCATGTCGAGCGCGGTCGTCAGGGCTTGCGAGAATTTCTGGAACCCGCCGTCGTAGCGGCCGGACTCCGCGAGCTCGTACAGCCGGCGCTCGGCGTCCTCGATCTGGTTGCGCGGCGCGAAGTCGACCGGCGCGTCATAGGCGACGTTGACCATGTCCTCGCCGATGCCGATCAGATCGCGGCGCAACGACAGGTCGTAGATGGTGCGGCCATAGTCCTGGGCGTTGATGATCGTGGTCGCTTCGGCCGCGAGCCGCGCCAGATACTGCCCGACGGTCATGCCGCCGATGTCGACGTCGGCGGGCAGGAACGTCTTCAAGGTCACCGGCGTCGCGACCTTGCCCATCCGGATCAGGCTGGACGCGGTCTCGAACACGGTCTGGTGCAGCGGCTCGAAGAAATGCTTCGGCTCGAGGAAGTCCGACACGCGATAGAACGCGTCGTTGTTGACCAGGATCGCGCCGAGCAGACCCTGTTCCGCCTCGATGTTGTGAGGAGCGCTGCGATAGGCCGGCGTTGCTGCGTCAGTCGGCGCCAGCTTGTGAACGTTCGAATCGGTGAGTGCCATGACCGCGTGTTTAGCAGCTTTGAAGGGGAGGGGATAAAGCGCCAGTCGCGCGCGAAGCGGAAGCGAAAGCTGAGCGCTATTCACCGTCCGGTAAATCTGGTGGATGAATCCGGACTCGCCAGATGTCGCGCTTGACGGAACCGGCGGGACTCAACGCCGCGCAGGCGGGAGTGACGCGCCGCTGCAATCAGGGAACGCGATCGTTCGACAGTTCTGCGATATGGGAACGGGAGCCGGCACGCCCATGCGCGCCACGGCCGCCAGCGGATCCGCGCGGGACGTCAGACCAGCAGCAGATAGAGGAGGGCGAGGAGGGAGGCACCCACGCCGGCGGCAATCAGCGCGTAGTCGGTGCTGAAGTCGGTCTGCGGTTCCAACATGGCTCTGGTGGGGCTCTGGGACATGCGGGGACACTACGGCCAGGCTTTCCCGGGGTCTGTGAGCCAGTTCACAGACCGCACGATTTGTTTGAAAATTTGAGTCGGATGGGCGTGATCTCGCGCGCGAGACGCAACCTGTCCACCGCGCGTCTCAAAATTGAACCCGAGCCCGGCGGGGCGCTGCCGAGCGAATGCGGGCATCCGTCTCTGCAAGACCATCGCACTGACGCCGCCCTCCGCTGTCGTCCCGGGCCGCGCGCGCTACTCCCCTGCCATCCGCAGCGCCGGACGGCTGCCGCGCTCGCGCGCCCGCAGCCGCGTCTCCTCACGGGGAATGTAGTCGCGCGTCATCGGCACGATGCCCTGGCGCTTCGTCAGCTGGATCTGGACATTCATCAGGTTCTGCTTGCGGAACGCCATCTCCGATATCGCCAGGTAGAACTCCCACATCCGCGCGAAGCGCTCGTCATAGAGCTGCACGGCCTCGTCGCGCCGGGCCATGAAGCGTTCGCGCCACGCCTTCAGGGTCTCCGCGTAGTGCAGCCGCAGGATCTCGATGTCGCAGACGAGCAGCCCGGCGCGCTCGATCGCCGGCAGCACCTCCGAGAGGGCTGGGATGTAACCGCCGGGGAAGATGTATTTGGCGATCCATGGATTGGTCGCATCCGGCCCCCCGGAGCGTCCGATCGAATGCAGCAGCATGACGCCGTCGTCCGCGAGCAGCTCGGCGCAGCGGCGAAAGAAGGTGTCGTAGAAGGCGACCCCGACATGCTCGAACATGCCGACCGAGACGATGCGGTCGAAGGTGCCGGGCACGTCGCGATAATCCTGCAGCAGGAAGCGGGCGGAGGCGGAGAGGCTACGTTCGGCCGCGCGGGCTTCGGCGACCTGCAACTGCTCGGCCGACAACGTCACGCCGGTCACGTCGGCATCACACATCTCAGCCAGGTAAAGTCCAAGCCCGCCCCAGCCGCAGCCGATGTCGAGGATGCGATGGCGGCGGCCGATCAGCAGCTTGGCTGCGAGATGACGTTTCTTGGCGAGCTGGGCGTCGTCCAGCGTCGCGTCCGGCGTCTCGAAATAGGCGCAGGAATATTGCCGGTCGGCATCGAGGAACAGCGAATACAGCCGGCCGTCGAGATCGTAATGATGGGCGACGTTGCGGCGCGCGCGTCCCCTGACGTTGAGCTGGCGCAGATGGCGGGCCAGGTAGCGCAGCCACCATTGCGGTTTTGCCCAGTCGGGCACCACGGCCGGCTGGCTCATCACGATCGACAGCAGATCCGCGATCGATCCCCGTTCGACCACGAACGAGCCGTCCATATAGATCTCGCCGAGCGCGAGCTCGGGATTGGCCAGAAGCCGGCGCTCGGCTTCATGGGTCAGGAATCGTGCCGCCACGGGAACACCGGTTCCATCCCCGCAGCTGAACGTCGTGCCGCTGGCGGTCGTAAAGCTGATCGACCCACGGCAAATGAAGCTACTCAACAGACTTCGCAGCAAACGGTCCATCCACACCACCCAACGAGCCATCCCGTGAGTTGTTGACTTTCCCGGCCGTCGCACTCGACGCATCGAGAACCGATTGGTTCCCTGTCATCACCTTGTTATGTTACTCAGCGGGCACAAGCCGACGCCACTGCCATGAACACAACGCCGATATTCCGTCATGTCATTGATCGATGGACATCTCAGCGCAGGAACATCTGTGCGCTTTCATTCGCTCCGCAATCCGTTAAAAAGGCCGCGGCCGCCGGCCTTTTGGCCGGTGTCCGGCATCTGACCGCCGGACGAGGTCTGAAGGAATCGCCATCGAGGGCGTGGAGCGACCGCAATGTCCGCTGTCACGTTCGGCTGATCGCGAGAGGAAACACGGCAGCGGATGTCGCGCGGGGGCGGCGCCGTGTGGGCGAAACCATAGCTGGAGAATGAGAATGGTGGGCCGAGCGCTCAATTTGGCGACGGTGGTGGCGGTGTTCTGCATGGGCTTTGCGGGGGCCGCCGTTGCGCAGGAAAATCTCGATGCGGGCAAGAGTCCTGCGCAGATCTACAACGGGACCTGCGTGGTCTGCCACAAGTCGCCGCGCGGCCTGGTCAAGAACACCTCGGCCGGCTCGCTGCCCGGGTTTCTGCGCCAGCATTATACGACGAGCCCCGAGATGGCCGGCGTGCTCGCCAACTACCTGATTGCGAACGGCGCTGCGGATGCGCGCTACACGGGCCATTCGGCCAAGGACGGCAAGGAGACGCGGTCCGAGCGCCGCGCTCGGTCGGCCGCCACCGAGCCGTCGGAGGCGAAGCCAGCCGCCGCGGATGCTGCTGCCAGCCCAGGCGAGCCGCGCCGCCGTTCGGGTCATCACTCCAAGCGCTCCGCGCCGGCCGAGGCGAAGCCCGACGCGGCAGCGGATCCAACCGCTGCGCCGGCCGATGGCGAGGGCAGCGCGCCCGCGAAGAAGGGCAGGCTCGGCAAGCGCAAGAAGCCGGCCCAGGAGGGCTCGGCTGCGGAGGAGACGCGCGGCGAGCCGACCGGTGCGACCCGGCCGTCGCCGTCGCGCGAGGACAGCGCCGCCGGCTCCGAGCCGCCGCGGGTCGAGCCGGCGAGATCGAGCGACGCCGCCCCGGCGCTGCGGGCCGATCCGGTCCCGCCGGTGACGCCGGCGCCGGCCACGACCCAGTCGGTGCCGTCGGATCCCTCGGTTCCGTCCTCGCCCTCGCGGTGAGACGACAATGAAAAAGCCCGGCTCGTTGAGCCGGGCTTTTCCGCAAATGGGCTGAGCGCGCTTACTGCTGCGCGGGCTCGCCGGCAGCGCCCTCGTCCTGGGCCTCCGGATCGAAGAACTCGCCGGCGGCGGCAATCGCTTCGGCGGCGGCGTCGCGGTCCTCCTGGCGGGTCGAGATGTCCTCGCCGCGCTTGATGCGCTCGGCCTCGTCGGCGCTGCGGGCGACCGTCACGGTCACCGAGGTCTCGACCTCCGGGTGGATCGCGATGGTGATCGTCTGCTTGCCGATCGTCTTGATCGGGGCGTCGAGCCAGACCTGCGGCCGGCTGACGGTGATGCCGTCGGCGGCCAGCGCGGCGACGATGTCACGCACCGAGACCGAGCCGAACAGCTGGCCGGATTCGGAGGCTTGGCGGATGATGACGATGTCGCGGCCGTCGATCTTCTCGGCGACCTTGGCCGCCTCGCCCTTGGCCTTGATATTGTTGGCCTCGAGATCGGCCTTCATGCCCTCGTACTTGGCCTTGTTCTCGGCCGTCGCCCGCAGCGCCTTCTTGCGCTTCAGCAGGAAGTTGCGGGCGAACCCGTCCTTGACCTTCACGATCTCGCCCATCTGGCCGAGCTTGGCGACACGTTCCAGCAGAATGACTTCCATCGATGTTCTCCTTGTGATGTTCGGAAGCGGTTGGTGTGAGGTTGAGCCTTTACGGCACCGGCAAAGGCGGCGGCTGCCGCGGGCCGAAACGGTGGCGGAGGTCGAAGGCGGCGTCGGCGAGGCCGAGGACGATCATCGCCAGCATGGGGATCGGCCAGATGAAGGTCAGCATCAGCGCGTAGGCGAGGCCGAGCCAGAGCGGCCGGGTGCGCAGCGGCAAGGTCAGCGTATGCAGGACCGCGAAGCCGGTCAGCGCATAGGCGGTCAGCAGCGCTGCGGCGGCGATCCGCGCCAACATGCCGATCAGTCCGCCTGGGAAGCAGAAGGCGATGATCGCAAACAGCGCCGGAAGCGTCATCAGCGGCAGCTTGGTGTCACGCAGGCGAGGCCATGGGCGCATCAGCCGGCCGGAGATCGCCGTGATCTTTGCGGCTGCCAGAACGTTGAGCGACAGGATCGTGGTCATGATCACCGCGGCCATGGGCGGCGCCATGAAGACCAAGAGCTCGATCAGCCGGGGAATGTCGACCGCGTCGGTCGACGTGACGGTATTGCCGAGCACGCGCGACAGCAGCCGCCTGAGACCCTGATTGGTGGCCGTCATGTCGGTGCCGAAGGAGAACGCGGCGATCAGCGCCGCGATCACCGCGATCCACAGCAGGATATGGCCGGGCGGATACCATTCGATGCCATCCTGGCCGGACGGGCTGGTCGTCGGACGGCCGAGCAGGACGAGGTGGCCGAGCCACCAGGCCGGCAGCGTCACGGAGACGGCAAAGGCGAGAGCGCGATCGAAGCCGAAGATGGCCAGCACGCAAGCGGTTGCCACGAGACCGCCGATGACAGCGCAAGGCCGGCCCCAGGCGATCGCGGCGACCAGCAGCGGCACGGGCGCGAGCAGCGCAAGCACGAGCGCCGTCATCACGCCCGACCCGGTCGAGGCGAACATGACCGCGGAGGCAGCGCCTGCCGCGAGCGCGATGAGAAGCGTTCCGATCATCAGCTGTCCCGCTCCCTTCGAGCGGTTAGAGGCGTGATGGCCCCAACCATCGGCGACCGGACGACCCGGAAGCCTTATGAGAATTCAACGAGAGGAGCCGGCGGCGCGGGGCCGCCGGTCCGAGGTCCGCAATCAGCGGATGACGTAGGGCAGCAGGCCGAGGAAGCGGGCGCGCTTGATGGCGCGCGCGAGCTCGCGCTGCTTCTTTGCCGAGACGGCCGTAATGCGGCTCGGCACGATCTTGCCGCGCTCGGACACGTAGCGCATCAGCAGCTTGGAGTCCTTGTAGTCGATCTTCGGCGCGTTCGGCCCGGAGAACGGGCAGGTCTTGCGGCGGCGGAAGAACGGGCGACGTGCGGGGGCTTCAGCCATTGATCTTACTCCTCGTCCGCAGTTTCTTCGTCACGGGGACGGCGCGGGGGACCGCGATCACCACGGTCGCCACGATCACCGCGGAAACCGCCGCCATCGCGCTCACCACGGAAGCCGCCGCCACGGTCGTCGCGCTCACGGTCGCGATCGGCCTTGCGCATCATCGCCGACGGACCTTCCTCGAGCTCGTCGACGCGGACGCTCAGGTAACGAATCACGTCCTCGCTGATCCGCTCCTGACGCTCGATCTCGGCGATCGCCGCCGAAGGCGCGTCGATGTTGAGCAGCACGAAGTGCGCCTTGCGGTTCTTGTTCATGCGGTAGGTGAGGGAGCGAACGCCCCAATTCTCGGTCTTGGTGATCTTGCCGCCGAGACCTTCGACGATGCCGGTCATCTGGGCCGTCAGTTCTTCCACCTGCTGGGTGCTCGCGTCCTGACGCGCGAGAAAAACATGCTCATAAAGAGGCATGGCTGTCCTTTCCATGTTGCGCAGATCCCGGCGTCAAGCCCTTCGAGCCCTTGTGGAAAGGACTCGCAGACGTCAGCTCAGAAGGCGGGAACACGGGACGACGGGCCGACTGGCCCTGCCCCACCAAAGTCGCCTGGACATCCTGGAGGAGATACATCCCCAGGATCGAGCAAGGTTAATTTGCTGGGACCGTCCGTTCAGCTCCCGGCTCGGGATCCACGGATGGCGGGCCTTATACCGATTTTCGGCGCCAAGGCAAGGGAAAGTGGTCGAATTGCGCCCGTCACGCGCTTGACATCCCAGCCTTTGCCAGTGTCTTTCCGGCCAAAGCTACTCAATTCCAGGGATTTTGGAACGTTCAGGGGGCGGCCATGACGGCAGCATTCACTTTTCCGGGGCAGGGGTCCCAGGCCGTCGGCATGGGCAAGGCGCTCGCGGACGCCTTCCCGGTCGCCCGCTCCGTGTTCGAGGAGGTCGACGCCGCCCTCAGCGAGAAGCTGACCGCCCTCATCTGGGAAGGCCCGGCCGAAACCCTGCAATTGACCGAGAACGCCCAGCCCGCCCTGATGGCGGTTTCGATGGCAACCTTGCGGGTGCTGGAGGCCGAGGCGGGGTTCTCGGTCGGGCGTGATGCGGCCTTCGTCGCCGGCCACTCCCTCGGCGAATATTCGGCACTCGCGGCTGCCGGCAGCCTGACCATCGCCGACACCGCCCGCCTGCTGCGGACGCGCGGTCTCGCCATGCAGAAGGCCGTTCCGGTGGGCGTCGGCGCCATGGCCGCGCTGCTCGGGATGGATTACGAGGCCGCCGTGGCTGTTGCCGACGAGGCGGCCCAGGGCGAGGTCTGCCAGGCCGCCAACGACAATGGCGGAGGGCAGGTGGTGGTGTCCGGCAACAGGGCCGCCGTCGACCGCGCGGTCGAGATCGCGCGCGGCAAGGGCGCCAAGCGCGCCATGCTGCTGCCGGTCTCCGCGCCGTTCCATTGCAAGCTCATGCAGCCGGCGGCGGACGTCATGGCGGAGGCGCTGTCCAAGGTCACCATCAAGGCGCCAGCCGCGCCGCTGGTCTCGAACGTGCTCGCGGCGCCGATCAGTGATCCCGACGAGATTCGCCGTCGCCTGGTCGAGCAGGTCACGGGTACGGTGCGCTGGCGCGAATCGATCGCCTACATGGCGAGCCAGGGCGTGACGCGGTTTTTCGAAATCGGCGCCGGCAAGGTGCTGAGCGGCCTGGTCAAGCGGATCGCGGACGGTGCGGTCGGTGTCGCCGTCGGCGGGCCGGCGGACATCGCGGCCGCCAAGGATGCGCTGGCCGCGGCCAAAACGTCGTAAAGGGCTGCGTGCAGCGGCATTGAGGAGAGTTTGATGTTCGATCTGAGTGGCAGGACCGCGCTGGTCACCGGCGCGACCGGCGGCATCGGCAATGCGATCGCCAAGGCATTGCATGCCCAGGGAGCGACCGTGGCCGTTTCCGGCACCCGGCGCGAGGTGCTCGAGACCCTCGCGGGCGAGCTGGGCAGCCGCGTGCACGTGCTGCCCTGCAATCTGTCGGATACGGCCGAGGTCGAGGCGCTGGTACCGGCCGCCGAACAGGCCATGGGGCAGGTCGACATTCTCGTCGCCAACGCCGGCATCACCCGCGACAACCTGTTCGTGCAGCTGCGCGACGAGGATTGGGACGAAGTGATCAAGGTCAACCTGACCGCGACATTCCGCCTCTCGCGTGCCGCCACCAAGCTGATGATGCGCAAGCGCTTCGGCCGCATCATCGCGATCACCTCGATCGTCGGCGTCACCGGCAATCCGGGGCAGGGCAATTACACGGCGTCCAAGGCCGGCATCATCGGCATGATCAAGACGCTCGGTGCCGAATATGCCAAGCGCGGCGTGACCGCCAACTGCATCGCCCCGGGCTTCATCAAGACACCGATGACCGACGCGTTGAACGAGAAGCAGCGCGAGTCGATCCTCGCCAAGGTGCCGGCGGCGCGGTTGGGCACGCCCGAGGACATTGCTGCAGCTGCGGTGTACCTCGCCTCAAACGAGGCGGCCTATGTCACGGGCCAGACCATCCACGTCAATGGCGGCATGGCCATGATCTAGGCTCTGCCGCGGCTCGGAATGCGGCGAAAAGACGTCGCGACCACCATACCGGGCCGTGTGGTCAATGATTCGCGTGTATGGTAACCGGGCGGCTGATGGGGGCACGAAGAACGCCATTGCAGGATTTCCAAACCCTGTATATTGGCGGGGCGAGCTACCATCGTTCGCCGGGCCTCCGTCGACTGGTGCTGCTGATCCGGGTTTCTGTTTGAGCGCTCTGGATCGGAGGCGTACCGGCCTCATGGAGAGTGTGGATTGGAGTTTGTGAGTGGCCCCGTTTCCGAAGTTTTCGGACCGCAAGTCGTCCGCCAAATTTCGGTAAAGGGGCGCTGCGGGGCAAATCTGGTTTTGCGCGATCGCGAAGGAAGTTTAGCGGCCGGGGTGATGCGGATCATCCGGGGGTCGGGTCTTAAAGGAACAAGCACGAGGTTGAACGATGAGTGAGATTGGCGAGCGGGTTAAGAAGATCGTGGTCGAACACCTTGGTGTCGAGCCCGAGAAAGTGGTCGACAACGCGAGCTTCATTGACGACCTCGGTGCTGACAGCCTCGACACGGTCGAGCTCGTCATGGCCTTCGAGGAAGAGTTCGGTTGCGAGATTCCGGACGACGCCGCGGAGACGATCCTGACTGTCGGCGACGCCACCAAGTTCCTCGAGAAGAACGCCAAGAGCTGACGCTCTAGCGAAGTTGCGCGAAACCGGCCGATCCGTCTTGTGCGGTCGACCGGTTTCTTGCTGTTGGCGGCGTCGCGATGAGCCGTCATCTGGCGGCCGGCGACGGACGATTCGGACGCGCTGCCTGGCCAGAACGTGTTACTCGAACAATTGACCCGAGGTGCGGCGACGGCAGTCAGCCGATCCACAAGCGCTCAAGGTCGGGTCTGGAGAAACGAACATGAGGCGGGTTGTCGTCACTGGCCTTGGCATGGTTTCGCCGCTTGGCTGTGGTGTGGAAACGACCTGGCAGCGCATCCTTCAGGGCAAGAGCGGTGCGCGCTTGATCGAGTCGTTCGATGTCTCCGATCTTCCCGCCAAGGTGGCCTGTCAGGTGCCGCGCGGCGATGGCTCCGACGGCACCTTCAATGCCGACCAGTGGATGGAGCCGAAGGACCAGCGCAAGGTCGACGATTTCATCATTTTCGCGATGGCTGCGGCGCGTCAGGCGCTCGATGACGCCAACTGGCATCCGGCAACGGAAGAGGACCGCTGCGCCACCGGCACGTTGATCGGGTCCGGCATCGGTGGCCTCTCGGGCATTGCCGACACTGCGATCCTCCTGAAGGAGCGTGGTCCGCGCAAAGTGTCGCCCTTCTTCATTCCCGGACGTCTGATCAACCTCGCCTCGGGCTATGTCTCGATCGAGCACGGGCTCAAGGGCCCCAATCATTCGGTAGTCACCGCCTGCTCGACCGGCGCGCATGCGATCGGCGACGCCAGCCGACTGATCGCGCTCGGCGATGCCGATGTCATGGTCGCCGGCGGCACCGAATCGCCGATTTGCCGAATCGGCATGGCCGGGTTCTGCGCGGCGCGCACGCTGTCGACCGGATTCAACGAGACGCCCGAGCGGGCATCGCGCCCTTACGACAAGGACCGCGACGGCTTCGTGATGGGCGAGGGCGCCGGTGTGGTCGTGCTCGAGGAGTATGAGCACGCCAAGGCACGCGGCGCGCGGATCTACGCCGAAGTCTCCGGCTACGGACTGTCCGGAGATGCCTATCACATCACCTCGCCATCTCCGGACGGCGACGGCGGCTTTCGCAGCATGAGTGCCGCCTTGAAGCGTGCCGGCATCACGGCAGCCGATCTCGACTACATCAACGCCCACGGCACCTCGACGCAGGTCGGCGACGAGATCGAGCTCGGCGCCGTCGAGCGTCTGCTCGGCAATTCCGCGTCGAAGATCTCGATGTCCTCGACCAAATCGTCGATCGGTCATCTCCTGGGAGCTGCGGGCGCCGTCGAAGCGATCTTCAGCATTCTCGCGATTCGGGATAACATCGCTCCGCCGACGATCAACCTGGAGAACCCGTCGGTGGAGACCGCGATCGACCTCGTGCCGCATGCGCCTCGCAAACGCGAGATCAACGTGGCGCTGTCGAACTCGTTTGGTTTCGGCGGCACCAACGCGTCGGTGGTTTTGCGGCGCGTGGCGAACTAGTGCGGAAGGACGGATGCCGCTCGGGCCGATTGTCGCTTGGTCACGTGGATATCCGACTGCAGCCACACTAGAACCCAAGACTTCGCGTGTCCTTCGCAGGTCGGCCTTCGGCGCCGATGCGGTAAGTGGATGCGCATGGCGGTGAGGCCCGGCGAAAACACCTTTTCGCCGTATTCGATGACGACATGACGAATCGTTAAATTGGGCGTGGACTTCAGGTCGCTTGCGTTGGGGAGCGCACGGCCACGACGAGAGCGACAGGACTGAAGGTTGCATCGATGAGTGAACGGCCGCCCATCTCACCCCGCAGCCCGCGCGCAGCGCTGGAGCCGGAACGCGTGCCGCCGCCGCCGCGCCGCTCCGACCGCGCCCGCAATCCGTTCGTGGTGGTCGGCAATGCGATCATCACCTTGCTCATCCTGGCCATGCTCGGCGTGGGCGCGGCCTACTATTATGGACGGCAGATCCTCGAAGCGGCAGGACCGCTGCAGGAGGACAAGATCGTCAATATCCCGCAGCGCGCGGGTAAACGCGATATTGCCGACGTACTCGCGCGTGAAGGCGTGATCGACGTCAATCCGTGGATCTTCATTGGTGGGGTCTATGCCCTGAAGGCCAGTTCCGACCTCAAGCCGGGCGAGTATGCGTTCCAGAAGAATGCGTCGTTGCGCGACGTGATCGGCGTCATCGTCGAAGGCAAGGTCGTGCAGCATTCGGTGACCGTGCCCGAGGGCCTGACGTCAGAGCAGATCGTGGCCCGCCTGTCCGAAAACGAGATCTTCACCGGCAGCGTCCGCGAGATTCCGCGCGAAGGCACGTTGTTGCCGGAGACCTACAAGTTCCCGCGCGGCACCAGCCGCGATCAGGTCGTGCAACGCATGCAGCAGGCGCAGAAGCGGGTGTTGGCCGAGATCTGGGAACGGCGTAGTCCGGATCTGCCGGTCAGGACGCCGGAGCAGCTGGTGACGCTGGCTTCGATCGTCGAAAAGGAGACCGGCAAGCCCGACGAGCGCAGCCGGGTGGCCGCCGTATTCGTCAACCGGCTGAAGCAGAGGATCAAGCTGCAGTCCGATCCGACCATCATCTATGGTCTGGTTGGCGGCAAGGGCACGCTGGGCCGTCCGATCAAGCGCAGCGAGATCACCCAACCGTCGCCCTACAACACCTACGTGATCGAGGGCCTGCCGCCGGGACCGATCTCCAACCCCGGCCGCGCCTCGCTGGAGGCGACGGCCAATCCGGCGCGCACGCGCGATCTCTATTTCGTCGCCGACGGCACCGGCGGCCATGCGTTCACTGAAACCTACGACCTGCACCAGAAGAACGTCGCCAAGCTCAGGGCGATGGAGCGGCAGACCCAGAACGACACCGTCGAGCCCGACGAGGCGCCGCCTGCCGTCGTGGGCGGCGCGGCCGATCCGGCGGCCGGAGCGGCGGCCCCACGGACTCCCGCAGCGGCAAAGAAGCCGCCGGCCAACCGCGCCACCGGCGGAGTTGCACCGGGGGCCGCACCTGGCAATGGCGCCCGTCAGGGGGCGGCGCAGCCGAGCCCGCCGGTCGTTCAGCAATAATTTCCCACGCATGTCGGCCGCGCAGAACCGGGCTTAACATTTGCCCAAAAGGCCGTAAGGTTCGCGCACTTTTGGCGGGGGCTGAGTCTGTCCTCGTTCCCAATGTGCCGGAGACATGGACGAAATGGCGCTGTCGAGCATGACCGGCTTTGCCCGTAGCCACGGAGCAAGCGGTCCCTACTCGTTCGAGTGGGAGTTGAAGTCGGTCAACGCCAAGGGATTGGACATCCGGGTGCGGTTGCCGCAGGGCTGGGACGAGGTCGAGGCCTTCGCCAAGAAGCGCGCAACGGAAGTCCTGTCGCGCGGCACCGTCTATGCGAATCTCACCGTCAAGCGCACCGAGACCGGGTCGACGGTGCGAATCAACGAGGACGTGTTGGCTGCGGTGGTGAAGATGGCGAGCTCGCTTGCGGGCCGGATCGACGCGGTCGCACCGAGCATCGATGGGCTGTTGTCGATCAAGGGCGTGATCGAGGTGGCGGAGCCGGAGAGTGACGAGGCCGAGGACAAGGCCGCCAAGGAGGCGGCGATCGCGGCGTTCGAGACCGCGCTGAAGCATCTCGTCGAGATGCGCCGGCGCGAGGGCGACACACTCGGACAAATCCTCAATCAGCGCGTCGACGAGATCGAGGCGCTGGCGAAAAAGGCGGAGGCATCGCCGGGCCGCAAGCCCGAGGCGATCAAGGCGCGGCTGGCCGAGCAGGTGGCAGCCTTACTCGAGACCTCCGATCGTTTCGATCCCGATCGCCTGGCGCAGGAGGCGCTGCTGATCGCGGCCAAGGCCGACGTGCGCGAGGAGCTCGATCGCATTACCTCGCACATCGCGCAGGCGCGCGAGATGCTCGGCAAGGGCGGGCCTGTCGGCCGCCGGCTCGACTTCCTCGCCCAGGAATTCCATCGCGAGGTCAACACCACCTGCTCGAAGTCGAACGATATCGAGCTGACGAACATCGGCCTCGAGATGAAGACCGTGGTCGAGCAGTTCCGCGAACAGGTTCAGAATCTGGAGTGATCCATGGCGGCTCACGACGGAAGCTTCGATGGGGTCGAGCGGCGCGGCCTGATGTTCGTGCTGTCATCGCCTTCGGGGGCGGGCAAGACGACGCTGTCGCGCCTGCTGATCGAGCGCATGCCGGGCCTGCGGATGTCGGTTTCGGCGACGACGCGTCCGATGCGCCCCGGTGAGATCGACGGCCGCGACTATCACTTCGTCGACCGGGCGCGCTTCGAGGACATGGCCAAGCGCAACGAGCTGCTCGAATGGGCCACCGTGTTCGACAACCGCTATGGCACGCCACGCGCGCCGGTCGAAGCGGCGCTCTCCGGCGGCCAGGATGTGCTGTTCGACATCGACTGGCAGGGCACGCAGCAACTGCGCGAGAAGGCGCGGCAGGACGTCGTCAGCGTGTTCATCCTGCCGCCGTCCGCCGCCGATCTCGAGAAGCGGCTGCATACGCGTGCGCAGGACTCCGATGAGGTCATACGCGGGCGCATGAGCCGCGCCAGTCACGAGATGAGCCACTGGGCGGAGTACGACTACATCGTCATCAACCGCAACGTCGACGATGCGTTTGCCGAGGTGCAGTCGATCCTCAAGGCAGAGCGCCTGAAGCGCGAGCGCCGGACCGGATTGACGACCTTCGTCCGCGAGTTGCAGCGCCAGCTCGAAAGCTGAGGCGCCTGTCACGCCCGTCGGCCGAGGCGCGCCAGGATGTCCTGGATGCCGTCGAGCGACTCATCCTGCTGAATGTTGCGCGGCCGCGGCCGCAGCGCGGGCGGCCGCGGAATGAAGTCGAGCGGCGGGGTCGCCGGGTCCTCGAACGGCGTCGGCACGAACAGGGGGCGCTGCTGCTGCGGCCGCTGCGCCTGCGGTCTGTCGATGGGGAGCGCGGCGGGGATCGACGACCGCGATTCCAGGAGACTCATCAGTCGGGCCGCGGGATCATCATGCATGTGCGCGACGTTCTGCTGAGCCTCGACGGAGAACTCCTCGTGCTCCTCCTGCTGCGGCTCTGCCTCCAGCTCGTCCTCGGGCAATGAAAAGCGCGACTGCAGAAGGTTGATCAGCGCCGCCGCGGGATCGTCGAGCTCATCGTCTTCGGCGGCAGGGGCCTCCGACATCATCGCGGGTCCGGCCATGGCGATGTCATCGTCAGGCTGAGGGGCCGGTTGTCGTGCCGCATGCGCGCGAAGCGTCTCGATCAGTGCGGCCGCTGGATCGGCTGGTGCCGTCGACGGCGCGCGCGTGGGTTGATCGGGCATCGCGGGAACGGGCTGAGCGGCCGGCTGGCCGCCACGCAGACGATCCGTCAGATGTTGCGATGCCGGCGTGGTCTGGGGGGCCGCGTCCTCACGCGCTGGCGGAGCCGTCTCAGCGAGGACCGCTGCAGCCGGAGCATCGCCAGCCTCGCCGGGTTGCGTGGTACGCCGCTTGGCCGCGCGCGATACCAGCAGCGCGGCAATCACCTTGGCGGCGTCGACCGGGGCGCCGGCAGAGGGGGACGCGGCTTCGCTGCTGCGGGCCTTGCGCAGCGCCGACACGATTTCGCTGACGTCGACAGGGGCGGGTGGGGCGGCGCTTGTGCCAGCCTGCGTCGGTGGCGGGGCGGGTGGCGGCATCGGTGCGGCCGCCTGGACGCGGGTGGGATTCGCAGGTTCAACTCGCTGCGCAGCCGGCCAGGGCTCGGCGGGTGCGGTCGGCGCCGCATAGGTCGGCGAGCGTTGCGAGGCGGCTGCGGCACTCGCCTGGGCTGCTGCAATCTTGGTGGCAGCGGCCTGCGCCGCGGCCATCTGGGCAGCCGTCAGTTGTGCTTGCGCCGGAGCAGCAGGCGATGGAGCAATTGCGGCAGCCGGCGATGGCTGCACGTTGGCCGCAGCGGCCTGTGCCCCGGAAGGCTCAGCCCGGCGCACCGCTGCGCGATCCACCAGCTCATCGACCGCCTGCCACACTGCGTCGGTGGACTGCGACCGTTGCATCTCCGCAGCCGCGTCCCGGTCGCGTCGGCGAGCGGCCACGGCCGGGTGATCCTGATGCTGGGGAGACGGCGCCGGTCGCTGTGCACGGGGGTCGATCTGGTCCGTTGAAGCGGACAGCCGCGCGCTGGCGAGGTCGAGCGCCGAAGCCGGCTGAGAGCCGCGGCTGCTGCCTGGATGGGATGGTGCCGCCGGCATGCTGCCGCGGTTCGCACGCATCCCGCCCTGCGGCGCCTTGGACCGTGGTTTGATGCGACTACGGCGCATCCGTACTGCGTCCGCGTGCCAGCTGCCGTTGCGCCGTTGCCGCCGTCCCATCCGGCTGAGCCGATAGAGCGCGCTCGCCAGCAGTCCTGAAATCGCGAGTGCGCCGATGACCACGAGCATGAGCACGTGGATGGGCGCTTCGGGCTTGCTCGGCTTGGGTGCGATGATCGGCCCGTCGGCAGCCGGCGCCGCATTCGCGTCCGGCTCCACATTGCCGTCGTCGGCCATTGCCGGCGGTGGCGCATCGGCCGCAATCGGGTCAGCCTGTTGCGGCGGGGCGGAGGGCCAGGGCGAGGTATCGAGGCTGCGCGGCAGGCTGGCGTCCGACGCCGTCAGCGTCGTCCGTGTGGCGAGGGTCTGCGGCTTCGGCGTGCCTCGCACGGCGAGATCGGTACGCAGCCGCGGCTGCGGCGCTTCTGCGAGGGCGTCGCTGGTGCGAACGACCGGGCCATCGGTGCGTCTTGGCGTCAGTTTGGGTGGAGCGGGCTGTGCGAAGTCCCAGGGAGCCGGCTGCTGCGTCGCCCGTATCGGTGCCGCGGCGTCACGGGGGTTGCCGTTGGCGTCTTTCAGATACCAGCAGCGCCGATTGGTGCCACGATCGAAACGATAGTACCAGCGTTGCGCGTCGGACTTCTCTCCCGTCGGCTCGGTCAGACATTCCTCCGCCGCGAAGACGACGCGCGGCAGCACGAGCACGACGGTGCCAGCGATTCCGGCAGCAATGGCAAATGCAACTCCTGCCGTTCGGCTTGCCATTGAAGACTCCGGATACGCTTACGCAACGGCGCGTTCTCGGAGACAAGTTGGGTGGCAATGAGCCGCAATTCCGGATTAATTCTGTCTCGATCCTTTCGTGTCCGAGTGCGGCTTTTTTCCCACAAGAGGGTTTGCATCGCGCCGCGATTTTGGCCGCGCTATCGCGCCAAATCGGTCACATCGGTGAAGATGGACCTGGTTTTTCACCCTCAGGGATAAAGGGCGTCACACCGACAACCTCTGCGTTTGTGGACAAATGATTGGCAGCAGCGGCGGCGGTGCAGCACCGCCGCCGCGTCCGATGTCGCAACAGGCGACGGATCAGTTCGTCAGCACCACACGTCCGACCACATGGCCGGCGCGCAGTGCATCGATCCACTTCTGTACGTCAGCCATCGGCTCCTCGCGCATCGGCGGCGGCTTGATCTTGCCGGCGCGCGCGAGCGCCATCAACTCGTGCGCCTCAGCCAGCGTGCCGACCATGAAGCCCTCGATGGTCATGCGCTTGTACACCCATTGAACCATCGGCAGGGTGAACTGGCCGCCCATCAGTCCGGAGACGACGATCTTGCCGCCGCGTGCGACGACGGACACCGCAAAGGCCATCGACTTCTCGTTGCCGGCGAAATCGACGACCTCGTCGAAGCCGCCCTCGGTCTCCTTGAGGATGCGCTTGATCACATCCGGCTCGGCCGGATCGTAGGCCGTCGCGGCGCCATTCTTCAGCGCGGTCTCGCGCGCGGCCGCCGAGAGGTCGGCCACCGAGATCGGTTGCTTGAACATCGCCTGCGCGAACGACAGGCCCATCATGCCGACGCCGCCGAGTCCGATCAGCAGCAAATTGCGCTGGCGCGGCCGATCCACGAGGCGCTTGAGCGCGCCATAGGCCGTTACGCCGGAGCACATCAGGGTCGCGGCCTGGTTGACCGGCAGCGGATCATACTCCAGCAGATATTTCGCGTCGGGCACCAGCACGTGGGTGGCGAAGCCGCCGTCGATGGAGACGCCGAGGAAGCGCTGCTTGGCGCACAAATTCTCGTCGCCATTGGCGCAATCGCGGCATTGGCCGCAGCCGATCCACGGAAAGACTGCGCGGCGCGCGCCGATCAGCTCCTTCGGCACATCGGGTCCGACCTCGTCGACGACGCCGGCAATCTCGTGTCCGAGCGTGAAGGGCAGGGTCATGCCGCGTGTGGTGTCGAGTCGCTTGCCATTGCCGAGATCGGCATAGCCGTCCTGGATGTGCAGGTCGGAATGGCACAGGCCGCAACGCTCGATGCGAACCAGAACTTCCCGGCCTTGCGGCTTCGGCGTCTCGGCGATCGTCTCGCACAGCGGTGCATCGAATTTGACGAGCGACTGACGGCGCATCAACGCCATGATGAAACTCCCTGAAATGCTTGTTGATTAAGACTTGTTCTCGTTGCGACTATTGGTCAATTCGCGGGCCATGGCAACAAAGCCGGAAACCGGGATGGTCTCGGCGCGGCGCGTGGAATCGACCCCGGCCGCGGCAGCCAGACGCGCGGGATCGGCGGGCAGCGACTTCAGGCTCTGCCGCAGCATCTTGCGGCGCTGGCCGAAGGCGGCTGCGGCAACCTGTTCGAGCGCGCGGCGGTCGCACGGTTCGGGTGAAAGGCGCGGCACCAGCCGCACCACCGACGAGGTGACCTTCGGCGGCGGTACGAAGGCCGAGGGCGAGATGTCGAACAGGATCTTGGTCTCGCAGCGCCAGTTGGCGAACACGCCGAGCCGGCCATAGGCGTCCTCGTTCTCGCGCGCGACGATCCGCTCGGCGACCTCGCGCTGAAACATCAGCACCATCATGTCGTACCAGGGCGGCCACGGCTCTACGGAAAGCCAGCCGATCAAGAGATGCGTGGCGATGTTGTACGGCAGGTTGGCGACGATCTTCGCCTTGGTGCTGCCGAGATAGGGCCGGACGTCGAAGGTGCGGGCGTCGGTGCAGACGATTTCGAGCCGGCCGGGGTAACGGTCGGCGATCGCCTGCAGCGCCGGGATCGCGCGCTCGTCGTGCTCGACCGCGATCACGTGGCGCGCGCCGAGCGCGAGCAGCGCCCGCGTCAGGCCTCCCGGGCCGGGGCCGATCTCCACCACGGTGGCGTCCTCCAGCGGACCCGCGGCCCGCGCGATCCGGGCGGTGAGATTGAGATCGAGCAGGAAGTTCTGGCCGAGCGCCTTGCGCGCCGACAGCTGATGATCGCGAATGACCTCGCGCAGCGGCGGGAGGTCGTCGATCGCGCTCATGACGACTGGCTGGCCATGCGTGCCGCGAGCTCGAGCGCCGCGATCAGGCTCGCCGGATTGGCGGTGCCCTTGCCGGCAATGTCGAAGGCCGTGCCGTGGTCGGGCGAGGTGCGGATGAAGGGCAGGCCGAGCGTCACGTTGACGCCCTCGTCGAACGCCAGCGTCTTGATCGGGATCAGCGCCTGATCGTGGTACATGCAGATCGCGCAGTCGTAGGACTTGCGCGCGGCTTGATGAAACATGGTGTCGGCCGGCAGCGGCCCCTGCACGTCCAGGCCCGCGTTGCGCAAGGTGGCGATCGCCGGAGCGATGATCGTGTCCTCCTCGGTGCCCAGCGTGCCGTCCTCGCCGGCATGCGGATTGAGCCCCGACATGGCGATGCGCGGCCGCGACACGCCGAAATAGCGGCGCAGGCTGGCGGCGACGATGCGCGTCGTCGACGTGATCAGCGGGCTGGTCAGCTGCTCGATCGCATCGCGCAACGCGACGTGGATCGTCACCGGCACCACGGCGAGAACAGGCGACCACAGCATCATGACCGGCTGTGGCGTGGCTCCGCCATCCGCGGCGAGCTCGGCGAGAAATTCGGTATGGCCGGGATGCGAGAAGCCGGCGCGGTAGAGGACGGCCTTGGCGATCGGGTTGGTCACGACGGCGCTGGCGCGTCCGGCCCTCACGTCGGCCACGGCCTCCCGGATCGAGCCGATGGCCGCCTCGGCACTCGTCATGTCCGGGCGGCCCGGCAGGGCCGTCACGGCGTGCCCGGTGGAGACCACGGGCAGCGCGGTCGCAAACGCCTGCGCCGCTTGTTCGGGACGAACCTCGTCCACAGTGACGGGGAGGTCGAGCAGCTTGGCGCGCTGAGCCAGGAAGGCCGGATCACCGCGCACGTAGAAGGCGGGGAGTCCGAGCTCGGTGCGGCGCAGCCACGCCTGCAGGGTGATGTCGGGGCCGATGCCTGCCGGTTCCCCCAGGGTCAGCGCGAGCGGCTTCGTCATCAGCGATATTCGATCATCGCCGCCTTGCGGACTTCCTGCAGATAGGCCTTGGAGGTGGCCTCGTATTTCTTGGTATACATCTGCTCCTTGATCTCGCGCTTCTTCGGCGTGTCGATCGTGGTCGGAGTCCGCGAGCAGAGCGCCACCATCTGAATGCCCTGCCGTGTCGCTTCCGGCGGAGTCAGGTGGCCGATCGGCGTGTCATCGAGCAGCTTGCGCAGATTCGGCGGAATGTCGGCGGACGTCTTGACGACGATCTCCTTGATGACCGCATTCGCCGTCGTCTTGAAGATGTTGTTGGCTTCGGCGCAGGTCTGCACCCGTGAGCGCAGCGCCTCCGCCTCCTTGTGACGTGCTTCCATCAAGCCCTGGTTCGAGGAGTTCGACACGATCAGCACGATCGGCTGCATCTTGTACTCGAACGCTTGGCCCTGCTGATCGCCGTCGCCGCCGGCGGCGGCGACAGCCGCGGCGACGTCCTTGTCGGAGACGAGCAGCCGCTCCTTGTAGCGGCCGCGCACCAGGCTGCTCCAGACGATCTCGGCCTTGATGCGGGCCTTCAGCGTCTCCGGCCGCACGCCCTGGCTCTCCAGCGATTTGGTCAACTGTTCCGGGTTGAGCCGCATGCGAGAGCCCATGCCGGCAAACGACTGGTCGACGTCGGAGGCAGTCGGCTCGACGCCGTACTTCTTGCCCTCCTTGATCTTCACCTTGTCGTCGATCAGCTCGTCGATGATCTCCTGGCGGGACTGATGCTTGCGAGTGCTCAGGAAGTTCAGCTTGGTGCGCTGCTCGATGTCATAGTCGGTGATGGGATCGCCATTGACCATGACGACGATGCTCTGAGCGCGAGCCGACATCGTTCCGATGCCGCAGACGAGTGCGGCAAGAGTGCAGATGGCCAGGGCCCGAAGGCGAGGAGAGAACGCGATCGTCATGACCAAGCTTCGCTGTCGCTATTGATCCAACTGGAAACCGCGCCACGGCTCCCGACGAGGGACTTTCGAACCCCACGGAGCGGCCCGTCGGAGACTGGCGCGCGCTACTGAAGGCCCCCAGCCCCGGTTCCCGTGGACGAGGAATTGGCCAGCGTCCGGAGTCCGATCTGGAGCATATAGGCATGGCTCAGAACGGGGGGAGTGGTGCCTGCCGTATAATTATACGACGTTACATAGTTGGCGGCCAGCACGAAACAATCATCCACATAGCCGGCGCCGATCACATACTGGTTGATCTTGTTGGCTGCCAGATCCCAGCGCGCTGCACCCGTGACGACCCAGTTCGGCGCCACCTTGACCGAGCCGCTGCCGAGGATGCCCTCACGCCGGTCGAGATAGCCGAGCGCCGGATCGGCGGCATAGTTGCCGTAGGTCAGGGCCACCGACCAGCGGTCGAAGTTCGCCTTGGCTTCCGCCTCGAAGCGCTGGATGTTCAGGGTCTGCTGGTCGAACCGGCTGCGCATGCTGAACGTGTAGGTGCGGTTCGGCGAGTAATCGACACGCGCCACGTAGTCCGAGACGTTCTTGTCTAGGCCGGAGCCGATGGCGGTGTTGTTGGCATCCTGCACCGCGAACGAGTTCATCCCGAACAAATGGTAGGACTGGCCGAACAGCACGTTGATGGTGCCGCCGCGGTCGAACTGCGTCGTCGCCTGGACGCCGACATTGGCGCGGCCGCCGCCTTCGACGCGGTCGTAGCCGGAGAACTTGTCGACGCTGAACAGGTTGCTGGCGTCGAACACCATGCTCTGGGCGTCCTCGTTCGGCAGCCGGCCGGCATAGGTTTCGTTCGGCCGGATGATCACTTGCGCGATCGGCTCGATCGTCGTCGTGCCCCATGGCTGCACGTTGATGAACGGATAGCGATATTCCAGGCCGACCGTCGGCATCAGCCGCAGCGCCTGGGTGTCGCCGGTCTGCAGGAAATTACCGACGCCCGGCTGGTTCGAGACGTTGGCGTTGATCGCATCCGCGCGCAGGATCGCGAACGGCGTCCAGATCTGGCCGTAGGGATCCGTGAACGACCGCCGCCACTCCGCCTGCGCGGTCAGGCGGGTGTAGGTGCCGGGCGTGGCGCGCAGCAGGCACTGGTTGGGCAGACGCGCCCGCGGATCGGCAGACACCGTCGTACACAGCCCGGCGGTGTTGGCGGTGGTCGTGATCGGATCGAACACCGCCGTCTGGCGGCTCAGATTGACGAAGTTGGTCTTGTAGCTGAACTCGCCGCCGAACACGGGGTAGTTCAGCACGTTCGAGTAATCCAGCACCGGATAGACCACCGGCACGGTCTGCTGGTTGCCCGAGAAGCTTAGATAGTGGATCGCCCTGACGTCAAAGAAGCTGCGACTGCCAACGCCGGTCAAATACAGCTGCGAGATCGCCTCGGTCGGCAGGCTCATGAACGAGTTGAACGGGTCGCGGTACTGCGCCAGCCGGTAATCCGACAGGAACATGTAGTCGGACAGCAGGATGCCGTCCCAGCCCCAGACCCACTTGTCGTTGAGCGCGAACTGGCCCTTGGTGTCGACGCCGCCGCGGAACTGGCGATCGCCCGGCTGGCCGGCGAAGGCGTTGCGGTCGAGCTGATCGATGCCGTACAGGCGCACCTGATAGCCGCCATTGCTGAGGCGCTGGCGGAACTCGGTCTGCAGCAGCACGCCCTGCTTGGAGGTGATGCGCGGCGTGAAGGTCGCGTCGTAATCCGGCGCGATCGCCCAGTAATAGGGGATGTCGACGCCGAAGCCGTAGCCGCCGGTCTGGGTGACGCCGGGCATCAGGAAGCCGCTCTTGCGCTTCACGGTCGGATCGGGCGTCGAGAAGTAGGGGATGTAGGCCAGGGGAACGCCGAAGAACTCGAGCTGGGCGTTCTCGAAATACAGCATCTTCTCGGTCTGGTCGTGGATGATGCGCGCACCCTTGACCTGCCACAGCGGCGGCTTCTTCGGATCGTCCTTGCAAGGCGCGCAGGCGGTGTACACGCCGTTCTCGAAGACGGTGTAATTCCCCTTGGAGCGGTCGGCGCGGGTCGCCGCCATCCGCGTCTGGTCCTCGGTCTCGACGCGCAGCGAATCGACGAAGCCGTCACGATAATCGTCGGACAGGTCGAGGCTGTTGGCGTAGGTGATCTTGCCGTCGGCGTCGGTCATGCGGATGTTGCCTTCCGCATGCAGACGCTTGGTCTTCTGGTCGTAGATCACCCGGTCGGCCTCGACCGAGGTGCCATTGTAGAACAGCTGCACGTTGCCGACCGCCGACACGCGCGAGTTGTTGTAGTCGTAATCGACCTCGGTCGCCTGCACCAGCATCTGGTTGTCGTTGGCGACGCGCGGCGGCGGCGCCTTGGGCGGGCGCGGATTGTAGGTGAAGCCCTGCGCGGCGGCAGGACTCGGCGCCACGACCCCGGTCGCAGCCGCAACCATCAGGCCGAGCCCGCAGGCCAAAACGAATCCAAGCACGCCAGACCCGGCGCGACGCACGCGCACGCAACCGCGGCGCGCAACGGCATGCTGCCGAAGCGCGGCGAGCGCTGTCTGACGGACGGCAACGAACGACACTAGCCGTCCTCCTGGTAGAGCAAAGCCATGAAACCGGTGAGGCCGCCGACGAACACCGGCAGCCACGCCGCAGCGATCGGATTCATCAACTCAGCCTTGCTCAAATCTTCAGTTACTTTCGACAGAACGTAGAGCAGAAACCCGGCGCCCACGCCACTCAAAACCATTTTCTGTACGCCACCCATTCGGAAGAACCTGAGCGACACGGACGCAGCCAGCATGACCATCGCAGCCAGCAAAAACGGCTGCGCGATCAGCTTATGATACTGCAGTCGGTACCCCGCGGTCGCGAAGCCTGAGCTCTCCGACGAACGGATGTATGTCGGCAGTTGCCAAAACGACACAGTTTCGGGGGTGGAGAAGCTGTTTCGGACCTGCGCCGGCGTCAGGCTGGTCGGAAGAATGAACGTCGGTTCGTCGACAGGGGGCGCATCGAGGGAGAATCGGCGCACCGAGCGGAAGACCCACCGGCCTTCTTCGAGGGTCGCCTCGCGGGCTTCGATTCGCTCCTTGAAGTGCTTGTCCGTATCAAAACGGAACAGGGTCAGTCCGGTCAGGCGGACGCCCTGCTGCTCGCTGCGGGCGGCATTGATGATCACGGAGCCGTCCGGGTTGATCTGGTTGAGCCAGAAGCCGGCCGCATCCTGCACGCCGCCGCCGGGGGCCGCGCCGAACAGCTCGGCCTCCATGCGCTTGGAGAGCTCGCGCAGATTGGCCGACATCGGGTTGTAGAGGGTCGTGGCCATCAGCCCGAGCACGATGGCGCTTGCCAGCGCCGGCGCGATGAACTGCCAGGCGGAGACCCCGGCTGCGCGCGCCACCACGAGTTCGAGCCGGCGCGACAGCGCGAGATAGCAGGTCATGGCGCCGATCAGGACGCAGAACGGCATCATCTTCTCGAGCAATTGCGGCACCCGGAACAGCGACGTTTCCGCCACCATCAGCGCCGAAGCGGAGGCGAGCCCGGAGGTCTTGCGCACCATCTCGATGTAGTCGACGAGCACGAGCAGGATGAAGATGCTCGCGAACACGCCGACCGCCGAGACCAGGAAACGGCCGGCGAAATAGCGCCCGAGCGTGTTGGTGACCATGCTCATGCGGTGGCCGGCCTTCCGAACAGGCGTGCGATCCGCGCGTTCGAGCGGTTGATGGCTTCCATCAGCCGCGCCGGCGGCTCGACCACCACGCCGCCGATGATGATCCAGATGCTGAGGCCGAGCACGCCGAACAGCATGAGGTACTGCACCAGCGCCGCCATCGGCGTCTTCACCGTCATGACCGAGCAGGCGAAGCCCGCCATGCGCACGCCGAAGACGGCGAGGATCGCGCTGCCGAACGAGAAGTTGCGGCTCTGGCGTGTCGTCCGCGGCGCGCCCAGGAATGCGAAGGTGAGGGCTGCGAAGGCGAACGGATAGATCGGTGCCAGGAAGCGGTCGTGCAATTCCTGCCGGAATTGTCCCGGGATCTGCTTGTAGATCGGATCGTTCTCGGCGGGGGCCATCAGCTCCCAGAGATAGCGCTCGCGGATGCCGAGCGTGACGTCGCGGCCCTGATTCGAAAACTTCGACATGTCGAAGGCGTAGCGGGCGAACGCGACCATCGCCGGCTCGCGCTTGCCGAGCTCGAAGCGTTCCAGATTGCCGTCCTCGAGCACCAGGAACGAGCCGTCGGCATTCTTCACGACGGTGCCCTTCTCGGCGATGATCGTGATTCGCTCCTTGGGGTCGCGGCGGTCGTCGATCAGGATGCCGGACAGCTCGCCGCCGGGTTGGCGCTCGCGGATCCGGATGGTCAGGTTCTGGTCGAGCTGCGCGAACCGTCCGGGCTGCAGGATGTTGGCGAGCACGTCGGCGGTGATCTCGGCATCCCACTGCTTGATCCGGCGCAGGCCGTCGGGGGCGAAGAAGGCGGCGATCACCGTCACCAGCACGGCCACCGCGCAGGTGGCATAGGCGAACGGCACGAACAGCCGGATCGGCGACATGCCGGCCGCGTTCATGACGATGATCTCCGAATCGGTCGCGAGCTTGTTCAGCGTGTGCGAGACCGCGATCATCAGCGCAATTGGCGCGATGACGCCGAGCAGGGAAGGAATCACGAGCCCGGTGATGCCGAGGAAGGTCAGGATCGTCTGGCCCTGGCTGGTCATCAGGTCGATGCCGCGCAGCGCCTGCGTAATCCAGATCACGCCGGTGAGGCTGATCAGGACCAACGCGAACGACGCCAGCGTCGTGCGAAAGATGTACCTGTCGATGGACCCCATCGTCTGCGCTCGATCCCCAATCAGCAGTCCCGGAACGAGCGCTGCAGCCCCCCTTGAAACGGGTCCCCCAAGGCCGCTGTCGCCGTGACGTTCCAAGAGCAGTGAATATCATTACCATCTCGTTGATCCGTCGACAAAATGGCTGTGGCGTGGCGCCCCGAAAATACGGTCAAAATTTCATGATTGTGACTGGCCCGCCACGCGGCGCTTGGCAGCCGCGGCCCGGGCAGGTCATACTGCTCCCAAGTTGGGTTCCGAACTGCCGCCATCCGCGTCTGGTCCTTGAGGTTTTCGGCCGGGCGTGGCGGCTCATCACGTCGAAATTTGGAGGATTGCTTGATGTCCGACGCCGTCAAGGTCGGCTTCGTCCCGCTGTCGACCGCCCCGCGCGGCATCGTGGTGGCGTTCTGCGATGACACCCTGCGACTCGGAGTCGCGACCGAGAAGGCCCTTGGGGGAGCCTCGGACCTGATCAAGCGCGCGGCCGCCACAGCCCGGTTCAAGGGCAAGGACGGCGCGGTGCTGGACCTGCTGGCTCCTGAGGGAATCAAGATTCAGCGCTTGATCGTCATTGGCACCGGCAAGGGCTCAGATCTCAAGGACAAGGATTTTCTTAAATACGGCGGTACTTTAGCCGGAAAGTTGAACTCCGGAACTGAAGCGGTCGCGGTGCTGGCCGAGTTGCCTTCGGGACCGCTGTTGCCGGATCAGGTCAGCTCGCTGGCCACCGGGATCCGGCTGCGGGCCTATCGGTTCGATCGCTACAAGACCAAGAAGAAGGACGAAGAGGGCGCCGTCAGCGCCAATGTCTCGATCGCCGTGGCGGATGCCGCGGCGGCCAAGAAGGCGTTCGCGCCGCGGTCCCACGTCACTGACGGGGTGATACTGGCGCGCGATCTCGTCAACGAGCCGCCGAACGTGCTCTACCCGGAGGAGTTCGCCAAGCGCGCCGCCGCCTTGCGCAAGCTCGGCGTCACCGTCGAGATCCTCGACGTGCCTGCGATGAAGAAGCTCGGCATGGGCGCGCTGCTCGGCGTCGGCCAGGGCTCGGCACGGCCGAGCCGCACCGTCGTGATGCACTATAATGGCGGCAAGCGCGGCGAGCAGCCGGTCGCCTTCATCGGCAAGGGCGTGTGCTTCGACACCGGCGGCATCTCGATCAAGCCGGCCGGCTCGATGGAGGACATGAAGGGCGACATGGGCGGCGCGGCCTGCGTGGTCGGCCTGATGCATGCGCTCGCCGCGCGCAAGGCCAAGGCCAACGTGATCGGTGCCATCGGCCTGGTCGAGAACATGCCGGACGGCAATGCGCAGCGTCCAGGCGACATCGTCACCTCGATGTCGGGCCAGACCATCGAGATCATCAATACCGATGCCGAGGGCCGGCTCGTGCTCGCCGACGTGCTCTGGTACGTCGCGACCAAGTTCAAGCCGAAGTTCATGATCGACCTGGCAACCTTGACCGGCGCGATCATGGTCGCGCTCGGCACCGATCATGCCGGCCTCTTCACCAACAATGATGATCTCGCCGACAAGCTGTTCAAGGCGGGGCAGGAGACGGGTGAGAAGGTCTGGCGCATGCCGCTCGGCCACGAATACGACAAGCTGATCGATTCGCAGTTCGCGGACATGAAGAATACCGGCGGACGCCATGGCGGCTCGATCACTGCTGCGCAATTCCTGCAGCGCTTCGTCAACGACACGCCGTGGGCGCATCTCGACATCGCCGGCACCGCGATGGGCGCGCCGAAATCGGAGATCAACCAGAGCTGGGGATCGGGCTATGGCGTCCGGCTGCTCGACCGGCTGGTGTGGGATTCCTACGAATCCAAATCCGACGCCAAAGCTGAAGCCAAGTCCGGCGCCAAGGCGTGATGCGGGACGATGACAGAAGTCCTGTTCTACCATCTGCAGAACATGACCATTGAAGGCGTGCTGCCGCCGCTGCTCGAGAAGTCGCTCGAGCGCGGTTGGCGCGTCGTGGTGCAGTCGACGTCGGAGGAGCGCGCGGATGCGCTCGATGCGCATCTGTGGACCTATCGCGACGATTCGTTTCTGCCGCATGCCACCTGGCGGGTGGCCGATGTGGCCGACCAGCCGATCGTGCTCGCGGTGGAAGAGAGCAATCCCAACGGCGCAAACGTCCGTTTCCTGGTGGACAACGCGCCGCTGCCATCGGACTCGCACAGCTACGAGCGCATGGTGCTCGTATTCAACGGCGATGATGCGGACGCGCTCGCGGCTGCGAGATCGGCGTGGACCGATTGCAAATCGCGAGGATTCGAGGTCACCTACTGGCAGGCGGATGAGCGGGGGCGTTGGCAGCGCCGGCAATGATGCGGAAGTCCGTGAAGCGCCAATGATGGCAGCGCGGCGCGATTCATGATAAACTGCCGATTTACCGGCAGAGCGTTGGCAAAGTCACGAACGTGCCGCAAAGTGATGTTGGGACAACACGTTAGAGTGTCCACAGGTTGCAATTCAGCAAGGTTCATCGTGCGAGACCACAACAAACAGCTGACGCGCGCTCTGGCGTTCCTTGTGCTTGCCCCGGTCGTCGCCGGATGCTCGAGCACGCCCGATTTCCTGTCCAAGGACGCCGAGTGGTTCAACCGGCCGCAGCGCCTGTTCATCAGGAACATCTCGATCGACGCGCCGCCGCTGACGCCGGATAAGCCGGTCACGGCTGAGGACCTTGTGAGCGCCGAAGGCGCATGCCCGGGCATGGCGCCTGCGGCCGGTGCTGCGGGCGCGAACGCGCTGGCGAATGATCCCGCCGCCGCAACGCCAGCCGTCGGCGGCACCGTCGCACTCGGCCATACCGAATGCGACGTGGTGCGCGGCATCGGTGCACCCGACAACGTCAACATCTCGAGCAATGGCGGTGAGCGCGTGGCCACGGTGACCTGGCTGCGCGGCGCGCGCTCCGGCGTCTACACGTTCAGCTCCGGCCGCCTGACCTCGGTCGAGCGAGCGCCCGATCCGGGACCCGCGCCGAAGACGGTCAAGCCGAAGGCGAAGAAGCGCGCGACCTGAGTGTGCGCTGAAGTTGCCGAGAGAGTAGTTCGTCGGACGAACGTTGGTTCGTCGCGGATTGCTCGATCAGCCGGTTGCCTCGTCATACAACGTGCTCGCTTCCAGCCATTGCTCCTCGGCGCGCGCCAGCGCGTCGGCGGCATTGGCCCGTGCCTTCGACAATTGCGCCGCCTGTTTCGGGTCGCGTGTGAAGATGTCGGGCAGCGACAGCGCGCCGTCGATCTTGGCGATGATCTCGGTGATGCGGGCGATCTCGGCTTCGACCGCCGTGATCTTCTGCTTCAGCCCGCTCCGCCTGTTGTCGCCGCGCGGCCGCTCTGCTTTCTCGGTCACCTGCGGACGTTCGGTCTCTCGGGTGCCGGCGCCGCTGCGTGACGACAGGACCATGCGCCGGTAGTCATCGAGATCGCCATCGTAGGTCTTCACCGTGCGGTCGGCGACGACCCAGAGGCGGTCGGCGCAGGCCTCGATCAGATAGCGGTCGTGCGAGACCATGATCACGGCGCCGGGAAATTCGTTGATCGCTTCGGCGAGCGCGGCGCGGCTGTCGATGTCGAGATGGTTGGTCGGCTCGTCCAGGATGATCATGTTGGGGCCGAAGAAGGTCGCGAGCCCGAGCAGCAGCCGCGCCTTCTCGCCGCCCGACAGGCTCTTCACCAGCGTGTCGGCGGCCTTGCCGGAAAACCCGATCGCGCCGGCGCGCGCGCGCACTTTCGACTCCGGCGCGTCACCCATCAGCTTGCGCACGTGACTATACGGCGATCCGGTCTCGTCCAGCTCATCGAGCTGGTGCTGGGCGAAATAGGCGATCGACAGCTTGTCGGCGCGCGTGACCTTGCCGGAGAACGGCGCGAGCCGGCCGGCCAGCAGCTTCACCAGCGTGGACTTGCCATTGCCGTTGGCGCCGAGCAATGCGACGCGGTCGTCATTGTCGATGCGTAAGGTGACGCGGTTGAGCACCGGTTGCGCGGGGTCGTAGCCGACCGAGGCGTTGTCGACCGCGATGATCGGCGGCGACAACAGTCGCTCCGGTGCGGGGAACGTGATCTCGTGCACGTCCTGGGTGACGAGCGCGGTGATCGGCTTCATCCGCTCCAGCATCTTGACGCGGGACTGCGCCTGGCGCGCCTTCGAGGCCTTGGCCTTGAAGCGCTCGACGAAGGCCTGCAGCCGCGCGCGCTCCGCTTCCTGGCGCTTGACCGCCTTGGCATCGAGCATCTCGCGGGTGGCGCGCTGCTCCTCGTAGGAGGAGTAGCTGCCGCGGTACAGCGTGAGCTTGCAACGGTCGAGATGCAGGATCTGGTCGACGGAGGTTTCCAGCAGATCGCGGTCATGGCTGATCACGATCACCGTGCGCGGATAGTGCGCCAGATGATCCTCGAGCCACAGCGTGCCCTCGAGGTCGAGATAGTTGGTCGGCTCGTCCAGCAGGAGCAGGTCGGGTGCGGCGAACAGCGTGGCCGCGAGGGCGACCCGCATGCGCCAGCCGCCGGAGAATTCGGCGCAGGCTCGCGCCTGATCCGCGGCGGAAAATCCGAGGCCGCTGAGAATCGCGGCCGCGCGCGCCGGGGCGGAATGCGCGTCGATGTCGACGAGGCGGGTCTGGATCTCGGCGATACGGTCTGCGTCATGGGCGGTCTCGGCCTCGTGCAGCAGCGCGTGCCGCTCGAGGTCGGCCCGGAGAACCACCTCGATCAGGCTTTCGGGCCCGCTCGGGGCTTCCTGGGCCAGGCTGCCGATGCGCCACCGCGGCGGCACGCTGATGCTGCCGGTCTCCAGCGACAGTTCGCCGCGGATCGCTTTGAACAGGGTGGACTTGCCGGTGCCGTTGCGGCCGACCAGCCCGACGCGCGCGCCCGGCGGAATCTGCACCGAGCTCTGGTCGATGAGAAGCCGTCCGGCGAGGCGGATGGAGATGTCGGTGATGGAAAGCATGCGCGCCTTGTCACCGCGCGCGCGGCCAAAGGCAACCGCTTTGTCGCGGTCTCAGCGGCCGGATAGGCTCGTCCCGGCCTCGTCGCGCTTGCGCAACTCGTTCATCAGGTCCGCAAGGGAAGCTGGCAGGTGAGAGCCGTCCGGCGGCAGGCTGCGTTGCAGGCGCTCGCCGACGGCCTCGCAGATCGATCGGCTGGTCTTGCGATCGAGAGCCTCGCTGAAATTGGCGGTGCGGCCAGACATGACGGAATTCCACGAGCAGTTGCAGGACGATGCCGTAACAAGTCGTGGCCGCTCGATTTGTTTCCGGCTCCTGACCGGAATACCCCGAAATGAGGTTGAAACTGCACAAAAAAAGCCCCGGCGTGGGGGAGACGCCGGGGCGATGCGAGTTCGGTGCGGCGGGGGGCGGGTGCCGCGCCGAGGCTCGTATCAATAGCAGCGGTTGATCAGGCGCCAGCGCGGTCCCCACGGGGTCGGAACCACGCGGCGCACATAGCAGCCTCCATAGCCGTAGCTGTAGGCCGGGCCGCCGACGAAGAAGCGGGGGCCGTAGAACGGACGGTGCCAACCGCCATGCCAGCCGCCTCCGTGCCAACCACCGCCATGCCAGCCACCGTGCCAGTGAGCCGAGGCGGCGGTCGGGGCGAGGGCGGCTGCGCCGAGGGCAACGGCGGCCGCCGCGATGAGGGAGAGTTTGCGCAACATGATCGTCTCCTGGATGACAGCGTTGGAGGCGCCGAAATTGTCCGACGGATGAGGCTGGGAGAGGGCGGCCACCGGAACGCTGCTGGCTCGTCCTCGCCCGATACCGAACACGTTAAGACATGACAGCTGAATGATGGTCGCACGAACCCTTCAGGCTATGTTCAGAAACGTGAAATTGTCGTAAGGCGTTGCGCCTCCGGGCTGGGTCCCGGTCGCTTGCCGTCGACCAATCGCGTCGATATAAGCCCGCAACCCACCCAAATCCCGCACCTCCAAGGACGACATCATGGCGATTGAGCGCACCTTTTCGATTATCAAGCCCGACGCGACCGAGCGTAACCTCACCGGCGCGATCAATGCGCTGATCGAGAAGGCCGGCCTGCGCATCGTGGCTCAGAAGCGGATCCGCATGACCCGCGACCAGGCCGAGACCTTCTATGCCGTGCACAAGGCGCGGCCGTTCTTCGGCGAGCTGGTCGATTTCATGATCTCCGGCCCGGTCGTCGTCCAGGTCCTCGAAGGCGAAGGAGCCATCCTGAAGTACCGCGACGTGATGGGCGCGACCGATCCGTCGAAGGCCGCCGACGGCACCATCCGCAAATCGCATGCGAAGTCGATCGGCGAGAACTCGGTGCACGGCTCGGATGCCGCCGAGACGGCTGCGGTCGAGATCGCGCAGTTCTTCGCCGGCAACGAGATCGTCGGCTGAGCCATGATCGCTGCGGCGGAGCCTCGCTCCGCCGCATGCCGACGTGCTCAATCTTCGTTGAACCGATCTGAAAGGCTTGGCCGTGAACTGGCTGTCGCAACTCGCTGATCCCGCCACTTTCGGCCATTTGCTCGCTCAATTCGAGGCCGACCTGCAGAGCCCGGGCTTCTGGCTCGCGCTCGGCAAGATCGTCTGGATCAACGTGCTGTTGTCGGGCGACAATGCGCTGGTCATCGCGCTCGCCTGCCGCGGCCTGCACGGCAAGCATCGCGTCTGGGGCATGGTGGCCGGCTCCGGCATTGCCGTCGCACTGCGCATCGCCTTTACCGGCATCGTCGCCACCCTGATGGCGCTGCCGTACCTGAAGCTGATCGGCGGGCTGGCGCTGATCGTGATCGCCGCCAAGCTGCTGGTGCCCGAGGACGAGAACGACGAGATCGCAGCCGGCACGACGCTGTGGCATGCGGTCCGCATCGTCGCGCTTGCCGACCTCGTGATGAGCCTCGACAACGTGATCGCGGTGGCTGCGGCCGCGAACGGCCAGGCGTCCCTGCTGATCATCGGCCTCGCCATGAGCATCCCGCTGATCATCGCCGGCGCCGCGCTGATCATGCTCGTGCTCGATCGGGTCCCGCTGCTGGTCTGGCTCGGCGCGATGTTGCTCGGCTGGGTGGCCGGCGAGGTGATCGCGACCGATCCCGCGATCGAGCCGATGCTGCACCATCTCCTCGACGGCACCGTGGTCATCAACATCGAGGCGACCTCGGCGCTGTTCGCCGGCAAGACCAATCTCGCGAGCCACGTCGATGTCATGGAGGCGCTGATGTCGCTGATCGGCGCCGGTGTGGTGCTGATCGCCGGCTCGATCTGGCGCGGCCGCGCGCTGCAGCGCCAGGCCGAGAGCGAGCTGGTGCCGGCGCGCGGCGTCGATCTGCCGTAGCTGATCGTCAGGAGGCGTCGCGTCCGACCGGGCGGCGTCAGGACTCCGCATCCAGCCGATCGAGGAATTCGCGAACGGTGTGGACCGATCCCGTCGCGGCTGGCTGGTAGCCGGGCAGGGCAGCGACGGCGCGATGGAATTCGTCGCCCTTCATCACCTCGAGCACCCGCCGCATCGGGTCGGTTTCCAGAAACGATTTATGGCAGGCGAAGAAATAGTCCTCGGTGAGGATACGGATGAAGTCGAGTCCGAATTGCCGCGCGGCGGCCTCGACGCCGAAGCAGACGTCGGCCATGCCGCTCGCGACATAGGCGGCGACGGCTGCATGGGTGAACTCGATCTGCTGCGCGCCATTAATGCGCGCTTCGTCGATGCCTTGTGACGCGAGCAACTGATCGAACAACAGGCGGGTGCCGGAATCATGATCGCGATTGACGAAGCGCGCCCTGCCGTCGGCAAGATCGGCCAATGAACGGATGGACAGCGGATTGCCGCGCTTGACCATCAGCCCCATTTCACGGGTCACGAAGCTAATGACGCAGTCCTGCTTGGGATCAAGCCAATCCCTGCAGGCCCGGATGTTCTGGGCACGCAGCTCGCCGCGCGGCAGATGCAGTCCCGACAGGTCGCATTCGCCTTGCGCCAGCGACGCCAGCGAATGCTGGCTGCTGACATAGCGGACATCGACCCCGACGCCTGGCTCGCGATCCAACAGCTCGCGCAGCTTGGCGACGGCAAAGCCGTGGCTGGCGTGAACGCGGATCACGCCGGGATGCGGCTGCAGGAACGGCTTGATCTCGGTCACCAGCTCCTGCGCCAGATTGTCGAGCTGCGGGCCGAGGCGGGCGTGCATGCGCTCGCCGGCCCAGACCAGCTTGTCTCCGAACGTGGTGAGCTTCGATCCCTTGCCGCGCTGGGTCTCGACCAGCGGCACGCCGAAGAATTCAGACCACTGCTCGATCAGATTCCAGACGTGACGATAGGACAGATGCGCGTCGCTGGCCGCGCTGGTGATCTTACCCGTCCTCCTGATTTCGCTGAGCACGCGGAGCATCACGACGATGCTCTGCGGGCCGTCGTCCTTGTAGAAACGCCAGACAGGTTCGATCGCGATCCGCAACATCAGGGCCCGCTTGTGAAGTCGGCTTCATATGACCGCCGGCCATAGGCAACAGATATCATATTTACGAACAGATATTTGTTCTTACCTTCATTGGTATACAACAAACGGAGGAAATATGATGTCGATTGCATATGATTACGAGCGCGGCTCGAGGACGACGTCTTATCTGACGAAGCCGTTCCAGCTCCTGATCGGCGGCCGGCATGTTCCCTCGGTTTCGGGACGCACCTTCACCTCGCTCAATCCTGCAACCGAGCAGGCGATTGCGACGGTCGCCGAGGGCAATGCCGAGGATGTCGATCTCGCGGTCGCCGCGGCCCGCAAGGCCTTCGAAGGGCCGTGGCGAACGATGCGTGCGGCGGAGCGCGGCGCGATCCTGCTGAAATGGGCGCAGCTGTTGCGCGACCATGCCGACGGGATCATCGAGCTCGAAAGCCTCGATGCCGGCAAGCCCGTGTCGGCGATCCAGCGCCAGGATCTTCCCGCCGCCATCGATACGCTCACTTACTACGCCGGATGGGCCGACAAGATCAGCGGTGAAGTCGTCTCTACGCGCGATGATGCGCTGACCTATACCGTGCGCGAGCCGGTCGGCGTGGTCGCGGCAATCGTGCCGTGGAATTTCCCGCTGATGATCGGGATGTGGAAGCTCGCGCCGGCGCTGGCCTGCGGCTGCACCGTCGTGATGAAGCCCGCCGAGCTGACGTCGCTGTCGGCGCTGCGGATCGGGGAGCTCGCGCTCGAAGCCGGACTGCCGCCCGGTGTTCTCAACATCGTGACCGGCCCTGGGCGCACCGTCGGCGAGGCGCTGGTCAACCACCCCGATGTCGACAAGGTCACGTTCACTGGCTCGCCCGGCGTCGGCCGCGGCATCATGAAGGCGGCGGCCGGCAACTTCAAACGCGTCTCGCTCGAGCTCGGCGGCAAGTCGGCCAACATCATCTTCGACGATGCGAACATCGAGGCCGCCGCGAAGGCTGCGGCCAGCGGCATCTTCTTCAACACCGGGCAGGTGTGCTCGGCCGGATCGCGGGTGCTCGTGCACGAGCGCGTGTATGACGAGGTGGTCGAGCGCCTGACCGAGCGCGCACGGGCGCTGCGGATCGGCGATCCGCTCGATCGCGCAACCTCGCTCGGACCGGTCATCTCCGAACGGCAGATGAAGACGATCCTCGACTATGTCGACATCGGACGCAACGAAGGCGCCACGCTCGTCACCGGCGGCCAGCGCGCGGCCGCCCGCGGCTATTTCGTCAGCCCCGCCGTCTTCGCTGGCGTCACGCACGACATGCGGATCTCGCAGGAGGAGATCTTCGGACCCGTGGTCAGCGTGATCAAGTTCAGGGACGAGGCCGAGGCGCTGCGGATGGCGAACGGCACGGCTTACAGCCTGGCCGCGGGCGTCTGGAGCCGCGACATGGGGCGCGTCCATCGCTTCGCTAAGCGCCTGCGCGCCGGCACCGTGTGGATCAACACCTATGGCTACACTGATGTGCGGCTGCCTTGGGGTGGCGATCGTGACTCCGGACTGGGCCGCGAGCACGGCACGGCCGCGCTGGACAACTTCACGGAGCCGAAGTCCGTCTGGATGAACCTCGCGGTGTGAGCCAGGCGTCGGTTGACGCGGACGGCCGCCATTCGCATCGGCGGCCGTCTGCGCGATCCAACGGATCAGTCGGCCTTGGCGCCGGTCGGCGGCCGGCGTGTCGGCGTCTCCGATGGCCTGTGAGAAGCACGATGGCCGTCGTGTTTGTTGCCGTTGCCGTCTCCGATCGCTGAGTCGGTCAGTAATCGTCGCGGCAGGATCACAAGCCAATCCACAGTGCTGCGGCACGGTGCCGCGCCTTTGACAAGTACCGCAGGGCGTGGTCGTCTGCTTCTTATAATGAACCCGTTCGCGTCGCCGCGACACCACTACGTCGAGCTCCACTGATCGGGCCCTGATTGGAATTGTTTCGAATTGGACTTGCGCATGTTGACTGCAGATGAGATTGCGCTCGTCAAGTCGTCGTTCGACTTGGTATTTGCCAATGCTACACAGATGACGACGACGTTCTATGATCGCGTGTTCGAGCTCTTGCCGGAATGCCGCGCGATGTTTCCAGCCGACATGGACGTGTTGAAGCGCGATTTCATCGCGACGCTCGCGGTGCTCGTCGGCAGCCTCGATCAGATGACCGGACTTCTGTCGAGCACCGACATCCTCGGCCGCAACCATGCGCGCTACGGCGTCAAGCCGGAGTACTATCCGGTGGTCGGGGAGGCGCTGCTGTGGAGCCTCGCCAAGGGGCTTGGTCCGCATTGGAATAATGAGGTGGAGCAGGCCTGGCGCAAGGTCTACGGCATCATCGCCCAGCGGATGATCGCAATTTCGGTCGGCGCTCGGCGGCCCTGATCCGGATCTAGCTGCGCACGATCGAGCCGGAGCGGCCGACGAGACGCGCGAGCTGCTTGAAGCGTCCGCCGACACGGTCGGCGACGAGGTCGACCATCTGGTGCTCGAACACCAGCATCAGCTTGCGATCCTGGGTGCGGAAATGCGTTGCGGGCAGCACGCCGGGCCGCGCCGCCGAGATCAGATGCGCGACCCGAAACGCGGTGCCGAGCAGGCGCGCACGATCGATCTGGGCCGGGCTCAGCTGCTCGGTGAGGGCAGGCGCCGCCGCCTCGTCGCGCAGGCCCTCGTAGCGGAAGAACACCGACAGCGCGACGAAGATGCGGCCCTCGTGGTTGATCGAGCCGAAATTGCCGTTCAGAACGATGCCGTAGGTCTGCTCGCCGCGATGGTCCGGATGCATGCGCCAGCCGATGTCGGACAGCAGGCAGGCGGCGTGCCGCAGCCGGCGCTCGTCCTCGGTCTCGCGCATGTGCATCACGCGGAACAGGCGGTCGGTCCAGTCGATCAGCTCGCGGGCATGCTGGGCCGAGCGCGACAACAGCTCGTTGAGGCCCTGCGCCGCGCAGAGCAGCCCGTCCTTGGCGCGCTCGGCGTCGGGAAGCTTGGAGTAGAGCAAGCCCTCGCGCACGCCGAAGGTCGAGAACACGACCGTCGTCGGCCTGGCGACGCGGATGATGTGCTCGAGCACCAGCGCGGCATAGGCAAGCAGCGGGCGCCGCGCCTCGGCGATCGCTTCGATGTCGGCCAGCATGTCGGCGGCGACGAGACGGCGCAGCCGGCGCACGAAGGCCAGCGCATCGGCCGCCGGAATCGCATAGCCGTGCATCACCCCGAGCGGATAGCCGCTCTGGATGATGTGGATGCGCGCCAGCGCGCGCCAGGTGCCGCCGACCGCGTAGAAGGTGCGGTTCTGGCCGGCCAGCAGTTGCGGCAGGTCGGTCAGCGCCTCGCGCGCGATCCGCTCCGCCTTCTTCAGCGATTTCTCGGCGAGATCCTGCAGCGCCAGGCTGCCGAGCGGCAGGGTGACGCCGCTGCGGACCTGATGCCCGCGCACGTCGATCAGCTCAAGTGAGCCGCCGCCGAGATCGCCGACGATGCCGTCGGGCTTGTGAATGCCGGAGATGACACCGAGCGCCGAATAGCGCGCCTCTTCGGGGCCGGTGAGGATCTGGATCGGGGCGCCGCAGATCTTCTCGGCCTTGGCAATGAAATCAGCGCCGTTCGAAGCATCGCGGCAGGCGGCGGTCGCGATGGCATGAACTTGCCCCACCCGCTGCACCTTGCACAACGCGCGGAAGCGCTTCAGCGCCGTCAGCGCCTTGTCGACGGCATCGGCCGCGAGCAGGCCGGTGGTCTGGACCTCGCGACCGAGCCCGCACAGCGCCTTCTCGTTGAACACGGTGACGAGACTGCGTTCCATCGCCTGGTAGACGACGAGACGGACCGAGTTCGAGCCGATGTCGATGACACCGACGCTCGCGGCCCTCGTGCCGGGCCGCTTCACCACGGCATGTCCCGGCGCAGAAGGCCCCGGTGCAGACAGCCCCTATGAAGGAGGGCGTTCATTCCGGCGCGTGAGCCGGCGCGGCGATGATTCCTTGAGCGACTTTCCACGGCCGGACAGACTCGGATTCGTCATGAAGTAATTGTGCAGGTTGAACGGCTCCTCGCCCTTCGCGGCCTTCATACGCGTTGACGACCCATCCGGCAACAATTGCCAGCTCTGCTCGGTGTCCTTGAGGTTCGCGACCATGATCTGTTCCAGAACCTGCTGATGCACGGTAGGGTTCTGAAGCGGGCACAGCACCTCGACGCGGCGGTCGAGATTGCGCGGCATCATGTCGGCCGAGGAGATGTAGACGGCGGCCTTGGCGCTCGGCAGGCCCTGACCCATACCAAAGCAGTAGATGCGGCCATGCTCGAGGAAGCGGCCGATCACCGATTTGACGCGAATGTTCTCCGACAGTCCGGGGAGGCCGGGACGCAGGCAGCAGATGCCGCGCACGATCAGCTCGATCGACACGCCGGCCTGCGAGGCCTCATACAGCGCGTCGATGATGTCGGGATCGACCAGCGAGTTCATCTTCATCCAGATCACGGCGGGCTTGCCCTGGCGGGCGAAGCTGGTCTCGCCGTGGATGTGCTCGATCATGCGCTTGCGAAGCGTGAGCGGCGACACCGCCATCTTCTCGATGTCGATCGGCTCGGCATAGCCGGTGATGTAGTTGAACACCCGCGTCACGTCGCGGCCGATCACCGGGTCGGAGGTGAAGTAGGACAGGTCGGTGTAGATGCGCGCCGTCACCGGGTGATAGTTGCCGGTGCCGGTGTGGACATAGGTCGTGAGGCTGCCGCCCTCGCGGCGTACGACCATCGACAGCTTGGCATGCGTCTTCAGCTCCAGGAAGCCGTAGACCACCTGCACGCCGGCGCGCTCCAGATCGCGGGCCCAGCGGATGTTGGCCTCCTCGTCGAAACGCGCCTTGAGCTCGACCAGCGCCGTCACCGACTTGCCGGCTTCGGCAGCTTCCACCAGCGTGCGCACGATCGGCGAGTTGTTGGAGGTGCGGTACAGCGTCTGCTTGATTGCGACGACGTCCGGGTCGCGCGCCGCCTGCTGCAGGAACTGTACGACGACGTCGAACGACTCGTAAGGGTGATGGACGATCAGGTCCTTCTGCCGGATGGCGGCGAAGATGTCGCCGCCATGGTCGCGGACACGCTCAGGATGGCGCGGCACATAGGGCACGAATTCGAGGTCGGGCCGGTCGACCCGCGTCAGTTGCGACAGCTCGTTCATCGCCAGCACGCCGTCGACCAGGAACACCTCGTCATCGGTGGTCGAGAGCGCATTCTGCACGAAGCGGCGTAGCTCCTCCGGCATGTTGGCCTCGATCTCGAGCCGGATCACCGAGCCGCGACGGCGCCGCTTCAGCGCGGTTTCGAACAGCCGCACCAGGTCTTCGGCCTCTTCCTCGATCTCGATCTCGCTGTCGCGGATGATCCGGAAGGCGCCCTGGCCCTTCACGGTGTAGCCCGGAAACAGCCGGCCGATGAACAGGCCGGTCGCCTGCTCGAGGGTGATCAGGCGGATCACGCCATCCTTGGAGCCGGGGAAGCGGATGAAGCGGTCGATCTTGCCGGGCATTCGAATGAGGGCGTTCATCGGACGCCCGTCGGCGGAGCGGATCAGCTGCAGCGCCACTGTGAAGCCGAGGCTCGGGATGAACGGGAACGGATGCGCCGGATCGATCGCCAGTGGCGTCAGCAGCGGGAAGATGTTGGCGAGGAAGTGGTCCTCGATCCAGGCGCGCTCGCTCTTGGTGACGTCCTGGCCGTCGACCAGCACGATGCCGAGCTCGCCGAGAAACTTGCGCAGGTCGCGCCAGATCGCCTGCTGGTCGATCGCGAGCTGTGAGACGGTCTCGTTGATCAGCTTCAACTGCTCGGTGGGTGTCAGCCCATCCGGGCTGCGCTCGGCGATGCCCTCGCGGACCTGGGCGCGGATGCCGGCGACGCGGACCATGAAGAATTCATCAAGGTTGTTGGCGGAAATCGACAGGAAGCGCACCCGCTCCAGGGCGGGATGGCGCGGATTGACCGATTCCTCCAGAACGCGGCGGTTGAAGTGAAGCCAGGACAGTTCCCGGTTGATGAATCGCTCGGGGCTCGAGGCAATCTCGAAGGACGGCGCCGCGACCGATTCTTTCTCTGAAATTTCAGTAACTTGCTCGGTATCCATCGGAATTCGATCCATATCCATCCAGTCGCGAATGGTCGACCGTAGCCCAATCTGGGTAACCAGGGGATGACGTTGCCGGCACCATTGAGGTTCCGTCGCCAACCGCCGTCAAGATGGCCGCCGGTCACAGCGGGCGGAGCAGCTCCGCCGCCAGCGCCCGGGTGACCGGCCGTCCGAGCCGCAGGGACTCGTTGTCCAGCAGCGCGATGGTCTGGCGTGCCGCCGCATAGGAGCGCTCGATGTGGCTTGCGAGATAGCTGACCACGGTCTCGTCGATCGCCAGTTGCCGGTCGGCGGCCAGCTTGACGATCAAGGCACGGAACAGCTGGTCGTCGGGCGGCAGCAGCGTGACGACCGGGACGGCGCGCAGCCGCGACCTCAGATCGGCCAGGGCGATGGGCAGGGCCGCCGGGGCCTCGCGCGCCGTGATCAGCACGAAAGCCTCGTCCTGGCGGGCCAGGTTCAGCAGGTGAAACAGCGCCCGCTCGTCGAGATCGGTTGCCGTCAGATCCTCCAGCACCAGCGCGCCGGTGGCGAGCGCCCCAGGGACCGCGCTCGCCTCGAGGGCATGCGCGGACAGGGATCGGGCTCCAGCCTGCTCGGCCCAGATCGCGGCGAGGTGGCTCTTGCCGGAGCCGTCGGGGCCGACCAGGAACATGGTCCGCGCCGGCCATTCCGGCCAGGCGTCGACCAGAGCGAGCCCGGCCGCGTTGCCTGGACCTTCGAAGAAATTGTCCCGCGTCAGGCTCTCCGCATGCGGCAGTGCGAAGGCCAGCTGACGAGGGGGGATATGGCCGGCCAAGGTCGAATTGCTCCGTATCGTGGGGTGCGTGAGGTCAGGACGGGCCCTCAGCGGAGGATCACCGGACCTCGATGGTGCTCATGTGGCGCACCCAGTCGACGAGATACAGCCCGACCGACACGAGGGTAAAGACCGTGACCAGCGCCATCAGCACCACATCGTAGGGCTTGGGCTCGAAGCCGAAGCTGAGCGAGGCCAGCACGAGCGCTGCGAATCCGACCTGGGCGACCGTGTTCAGCTTGGACACCATCAATGGCTTCATCGCGACCGGCCGGTCGAACAGCCAGGACACGATCACCGCCGAGACGATCATGATGTCGCGCGAGACCACCAGGATGACGATCCAGCGCGGGATCGCGCCCCAGATGCCAAGCGTGACGAAGATCGAGACCAGCAGCGCCTTGTCGGCGAGGGGATCGAGCAGGGCTCCCAGTTCGGACCGCAGGTTGAAGCGCTTTGCCAGGAAGCCGTCCACGGCGTCGCTCACCCCCGCGACCACGAAGACCAGAAACGCGATCTCCATCTCGCCGGCCGCAATGGCCCAGACGACGATCGGAACCAGCAGGATTCGACCGAGCGTGATCAGATTGGGGATACTGTGGGGAATGGTCACGCAGCGGGTCCCGACGACAACGATCAAAAGACAACCCGATTCCGAAACAGGGCGAACCGGTACGGTTCCTAGATAGTATGGGGACGAGCCCCTTGCGAGCCATTGCGCGCGGCCGGATTCCGACGTAACCAGCGGCCAGATTAGGGGTTTTTACCATGACCGAGCGCAAGAACGGGCTCACTTATGCAGATTCGGGCGTCGATATCGATGCCGGAAACCGTCTGGTCGATCTGATCAAGCCCATGGTGCGCGCAACCGCCCGCGCCGGCGCGGATGCCGAGATCGGTGGCTTTGGCGGCCTGTTCGACCTCAAGGCCGCCGGATTCAAGGATCCGGTGCTGGTCGCCGCGACCGACGGCGTCGGCACCAAGGTGAAGATCGCGATCGAGACCGGGCTGCATGGCGGCATCGGCATCGACCTGGTCGCCATGTCGGTCAACGATCTCGTCGTGCAGGGCGCCGAGCCGCTGTTCTTCCTCGACTACTTTGCCTGCGGCAAGCTCGACCCGGAGGCGACGGCCTCGATCGTCGCCGGCGTCGCCGAAGGCTGCCGGGAATCCGGCTGCGCGCTGATCGGCGGTGAGACCGCGGAAATGCCGGGCCTCTACAAGGACGGCGACTACGATCTTGCCGGTTTCGCGGTCGGCGCCGCCGAGCGCGGCACGCTGCTGCCGTCGCCGGACATCGCGGCCGGCGACGTGGTCCTCGGCCTCGCTTCATCCGGCGTGCATTCCAACGGCTACTCCCTGGTGCGCAAGATCGTCGCCCAGTCCGGCCTCGGCTTCGATGCGCCGGCACCGTTCGCGCCGGTCCTGACTCTCGGCGCGGCGCTGCTGACGCCGACCCGGCTCTATGTGAAGTCGTGCCTTCGCGCCATCCGCGAGACCGGTGCGGTCAAGGGGCTCGCGCACATCACGGGCGGCGGCTTCACCGACAACATTCCGCGCGTGCTGCCGAAGCATCTCGGCGTCTCGATTGATCTGACGGGCCTGCCGGTGCTGCCGGTCTTCAAATGGCTGGCGGAGCAGGGCGGCATTGCCGAGCGCGAGCTCTTGCGCACCTTCAATTGCGGGATCGGCATGATCGCGATCGTCAAGGCCGAGGCCGTCAATACCGTCATCGAGGTATTCGCCGCCAATGGTGAGCACGTTGCCCGGCTCGGCGAGGTCGTTGCCGCCGCGGGCGATGAGCGCGTGATTTACACCGGCGCCCTCGATCTGGCCCTGTGAGACGAGTGAGCCGATGAAGCGCCGCGTCGCCATCCTGATCTCGGGCCGTGGGTCGAACATGGCCGCGCTGATCCACGCGGCGGCGCAGCCGGATTTTCCGGCCGAGGTCGCCATCGTGATCTCCAACCGAGCCGATGCGGCCGGACTGCAGAAAGCGCAGGAGAACGGCGTCGCGATCGAAATCATCGAGAGCAAGCCGTTCGGCAAGGACCGCGCGGGGTTCGAAGCCAGATTGCAGCAGGCGCTCGATGCACGCGGCATCGAGATCATCTGCCTGGCCGGTTTCATGCGCCTGTTCACGGCGGAGTTCGTGCAGCGCTGGTACGGAAGGATGCTCAACATTCATCCGTCGCTGCTGCCATCATTCCCCGGCCTCGATCCGCACGGCCAGGCGCTGCGTGCCGGCGTCAAGCTGTCAGGCGCCACCGTGCATTTCGTCATTCCGGAGACGGATGCAGGTCCGATCGTGATGCAGGGCGCGGTCGTGGTCAGGGACGACGATACGCCGGACACGCTGTCGACGCGCATTCTTGGCGTCGAGCATCGCATCTATCCCGAGGCGCTGAAGCTGCTGGCCAAGGGCCTGGTGCGGCTCGAAGGCGATCTCTGCCGGACGTCGTCCGTGGTGCAGGCCGATCACGCGCTGATCTGGCCCGTCGTCCGTTAGCTGTCGCCGGACGAAAAAAATCCCCGGCGGGGCCGGGGCACATCAAGGCTGACGAAGTCTGATCATCCGCGGCAAGCGAGCGTGACGCGGAACTCGTGAGTTGGCTTTCGAACGCGCGCTGTGGCGCCCTCCGCCGGGACGATGCTCACGAGAGCTTCAGGTTCTCTGCCGACGTCTTGCCGCGGCTCTCCACCAGATCATATTCGATCGTCTGGTTCTCGTTGAGCGTGGTCAGTCCAGCACGCTCCACGGCCGAGATATGGACGAACACGTCCTTGTCTCCGCCAGCCGGTTTGATGAAGCCATATCCCTTGGTCGGGTTGAACCACTTCACGCTGCCCTTGTAGGTCGGCATCGCTGTCTCCTCGTCTAGACGAAAAAAAGACGCGGCCACGCTCACGCGTGCCACGCCACAAACGGGCTTCCGGGGATCTGCTCAATTTCCGAAGTCGCGAAACGCACAGTCGAACGGCCAATCCGATTGTGCTGGAGATTGCAACACGATTTTCCGCCGATATCAAGTTTGGCGGATCGATGAGAACGCGTCGCGACGTCACGTCACCGGCTGCTGCTGCACTGCGTGGCTTGTGGCGCTGGAACCACAAATCCTTGCGGTGCAGCCGCGGCATGGTCAATCTCATTGACCGCGATCGGGAACTGCGGACAAATCGACGCGGCAATATGAAGCGAATTCGAGCGGGCGGCGAACGGGGCATCGATGCGCGGGGCATCTCAGGCCAAGCGGGGCAGGCGACGGTGCACCCGTGTACCCGGGGCGGCGCTGCTGGCCATCGTCGCCTTGGGTATGGCCGTCGCGTCTTCGCCGTGCGCCGCGCAGGCCGGCCTGCCGAGCATAGCCGCTAGCCCGACACCAACGCCGAGCCCATTGCCCAGTCCTGCACCCGGCGCGATCAGCTCCGAACGCTCGTCCGGCCAAACCGTGCTCGATCTCGGCTCGAGCTTCCTCGAACGGCTCGGCACCCAGGCCACGCAGGGCGTCACCCGGCTGCAGCGGAGCAATCCGGGGGGCGGGGGTGCGCCGGAGGCTTCGGAACAGGCTCGGTTCCGGACTTGGGGCGAGATGTATGGCGTGACGGTCCGCAGCAATGCGCAAGGCGACTTCGTTGGCGACAAGAGGACGACTTGGGGCGGTGTCGCCGGTATCGGCATGCGCCTCGTGCCGGGCGTGAACGTCGGACTATCCGTTGACCAGAGCCGGACCAGGGTCGATGTGCCGCTGGCGCTGCAATCGGCGACGCTCGATCTCACACAGTTCGGGTTCAACGCCTCGGTCGACCGGGGACCCTGGACCTGGGCGATCGCGATCGTCCATGGCTTCGGCGGGATCAATGCGCGGCGCGACACCAGCCTCGGTGCGGCGACGTCGGTCTACGGCGCCCACATCACGGGCGTGCTGAGCGAGCTCGACTACTACTGGAGCATCGGTGAGAGCCGGATCGTTCCGAAGCTCGCCTTCGAATACACCCGCGCCACGACCGCGGCATTCCAGGAATCGGGCGGGCTCGATCCGCTGTCGGTCAGCGGCACCTCGCTGGAGCGCGCCCGCGTTCTCGTCGGCGCCGAATTCGGCCGCTACTTCATCGTCGACGGCAGGGTCCTCGACGTCTCGGCCTATGGCAAGCTCGTCGACAATTTCAGCCAGAATCTCGGCGCGGTGACCGTGAGCCTCGGTCCGCAGAGCATCACGCTGCAGGGCCTTGGCGAGGGCCGTTACGGCGCCGACGCCGGCGCGGCACTGTCGCTATCCTTGAACCGAACGTCACGCCTCTATCTGAACTACGATGCGAAGCTGCGTTCGGCGCTGCAGTCGCATCAGGGGACGCTCGGCGTCGAGTTGAAGTGGTAGGTCGTCAGACCGGTTTCGGCGCGACGTAGCCGCCGAAGCCGACGACATCCCGCGCGGACGCCATCAGAGGCACGAGCTCCAGCGGATGGATGAACTCGTCCCGGAAGCAGGCATGGACCTTCGGATCGAAGATGCGCTTCAGCCAGTCGATGACGACCTTGTGCCGGTCGGAGTTGCGAAACTCCTTGTGATAGGTCAGCCACAGATCCATGTGGTAGTTGATGCCGAGATCGACCGGAACGAGCGGCGCCCCGAGCGCGACCGCCGATGTCGGCAGGAAGCCGATGCCGGCGCCGCGCTCGACCGCGTAGAGCACGGCAACGCTGGAATTGGTGGAGATGCCGACGATGCCCTCGAGCGACTCCAAGCCGAGGATGCGCGCATAGCCCGTCTCGTCGAGCTGCACGCCGTGCTGCTTGATGATGCGGTGGTTCTTGAGATCCGCCAGCGATGTCGGCAATCCATGTGCGTCGCGATAGGCTTCCGACACGAAGCCGTAGATGTGCAGACGGCCGAGCTTCACAACGATCACGTCGGGGTTGGTCGGCCGTTCGAACTGAATCGAGATGTCAGCCTCCAGCCGCGACACGTCGGCCTGCTGCATCGCGCAGCTCAGATCGACCGTGATCCTGCGATAGGTCTTCTGGAAATCGATCAGTCGCGGCAGGATCCAGAAATTGCCGGGGCCTTCGGTCACGGCGACGCGCACCGACCCTTGAGTGTCGGTCGACAGCGAGGCGCGCCGGAAGATGTTGAAGCTCAGCCGCTCCATCTGCTCGACGTCGAACAGCAACGATCGTCCCTCGTCGCTGAGCGACAGGCCGGATTGATCACGGATGAAGAGCTTGAATCCGAGCTCGTCCTCGAGCCGGTCGATCTTGCGCATCAGGGTTGTGCCGGTCAGTCCGAGAACATCCGCCGCGTTTCGGAAGCTGCGGTGACGTGTACAAAGCAGAAATGCTCTCAAATCCTCCCATGAAGGGTTAAGCGTTTCGTCAGACTTCCTGTGCTGCGTGGATGCAGCACCCCGATGCAAATGTTGCCGCATACACTCCAGCCCCGACAAGTATGATGACGTTATCAAAGCCAAGCTGGAAACATAGATGCAGAACCTGCACCGCGGAAGCACAGAATTCACGCTGCGACATCAGCTCGACGCGCTGCCGCGGACGGATCGGGTCACGGCTCAGGCGGTCACGCTCGATCGGCTCGGCGAGCTCGCGGCGCTCGCGCGCCGGGAAATACCGGGCGTTCGTGCCTCGGAACACGAACTTGCGGAGTTCTTGCGGCACGATCCGGACTCGATCTTCGCGCTCTACCGCGGCAGGAACTTGCTCGGCGGCATAGCCTTCCTCTATCTCAACTGCTCAGGCCTCGATGCGTTGCTCCTGGATGAGTTCAATTTGAATGATCCGCCGCGCAGATTTCTGGCGCGGCCGGACGAAGACGTAGCTGCCATCTATGTCTGGGCGCTCGTGGCGCAAGGGCGAGGAGCAATCGGCCTCGGCAACGTCGCGCAGGCGCTGCAAGGCGCGAGATTTCGCGCCGCCGATTACTACGCACAACCGTCGAGTCCGGAAGGGCGCGCGTTTCTCGGCGCACTCGGCTTCACGCCGGTTCCAAGCTTTCAGCCCGATCTCTGGTGGTATCAGCGGCCGTGGAACCGCCTGCCCGAGATGATCGCGCCTTCGATCCAGTCGATCACGAGTTTCGGACAAGGGAGCATCGCGGATGCAAAGCATTAGTTCGGCCAGGGCGGCAAAGACAAATCCGCGCGCGATCACGGTGCGCATCGCGCGTGATCCGAATGACCTCATGCTCGTCACGGCGATCCGCTCGGCGGTCTACCTGACCGAGCAGGATTGTCCGATGGAAGAGGAGTTCGACGGCAACGATCTGGTTGCAGCCCACTTCCTCGGTTTCGTCGGCAACGAGCCGGCTGGATGCGTGCGCGTGCGCTTCTTCGGCGACTTCGCCAAGGTCGAGCGGCTCGCGGTGCGCCATCAGTACAGGCGCTCGCGACTGTCGTTCAAGCTGGTTCGCGAGGCGCTCGACTATTGCAGGCGCAAGGGCTTCAAGAAGGCCTATGGCCACGCGCAGGATCGTCTCGTCGATTTCTGGGCGCATTTCGGCGCCAAGCCGCTCGGCCATAATCGCAAGCTCACCTTCTCGGATTTCTCATACACTGAGATGGTGCTGGACCTTGAGCCGTGCGACGACGCGATCACGCTCGACAGCGATCCCTACATGATCATTCGTCCGGAAGGGGACTGGGACCGGCCGGGCGTGCTCGATCTCTCGGCCGGCCGGCCGGCGTCCTCGCCCTTGCGCGACTTCGCCGCAGCGAGACAGTGATGTCGAGCCGAGATCTGTTCGGTGCCACCGAGGTGGATCCGCCGGTTCTCGTCTGCGCCGATCTGCAATGCGAATATCTCGCCGAGGGACGCAGGCATCTGATCGCCGATGGCGATGTCGTCACGGCGCGGTGCCGGCAGTTGATCGCGCTCTGGCGCGACAACCTGTGGCCGGTCGTCCATCTCAAGCGGATCGCACAGGCGGCCTGGTTCAATCCGGCCTCCAACCTGACGAACTGGCTTCCGGACTTCAAGCCGACCCCAGGGGAGCTTGCGTTCGAGCATCCACTGCCGTCGGCCTATAGCTCGGCTCGGTTCGCCGAGTACATGGCGAACATGCGCAGCATGCGCTGCGTGCTGCTCGGCTTCTCGCTGGACGAGACGATCCTCTCGACGGTGGTGGACGGTTTTCACCGCAGCCACCGCTATCAGGTGATCGGAGACGCCGTCGCATGCCGGCAGGCTTGTGCCGGCGACGCTGCGTTGTACAAGCTGGTTGTAACCAAGGTGATTGGCAATTTTGCCGGCGTCCTCGACAGTGCCGAGCTTATCGGCGCCGGCGGCCGGCTCGCGGTGTGACCGCGGCGGATATTGGCGGTATCATCCTGAGGCGAGTCGTTCGGCCAGATCGATAATCATACGGCGATCGGCCGGATCGCTGATCTTGTTGAACGCGACGACGAGGCGAAGGGCCTCGACGACGTGCAGGTCGACCGGATTCTCGCTGAGCAGCCGCAGCAGCTTCTGTTCCGGCGGTTCGCAATCGTCTTTGCTCACGCGGCAGCTCCAGGACCGAGACCACGACATGACCCGAGAGGAAGAGCTCAAAGAGCTGGCGAGCAGCCTCCAGGCGGCCATCGCGAAAGCGCGCCAGCTCAATCTGCCGACCAGCGCCTACATTCTTTCGATGGCTCTGGTTGAGGTGTCTCAGACAATCGAGGCGGAGTTGAGGGGGCAGACCAGCGCCGAATGATGGGCAGCATTATGGGCGGCCGTGCCGCCTGCTGCAATCAACTGGGCAAACTCCGGAAGACGTAGCCGCTGCGATGCCCGTCAGGCCCGGTCGACCCGGACGACGCGGCCCTTCTCGATCGCGAGCGCGAGCTTGCCATGCTTCAGCGCCAGCGCGGCCTCGCCGAACAGCTCGCGGCGCCAGCCCTGCAGCGCAGCAACGTCGGCATTGTCGTCGGCGGCGATCTGCTCGAGATCGTCGACGGTGGCGATGACCTTGCTCGCCACGGCATGGCGCTCCGAGGTCATGCGCAGAAGGACCTTGAGCAACTCGACGATCGCAGCGCCATTGGAGTTGTTGCGCGGCTTTTCCAGCTTGGGCAGGGCGGCGAGATCGCGCGCCAGCCCGCGCTGCACGGCGGCGACGATGTCGGAGCCCCATCTTGAGCGCTCGAAGCCCTTGGGCAGCGAGCGCAGATTGCCGAGCTTCTCGATCGTTGTCGGGGCATGGGTGGCGATGTCGCCGACCGCGTCGTCCTTCATCACGCGGCTGCGCGGCACGTCGCGGCTCTGCGCCTCCTGCTCGCGCCAGGCCGCGACCTCGATCAGCACCGCGAGCTCCTTCGGCTTGCGGACCCGCGTCTTCAGCCGCTCCCAGGCGCGCTCGGGATGGAAGTCGTAAGTCTTCGGCGAGGTCAGGATCTCCATCTCCTCGCTGACCCAGTCGCTCCGCCCGCGCTTCTTCAGGTCGGCATCGAGCGCGGCAAACACGTCGCGCAGATGGGTGACATCGGCCTCGGCGTAATGCGCCTGCTCCTTGGTCAGCGGCCGCCGCGACCAGTCGGTGAAGCGGTGGGTCTTGTCGGGGCGGTGGCCGGTGATGCGCTCGACCAGCTGGTCGTAGGCGATGCTGTCACCGTATCCCAGCACCATCGCGGCGACCTGGGTGTCGAAGATCGGGTGCGGCACGATGCCGGCGCGGTGCCAGATGATCTCGATGTCCTGGCGGGCGGCGTGGAAGACCTTCAGGACCTTCTCGTTCGCCATCAGCTCGAAGAAGGCTTTGAGATCGATGCCCTCGGCAAGGGCGTCGATCACCACGGCCTCGTCCGGGCTCGCCATCTGCACGACGCAGAGCAGGGGGTAGTAGGTGGTCTCCCGCAGGAACTCGGTATCGACGGTGACGACCGGGTGCTGGGCGAGGCGGGCGCAGGCGGCCGCGAGGTCCGCGGTGGTGGTGATCAAGTCCATGAACGATCCATGACGAGGCACTTACGCCGTCGTCCGAAAACGCTGACAAGTCAAGGGTGTCGGCAAAGGGGAAGGAACGAAATTCGTCCTCGCTTGTCGGCCCAATCCGCCCGGAACGCAAGCGCTCCGGTGTCAGCTGATCGCTCTATGGTTGACGATGGGCGGTCCGGGGTGGCCTCAGTGATGCCGGACGCGGCCCGACGGCCGCCGCGCCGAGGGCACGGCGAGCACGATCAGGCACAAGGCGATCATCGCCAGACCCATGAATTCGAACACCAGCGCGTCCACGTGCGCGACCTCCCGACTTGTTGCTTCAACTTGTCGGGGCTGCGTTGATCGTTTCTTAAGGACCCGGGCGTGACGCCGGCCATGGTGGACGCGAGGTTAAGGCAGGGAGCTTGCCGTTTACGTGCCGCAGAACGTCTGCAGCACGCGTTCCTGGGGCTGCGGCGGCTCGGCATAGGCGGCCTGGTCCGGCTGGTCGTCGTACGGCCGTGCCAGCACCGCATGAAGCTCCTCGAACGGCGCGTAGTCGTCGTTCTCGACCGCCGCGGTGATGACCGCCTCGATGCGGTGGTTGCGCGGGATGAAGGCCGGATTGACCTTGCGCATGGCCTCGCCCCGCTCCGCCGCCGTCTGCGGTTCCTCCGCGAGGCGCCGGCGCCAGCGCTGAGCCCATTCGTCGAAGTCCGTGGGATCCTCGAACAGGGCGCGGACCTCGCTGAGATCGCCGCTGCCGGCGGCGTCGCTGAGACGGCGGAACGTCAGCGTGAAATCGGCTCGGGCCGCCGCCATCGCATCGAATAATGCCTGCGCCAGCGGCTGGTCGCCCTCGCGTTGCATGAACAGGCCGAGCTTGCGGCGCAGCCCCGCCTGGTGCGCGTCGGTGAACTGGGCGGCAAAACCGTCGAGCGCCGCCTCGGCCTCCTTGATCGCCTGGTCCTTGTCGTCGCCGAACAGCGGCAGCAGGCATTCGGCGAGCCGGGTCAGGTTCCACATCGCGATGCGCGGCTGGTTGGCGAACGCATAGCGGCCGAACTCGTCGATCGAGGAGAACACCTGCTTCGGGTCATAGCCGTCCATGAAGGCGCAGGGGCCGTAATCGATGGTCTCGCCGGACACCGAAGTGTTGTCGGTGTTCATGACACCGTGGATGAAGCCGATTAGCAGCCAGTCCGCGACCAGCCGCGCCTGCCGCGTGATCACAGCGTCGAGCAGAGCGTGGTAGGGCCGCTCGGTTCCGGCGAGGTCCGGATAATGCCGGCTGATGACGTGGTCGGCGAGCCGGCGCACGGCGTCGGTGTCCTGGCGCGCGGCGAAATACTGGAACGTGCCGACCCGGATGTGGCTGGTCGCGACCCGCGTGAGCACCGCGCCGGGCAGCACCGTGCCGCGATAGACCTGCTCGCCGGTCACGACCGCCGCCAGCGACCGGGTGGTCGGGATGCCGAGCGCCGCCATCGCCTCGCTGACGATGTATTCGCGCAGCACCGGCCCCAGCGCGGCGCGGCCGTCGCCGCGGCGCGAGAACGGGGTCGGCCCCGAGCCCTTGAGCTGGATGTCGCGGCGCACGCCGTTGCGGTCGACCACCTCGCCAAGCAGGACCGCCCGGCCGTCGCCGAGCTGCGGCACGAAATGCCCGAACTGGTGGCCGGCATAGGCCATCGCGATCGGCTCGGCACCCTCGGGCACGGTCTTGCCGGCCAGGATCTCGGCGCCCTCCGGCGTCTCCAGCTCGGCCGGGTTCAGCCCCAACTCCGCGGCGAGAGGCCGGTTCAGCTTGATGAGACGAGGCGCTGCGACGGGGGTCGGCGCCACCCGGGCAAAGAAATTGTCCGGCAGCGTGGCGTAGGAGTTCTGGAAGGGGAAATGTACGGTCATGGCTCCAAGATAGGCGGGGGGCGGCCGTTTTTCGAGCCCAAACGGCCGTCAGATGAGCGTTTCAGCGCCTGCTCAATTCGGCATCGGGGTCGACGTTGCAGTGAGGGCCAGGGCGGGCGGCCTTTTCCGCTGCGAAGCCGAAAAGGCCGTTCCTGCGGTTGCCGCGCCGGGGCGGCTCGGCTAAACCCTGCGCGCATTCGGAGCGCGCCTTTAAGGGCTGCGCCGATTCCTTCTCCTCACGACGACCATTCAGGACGACCATGCATCGCTACCGGACCCACACCTGCGGCGCGCTCCGCGAGAGCAACATCGGAGAGACGGTCCGGCTGTCCGGCTGGTGCCATCGCATCCGCGACCATGGCGGCGTCCTGTTCGTCGACCTGCGCGACCATTACGGCATCACCCAATGCGTGGTCGATCCGGACTCGCCGGCGTTCAGCCTGGCCGAGAAGCTGCGCTCGGAATGGGTCGTGCGCATGGAGGGCAAGGTGCGCCGCCGCCCGGCCGGCGCCGACAACAAGAGCACCGACAATGACGATCTGCCGACCGGCAAGATCGAGCTGTACGTGTCCGACATCGAGGTGCTCGGCCCCGCGGACGAGCTGCCGCTGCCGGTGTTCGGCGAGCAGGAGTACCCCGAGGACATCCGGCTGAAATACCGCTTCCTCGACCTGCGTCGCGAGAAGCTGCACCAGAACATCATGACGCGCGGCGCGATCATCGATTCGATGCGCCGGCGCATGAAGGAGCAGGGCTTCTTCGAATTCCAGACGCCGATCCTGACCGCGTCGTCGCCGGAGGGCGCGCGCGACTTCCTGGTGCCGTCGCGCATCCATCCCGGCAAGTTCTACGCGCTGCCGCAGGCGCCGCAGCAGTACAAGCAGCTGCTGATGATGTCGGGCTTCGACCGCTACTTCCAGATCGCGCCGTGCTTCCGCGACGAGGATCCGCGCGCCGACCGCCTGCCGGGCGAGTTCTACCAGCTCGACGTCGAGATGAGCTTCGTCGAGCAGGAGGATGTGTTCGCGGCGATGGAGCCGGTCATCACCGGGGTGTTCGAGGACTTCGCCAAGGGCAAGCCGGTGACCAAGGGTTGGCCGCGCATCCCGTTCGCCGAGGCGATCCGCAAATACGGCTCCGACAAGCCTGATCTGCGCAACCCGATCGAGATGGCCGACGTTTCCGAGCACTTCCGCGGCTCCGGCTTCAAGGTGTTCGCGCGCATGCTCGAGGACCCCAAGAACCAGGTCTGGGCGATCCCGGCACCCGGTGGCGGCAGCCGCGCCTTCTGCGACCGCATGAACTCGTGGGCGCAGGGCGAGGGCCAGCCCGGCCTCGGCTACATCATGTGGCGCGAGGGCGGCGAGGGCGCAGGCCCGCTCGCCAACAACATCGGTCCGGAGCGCACGGCTGCGATCCGCAGCCAGCTCGGCACCAAGGAGGGCGACGCTGCATTCTTCGTCGCCGGCGATCCCGACAAGTTCTGGAAGTTCGCAGGCCTCGCCCGCAACAAGGTCGCCGATGAGCTGAACCTGTCCGACAAGGATCAGTTCAAGCTGGCCTGGATCGTCGACTTCCCGATGTACGAGTACAACGAGGACGACAAGAAGGTCGACTTCTCGCACAACCCGTTCTCCATGCCGCAGGGCGGCCTGGAGGCGCTGCAGACGCAGGACCCGCTGACCATCAAGGCGTTCCAGTACGACATCACCTGCAACGGCTACGAGATCGCCTCCGGCGGCATCCGCAACCATAAGCCGGCGGCGATGGTGAAGGCGTTCGAGATCGCAGGTTACGGCGAGCAGGAGGTGGTCGACCGCTTCGGCGGCATGTACCGCGCCTTCCAGTATGGCGCCCCGCCGCATGGCGGCATGGCCGCCGGCGTCGACCGCATCGTGATGCTGCTCTGCGGCACCACCAACCTGCGCGAGATCTCGCTGTTCCCGATGAACCAGCAGGCCATGGACCTGCTGATGGGCGCGCCGTCGGAAGCCAGCACGAAGCAGCTGCGCGAGCTGCACATCAAAACCAACCTGCCGAACAAGTAGTTCGGCGGACTGAGGTTGATGCTCGAATCTTCGTCATTGCGAGCGCAGCGAAGCAATCCGGGGTGCCACGAGGACTCTGGATTGCTTCGTCGCCTGCGGCTCCTTGCAATGACGATCGTGTGGGGATCGCAGAGCGGTCGTCACGGGTCGCGCATCGTTCACGCGACCGAACGGCCCGGCAGCATCCGTGTCAGGACGCCGTCGCGGCGGACGACGTGATGAAACAGCGCGGCCGCGACGTGCAGGGCCACCACGATCCACGCGATCCATTTGCCGACGACATGGTGGATTGCGTCGACCGGCGGCTCGAACGCCTCCCAGCTGATCCCCCAGCGCGTCTCGATCCAGCCGAATAGCGCCGTCTCACGGAAGTTCGGCAGCGCGAACGCTCCGAAGTCGGTGGCGGCATCGGTGCCGATATAGCCGGTCAGCGGCATCAGGATCAGCAGCACGTACAATCCCCAATGCGCGGCGTGCGCGAGCCACGCCTCGGCATGTGATGCATGCGGCTGATCGGGCTGAACGTTGACGAGCCGCCACAGCAGGCGAGGCAGGACGGACAGGCCGACGATCATGCCCAGCACCCAATGGACGTTGAGCACGGGCAAGGCGTCCGGGGAAGTATCGTCCATGAACCAGATGACATAGTACACGACGGCATAGGCCGCGATGAAGGCCGCGGCGCCGGTCCAGTGGAAGAGCTTGGCGATCGCACCGAACTCCATCGTCGTATTCTTCCATGGCATCACGAACCTCTTCCCACCGCTATGAGCTGCGATCTGCTGCTATCGCCAAAATCGGCAGCGAGCCAGCGATGGGCCGGCGGATCAGGACGCTTCTCCCGTCAATTCAGTCTCACCTCGTCGTTATCGGATGCTGAGCTGCGGCATGTCGTCGCCGGTGACTCGAGACTGCGGCGCAAGATGACCCAGCCTTGAAGGCGTCGCCCGGCATTTGACGGTCTCGCGTTAATGCTGGTTAAGACTGCGAACAACTTCGTCCGGGCATCCCGATGGCGTCCAGGCGGCTCCGGAGACGCCTCGCGCATCGCGCTGAGCTCTTCGACCGGCCGGTGAAGCCGGTCGCCATGCCCCGCGGCAAACTGTTGATTCTGAGAACTAATCGTTCGTGCCGCCTGTTAGTTCGGCGGGTTGCGCGACACGGCGCGAAACACGATCGAGCGGTGCGCCCCGCTATGAGTTCCAGGCGACCGCGATCGGCCGAATGGATATTGCGGTGTCATGCAACCTGTCTTTAATAGGAAGCCTGTCTGACTCATGGTGTGAACTTAGCCAACCAATCACAAGAAGACGGATAGTTCAAAATGACCGTTCGCTGGTGTGCGCTCCTTCTCGGAACCTGCTTCTTCGTCCCTGCCGCCTCCGCTGCTCCCATTTCCCCCGATGTCGTTCGTGATCTCGCCGCCCGCGTCGGTCCGGTCGTCGGCCAGGCCGCGACGTGCCGCGAGATCGCCCAGGGGCGCGTCCAGACCATCATCGATCAGTTCAGCGAAGTGATCCGCCAGGGCTCGTCGAACGGCGGCGAGCGCGATGGACTCATTCGCACCTTCAACAGCTACATCGCCGAGGGCCGCGGCCGGGTCGCGTCCTCGCAGGTCAGCTGTCAGACCGCAGAACGCCAATTGGCGGAGCTGGAGCGGTCGCTCAGCCAGCAGCAGTCGGCGGCTCCGTCGCTGTCCTTCGCGCTGGCGCCCTCGACCGCAGCCGCGTCGACGCAGCCCACGGCCAACCTGCCGCCTCCGCTTCCGCACGGCGTCAGCGACACCGAGATCCGGTTCGGCACCGTCATCCCGTTCTCCGGAGTCCGCAAGGAGTCCGCGCGCCAGATGAAGCTCGGCATCGAGACCGCCTTCAATCGCGCCAACGACGCCGGCGGGATCAACGGCCGCAAGCTGCGGCTGATCGCTGCCGACGACGGCTATGATCCCACGCGGACGCTGGGTGCGATGACGCAGCTCTACGAGAAGGACCAGGTGTTCGGCTATATCGGCAACATGGGCACCGCCAACAACGCGGTGGCGATCCCCTACGCGCTGGAGCGCCGCGCGCTGTTCTTCGCGCCGTACAGCGGCTCCGCCGTCGTCCGCCGCGATCCGCCCGACCGCTACGTCTTCAACTATCGTGCGAGCTATGCGGAAGAGACCGCGGCGATCGTGCGCTACCTGATGAAGGTCAAGCGCATCCCGGCGAAGCAGATCGCCGTATTCGCGCAGAACGACGCCTATGGCGACGACGGCGCCAACGGCGTCGCCAAGGCATTCCGCGCGCTCGGCATCACCGATCCGATCATCCGCTACGGCTTCCCGCGCGGCTCGCTGGACGTCGACGAGGCCGTCGGCAAGCTGAAGGCGCAGACCAAGCCACCGATCAAGGCCGTGATCATGATCGCGACCGACCGCGCCGCGGCGAAATTCATCGAGAAGACCCACGAGGCGGTTCCAGGGCTGATCTACGCCAACATCTCGGCGGTCGGATCGTCGTCGCTCGCCGCGGAGCTGAAGCTGCTCGGCTCGAAATACACCAATGGGGTCATCGTCACGCAGGGCGTTCCATCGGTCGCCGGCTATTCGAGCCTGGTGCTCGACTACAAGACCGCGCTGGAAAAGTACTTCCCCGGCGAGGCGCCGGACTACACCTCGCTCGAGGGCTTCATCTCGGCGAGCATCCTGATCCAGGCGCTGAAGCAGACAACGCCGCTCGAGACCGAGCGGCTGGTCGACACGCTGGAGTCGATGCAGAGCATCGACCTCGGGCTCGGCAGCAAGCTCTCCTTCGGACGCGCCGAGCACCAGGCCTCGCACAAGATCTGGGGCACCGCGCTCGACGAGACCGGCACCTACCAGGCGATCGAGCTGGAATGACGGGCGGGGGGCGGCACGACGCAGCCGAGCTTGTCGTCCCCCGTCAGCGCCGCAGTGCAAACGACGTCCCCCGGCCGGCTTGTGGCCGGCCGGGCGACACGGATCCGACCTCGAGACCATGGTGAGCCGGAACTGTTCGACGGATACTTCATTGACTTGCAGGCGCAACAACCGTGAGCGACCGCAATGTCCATGCGAACACAGATTTCGGCGATGGTCTTCATGATGGTTCAGGCCGTGCTGTTCGGTGCGGGAGTTCTGACGATTCTTCTTACGCCGCTCAGCAATCACGCGATGCTCGCAATGGCGGTCATGATTGCCCTGAGCGTGGTGCTGTCAGCCATCGTCTCGTGGCAGATCGCACCGCGGCTGCGCGCGCGATATTGGCGCCGGCGTGGAATCAACCACGATATGATCTCGGGCTAACGCCAGAGAGCAACCGGCGACCGCCCTGGCTCAGCCTCCCAGCTATCTTCTGCGTCCGGTTGTCATCTGCTCTGCGGTGCAGCATCGAAAGAGCAGGTGTCGTTCGAACCAACGCTGACCCGCACGGTTAGACAGCCTTCTCTTGGAGGATGAACCATGCGCGTTCCGACAGCAGCGACCGTCCTATTGATATCCTCTTGTCTCCTCTCCGCGGGAGCGTCCGCTCAGCAGGCCGACAGCACGCCGGGAACCGGCCAAACCCAGGCCGTTCCGGTGCAGCCGGAACGTACGCCCCAGCAGTCGGACCGGGCTCGTGAACGCGAGCGCCAGAGTGCCGAAGACACGCGGGTGAACCGCGACTGGACGGCACAGCAGCGCGACGACGACCGCATGGGCATGGATCGCATGGACATGGATCGGATGCGCCAGCACCGCATGGGCCGGATGATGGATCAGGACATGGATCATCGCACCACGGGCCGAAACGCGCGAATGCAGCGCGATGATGACGACATGGATCGTCGCGCGCGCAGCTCCGAGGGGGATCGGCCCTACCGGCGCGTCAAGATCTGCTACGAATACGAGAACGGCGACGAGCTCTGCCGCTATCGCGATTAGCCTGGCAAAGGCGGCCGCAACGCATCGGCTTGCGTGTGCCGGCGCCACAAGCGCCGGCGTGCTGCGGCACGTTTGTTTGGAAGTATAATTTGTGTTGGAAGCGCAACTTCGCGCCAGCTGATCTTGGCGTCAGCTCGTGCGCCGCGCCAACAACAGTGCGCCGCCCAGGCTGCACATGACGGCGCCTGATGCCTGCCGCATCCGCGTCACGAGGCTCGGCCGGTGGGCGAGACGATGCCGCGCCTTGGCGGCCCAGAACGTCACGACCAGGTCGACGCTGGTGTTGAGCGTTACCGAGATCAGCCCGAGCACGACGAACTGCGCGCCGACGTGCCCTGCAGGATCGACGAATTGCGGAATGAAGGCGAGGAAGAACGCCGCCGTCTTCGGGTTCAGCGCCTCGACAATGATGCCCTCGCGAAACGCGCGCCGGCTGCCGGTCGGCGTCACCTCGGCCGGCTGGGTGACCCGGGCCTCACGCCAGGTCTTGATGCCGAGCCAGATGAGATAGAAAGCACCGGCGATCTTCAGTGCGGTGAACGCTTCCGCGCTCGCCATCATCAGCGCGGACAGCCCGACCGCGCCGGCGAACACGTGCACGAGGCCACCGAGCCCGAGCCCCACGCTGGACGCCAGCCCCTCGCTCCGCCCGCCGGCCAGCGTGCGCGCCACGATGTAGAAGATGCCCGGCCCCGGCGTCAGCGCGACGATCAGCGCGGCGGAGACGAACAGCAGTAAAGTTTGGAGTTCGAGCATGCGGGTGTCTTTATCGGGGAGGGCAAGCGTTTATCGGTCTACCCGCCAGGCGAGGCAAAACCTGTTTGGCGACGACGTCTCATCCTCACGGAAAGGATGACTGCCGGCGCGATAGCGTCGATTATCGAGAGTTTGTCAGGTTAGCCTTGGGACGAGCACACGTGAAATTGGCTTGGTTGCATACCCAGATTTCTGCGTCTTTGATTGCACCACACGTAAGTGGAGAAGCTAGTTTCTCTCTTTGAATGCATGTTGCCGACTCCCTCCTAGCGTCGTCGCAAACCTTCATTGCCTCAATACACGCGAGCGACGTTTGAGCGCTAGACTGACACGCTGCGCACGTCAGAAAGATAAAAAGCAGCAAACGAGAGGGCATATATAGAACTCAGGGCATGTTTGGTTCGGTCGAGGCGGCCGGAGCGATATCAATCCAGGCGAGCAAATGTTATCTCGCTCTCACCGAAATTGGCTCCGTCGATATTATCGGTACCGTAGCGATTAAACGACATATTAACCTGTAATCCGACGACAATCTTCCCATCTCGGTTCAGATGAACCTTGGTGGAGCCCGAGTACGGGGCACGAATTTCGTCTGAAAACAAGGCGTCTCCCCCGCGGCCTATTGAGACGGCAGAGCTATCCTCATTCGCGGGCGTTATCGTGTACTTGAAGACAGGACGGCATCCGTAGCCCCCATCTCCAATGCCTTGGATAGTAGTGGTGACGACAACAAGATACGTGCCAGGCTTCAATCGTTCAGTTACTGCTTCTTTTGGGCTTTTGCCCGGTCCAAAGTGACCGGCTTGAAGCTTCACCGCTTCTTGTGTTTTACAATCTCTGCAAGTGACTGGTTGGGTTTCGGCGGGTAGTGAGAGGACGCCGCGAGTTCCGTTCCTGATGTTTATAGCGAGATAAAACGGGTCGCTGCGGCTTCGTTCGAAGAGCAAGCTTGTCCATTTTTGCGCGAACTGCCTCGGTATTGGATTGATTGGCTTCGCACCGACAAGCTGCACGTTTGCAGTTACGCCGGGTTTCCCCTCCGCTCCTGCTTTCCAATACGCGTCCACTGCGACTTTGTTTGCCGATAGGAAGGATGTCCTCAAGACCAGAGTTTCTTGCACCGAATTTTCGATGCATTTGCTCCAGGCATCGATGGCAGCTGTTTGTGTCGAGGAGATCGCAACGTCACGACTGATGGTCTGTGAATAATTGTAATGATATCGCTTGTTCAGTTCGATGCGGCGCTCGGTGTATTTCTTCCAGTCGCCGTCAAATTTTAGATCGTCGTCGCCAACAGGTATCGACAGTTTGACGCCGGCACTGTTGCTCACTGAATCGAAGGTCTTTTGATCTACTGTGTTTGAGATGGCGAGTGCCAAGTTAAGATTGCTTCGATCGACGAAGGTGTCTTTGACCAGAACGGAATCGCACGCGACTAGTTGGTCTGCGGCTAAGGCCGATTGGCTTCCGCCGCACAAGGTTGCAAGAACGGATCCGACGACAATTGCTCGCATTAGAAATTCTCCCAATATCAGTAGAGCGACAAGCGCCAAAAAACCTTCCAATCATGCATCGATAGGGGTGGGTTTTGCAAGTGGTGAATGTGGTGCGATCGAAGTCGTTTTGAGATGTCTAAGATCGTTGAATGATGGGTCTTCTTTCCCTGGGATCAGAGTAGTTGCGTGGTTCGCAACGCAGCACGACTTGCAGTTTTTCAGCAGTCGGGCAATTCCCGCATCCCCATCATGCGCAAACTGCCCGTCGTGTTAGTTTGTCGCAATCATTCCGCTTGCACCGTCGAGGCTGGGCAAGAACTCAGTGTTCACGGTAAGATTTGGGGGCATGACGAATCGGCCGTTCAAGAGCGGCGA
>NZ_JAUHJJ010000008.1:0-296160 GCF_032381175.1 Bradyrhizobium sp. SZCCHNR1093
GACATCCCCTCTTCACTCCCCAAACGACAACGCCGCGCTGAAACCTCAGCGCGGCGTTGTCGTTTGTCTTGGTGCGTCAGCTCGCGCGGCGACATGCTGCCGGGGTCGAAGCTCGAGCCCCGCCGAGCTCTCGAGGCCAGAGTCCGCCGCCGATGACTCGCGCCGCGACTGAGGCCGGGCTAGCGATGCTAGGATGACCATGCCGCATCGGTTCGCCCGCGCGGCCAACGCGATTGAAAATGATCGAGAGGCGCGGATGGAAACGACCTCGGCGGGGCAGCCGCATCGCCTGAGCGCAATTGCGAGCTTTCATGCCCACATCTATTTCAATGATGCCACCCGAACCGAAGCCGCGCAGCTGCGGCAGTGGATTGCCGACCGCTTCCTTGTGACGCTCGGGCGTTGGCATGACGCGCTGGTCGGGCCTCACGAGCGGCCGATGTATCAAGTCGCCTTCGCGGTCGACGTGTTTCCAGTGCTGGTGCCATGGCTGATGCTCAATCATGGTCGCCTCAGCGTGCTCGTGCATCCGAATACGACGGAGCCGTTGGCCGATCACACCGCGCACGCGTTGTGGATCGGACAGCCGCTCGGCATCCGCGGCGAGAATCTTCCCTCGCACGGCGAGGCAGAGCTGCCGCGCGAGCCGAACACCACGCCGACGATCGCCGCCTGAGCTCGCGCGCGCACTGGTGGCCGCGCCGTCTCCGCACGGTCGGAGCCTGGGCGGACTTGCCGGACTACAGCGTGCGCGCGAGATCGAACGCGCGGAGAATGACCTCGGCGGCATCGATGTCGAAATTGCTCGGGCCTAGCAGGCGCGGCGCCAGCGGGCGGCGGCCGGGCAGGGCATGTCCGCCACCTTCGACGCGATACAGCGACACGCCGCCGATCACTTGGCAATCGCGCCAGCTGAGTTGCGTGACGGAGGTGTCGCTGGCGAGATCCCGATGCGGCAGCGCCGCGGCCTGGCGCACGCCGCAGCCGTCGCGCCGCGCAAAGAACTCCGCCGTCTTTTCAGCGCTCCACACCCGGCCGCGCCCGCCGCGCAGCCCGACCTCGCCGCCGCGATAGGGCACCATCGGATCAGCCGTGCCGTTGATCATGACCACCGGCACCGGCCGCGCGGCGCAGGGCGCGGTGCCATCCGGCATGTTGGCGATCACCGTGCCGATCCCGGCAAACAGCTCCGGCGCCTTGCAGGCCAGGGTGAAGCTCATCATGCCGCCATTCGAAATGCCGGCAAGATAGATGCGCCGGGGGGCGGCCGTACCGTCGGCGACGAGGTGCCGCACCAAGGCGCGGATGAAGCCGACATCATCGGGACCGCCGGAGCGGCCGTCGTTCCATTGCCGGTCGAGGCCATCGGGAAAGACCGCGGCGAAGCCATGAGCTCTCGCGGCTTCGGCAAAACCGGTCGTGCGCGCGGCGCCGGCGCCGCTGCCGAGCGCGCCATGGAGCACGATCACAGTCGGCTGCGGCGTCTTGCCCGTGGTCATCACCATCGCATGACGCGGACCATCGCTTGTGTCGATGGTGATGCCGCGCTCCGCGGCGACCGCCGTGGTCGAGACGAACAGAGCCGCTGCCATGGCGGCCATGAACGATCGGAGATGTGACGTCATGAGCATCCTTCTCGGCTGTCGGGTAACTCCCCGCGGTGGGGCTTCTGTGCGGGCGCGGCGGCCAGCACGCGCAGCCGCATCGCCCAGCTCCGGGCTGCCGCGAGGTCGCGGGCGATCGCAATCCATTCGCCAAATGCGATCCGCAACGGATTGAAGCTCGGCGCAACGCCGACGAGGCCGTAGCGCAAGGTTTCGCCGGCCGGGGCCTCGGCGAAGCTACCGAACAGCCGGTCGAAAATGATGAGCACGCCGCCATAGTTGCGATCGAGACAGGACTCGTTGGCTGCGTGGTGGACGCGGTGATGTCGCGGCGTGTTCAGCACATATTCGAGTGGACCGAGATGCGGCGCGAGCTCGGTATGGATGAAGAACTGGTAGAGCAGATTGACGCCGAGCATGCCGATGATGGCGAGCGGATGGAAGCCGAGCAGCGCCAGCGGCAGATAGAACAGGACATGACCGGAGATCTCGCTCGTCCAGCCGAGACGAATGGCGGCGGTCAGGTTCAGATGCGTCGAAGAGTGGTGCACGGCATGCGTGGCCCACAGCCAGCGAACCCGATGCGAGGCGCGATGGTGCCAGTAGTAGACGAACTCGCTGGCGAGAAACAATGCGAGCAGGGCGAGCGGCCGGCTCGCGTCGAAATCGAAGATCCTGTGGCGATAGGCGATGGCGAAGGGAAAGGCCGCGACGAGCGCGACCATTGCGCGGATCAGATGCTGTCCGATCGCGATGGCGAACGAGGCTGCGGTCTCGCGCAGGTCGTGAGTCTCGCGGCCTGCTAGCCGGCCGAGCCCATATTCCAGCGTCATGAAGCCGAGCGCCGTCAGCAGCACGATCATGCGCGTCGACGGCGGTAGGGAAGAGAAGATGGGCATGGCGCGCATCCGGCCTCATCGAATGGAGGCGGCGCGCCGGTCCGCCCCGGAGAGGCAGGCGGACCGGCGACATCGATGCTTCAGGGAGGCCGCGAGCAGCAACGCTACGGCGTCCGTTCAGCGCGTGACGGTGCGGCTGTAACTGTAGGAGTTGCCGCGCGGTCCCGTGCCCTGGCCCTGCCGGGTGCAGCTGCCGTCACTGCAGCTCGCGGAGCCGGAGCGCGACCAGCTGCGGCCGGCGGGACCTGTGCCGCCACCCTGCCAGGCGCAGGCGCCGCCGGAGCAGCTGCCGGAGCCGCCAAATGAGGTGGTGCCGCGCGGTCCGGCGACCGAGCCGCTGCGGGTCCAGGCATTCGCGTCGACCGCGGCTGCCGCCGAAAGGACTGCCACGAGCAAAATGGTCGCGATGGATGTCTTCACGTCAGTCTCCCAATTCGTTCGCGCCGGCGATCGCGTCGCCTGCAGAGGGATACTGTGCGTTGGATGTCGCGGGCGGATGCACCGCCGGTGTCGTTTGGTCGCGGTGATTGGCCGGATTGTAACGGCTTGTCACGCGATCGCCGTCCGATACCGCAACATCGAGCGGCGCGGCGGGCTCTGGTCCAGCCGCACCCTCGACGTTCCGGCGCCTGTTCAGGCCGCTACCGGCCCGTCGGTGTGCTTCACCACCTGGTCTTCGTCGCCGTGTTGACGTTGATCACCGCCGTGGCCGTGTTGGACGTGGTTGTCGCCGTGTTGTTGATCAGAGTCAGCAGCTTGTAGTAATCGACGACCTTGGCGTTGGCGACGTACATCACGTCCTTGCTGCGCATCTGGAAGCCCGAGGCCAGCAGCATGCCGGAGGGGTCGCGCAGGTTGACGTGGTAGATGGTCGGAATGCGGTCGTAGATGAAGCGGCTGGTATCGATGCCGAGCTTCTGCAGCAGCGGGCGTTCCTCGTAGCGATAGAGGAAGACCTCGGCTGGATCCGATTGCTGATCGTTCAGGCCGCCCGCCTTGCCGATCGCCTGGGCCAGCGTCAGCGTCTCCGTATCGAACGAAATCTCGGAATTGAAGCCGAAGACGTTCTGATTGAGGGCGCCGAGGGCCGTGAAGGTGGGGGATTCCCGCGTGATGTAGACGACGTCGTTCGGGCGGATGAAGATGTTCTCGCGCGGATCCTGCACCACGCGGCTGAGCAGCACGCGCACACGTTTGCCGTCCCGCTGCAGGGTCACGTAGCTTTCGATGGCCTCGTGCTTCGGGCCGCCCGCACGTGCAATCACCGCCAGCAGGCGTTCGCCCACGCTGTTGAGGGCCAGCACGCCCGGCGTATTGACGTCGCCGAGCACGCTGACCACGCTGGAATGCTGCTGGTTCAGGCTGACGACGACCTGCGGCTCGAGGGCGCGCTTCTGCAGCCGGAAGACGATGTCCTGCTCGATCTGCGGCAGAGTCCGGCCGGCGGCGGCGATCTCGCCCGCATAGGGAACGCGGATATTGCCTTGCTGGTCTACCGCCTGCGCCGGCAGATCCACGAAGTTGCCCGGACGGGCGCCGGCGGCCGTGGGCGGCGTGAACAGTCCGCCTGGGGCGGCTTCGAAAATGGAAACGTTCAGCACGTCGCCGATACCGGCGACCTGCACCGGCTTCGGCCGCTTGTCCGGAAACACGCCCTGGAACGTGACCATGTTGGGCTGCGACAGGAAGCCGATCGTCTCGGGGCTGATGTCGACCAGCGCATAGGGAAGCGCCGTGTTCGACCGCACGCTGGCCGTGGCATTGTCGTTCACTGCGTCGCTGGTCGGTCCTGTTCCGGGGAGCAAGGAACAAGCTGGCAGAAGCGCCAAGATCACCAGAGTTAGGAGCGCGCGCGAGCCACGGCAAAGGCTATGAAAGCCGCTCGGGTCCACTGCGCTGTTGCGCACAGGAGACCCCCCGCCGCCGGTCGACCCGCGCGGATTGATCAAGGCCTTCAAACCCATCCCCGAATACAGCAAAAATACGTTTCCCCACGCTGCTCCCTCCACCAAGAAGGGAGAACGTCCCACATATTTCAACCTACCCGGCGGCCATACTGGACGAAAGCGCACCGCCGGGCGGGTTGGTCCGCTTTTGCCCGGCCGTGCCAATTAGGTCACAGTCTGACCTTACCATATTACCGCAACGAGCTGTCAACTCCGCCGGAGGTCCATGGTGGACGGATGATCCGTTCGACCTAACAGGAGCCCAGCAATTTTAAGCACAAAGCCGTTGCGCAACGGTTAGCCTGAGTCGCTTCGCTCAGGCAGGGGGCGACGACATCGCAGGCCGCGCAACGAGTCGGTGAGCCAAGGCCGTCGGACGGGGCGCCCGGACCGCAAGCGGGCGGCCGGCTGTCCAAGGCCGCCGATCAAGTCTATGCTGCTGCGCCAGCCCTTGAGGCTCTTTGCAACGGAGCACGCAATTGTCGAACGTGATCAGGATCGCCGCAGCTGCTTTCGCGATCGCCTTCACGGGCCTATCCGATCCCGCGTCCGCGCGCGGCCTCTATCCGCTGACGGAGTGCGGGCCGGATCTCAGCAGACTCTGCCGGCTGCACGGGGCATTCGAGGCCACTCCGTTTCATTACAATCTCGCGATTCATCCCGGGTGTATTCGGCGTGTCGCCGTCCAGACGCCCCGGGGCGTGCTGTACCGCCGCGCGGTGGTGTGCGGAGCGCCGGAACGGCCCATGATGTGGTAACCTCGGCCCTTTCCTCGGCGTCTCCGAAGGGCGCTGGACGCTCTGCTCGGCAGCTTCATGGTCAAGCTTGGCGCGAGATGGCGGCCGCGATGGTTGATGCGGGCCGTGCTCGTTCCGACGGCTGGCGCCCGCCCCAGCCGTGTTCGGGAGTGTCGATCATCGCGCAGACGATTAAATGGGTAGTTCCGCACCGTGTTTTTACGTGATCTGAAATTAAATTAATCGTGTCCAGACGATTACGCGCGGTCGGAGACATAAAACGGTAGACTGAACAAACTAAAGCTTCAATTGTACCGGACCAAAGGTGCTTAATAAGTCCTTTCTGGCAATGCGGTAGCATTTTACTGCAAACCGTAGCGAGTGCCAGAGGTATTTAATGTCTTGCTGCCAGATGGTAAATTAACTTGTCGCGAGTGGTTAATTTAATTTCTAAAATCGAATCCGTGCATCGTCGCGATGACGGTTTGCCGGAAGTCGAGAAAAATCCCTCAAAACTCGCCAATGAGTGGGGTCCGTCCTTGTGTGACGAGCTTGGTACCGCGTTGATCGAGGATATTGAGACGGATGGCGGCGGTGGCGCTCTGAATGCTGTCCTGAAATCGCTGAATAAGATGCGCCTTGCGAAATCACGTTTCGGCCGGCCATCGTCGGGCCGTTCGCCGCAATCCGCGCTGCGGTCTCAGATCGAGCTTTGTGATGCCCTGCTCGAGGAGATCCAATCCATCAGCAGCAGCCTGGGCAAGCGCGCGAAGAAGTCCGCGGCTCCCAGGCGTCGCCCGATGGCCACGCGGCGCCGCCGCGGGACGGCTCATTTGATCGCGCCCCAGCCGGCGGTGCCGGGTCGGACCAGGCAGCAGAAATAATCGCATCGGAAATTGATCGACGCGGCGGCCGGCCGTCATGGTCGCGCCGGTTGCCGGCGCGAGGCGACAGCCGCTCAGCATCGACCCCGACGGCACATCAGATCGCCCAGTGCTGCTGTCGCTGGCAGCGACGGCCGGATGTCATCGGAACGTTCTTCAGCCGTCGTATCGCGCAAAGACGGCGCCCCGCGACAGTGCCGGCCGGAACCCATGTCACCGGTGGGCGGGGGATCGGGCCGCCGGGTGACCGCAGCCGTCCTCCACGCCACAGCCGATCGCGCGGCAGTCAGTTTCCGCTGCCGGTGGTGTGCCTGTCTCACGCCGCGCGACCCCGGATGCCGTCGGCGCGACGTGTTTGAGTCTGATTCGCATGAGCGCGCCTGAAGGATCCCGTGTTTGGCGAAGGCGCTTGATTCGCCGAATCGATGTCGGCGGCTTTGCGGCATGTTCACGATGCGGGCTCAATTAAACCAGCTCGCGACATTTTGTGCGCATGCAAAAATATCTCGATCCGGGTTATCGGGGTGCTCGCCCAAATAGGTTGTAAGCCCTCGCGGCAGCTTTGAAAAACATGGCGCGGTGAAAATGTTCAGCGACCGAATTCGGCACCGTTTGATCATCAAACCTACGTCACTTTGACGCGATCTTGCCTCAATAAGCAGCGAATCCGTTGCAAATCGTGTTGATTCGGCGACTTCTTCCAGCGTGCAGACGAATGTTGCCACAATCTGGGGGCGGTGCGACATAATTTCGGAAAAGGGGGTTGCGGGTTGATAATTGTTTGAGTTACAACCATTAGGTCTAGCCGGATTGGTATAAACTCAAATATTCAGTTTTTCCGAGCGTGAGCCACTTGCGGAACGAAATACCGAATTATATGACGTTAATTCGGCAGGATAGAGATCACAGACAAAGGTCGCTGCATGTCCACCAAGAAGATCGATTTCGAGGCGATGTCTTTCGATGACCTCTGGTCTCTCCATGAGCAGATCAGTCAGATCCTCGCCGTGAGGATCACGTCGGAGAAGCGCGAACTCGAACGTCGTCTGGCGGTTCTCAACCGCAGCCGCGGTGCCATCGAAGGCGCCGGCAGCGAGGGTGGGCAGTCCTACACCACCAGCGGCAAGGCGCGGCGGAAATATCCCCGGGTCCTGCCGAAGTATCGCAACCCACAGACCTCCGAGACCTGGTCCGGCCGAGGCAAGCAGCCGCGTTGGCTGGTGGCGGCGATCAAGACCGGGCATCGGATCGAGGAATTTGCGATCAATGGGGCTGGCGCTTCGAAAAGTCGCCGTCAGCGCGCCTGATCGGGGTAGCTTCAATCAAGCTCGTCGCGCCGATAGTTGAGCGACGCTGCGCGTCGATACCGGGCCTGATTCGCCCTCTCAGCATCCACGAACGACATGTGAGCGGTTTGACGCCGCAACGTCGCGATCCGCCGATCAAGACCTGACCGAAGTGGGCCCGTCCGATCTGCCCCGCACGGCTCCGCCGATTGGCTCGCGATCATCATCCGTTGCGAATGCGCCTAATAGGCATTGTTGCCGCGGATCAGCTCGATCGGCGTCCTCAGCAGGATCGCGACGTCGAGCGACAGGCTCCAATTGTCGATGTACCAGAGGTCGAATTCGACGCGCTGTTCGATCGACGCACGCGTGGGCGTCGGGCCGCGGCAGCCATGCACCTGCGCCCAGCCGGTCAGTCCGGGCTTGACGCGGCGACGGAACGCGTAGTTGCGCACGAGCTTGTCGAATTCGTTGTCGTGCGCCAATGCGTGGGGGCGGGGGCCGACCAGGGACATGCTGCCGTCCAGGACGTTGAGCAACTGCGGCAGCTCATCGATGCTGGTCCGGCGCAGCCAGGTCCCGAGCCGGGTGAACCGGCTGTCGCCGATCTGGGCCTGGACGATCGAAGGCCCGTCCTCGAGAACGGACATCGTGCGAAACTTGTAGATCTGAAAAGATCGGCCGTTGAATCCGCAGCGTTGCTGCCGGAACAGCACTGGCCCGGCCGAGTCGAGCTTGATGGCGATCGCCACCAGCAGGAGCAGCGGCGACATCAATGCCAGCGCGATGCCCGCCAGCATGACATCCATGAGCCGCTTGGTGGCGTGTTCAAGCGGGCTCAGCAGGCCGCGCTGCAGCTCGATGCAGACCGCATTGCCGAGTTCGCGGCACGGCCGCTTGAAGATGTCCGAAGCCGTTCCGACCGGCACGAAACTCACTGGAAACGGTAGGACTCTCAGCTCCGCGCCGAGCGTTCGCAGATCGGACCAGGGTTCGGGATTGGCGCCGACGACGATCTCTTCGATATCGGAGCCGCGCACATAATCGATCACGCTCGAAACGATCCGCTGCCGCTGATCCGGATCCGCGTCGGGCTCAGGAAGCAGGAAGTGTCGCTGGACGCGAAAGCCGGTGTCGGTGAGCACCTGGGTCAGCCCGGCGTTGTCCTTGCTTGCTTCATCGGTGATCAGAACGATGTTTCGGCCGGAAAATCGTCTCTCCGCCAGCCCCTTTGCCAGCAGATATGCGGTGGTGCGGCGATGCAGGATCAGCGTCGCGAGCCCGAACATCGCGAATACGATGCTGGTGCCGCGCGAGAATTCGCTCCCGATCTTGAGCGCGAACAGCGCGCCGGCCAGCACGAGGAACGCCGTGACCCAGGTCAGGCAGGCCGCGCGGATCTGGCGCGGCAGGATCAGGAGCTCGGCCGGCCGGTACATCCCGCGGATCTTCATCAGCGAGACGAACAGCGCCGACACGAGGATCGCCAACCCGAGCGATTTACTGACGTCGTTGGCTCCCGCCGGATCCTGCAGATGATACAGAAACCCGGACAGGACGCTCGACATGGTAATCGTTGCAATGTCCGCCGCGATCGCGAAGGGCTCCACCGAGTCGTAGTGGACGGGCCATTTCCGCCCTTGGAATTGTCGTTCCAAGAGGACGGCCGGCATGCCATTTCGATCGAGAGTCTTGGGCTGATCCACGTAATGCATGGGATGTCGGTGTTCGAAACTCGGTTAAATAGCGATTAGCCGTCATTATATGTTTTGGTATTTAATTTAAACAATTAAAAACTGCCATTGGGATTTATTCGCGCCGTCGGACGTCTCCCGATACCGCGACGAGGCCGGTGACGCCGGAATGCCGGTTCTGGAGGACGGAACGAGGCCGCTCGCCCCCTCCAAGTCGGCCCTGGCAATGCCCGCGTGACGATTTAATGTTCATGAAACGGATATTTCAATGCGGGCGGCCAAGAATGGCATTTAAAAAGAGATATAATTGGATTATTAATCCGGTGCCGGGCGCCCGCGACGCGGGTGACGCGTCCGCAGCCGACCGAATGCAGGGGGAGGTTTTCCTCGTGCAGCCGAGAGGGCGAAGCGAGGGCACGGCGAGCTGTCTTCGAGGCCGGCCGGCGAGATTGGAAGATCATGATGCTCATTTCAAAGATTGAGAACCCGAAGGACGTCGCGCCATGAAGGTCGTATTGTTCTGTGGAGGGCTCGGGACGCGGATCCGCGAATATTCCGAGAGCATTCCGAAGCCGATGATTCCGATCGGCCACCAGCCGATCCTCTGGCACGTCATGCAGTATTACAGCCAGTACGGGCACCGGGATTTCGTTCTGTGCCTGGGCTACAAGGCCAATGTGGTGAAGGACTATTTCCTGAACTACAATCAGGCGTCCACCACCGACTGCACGATCTCGCAGTTCGGCAAGAAGGTCGAGCTGCTGGGCGATCGCCCCCCGGATTGGCGGGTCTCGCTGGTCGACACCGGCATCTGGCGCAACATCGGTCAGCGACTGCGGGCGGTCCGGCACATGGTCGAGGGCGAGGAGATCTTTCTCGCCAACTACAGCGACGGCCTGACGGACGCGCCGCTGCCGGAGATGATCGATCGTTTCAAGCGCAGCGGGAAGATCGGCTGCTTCATCGCCATCCACCCGCCGATCAGCTTTCATCTCGCCGAATTCGACGCCGACGGCACCGTGGGCCGCATGGCAGCGAGCAACGATTCCAACATCTGGATCAACGGCGGCTACTTCATCTTCCGCAAGGAGATATTCGACTATATCGACGAGGGTGATGAGCTCGTCGTGCAGCCGTTCAAGCGGCTGATCGACCGCGGCGAGCTGATGGCCTACCGCTACGAAGGATTCTGGCGCGCCATGGACACGCTCCGTGACCGCCAGGTGCTCGAGGAGATGATCGAGCGCGGCGACACGCCCTGGCAGCTCGGCGCCAACCTTCCGGCGGTGGTGAACGGATGAGGGCCCTGCAGCTCGCCGGTCGCGGCGACCGGCTGTCGGTCCTGTGTCTCGGCGCGCACTCCGACGACATCGAGATCGGGGCCGGAGGCACGCTGCTGTCCTGGCTCGACCAGGGCGTCCGCCTGGATGTTCATTGGTGCGTGCTCAGCGGCAATGGCGAGCGCGGCGTCGAGGCGCGGGCGTCTGCCGACGACTTCCTTGCCGAAGCCGCCGGCCGCAATCTCGAGATCATGCAGTTCCGCGACGGCTTCTTCCCCGAGCAGGGGGAGGAGATCAAGGCCTGGTTCGAGCAGCTCAAAGGCCGGATCAACCCGGACGTCATTCTCGCTCACCGCCGCGACGACGCCCATCAGGATCATCGGCAGGTCAACCGCCTGGTCTGGAACACGTTCCGCGATCATCTCGTGCTGGAGTACGAGATTCCGAAATGGGATGGCGATCTCGGACGGCCCAATGTCTACATGCCCGTCTCCGAGCGGATCATGAAGCGGAAGGTCGCGCTGCTGATGGCGCATTTCGGCAGCCAGCGCTCCAAGCAATGGTTCGACCCGGAAACGTTCATGGGACTGGCGCGACTGCGGGGCATGGAATGCCGCGCCGCCGAGCGCTATGCCGAGGCATTCGTCGTGCGCAAGCTGTCCTTGGGGTGAACGGCGGCCGAATCCGCTGGCCGTGAGGTCCTCGCGGACGACGCATCAATGTCCGATCGGCAATGTCCGATCTGCGAGGAAGTGATCGGCGCTTGGCCGCGACGCGTGGCTGCGGCCAGCGCTCAGCCGGCCGCCCGTCGGGGAAGTTCGACGATCTCCTCTGCCGGCGGACGCTCGATTGCGGTGACCGGCACCTTCTCCAGCCAGACCTCGCGCCACCACGCATAGATGCCACGCGGGCAGAACAATCGGTTCTCGCTGTAGCGCGACTGGCAATAGACGCCGTCGAGAATGACGGCCGGTGTCTTCATCCGCCGGATGTAGCCGGTGCGCTCGTCGATGAACTTCTCGACGCGCGTTCGCACCCGGAACACCTTTCCGCAATAGGGCACCATCTCGGCGTCGAAGCCCATGCCGCGGTTGTTGGTCTGCTTGTCGATGGTGGCCAGGATGTCCTTGTGCGGGCGGACGCGGACGAGATCGCCGGGCTGCAGCCCGAGATCGGCGATCGGCGCGTCCTTGTCTGTCAGGAGATCTCCGCGCTTGCGCGGAAACGGTACGCCGCCCCACAGCGACTGGACGCGGTCGTAGACCCAGCGCGCGGGCCGGCCGAGGCGCGGACGGCGCGCCATGGTGGCGCCGACATAGGCGAAGTAGAGAAAGCCCTTCAACATCTTCGCGAGCGAGACATTGCCGGACGCGACGTCCTCGGCGTATTGCCGGGCGTCCCACCATTTGAGCGGCTGGGTGTAGGTCGGCAGCTCGGTGGCCTGGCAGGCGTAGCGCGGGCCTTTTCCCGGCTGCTGATCCGGCGACTTCGTCGCGTCCCACACCGCGCGCACCGTGCATCCGCCGGACGGCTGAGGCGCAGCCGCGCGGTCCGGGCCGGCCGGCGCGGGTTTGGTCGCGTCCACCGGGGAGAGCCACGCCTCCTTCCAGAAGATCAGGCAGGCCGCCTGGCAGCCGCCATAGGCCTCGCCGTCACAGCGGTGCTCCAGATGCACCGCGTTGGGAAGGCGCCGGCCGAGCCATTCTCCGGTATTGTATCCGGTGACCGTGTCGCAGGTCTTGTGGGCGCGCTTGTAGATCTGGAAGCGTTGACCGCACCATTTGAACATCTGCGGCATGAACGGCAGCCCTTCCAGGCGCCCGTTTGCGTCGAGAGTGGCCAGGATCTCTTCCTTGCTGCGCACTTCGACCCAGTCGCCGGCGGATAATGTCATGCTCTGTCTTTCAATGCTTAAATCAATGCGTCATCGAGGCGGGCGGGGCATCCCGCGCGGGACGCCTCATTTGCCAGTGATCGAATTAAAGCTGCCGAGATCTGCGGTCAACATTTGTCCCTTTTGTGGCGTTATTTAATTTGAGTCAATTAATTAAATCAAGAGGGCGCCTGATGCCGCGCCGGCCGGATGGTCGCGACATCAGGCGGATCGGGGTAAATACACGGGTTTTCACGGAGTTTTATGTGCGCGCCGGAGAAAGCGGCTGGCGACGTCGCTTGCTGACGGATTCACTGGACGCTGGCTAGAAAATTAAATTATAATCTATTGGAGGGTGATTTAAATTCTCGTTTTGGTTGGTGACATAGAGGGTGCGATTTTGAAGGTACTGATCACCGGAAACATGGGCTATGTGGGTCCGGTCGTCGCGCGGCATCTGCGGGCGCAGCGCCCGGATGCGACGCTACACGGCTTCGACAACGCCTATTTCGCGCACTGCCTGACCGGAGCGCCGGTTGTTCCGGAGCGATGTCTCGACGAGCAGATCCATGGCGACGTCCGCGACATGTCGCTCGACCTCCGTGGCTATGACGCCGTGGTCCAGCTGGCGGCGATCTCCAACGATCCGATGGGCAATCGCTTCCAGGAGGTGACGCTCGACGTCAACCAGAACGCCACCGTATCGCTCGCCAGGAGGGCTGCGGCGGCTGGTGTGAAGAATTTCGTGTTCGCGTCGAGCTGCAGCGTCTACGGCATCGCCGACGGACCGCCGCGCAAGGAGAGCGATCCGCTCAATCCCATCACGGCCTACGCCAAGTCGAAGATCGGATCGGAGCAGGAGCTCGCCGCCATCGACACCGGCATGACCATCACCTGTCTGCGCTTTGCGACGGCCTGCGGCATGTCGGATCGGCTGCGGCTCGACCTCGTCCTCAACGATTTCGTGGCCTGCGCGCTCACCCGTCGCCAGATTAGCGTGCTCTCCGACGGCACCCCCTGGCGCCCTCTGATCGACGTCGCCGACATGGCGCGGGCGATCGACTGGGCGATTGACCGGCCGGCGGCGACGGGCGGCCGCTTCCTCACCATCAATGCCGGCTCCGACGACCGCAACTACCAGGTCAAGGATCTCGCCAATGCGGTGGCTGCGCGAGTGCCCGGGACCAGCGTATCGATCAACACCTCCGCGCCGGTGGACAGCCGCTCCTACAAGGTCGATTTCGGCCTGTACCGCTCCCTCGCACCCGATCATCAACCGCAGGTCACCCTGGACCAGTCGATCCAGAACCTGGTCGAGGGTCTCAAGAGAATGCAGTTCAAGGATGCCGAGTTTCGCTCGTCCGATCTGATCCGTCTCAAGGTCCTGCAGGACCACATGGAGACGGCCAGGATCAACGACAGGCTGCAATGGACGTGATTGCGCCGGGCAGACGCTCGCCTCGGCCGGCAAAGACAGTGACGGAGACACCATGGAACTGACCCTTCCCACCGCCGTCGGCGTCGCGCCCAAGTGCCGGCACTGCGGCGACGACCTGACCCTCAAGCTGATCGACCTCGGCGCCTCGCCGGTCGCGAACGACTACATCGATCCGGCCAACTACATGCGCGCGGAGCCGTTCTATCCGCTGGAGACCTTCGTCTGCCGCGAGTGCCGTCTGGCGCAGACACGCGACCTCCTGGCCGCGTCCGAGATCTTCCGCGCCGACTATGCCTATTTCTCCTCGCACTCCACCTCGTGGCTCGAGCACGCGCGGCGCTACGTCGAAGCCATGGCCGATCGCTTCAAGCTCGGTCCGGCCTCGCGGCATGTCGAGATCGCGTCGAATGACGGGTATCTGCTGCAATACTCCCTCCAGAAGGGGATCGCCTGCCTTGGCGTCGAACCCTGCGAAAGCGTTGCGCTGGCTGCACGTACCAAGGGCATCGAGACCCGCATCGAGTTCTTTGGCCGCAACTATGCGACCCGCCTCCGGGAGGAGGGCTGGTCGGCCGATCTCCTCACGGCCAACAACGTGCTCGCGCACGTTCCTGATATCAATGACTTCGTCGGTGGCGTCAAAATTCTGCTGGCGCCGGAGGGCGTCGCGACCTTCGAGGTCCAGCACCTGCTGACCCTGATGCAGCGGCATCAGTTCGACACCATCTATCACGAGCATTTCTCCTATCTGTCGCTGATCGCGGGCCTGCGCATCTTCGCACGGGCGGGCTTGCGCGTTTTCGACGTCGAGCTCCCGGAAACGCATGGCGGCTCGATCAGGTTCTTCGTCTGTCACGAGGGCGCCGCTCATGCGGAGAGCCCGAACGTCGCCGACGTCCTGGCACGAGAGCGGGCCTATGGGTTGCATGACGACGCGATCTACATGGCCTGGAACGAGCAGGTCAAAGAGACGAAGCGGGCTCTGCTCGAGCTGCTGACGGCACTGAAGCGCGACAACAAGAAGATCGTCGGCTACGGTGCCCCGGCGAAGGGCGTGACGCTGCTCAATTATTGCGGGATCCGCACCGATTTCCTCGACTTCACGGTCGATCGCGCCCCGTCCAAGCAGGGCCGCTACATGCCGGGCGTTCGCATTCCGATCCTGCCGCCGGAAGCGATCTTCGAAGCCAAGCCCGACTACGTCCTGATCCTGCCGTGGAACATCAAGAGCGAGATCAAGGCGCAGATGGCGGCCATCCGCGACTGGGGCGGCCGGTTCATCGTGCCGGTCCCCAAGGCGACCATCGAGGAGTAGAGCAGGGCATTGCCGCACGATTGGGCGAAGAGTTTTGAGCCATGAGGTTTGTCCAGCTGGGACGGTCGGATGCGCGGCTGATCGAGCTTACCGTTCGCTCCGACGAGCGCGGCAGCTTCACGCGGACTTGGTGCGCGAAGACCTTTGCGGAGCAGGGCGTCGCGTTTATCCCGGTGCAGGGCAACAGCTCGGTGACCCGTCTCCGCGGCACCGTCCGCGGCATGCATTTCCAGCGCGCGCCGAAGCCCGACGCCAAGATCGTCCGCTGCAGCGCCGGCTTGATCCATGACGTCATCGTCGACATCAGACCGGATTCTGCGACGCGCGGCGAGGTCTATGCCTGTGAGCTCGGTCCCTCGACGGCGCGGATGCTCTACGTCCCCGCGGGCTTTGCCCATGGCTTCCAGACGCTGACCGACGACGTGACGGTCGAGTATCTGATGGGTGAGGACTATGTCGAGGAGCTCTCGGACGGTTTTCGGCACGACGATCCGATGATCGGCATCCGATGGCCGCAGCCGGTGACGGTGTTGTCGGCCAAGGATGCCGCCTGGCCCTCGCTTGCTGAGCGGGAGCTGTGGTGAAGCAGCATGACGGCAGCTCGGTGTCTTGGGGGAGGAATCTGGCGGCCCCGGAGCGGCCCGATCGCCTCGAAGGTTCTGACTATTTGTCGAGGAGGATCACGGAATGACGAACATTTTCGTTGATGCCATCATGCCCGATCACGAGCGGCGCCAGAAACTGTACGAGGGTGCGCTGTTCCTGTACTCGCCGACGCCCTCGCTCGATGCGCTGGTCGCGTTTGCCAGGGAGCTGATCGAGGAGGCGTTTCATCCTTACGATCCGCGGACGGCGCAATTCGAGCTTCCTGTCGAGCGCTACGTCGAGATTCTCGTCAGGCTGAAGCCATTCTTCATTCATCACGCCCGGTCGAAGGAGCTGGTGCAGGGAGCGCTCCGCGAGCTTGGCTGCGATCCCGAGCTGACCTATTTCGACGTGCCGCGGCTGCGGTCGGCAACGAGCGATGACTATCTCACCACCGGGATCGCATTCGCATTCCACCCTCATCGCGACACCTGGTACTCGGCGCCGCCGTGCCAGCTCAACTGGTGGCTGCCGGTGTATGACATCGCGCCAGACAACGGCCTTGCATTCCACCCGCGCTATTTCGACGAAGCGATCAAGAACGGCTCCAGAAACTATAACTATTACGAGTGGAACCGGACCTCGCGGGCATCGGCGGCGCAGCACATCAAGACCGATACACGGGTGCAGCCGAAGCCGGAGCAGGAGATTGCACTGGATCCGCAGATCCGGGTGATCGCGCCGAGCGGCGGTGTCACGATCTTCTCCGGATCGCATCTGCATTCGTCGGTGCCGAATACCTCGGGCGTGACGCGGTTCAGCATCGATTTCCGTACCGTGCATTTTGCCGACGTCAGCGGCAGGCGCGGCGCCGTCAACGTCGACTCGGAGTCGACGGGCACGAACCTGCGCGATTTCCTGCGGGTGACCGATCTCGCGCGGCTGCCTGAGGAGGTCGTCGCGCCGTATGATCAGGTCGAGGCGCCCCGCGATCATCTGATCTATCAGCCGACGATCGTGCCGCTGGCGACAGGCGGTCTCGCAGCCGATGCCGCGCAGGCATCGGCCTGACGGATGATGCAAGGTTCGCAGGTCATGCTGGACATCCTCACATCATCGATTGGGCCGCGGGCGCCGGCGATCGATCTCCATGATCTGATTACGGAGCTGTTTCCAATCAACCGTAGCCTCACGGGAGCTGGGGTCCGTCAGACGCTCGAGATCGTCTCACGCTATGTCGACCTCGTGATTCACGAGGTGCCGTCCGGAACGCCCGTCCTCGACTGGCATGTGCCGGCGGAGTGGAACATTCGTCGCGCGACGATCTCGACCCTGTCCGGTCGCCGTCTCGTCGACTTCGCCGACAGCAATCTGCATGTGATGGGCTACAGCAGGCCGGTCCAGGCGGTGCTCAGCCGCGCTGAGCTTGCGAAGCACGTTCATACCTTGCCGGAGCAGCCTGATCTCATTCCATACCGGACCGGCTATTATGCCGACGATTGGGGGTTTTGCCTGCCGGATCGTCTCTGGCGGGAGATGACGGACGACAGCTACCACGTCGAGATCGACAGCGAGCTCTTGCAGGGATCGTTGACCTACGGCGAATTCTTCGTCCCCGGACAGACGGACAAGGAAGTCCTGATCACCTGCCACGTCTGCCATCCGAGCCTCGCCAACGACAATCTCTCAGGGATTGCCGTCATGACGGCGCTGGCGATGCGGCAAGCGCAACGGCCCCGCCGGCTCGGGTACCGATTTCTATTCCTGCCGGCAACGATCGGCGCGCTTGCATGGCTCGATCGCAACGAGCGGGATCTCGACCGTGTCGAACACGGCCTCGTCCTCACCTGTCTCGGCGACCCCAGTGGATTTCACTACAAGCAAAGCCGGCGGGGCGCGACCATCGATCGCGTCGTCGCGCATGTCCTGAAGCAATCAGGGCATCCTCACGAGATTCTGCCATTCAGTCCCTATGGATATGACGAGCGGCAGTTCTGCTCACCGGGATTCGATCTACCGGTCGGGTGCCTGATGCGCGGCGTGCACGGCACATTCCCCGAATATCACACCTCGGCCGACAATCTGAATTTCGTCAAGCCGGACTGTCTCGACCAATCCTACGCCGTCATCGAGGAGGTGCTGGATCTGCTCGATCGTGACTGCATCTACGAGCGCGTCGATGGGCGAGGGGAGCCGCAACTGGGACGGCGTGGTCTGTATCGCGCGATTGCCGGTCAGCGCGAGGCAGGTGGCGCGACGCAGATGGACCTCCTCTGGGTCCTCAATCTGGCGGATGGCAGGCACAGCCTGCTCGACATGGCAGTCCGGGCCGACGTTCCGTTCGCGCGAATCGAGGCCGCCGCACGGATCGCGCTGGACGCCGGCCTCGTTATCGTAACGTCATCGCCCTCTCCGTCAGCACCGGAGCATGTGAGCCGACAAGACCAGAGTGAGGCGTCATGAGTTCGCAACCGGGCAAGCCCCGCATCGCCGTCTTTTCACTCCGAAACATCTTCGGTAAGGCGCTCAATCGCGGCCCCCACGTCGAGTTCGAGGACATCATCTGCGAGGTCGATTCCGCCGAGCTGTTCGCGCCCGAGCTCGATCCGTCGCGCAGACGGGCGAGCTTCGCCACCCGGCTGGGCTACCACGCGCCCGTGCTGTTGAATCCTGGGATCGCGCGGATCCAGCCGCGGCAGCAATACGACGTTCTGTTCGCGATCTGTGGATTCCCGCAGGACCTGATCATGTTCGATGCGATCGAGGATCTGAGAGGTGCGTCCAGGACCTCGGTGTGTCTGCTGGACGAGCTATGGGTGAAGGAGATCGCCAAGCACCGGCATTTCCTGAAGATACTCGCCAAGTTCGACGTCGTGATGCCGTTCCAGATCAGTACGGTGCAGCCGCTCAGCGAGGAGATCGGCCAGGCTTGCGTGCATCTCCCGCTCGCCATCGACGCGATCCGCTTTTGTCCCTATCCCGATCCCCCCGAAAGGGTCATCGACGTCTTCAGCATGGGGCGCCGCTCCCGCGTCACGCACCAAACGTTGCTCGCGATGGCGCGGGACAGCGGCCTGTTCTATCTCCACGACACGATCGGCGGCAGCCAGGCCATCGACCTCCGGGAACACCGGGCCCAGATGGCAAACCTCGCCAAGAGGAGCAGGTATTTTCTGGTCAATCCCGGCAAGTTCGACGAGCCGCAGGAGACCGGGCGGCAGGTCGAGTTCGGCTACCGGTATTTCGAGGGCGCGGCATCGGGAGCCATCATGCTCGGTGAGCGTCCCGACAACGAACTCTTTCCGCGGTTGTTCGACTGGCCCGAGGCGATGGTCGACGTGCCGCACACGTCGCCCGACATCGACCGGGTCATCAGGGAGCTGGACGGTGACCCGGTCCGGCAGGACCGGATGCGGCGAAGCGGCATGGCCCAGACCTTGATGCGGCACGACTGGGTGTATCGGTGGGAGACGATCCTGGAGGCCACGGGTCTGCAACCGATGCCGGGCGTCGCTGCACGCAAGGATCGGCTGAAGAGGCTGGCCGAGATGGCGGCCGGTCCGGGGGTGGCGCGCGAGCATGAATTAGATCGCGAGCCGGCATTGTTGGCGCAGTGATGTTTCAATCCTTCTCTCCGCCACAAAGTGGCGTCATCGCGCCCCGGCGGCCCATGTTTCGGCTGCAGACGATTTTATACCGGCTGCATTTCGACGATCGGATGTTTCATTGCCCTGTACGGATCTGTTTGGCCGTGACTGGGAATAGGAAAGTTGGTTGCAATGTTTGAAAGCGATTGAACGAAGATGTCGGAAGCCGTCGCCGCCTATTTCGAGGAACATCGGGAGTCGAACGATCTCGGACGCCGCGCGTTGCGCGGCGGCCTGATTTCCATCGTCATCCAATACGGCAATGCCGTGCTCCAGATCGGAGCGGCCATCGTGCTGGCCCGGCTGCTCGCGCCGGAGGATTTCGGGCTCGTCGCCATCATCACCGTGCTGACGAGCTTCGCGCCGCTCCTCATCGACTTCGGCCTGCTCGACGCCACCGCCCAGCGCAGCAGGATCACACCGGCCCAGGTCAGCGGCCTGTTCTGGGTCAGCACCGGCATCGGCGCGGCGGTGGCGATCGTCGTCGCTGCATCCAGTCCGCTGATTGCCTGGGTCTACGGTGATCCGAGACTGGAGCCGATCGCGCTCTGCGTCGCGATCACCTTCGTGCTGTCCGGGCTGACCAATCAGCACATGGCGCTGCTCCGGCGCACGTTGCAATTCGGCCGCATCGGTCGGATCCAGCTGTTCGGCACGCTGGCGGGGACGGTTGCCGCCGTCGCCATGGCGTTCGAGGGCTACGGCTATTGGGCGCTGGTCATTCGCCCCGTCGTGACATCGATCTGCGTCGTGGTCGCCGCGTGGTCGGCATGCCGTTGGCGGCCCAGCGCGCCGGTGTTCGACGCCGAGGTGCGATCGATGGTGCGTTTTGGCCTCCACGTGGTCGGATTCACCGTGGCCTATACGTTGTCACGGGCGGTGGACCGGATCGCGCTCGGTCTGCTCTACCGGCCCGATCAGGTCGGGTACTACCAGAATGCGATGAACCTGTACGACAACTCGATCTATGCGGCGCTCAATCAGACGCATGCGGTGGGAAGCTCGGCGCTCAGCAAGCTGCAGACCAATCCGGTCGCGCTGCGGCAGAAGTACGAGGCGGCGCTCTCGATCCTGGCCTTCTTCGTGATGCCGGCGGCGGCGATCCTCTCCGTCACCGCCGAGGACCTGACCGTCGTCCTGCTCGGGCAGAAGTGGCAGGCTGCGGGAGCGCTGCTCAGCATCATCGCGCTGCGCGGCATTTCGCACGTCGTCGAGGGCTCGCAGGGCTGGCTGCATCTGTCGCTCGGACGGGCGGACCGGTGGCAGACCTGGGGGATCATCTCGCTCGTCGCGCAGGTCGTTGCGGTGCTGGTGGGGCTGCCATTTGGGCCGGTCGGCGTGGCCTGGGGCGTCGTGGTCGGATACTCGCTGATCGCCCTGCCGTCGGTCATGTACGCCGGACGTCCGATCGGCATCGGTGCGGAGGTCGTGATCCGGGCCGTCGGACCGCAGACCATCGGCGCCGTCGCGACTGCAGCTGCCGGCTGGTGGCTGCAAGCCGCGCTTCTAGGGGCCTATCCCGTCCTCCTGCGCATGTTCCTGTCCGGGTGTTTCTGCGGCTGTCTCTATCTCGCGATCGTCGTCGGCGTGTTTCGGGTCCGCGAGCCGCTCAGGATCGCAGGTACGATCGTGCAGGATTTCGCCGGCAAGCGCTGAGAGGGAGCGAAAGGAGGCTCGGACAGCACCGCACGTCGCGATTAACTATCGCAATCATTGAATACCCCATATAAAACACCCCGTGATTTAAATGCTTTAAATGGTCATGGCCAGCGACAACCACCCGGACTTGGATGTGATGGAGGCGGATCCTGCGCCATCGGCGCAGCGCGAACCCGAATGGTCCGCAGCCGGTTTCGCCGACCGACGGCGGCTCAGCATCCTCAGCGTCTCGCACATGCCGGCGAGCCCGCCGCGGTTCGGGGCACAGGCGCGCATGCACGGGCTGATGACCCAGCTCGCGCGCCGCCACGACCTCACGGCGGTGACGCTGGTCGATGACGCCTTCGACATCGACGAGTGTCGGCGGGCCATGCAGGCCTATTGCCGCGACGTGGTGCTGGTGCCGAACCCCTACGGCCGTGACGGTCTGGCGAAGCGGCTGCTGCAGCTGCGCTCGCTGGTCTCGTTGCGTAGTTTCGATCGGCTGCGCGTGGCCCTGCCGGAGCTGCAGCGGGCGCTGGATCGGGTGCTGCGGACGACACCGTTCGACATCGTCAATCTCGAATTTCCCTATCTCGGCCACTGCATGTTCCGTCAGGCGCCGGCCGGCGCGACGCCGCCGCGGCTGATCGTGGACTCGCATGAGATCGCCTATGACCTGGCGCGGCAGTTCGCCGCCACGGGCGCGAGCCTGGGCCGCCGGCTCTACGCCGGTGCGAACTGGCGCAAGCTGCGCCGCGAGGAGATCGCGGCCTATCGCGAAGCCGATGGCGTTTATCTCTGCAGCGCGGACGACGAGAAGCGTCTGCATGACGACGTTCCGAACGCCCGCACGGCGGTCATTCCCAACGCCGCCGATATCGACTTCTATCAGCCGCGCAGCACCGACCCCGCGCCCGACGGCCGGACGCTGGTCTATTTCGGCCTGCTGTCGACGGTGCCGAACATCGATGCGGTCACGCATTTCGTACACGACATCTGGCCTCGTATCGCCGCCCGGCACCCGGATGCGCGCTGCAAGATCATCGGCGGACGGCCGCCGCCGGCATTGACGGCGCTGGCCGGGCCGCGGATCGAGCTGACCGGCTTCGTGCCGGACCTGCGGCCGCACCTCGCCGCGGCCGCGGCGGTGATCGTCCCGCTGCGGCTCGGTGGCGGCACGCGGCTGAAGATCGTCGAGGCCATGGCGATGGGCAAGGCGATCGTCTCGACCAGCCTGGGTGCCGAGGGCATCGAGGCCATGCCCGGGCGCGACATCCTCATCGCAGACGAGCCCGACGCCTTTGCGGGCGCGGTCAATCGGCTGCTCGCCGAGCCCGATCTCGCGGCGCGGATCGGCGGCGCGGCGCGGCAGGTGGCGGTCGAGAAATATGCCTGGAGCGCGGCGGCGCAGGCGCTTGAAGACTTCTACTGCGAGATCCTGGAGACAAGATCGTGATGAAGGCCGCGCTCATCGGGGCAGGGCAGATCGCCCGCCAGCATCTGGCCTGTCTCAACAGTTTGCCGGGCGTTCAACTGGCCGGCATCTGTGATCTGTCGCCGGCGACGGCGGAGGCCGCAGCCGAGCGTTACGCCATCCCGTCTTGGTTCACCGATCATCGTGCGATGCTGCAGACCGTCCGGCCCGATGTGGTGCATGTGACGACGCCGCCGACCTCGCATTTCCGGCTGGCGATGGATGCGCTCGAGGCCGGCGCGCATGTGATCGTGGAGAAGCCCGCGACCTCGACCTTCGACGAGCTGCAGACCCTGACGTTGCGCGCCAAGCAAACCGGCCGCCATGTCGTCGAGGACTACAACTACGTCTTCAACCGGGCACCGCAGGAGATCCTGCGTCGCATCGAGACCGGCGAGTTCGGCGCCGTCACCCATGTCGACGTGCAGATATGCCTCGACATCCTCGGTCCCGACGGTTTTGCCGATCCGAACTCGCCGCATCCGGCGCTCAGCCTTGCGGGCGGTGCGATCGCCGACTTCCTGCCGCATCTCGCCTCGCTGTCACATGCATTCGTCGGCCCGCATCGCAACGCGCATACCGTCTGGAGCAAGCGCAAGCCGTCGCCGCTGCCGTTCGACGAGTTTCGCAGCGTCGTCGAGGCCGAGCGTGGCACGGCGACGCTCGGCTTCAGCGCGAGCGCTCAGCCCGACGCGTTCTGGCTGCGGGTCTATGGCGAGCGGATGCAGGCGACCGCTAATCTGTTCGAGACGCGGCTGACGTTCGACGGCCCCCGCAACGTGCCGAAGCCGCTGCGCCCATTCTTCAGCGGACTGGAGGAGGGCCGCGACATCCGCCGCGCGGCGCTGTCGACCCTGCTGCGCAAGTTCAAGGGCCCAGGGGCCTATGAGGGGCTGTGGGAGTGCCTGGCACGCACCTATCAGGCGCTAGGCTCGGGAACGGCCTTGCCGATCACGATGGAGGACGTCCTGGCCGTCAATCGGATGGTCGAAGCGATGAAGCCGACGGAGCAGGCGGACATGAGGAAGCTGGCGATATGAAAGCCCTGGTCACTGGCGCCAACGGGTTTCTCGGCCGGCATGTCGTCGATGCGCTGCTGGCCCGCGGCATTGAGGTTCGCGCCGTGGTGCGTCCGGCGACGCGCGTTGACGCGCTGGGCTGGCCGTCGTCGGTCGACATCGTCAGGGCCGACCTGCGCACCTCGCGCGACCTTGTTCGCGCGTTCGAGAATGTGGATGTGCTGATCCATCTGGCGGCCGTGGTCGCCGGCGGCGAGGATGCGCAATTCGCCGGCACGGTAGGCGGCACCGAGCGGCTGCTCGAGGCGATGGCGGGCAGCGCCTGCCGCCGGCTCGTGCTGTGCAGCAGCTTCTCGGTCTACGACTACACGGCGACGCGCGATATCCTCGACGAAAGCGCACCGCTCCAGCAGACACCTGATGTCTACACCCGCGGCGGCTACACCGTCGCCAAATGGTGGCAGGAGCGGGTGACACGCCGTTACGTCGAGAAGCACGGCTGGGACCTCACCGTCCTACGTCCCGGCTTCATCTGGGGACGCGGTCACGGCTATCTTGCGGCGCTCGGCCAGCAGATCGGGCGCCACCACGTCGTGATCGGGCCGCTGACCCGCATCCCCATGACCCACGTCGAGAACTGCGCCGATGTCTTCGCGCTGGCGGCCACGGATTCGCGGGCGATCGGCCAGACGCTGAACGTCGTCGACGGTCTCGGCGAACGGGTCTGGACTTATCTGTCGGACTACATGCGCGGCACCGGCGAGCGCGGCCTCCGGTTGCCCATCCCGCATTGGCTCGCCAGCAGTACCGTACGGCTGGCGTTTGCGACCGTGTTCAGGCGGGCGACCAAAGTGCCGGCGATCCTGACGCCCAAGAAATTCGACGCGATGCTCAAGCCGCTGCGCTTCGACAATCGCAGGCTGAGGGACACGCTCGGCTGGACGCCGCCGCTCGACTACGAACAATGTCGGGCGCGGACCTACGGTCCGTTGCCGGCTTCGGCGGCAGCGCCGGCGTCCTGGTCGTCTGGAACGGCTGCTTCCATTTGAGGGCCGCGATGGTCCAACGGCGCCTGAGATGGAGGGGGCTTTTGGTCGTGCTCGATCTCGCGCGCGAGGCCGTTTCCGTGTCGTCCGCCATTTTGACGTCGCGCGTCTCAAGCGGATTGTTCTGATGTGTGGCATCGCTGGGATCATCGGACGGGTGGACGACGACAACCGCGCAGCGCTGCAGCGGATGAACGACGCCATGCTCCATCGCGGTCCGGATGCCGGGGGAATTTGGGCCTCGGCCGCGGACGAGCGTGGCTGGGGCGCGCTGCTGGCGCACCGCCGGCTCGCAATCCTCGATCTGTCGCCCGCCGGTGTGCAGCCGATGATCGATCCGGTCACCGGGCACGTCATCGTCTTCAACGGCGAGATCTATAATTTCGCCGATCTGCGGCAGCGTCTGGTCAACGACGGCCAGCAGTTCAGCTCGACGGGCGATACCGCGGTGATGCTGCGCGCGCTCGGCCTGCATGGGCCAAAGGCGGTGGCCTGGTTGCGCGGCATGTTTGCGTTCGCCTGCTGGGACCCGAAGGAGCGCCGGCTGCTGCTGGCGCGCGATCCCCTCGGCATCAAGCCGCTGTATGTCGCCCGCGCGTCGAAGCCCGATGCGGGCTGGTCGGTGGCCTTCGCATCCGAGCTGCGCGCTCTCCTGGCGTCCGGTCTTCTGGGCAGGCCCCAGCTCGATCCGCAGGCCGTCGCCAGCGGCGTCTGGAACGGCTTCGTGGTCGGCCCCGGCACGGCGGTCAAGGGGGTCGAGCTGCTGTCTCCCGGCCATCTCACCGCGTTCGACGGTGTCGGCAACGCCATCCGCGACGAGGATTTCTGGTCGATCCCCGAGCGCGCCCCGGACCCGACGATGGATGAGGATCAGCTTGCCGCGATCCTGGAGGAGGGGCTGAGGCTGCATCTCGCCAGCGACGTGCCGCTTGCGGTGTTTCTCTCGGGCGGCGTCGATTCCTCGGTCATGGCCAATCTGGCGCAGCGTGCGGCCAAGAGCCGGATCCACACCTTCACGCTGGCGTTCGAGGAGCAGGAGCTGAACGAGGGGCCGATCGCGCGGCAGATCGCCGCCGCGATCGGGACCGAGCATCACGAGGTGGTGCTGACCGAGCAGCACTTCGTCGACAACCTCGAAGCGGCGCTCGACAGCCTGGACCAGCCGACCTTCGACGGCCTGAACTCGTACTACATGTCGCATGCCATCCGCGGCGCAGGCTTCACGGTGGCACTGTCGGGTACCGGCGGTGACGAGTTGTTCGGCGGCTACACGTCGTTTCGCGACCTGCCGGTCCTGCAGCAATGGTCGAAGCGTACGGCCTGGGTGCCGGCCGGCCTGAAGGTTGCTGCGGCGAAGCTGGCCGCGCAGATGCTGTCGCCGTCGCGCGGGACGGTCGCGCCGCAGACGCGCTGGGCCAAGCTCCCGGAGATGGTTCGACGCGGCGATGATCTTCTGGCGCTCTACCAGATGGCCTATGCGCTGTTCCTGCCCGGTTTTCAGCGCGAGCTGCTCGCGCCGGACCTCGTCGATACGCTGAGCGACGGGCTGCCGGCCGCGATGAGAGCGAAGATCACCGCGGAGACCCGCGCACGCGCCCCGCTGTCGGCGATCAGCGTCATGGAGCAGCGCCTGTTTCTGGGCGAGCGCCTGCTGCGCGACAATGACGTGGCGAGCATGGCGGCCTCGCTGGAGCAGCGGGTGCCGCTGGTCGATCAGGTGCTGTTCGAAAGCGTCGACCGGCTGCCCGATGCGACGCGCTATCAGCCGCTGCGAAGCAAGGCGATGCTCAGGCGGATCGGCCTGCGTGGCCTCGATCCGTCGCTGTTCGACCGGCCGAAGAGCGGGTTCGTGCTGCCGCTCGATCGCTGGATCCGGCGCGGCCTGCAGGATGCAATGGACCGGACCCTGCGGGACCCGCAGGCCGTTGCGCCGGTGGGGCTGGACCCCACGGCCGTGGAGCGCCTCTGGCGTGCCTTCCTCGATGGCGCTCCGGGGATCTATTGGTCGCGCGTATGGTCGATCTATGTGTTCGTGCGTTGGTGCCACCGTCACCGCGTCTTCCGCTGACGTCCGACATCAGAAGAGCCGGCGCCAGATGCGCGTGCTCAGGCCTCCGGCATGACGCTTCCGCCGCACACCGGCACGCGAACGCCGGTCACGAAGCCTGCGAGGTCCGAGGCCAGAAACGCGATCATGTTGGCGACGTCCTGATCGTAGCCGCGCCGTCCGAGCGGCACGGACCGCTCGTAGAGCGGCTGCACCTCGTCACGGTCACGACGGTCCTTGTCGGAGATGACCCAGCCCGGGGCGACCTGATTGACCGTGATGCCATGCGGTCCGAGCTCCCGCGCCAGGGACCGCAGCATGCCGTCCGTGGCGCATTTGGCTGCCGTGTAGGGCGCTCGGTTGGGCAGAGCCAGGCTCGTCATCTCCGTGCCGAGAGAGATCAGGCGTCCCCATTTTCGCTCGATCATGGGGCCGGAAAACACCCGCGCGGTGGCCCAGGCCTGCAGGACCGAGGAGCGAAACACCTTGTCGAACTGGTCGGGTGTCTGCTCGACGACGGGACGTTCGTCGAACCATGTCACTGCATTGTTCACGACGATGTCGACGGGGCCGAGCGTGCTCTCGGCGATGCGGCGCATCGCCTGGACATCTTCAAGCACGGCAACGTCACCCGACATCGTACACGCGTGCTGCGGCTGAAGCTCGTTCAGCTCATCGCATAGTCGTTCGGCAGCAGCGCGTGCCGTCAGATAGTGGATGGCGACCTTGGCACCACAGGCCGCCAGCGTCCGGGCGATCGGACGGCCGAGTTCTCCGGCCGCTCCCGTGACCAGCGCGACCTTGCCCGACAGATCGATCTGGAGCGGTGACCTCAACGGTCTCAGCGCCGGATCGTCCGGCAGGGGACCGAGCGTATTTCGTCGAATTCGTCGTGCAACTGCGCTCGCGGTCCGCATCCACCCGTCCCCCGAAAGTATTCGTTGGCTCGGGTCGAGTATTAAATGCGCGATTAAATAAATTGAATTGCACAATTTGCCGCATTTGTTCGGGTGGGTGCACCGATCGGTTCATAAGGGTGCCGTGCACGCGCTTTTGGTGCCGGCTGCAGCAGCCGGTGAGCGTTGACGAGGGCCGATGCGCTCAGGATGCGCGTGTCGTCGGACTCTCGACGAGACGGTCGCCAAGCGGCCAGTCTGCGCCAGATGTATCCTGCGCTCGGCCTACGGCAGGCACCGGCCTGAACTTGTGCCGGAGCTGCCTGAAATACGGCTCGATGAAGCGCTCGATGGCCGCCGCATAGAGGACCGAGATCAGGAGCGCGAGCGGAAACAGGATGTAGGGTTTGGCGGCGATGGCGGGCAAGTTCTTGTCGATCGTTCGGATCACGACGTTGTGGATCAGATAGATCGCGTAGGAATAGGTGCCGAGCGTCATCACCCAGGCGTGATTGAGATGACGAAACAGCGGCGCGTCGGCGAAGCGGACCGCGAAGTAGAACAGCGGCATCAGCGCCAGTCCCTGAAGGCTGTAGCGGGCGGTCTCCCGGAACACCGGATCACGGTAGATCAGGGAGACCAGCAGCGCCGCCGCGGCGCCGGCGAGCAGTGCCCATTGAGCCACCGACATCCGTCCTGAGGAAGAGCGCTGCCGCACCGGGGTCATGACCAGCGCCAGAATGCAGCCATAGGCGATCGAGTCGATGCGGGTGTCCGAGGCGTAATAGGTGCGGTCGGAGAAGAATTCCGGGGCGTGCACCAGATGGATGCGCCAGGCGAGGACGCCGAGACAGACGAGCCCGAGCAGCGCGCCGATGGTGCGCGGCCGCAGCACCGATCCGAGCAGCAGGGTCATCAGCAAGGGATAGACGATGTAGAAGTGCTCTTCGACCGCCAGGGACCACAGAATGCCGGTGCCGTCGGGAACCGTATTGCCTGGATCGAAGAACAGGCCGTAGTAGTTGGCGAAATACAGGACCTGGGCCGCCAGCCCCTTGGCGGTCATTCCGCCGTCCAGCAGGCCCGCGGCGGTGAGACCGTAAGCGATCGCCAAGGACAGCAGCAAAGGCGGCATCAGCCGGAACACGCGCCGCGCATAGAAGCTGGGAACGTCGAGCGCGCCGGTGCGCTCATGCTCGGCGAGCATGAGCGTGGAGATCAGGAAGCCGCTCAGGAAGAAGAAGATGGTCACGCCGAAGCCGCCGGGTACCATGGCCTGAAGTCCGGAATGGCCCAGGACCACGATCAGCACCGACAGCGCGCGGATGCCGTCGAGTGATGGAATGAGCAGGGATGCGCTGCCATGAGCGTTCATCCCGTGTGACGCTATCGGCGCGGTCCCACCGCCGTCGACAGACGTCATCGGCGGCACGGCGGAAGCATCACGAAGGCGGCTGAACTCGAGAATGTTGGCCATGCTGTCCAATGGAGTCGGAGAAACACCTAGCTTCGCAATTCTCGCGTCAGTACCGCGGCGATCTGTCCGCCGAGCGTCATCGCGTATCGGCTGCGGCGTGGCTGGCCCGCCAGAGCTGAGCCCGCTCCGCATCGATCCGGGCCGTCGCGGCGCGCTTGCCCAGGCGCAGGCAGGCGTGCTGATAGGCGCGGAGGAAGCGCCGGAACTCGAGATCGTCGTAGCGCGGCAGGCCCGCCAGCCAGCTCCGGAAATAGCCCCACAGCATCGCTGCGCTGCCGATCAAGGCGGGATAGGCCGGCAGGTGATAGACCGCCACCGCGAATTGGTACAGCGGCGACGTTCCCATGAAGTACTGGCCGAAGCCCTTCCGCAGGCGTCCAGTCCAGATGCCCTTGTGACTGGCGCCCTGCGGCCGCAGATGGATGAAGCGCAGTGCTTCGGTATCGATGCTCTCGGCAATCCAGCCGAGCATGCGGCAGCGGTGGCAGTCGATACCGTCCCACATGACCTGGCGCACGAAGCCGCCGATCTCCTGGAAGCAGGCGACGCGGTAGAACTTGGTCATCCCGACCGACATCTCGTCGCCGCAGACCTCAGGCTCCAGGGCGCCGGTCTGCGGGTGGACGAACCACGGCTTGCCTGAGGTGGTCCCGACCCGCGGATCGCTCTCCATTCGCTCCATCAGCAGCTCGAAGTAGCGCCCGGGCAGATCGAGGTCCATGTCGAGCTTGCAGAGATAGTCGAAATCCTCCAGCCGCACCGTCTCCAGGCCGGAATAGAACGCCTCGATCACGCCAGGACCGACCTTGCGTCCGCCGCGATCGGCGCGGCGGATCACGCGCAGATAGGGCAGGCGCTGGGCGTACTCCTCGAGAATGGCGGGGGTGTCGTCGGTCGATCCGTCGTCCACCACGATCCATAGCGCCGGCGGCACCGATTGCGCAGCGACGCTGTCGAGAGTCCGGCGGAGGTACTGGCCCTCATCCCGGCAGGGCGAGACGAGCAGGTAGCGGCGCGATGGCGTCACGTATCAAATCCCTTGCGGAAGACGGAAGGACCGATGCAAACCTGCCGCGAGCAGGGGAGTCACCGGTCGCCTTTCAATAAATTAAATCGTAATTTAATATTATGTCATGGCGCGTGTCAAAGTCATGGTGTTTTTAGTCGGCGCGCCATTTCAATGTGTGGTCGGTCCTGCGAGAAGGTCCCATGGATAGCGTCCGCCTCGTGATCCCCGGTTGCACTCAGGCTCAGTCCCGGTCGTCTGCACGGGTGTCGCGCCGGATCGATGCCGTGGGCATCCGGGCGCTTTGCACGGCAGCGCTTGCCCTGCTGATCCTCAGCGGAGCTGCCGAGGCCGCCGAGCCGGCCGCGTCCACCCGGCCGGCATTGGCCGGCAGTCTCCTGCCGGCGGAGCGCCTGGCCGCCTGGAATCCGGGGTTGATGTCAGCCGGCGGTATTCCGAGCCGCACCATCATTTATCGCACGCTGTCTCCGAGCGGGAGAGATGACAGCGGCGCGATCCAGGCCGCCTTGAACGCTGCGCCCGCCGGCCGGGTCGTGATGCTCAACCCCGGTACGTTCATCGTCAACGAGCCGCTCTTGATCAGTCGCCCGGTCACGCTGCGCGGCGCGGGCGCAGGTGCGACCAGGCTGGTGAAAACCAACGGCGCACGCGCACGAACGTCGGCCGTGATTGCCGGCACGAAGGGAATCCTCACGCCGGTCGACCCGAGCTCGTACAGTTATGATCCCAAGCCTGTCATCATCGTCGGACCTTCGCGCTGGAACAATGGCCCCGACAGCAGCGCGTCGCAGAACCTGCTGGCCGACGGCGAACAGGGAACGTCGACCGTCACCCTCGCCAGCGCCGCGAATATGAAGCCGGGCGATTTCGTCCTGCTCGACGAAGTCTCAGGCGCATCGTGGCAGGCGACGCCTGCCGGTTTTCCGGCGGGAGCGAAGGTCTGGCAAGGCGATCGCGTCGCCTGGAACATGCACGATCCGGTTCAGCCGGGCGATGACAATGCCGGCGCGAATGCGGGAGGCCCCTATGACCAGGCCCCCGGCGTCTTGCCGAAGCCGATGTCGTGGTTCGCCCGCGCCGACCGGGCGACCGCCGAGATCAAGGAGATCGCCTCGGTGACCGGGAGCACGGTGACATTCACCTCGCCGCTCACGATCAGCTATCGCAGGGATCACCAGGCGCAGCTCACGCCCTACAGCACCGACCCGAACAGCGGTCGCCACGCCGCCAATCATCGCGACATCCACGTTGCCAATGTGGGCGTCGAGGATCTGAGCATCGTAGGTGGAGCGGACGGCGCGTTGCGGTTCGAAGCCGCCGCTTACTCCTGGGCCAGATCCGTCGAGGTGACGCAGTGGCTCGGCGAGGGCGTGGCGATCAATAATTCGTTCCGGGTCGAGCTCCGCGATTCCTACATTCATACCGGCTCGTGGCCGCAGCCGGGCGGCGCCGGATACGCGATCAGCCTGGCGGCGGGCTCCTCGGAGGTCCTGATCGAGAACAACATCCTCGTCGACGTCTGCAAGAACATGGTGTTCCGGTCGTCCGGCGCCGGCAGCGTCGTCGGCTATAACTATGTCGACGACTCGTTCGATTTCGACAACCCCGGCTGGGTCGAGGTCGGCATCAACGCATCGCACATGGCCGGCGCCCATCACGTCCTGTTCGAAGGCAATCTGTCCCACAATGCCGACAGCGACTACACCCATGGCAACGCGATCTATCTGACCTTTTTCCGCAACCATCTCACGGGGCAACGCCAGCGCTTCGTCGATCGTTCAGGCATTCGAGCCGTGGGTCTCGCATATGGCTCGTGGTGGGATTCGTTCGCCGGCAACGTGCTGGGTCGGCCGGGACGCATGAGCGGTTGGACCTACGACGATCCTTCGATGCAGGCCGGCACGGCGGTTTGGGGGCAGGGCGGTGTCGGCAACGTCTGGATGCTTGGCTACGATCCGGAGCGATGGACCATGGCGCCAGACCCGAAGACGCTGACCACAGTGATCCGCGGTGGCAATTTCGACTATCTCACCAGCAAGGTGGTCTGGACCGACGGCCTCGCGGCGCAGCCGCTCCCGGCGTCGCTGTATCTGAGCGCCAAGCCGGGCTTTTTCGGCAATCATCCGTGGCCCTGGGTGGATCCGACCGGCGATACGAAGCTGCATACGTTGCCGGCCAAAGCGAGATTCGATGCGGGCACGCCGTTCGCGGCGACGCCGGGAACAACGCAATAGAGCTGGCGTGAGGCTCCAACGGGTTTCCGTCAGGTGCGGACACCGAGTCGCGGCCGCCATGCCGGTCGTGTGCGGCTCCAACGAGCCGGTCGCCTGCTCACGGGCTGAGGAGAGGCGGGCATGCTCTGTTGCGACCTCCGCCAGTATCGCGCGGCCTCGACCGTGACGAGCACGAACACGACCCAGGACACGTCGAAAGCGCGCAGCCACAAGGTCTCGAGAAAATCATACAACATGACGAACAAGGCGACGGACAGCAGGATCCACGCTCGCTTGTAGTCGTAGCGCGCCACGCGGCCGATGACGTGAACGGTGGCCGCCAGAAAGACGAGGAGAAAGGCAAGACCCACATAGCCCAGCTCGAGCATCGCATCATAATAGCCGTTGTGGGAGTTCGGCATGGCCTTCACCCAGCCAGGTGCCTCGGTGATGCTCGGTGCGTCTGCCCCGACCAGCCAGAAGCTCTGATAGCCCCATCCCAGGAGCGGCCTCTTCGCGATCTCCATCTCCGAAAAGGCCCATATGGTCGTCCGGCCGGTGAAGCTGGAATCGCCCGTCAGCAGATAGGCGATGCGGCCGGTCGTGAAGCCCGCGAGCTCGCCGAACATGAAGTAGCCAAGGATCATCGCGGTGAGAATCAGAATCGGCGCAAGCCGCAGCGTTCTCGCGATCGCGAGCGTCAGGATGGCCAGGACGGGAGCGACCAGAGCGAGACCGAGCGCGGTCTTCGAGCTCGAGAAGAAGATCAGGGCGATGGCAGCGACGGCAACGACGATCCCGAGCGCGCGGCGCGTTCCGGGATAGAGCAACTCGTGAACCGAGAGCAGGAACGCAATGGCGGCAAACTCGCCCAGCAGGTTCTTTCCTGAGAAATAGCCCTGGTAGCCGATGTCGACCAGCGTGTTGCCGTATAGCGCGTAGGTCGCATAGCCGCCGGGAAGCAACAGTATGTTGAGGATCACGCCGACCGCGAAGCAGAGGAACACCCCGCGCATGATGTTGGCGTTCGGGTTCGACAACAAGGCGGGCAGCACGACGGCGGTCAGAACCATCGCTTCCTGGACGAAGCGGACGAAGGCGAACTCGGGTTTGAATGCCCATCCGATGCTGGCGCCTGCCAATCCGAAGTAGGCGCAGAGAGCGATAATGTTGGGCGGAAGGGCAAGCCGGTCGCCGCGGGCCAGGCGTTGCATCGCAACGACGATGGCGACGGCTGCGAGGACCGGCCAGAAGACCCGGTTCTCAATCCGGCTCTCGAGCAGGCCCTGGAGCCCCGCCGACGGTGGGAAGCTGAAATAGATCAGCGGCTGAATGAGGGACGAGTAGGCGAAGGCCAGCACCGGTATCAGCGCGCAGACGTCGAACGTCCCCGCAGAGGCCCGCGGCCCGGCCGACATCGACGTCGTCGCTGAAATTCTCGGCATCACAATCTGGCTCAGACATTCGAACGGGGCGGCCGGGCCGGCAGCCGCCAGGAATATTGTCGAGCGATATTATCCAGAGATGCAATTAAATAAAAGCGCCTCGTTGTGCGCCTGGGAGACATTGCTGCGACTGCGCCGCAAATCTGCTCTGGTATTCACAAATAAATCGTATTAAATGCGTCGTGTGATTTAAAATTAAATAGTGATATTTTGGTCACCCGCCTCCGTCAGGGAGGTGCGGCCGGGGTCCGCAACCCGGCATCTTCGTGCGGCGGGGCAGATTGAGGGAGAGCGGCTGATGCTGACCACGCATGAATTGCAGGAGCCGGGATCAGCCCTCTATCGCGTAGGGCGCTCCGGGACGGGTCGCGGTCGGCCGGAGGCCGATGCTGCAGCCATGTCCGACCCCGCAGTTCCCGACGACCTCGCGCGCGACGTCTATTGCGTCCTCGGGATACCGGTCGATGCCATCGGCATGCGCGGCGTGCTGCGCCGCATCCGCGACGCTGCCCGACGCAGAACGCGGCTTCTCATCTCGACTCCCAATCTCAACTTCCTGGTCGCCAGCCAGTCGAACAGGAGCTTCAGGGAGTCGCTGATCCTGAGCGATCTCTGTACGGTGGACGGCATGCCGGTGGTCTGGATCGCCCGGCTGCTTGGGATTCCGATCAAGAGCCGGACGGCCGGCGCGGACATCTTCGACGCGCTGAAGTCGGAGGCCGGAGCAGCGAACGCGCTGAAGCTCTTTCTTTTCGGCGGCCCGGAGGGAGCCGCCGAACGGGCCGCCCGGACGCTGAACGGCCAGTCGGCGGGATTGCAGTGCGTCGGTTGGTCGAACCCCGGCTACTTGTCGGCCGAGGAGTTGAGCCGGGATCACATCATCGACGAGATCAATGCCAGTGGGGCCGACTTCCTGGTTGCCTCTCTGAGCAGCGTGAAGGGACAATCATGGTTGCAGCGCAATCATGAGCGTCTCGAGATTCCGGTCCGCGCCCACCTCGGTGCCGCGCTCAACTTCCAGGCCGGGACGGTGAAGCGTGCACCTGCAATCCTGCGTCGATCAGGCTTCGAGTGGCTGTGGCGCATCAAGGAGGAGCCCTATCTCTGGCGTCGCTACTGGAACGATGGGACGGCGATGCTCGGCCTCATGCTCACCCACGTGCTGCCGTTCGTGGTCTGGACCTGGTGGATGCGGCGCACGCATGAGCGGGGTGAGGCGCTGACCATCACGCAGGACTATGGAGCGCGAGCGGTCACGCTCAGCCTGTCGGGGCCCGCCGATGCGCGCCACGTGGACAGGGCCATCCCGGTTTTCCGTGCCGCTGCTGCGTCCCGCAAGCCGGTCACGCTCGATTTCTCGAACGTCTGCGCCATCGATGCGCGCTTCCTTGGATTGCTGCTGATGCTGAGGAAGCAACTGGAAGCCCATGGCTGCATAGCGACGTTCGTCGGCGTTTCGCCGCTGATGGCCCGCATCTTCCGCTTCGGCGGATTGGACCGGCAATGACAGGGGGAGGCTCGTCACCGATCGCATCACAGCTCCCGCAATCGGTGGTTCGATGATCGCCGCCGCGGCGCTCGCCGGCGTTGCGAAGGATTGCCTGAGCCGTGAGTCCGACCAGCGCCCCTCGGCTGATCGCCGCCCATGGAGTGACTCGTGTTCGGAGATTGAGCGTTGAGCGCTGCAAGTCCAAAAGGACGCGAGCTTCTGATCGACTTCTATCGAAGCTGCGCGATGCTGTTCGTATTCTATCATCACACAGCCAACGTCTTTCCGGACTCCGTCGATCTGTTCACGAAATTCAACCCCTTCGCCGAACTGTTCGTCGTGATCTCGGGGTTCATGGTCGGGTACGTCTATCTGCACAAGGAGAGACACGGAGAGCTCGTTGTCCGCGGGTTGAAGGTGCTCGCCGCCTATTTCGTCATCTCGGTGCCGGTCGCGATGGGCATGGCTGTCCTGGGGAAGAAGCGAGAACCGGTGGGGCAGGCGATTTTCGACGTTCTGACGTTCCAGTCCGAGCCGACCTGCATCACGATCCTCAAATTCTACGGGTTGATGTTCCTGCTGCTTCCGTTGATTCTGCTGGTGTTCAAGCGCCGCAGGCTCCTGGTGCTGGCGTTGTCGGCTGCGATCTTCGTGGCCTGCACCTGGTTCAGCAATACGACCACGGCAACCGAGTTCGAGAATCCAGCCGTCATTCTGTTGCTGTTCTCGCTCCAGGCGCAGATGTTCTTCATGATTGGCATCTGGCTCGGAGATCTCCATCGGTCCAACCGCTTGATTGGACCCGCGTTCTACACGGCGCTGGCGGGGATCTTCATCTTCGGGCTGCTGCTCGACTACGGACTCGGCTTTCCCAGCAATGGCGAAAAATACCCCTATCGGTTCGACAAGCTCCTCAACCTGCTTTGGACATTGCCGCTGCTGTTGGCGCTGTTGTGGGCGGTGTTCGCGCGCACCCGGCGATCGCCGGCGGTCGCGCTCATCCTCAACGTCGGCCAGAACTCGCTGATCGCGTTCCTGGGGTCGGAGGTGGTGCGGCAAGCGGTCAAACTCGCGCTCCTCCTGGGGGGCGTTCACCCGCAGGTCTACGGCCAGACAATGATGGGCCTGTTCGATGTGGTCCTGGTGACCGCGGTGCTTTGGCTCTACCGGGCACGCTGGCAGAACCGCCAGACAGTGCTGCACCCGCTCAGCGGGCCGTAGCGGCGTCTTTCGCCTGGAAGTGTTGCTCCAGTGCGCTTGCTCGAATCCTCCCGGGCGGCTTAGCTCATCGCTAACCATTGGCCGCTAGCCTCTCGAGACGCCCGAGGAGGCATGAACTGATGTGGGTGATAACGCTTCATTTTGCAGCCGGGGTCGTTGCCGGGACGATGTTCACGGTTCGCACGCTGCTGGCGCTCGCCGCGATCGTCTTCATGGAGTCTATCGCGGCTTCGATCGTCAGCGGGCTGTCGGCCGCGCTGTATGCCGGCGCCGGTCTGATTGCAGTCCAGGTGGGCTATCTCTCAGGCGTCTATGTCCGCAGCGCTCTGGAGCGTGCCGGCATCGCCCATCCCTCCATTCGCCCCGAGCACCAGCGCTGACGGCCGATCTCTTCTCTGTCACCGGCTCAGTCGATGGCGCGCGCTGACAGACCTACTCGGCCATCACGCTCCCGTAACGAGCGTAATATTTATGGTTGTAGTAGTCGCCGAAGTGATTGGCGTAGCGCTTCAGCGCCTTCATGTTCGTCTTGTTGAGCACGACGCCGAACAGGGCATCGTAGACGTTGGGAGCTGTGTTCAGCGCGTGCTCGACCACCTCGGCCGGCGTGCGTCCCCATTCCACGACGAGGACGAAGCTGTCGAGCAGCGCGGAGATGGCGCGCGCGTCGACAACGGGCGCGAGCGGCGGAAGATCGACGATGACGTAGTCATAGGATGCCCGCAGCTGCTCGAACAGCTTGCGCATCTGCTCGTTGCCGAGGATATCGCTGGTGTCGCGCTGTGCGGCGCCCATTCCCGGCAGAAAATCCAGGCGCGTCACCGGGTCGGTCCAGACTGCGTCTGCGAGCTGGCATCCTCCCAGGACGATGTCGGCGATCCCGGTGCCGGCATCGGGGGCCAGCATGGCGGAAAGCGACGGATTCCTGAGGTCGCAATCGACCACGATCACCCGCTTGCCTGAATTTGCGATGAGCTGAGCCAGCGACGCGGCGATGATCGACTTGCCTTCGTTGGGCAGGGCGGACGTCAGTCCGAAGACCTTCCGCGACGTCCGGCTCGGATCCTGGTCGATGGCGACTTTCAACGAGCGGATGGATTCGGCAAAGCGCGAGGTGGGCATGGCGGATGCGGCCCAACAGGTCCCGGGGCCTCTCGAGACCATGCGCTGGCTGCTGTCGGGTTCGGCCTTGTCGGGGTCGGCCTTGGCAACGGCGTTGACCGTCGCCTTCTTGGTGAACCTGTCGACTTCGCCTCGTTTGAGCAGAGGGACGACTGAGAGGCAGGGCAGGCGCAGGCGATCCTCGACCTGGTCGGTCGTCCGAAAGCTGCGGTCCTTGACCTCTGCGAGCAGGCCCAGGCCGCCGCCGAGCGCCAGGCCGCCGAACAGGCCGATCGCCATCAGCACGATGGACTTCGGCTTGATCTTCTTCTTCGGCGGCGTGGCCGTTGAGATCACCCGCGCCTTCGCAATCGGGAAGGAGCCCTGCTGGACTGAGCCCATGTAGCGCTGAAGGAAGGTGTCGTAGAGGGAACGATAGCTCTTGGCGCTGGTCTCCAGCTCGCGGAGGCTGAGCTCGGCCGCCCTGGTATCCTGCGACCGGACAACGGCCTGCGCCAGCTGCTTCTCGATCTCCTGCTGCTGCTGCTTGGACTCCTCGTAATCGTGCTTGGCGACGTCGGCAAGGCGCCGCACCTCGTCGACGATGGCCTGGCGGATGCTCTTCATCGTCGCGCGGATATTGACGACCGCGATATGATCCTTGCCATATTTGGCGGAATACTCGTACTCGCGCTTGGCGCTATCGAGATATTGCTGACGCAAGCTGTTGATGATGAGCGTGCTGTTCGAATTGCTCAAGGAGAGACCGTCGGGCGGATTGACGTTGCCGCTGAGCTCTGCCGGGGAGAAGTCGGAGACCGCGGCTACGCGGTCGATCGTCATATCGGCATTGCTCGTCGCGAGCATGTCGTCGAACCGATTGAGCCGGGTCATCAGCGAGGCGGTACGCGTGCGCACCGCCACCAGACGGTTGGTGAGCTCGGTGACCTGTTGCTGGTCCATGAACCTGCCGTCGGCCGAGACGATGTTGTACCGGCTTTTCAGCTCGTTCACGGAGCGTTCGGCGGCGGTCGCGTCGTTGCCGAGATCCTGCAGGCGGTCGTGAAGCCAGGCGGTGATTGTGCGGTGCTCGTTCGCCTCCGCCTTCAACTGCTGATCGAAATATTCCTTGACGATGGCGTTGGCGATCATCGCCGCCCGATTGGGGTCGCTGGCGCTGAAATCGACCTCGACGACCGTGCTCGTGCCAATTCTGAAGGCGTTCATCCTGCGCTGGAATTCGTCGAGGAGATCGTCCATCGAGGGCCCGTTCGGCTGCGGCGCCGAACTCACGAGGCGGCGAACCGCATCAACCGCACCATGCAGCGGGCTGGCTTTGCCGTTGAAGTCGGGATCGTCCGCCAGGTTGAGCTTGTCGATGACCGCTGTCGCGATCGACTTCGATTTAAGGATCTCGATCTGCGATTCCATATCGAGCGGCGGCTCGTCCTGAACCGGCGGTTGCGGCTGCACAACTGCGGCTTTCGAGGTGCCGAGCATGATCTTGACGTCCGCCGAATAGGTGGGCGGTAGGATTTTCAGCAGGGCGAAGCTGGCCACGAGCGAAAGCACGGTGGTGATCGCGATCACCAGATAGTGCCGGCGCAGGAATCCCAGCGCCATGTCGAACGGTCCGGGTCCGCTACGTTCCCAACCTTGCTCCTGTGGAGAGGGGGAGGCAACCGTGCTCGCGTTAGGATTGTGCAGCATTTTTGTGAGGCTTTTCAGTTGCGCTTCGGACGTCGGAGCCGCCCGGTTGCCTGCGAGAACGAGGATCTTGTTTTATAACCATTAAATGATATTGGAGTGCCGCGCGATTTAATTTATATTAAATCTGATTTTGCTCAGCAAGTGGCTCTGCAAAATTAAATGTCGCCTGCGTGGAGGGCGTGCCTTGCGCCTGCGGGGGCCTTCTCGGCCGGCCGGATGGCGGCGTCCTGGTCGTCCGCATCCCGGTATTTGGCTGCCGCGTAACGGCTTGTAACAGTCGCTCCCGGCCCATTGCCAAGCCGCGGGTTTTGGGCATCAGTCCTGGCGATGAGCATGCCTGCGGCCACGCTTTTGATGGTGGAGGACGACCCGGAGATCAGCCGGCTGGTCAGCGATTTCATGCGCCGGGAAGGGTTCGAGATCGAGGTCGCCGCCACGGCGCCGGCGATGGATGCCGTGCTGCGAAGGCTGCGGCCTGATCTCATCATTCTCGACCTGATGCTGCCGGGAGAGGACGGGCTTTCGATCTGCCGCCGGCTACGGCAGATCGACGACATTCCCATCCTGATGCTGTCGGCCAAGAGCGACGAGATCGATCGCGTGGTCGGGCTGGAGCTCGGCGCCGATGATTACATGGTCAAGCCTTTCGGACCGCGCGAGCTTCTAGCCCGCGTTCGCGCGCTGCTGCGGCGCTCCCAGGCGAGCCCACCGCGTGACGCGAGCCGGCGTTTCGGTTTCGACCGGTTCGTGGTCGATGTCGATGCCCGCAGCATCGAGATCGTGGATGCGCAGGCCGCGCCGATCCAGCTGACCTCGGCGGAATTCGACCTGCTCGCCTGCTTCGTGCAGCGGCCACGGCGGGTGTTGAGCCGCGACCAGATCCTGGACTGGACGCGCGGCCGCTCCGCCGACCCGTTCGATCGCACCGTCGACATGCTGATCTCGCGGCTGCGGCGCAAGCTCGATGCCGCAAGCCCGGGAACGAACCTGATCACCACCGTCCGCAACGGCGGATACCTGTTCACGGCGACGGTGAGGCCGGTGGCGTGATGATGCGGCTGACGCTTGCGATGCGTATCGGCCTCATCGTCATCATCGGCCTGCTGGCGATCTGGATCGTCACCTTGGCGCGGTTCTACCGCGCCCGTACCGCCGAGCTCGAAGGCGCGACGCCGCCGCCGACGCGGCTGGCCGCGCTCGCCGAGCTGATCGAACGAACGCCCGGGACGGAGCGGGGCCGGGTCGTCGATGCCGTGTCCTCCGACCGCTTCGAGGTCCGGCTGGTCGGGGCCGACGCGGCGGTCCGGCCTCCGCGGACAGAGCCCGCGCCGGTCCGGTCCGGATTGCGCGACGCCTATGCCCGCGCGCTGGGTGCGCGCCCGCTGACCATCACCTCCGTGCCCGAGCCGGAGGGTCGGTGGTTGCCCCGGCTCGCGCGGGCGCCGCAGAATGCCCTGGAGTTTCGCATTGACCTGAACGGCGGCGATGTTCTCGTCGTGGACTCGCGCTCGTCGCTGGTGCTGACCCAACAGGGGCTGCCGATCGGCTTCGGCGCAGGCCTGTTCGGAACGGTGGTCGCGCTGTTCGCGCTCCTGATCATGCAGCGTGAGACGCGGCCGCTGGTGCGCCTTGCGGCCGCCGTCGACCGGGTCGACCCCGGCGGGGCGGCGGTACCGCTGCCCGACGTCCGCCGCAATGCGCCAGAGGTTCGCGCCGTGGTCACGGCGTTCGGGCGGCTGCAGGACCGGCTCGCCGATCTGATGCAGGCGCGCATGGCGCTGGTCGGCGGCATTGCTCACGACGTTCGCACCTTTGCCACGCGGCTGCGGCTGCGTGCCGACCTGATTCCGGATGACGCCGAGCGGCAGCGCGCCGTGGTCGATATCTCCGACATGATCCGTCTGCTCGACGACGCGCTGCTCGCGAGCAGGGCGGGTGCCGGCGAGCTGCCGCAAGAGCTTATCGCCTTCGACGAGCTGGTGCGCGCCGAGGTTGAGGATCGCCGCGCGCATCGGGCGCGGGTGCGCTTCGACAATGCAGGCGACGGGCGCGAGCTGCTGATGCTGGGCGACCGCGTCGCGCTGCGCCGTATCGTCGCCAACATCATCGACAACGCGCTCAAATATGGCGAGGCGGCGCACGTCTCGCTGCAACGCCAGCCGGAGCACGCCGTGCTGACGGTCGATGACGAGGGGCCTGGGATTCCCCGGGACCAGCGCAAGGCCATGCTGGAGCCGTTCACGCGCCTGGACACGTCGCGCAATCGCGGCACCGGCGGAGCCGGGCTCGGGCTGGCGGTGGTGCGGACGCTGGTGGAGGCCCATCGCGGCAGCATGGAGATCACCGACGCGCCGCGCGGCGCCCGCATCGTCGTGCGGCTGCCGCTGTTTCTCGACGGACCCGGCGACGTGCATTCCGATCCGGCGTGATCGACGGCGGCGTGATCGGGGCGCTGTCTTCGAGTGGTGGTAATCCGCCGTTCTTCTCGTAAAAGTTGAGGATGACGACGTAGCCGGCGGGAAGGACGCCATGGCCTCCGTCGTCGCCTCACGTGAGGTCGACGATGCGCCTTGCGCCGCTTGATGATCGCGTGGAGATTGTGATAGGTATTCGATGCATCCTCATTGCATCGCCACGCGGATTGAACTGGGCGCGGCGCCGATTTTGTAAACCCATAGTACCGAATGTCATTCAACCGCACGGTCCGCGCGGACCGCGGAGCCGTGCGCCGATGGACGACGTCGTACCGGCTCGCCCGGGCACGAACGTCCGAGGTCAGGGCAGGATCATCGACATGGCAGCAAGAAAAACCCGCGTGGCGATATTGGGCGGCGGCATCGGCGCGTTGAGCGCAGCCTTTGCCTTGAGCGAGATCGATCCGCGCGGCGAGCGCTACGAGATCACCCTGTATCAGCTCGGTTGGCGCCTCGGGGGCAAGACCGCCAGCGGACGCAACGCCAAGCAGGGCCAGCGCATCGAGGAGCACGGACTGCATATCTGGGCCGGCTTCTACGAGAATGCCTTCACCATCCTGCGTGCAGCGCTGAAGGCACTCGATGCGCCGCCGAGCGATCCGATCAGGACGATCGATGATGCGTTCAAGCGGCAGAACGAGATCTTCTACGCCGAGGACATTGATGGCCAATGGTTGCCCTGGCCGTTCTGGTTCCAGCCGGATGTCGATGAATCGGTCTATCCTGGCCGGGACAGCCTGTGGGCACCCGCCGACAACATCGTGCCGCCGCTCTCGACCCTGCTGCTGCGGACCATCGCCAGCATCATCTTCAACCTGAACTACTACCTCGACGACTGGCCGGGCGACCAGAATGCCGAGCTGGCGAAGGTGATCGCCGCCATGCCCGCCGAGCGGCGGGCCCGGCTGGCGGCCGTCTCGCCTGATGGCAAGGGCCATCCGCTGCTGCTGCTGGCCCACCGCGTCGGCGAGAAGCTGCACAGTGACGTCGAAGCGATCCGCCGCGATGCCCAGGGCGACATGGCGGCGCTGCTCCATGCGTTCCGCGGCATCGTCAAGCAGCACCAAACGATCGACGGCCTCGAGGAAGGCCTGCGCCGGCTGTTGATCCTCGCCAATCTCGGCATCTGCATGCTGCTCGGCATCATCGAGAACGACTGCCTGACGGACGGCCTGGAGGTTCTCGACCGGTACGAATTCCGTAGCTTTCTGGCGCAGCAGGATGAAGAGGCTGCCAACAACGCCATCGTGACCGCTCTTTATGAATACATCTTCGCCTTTCGCAACGGCTCCCGCGAGCCGTCGCAGCAGCAGGTGTCGGCCTGCTCGGCCGTTCAGGGACTGCTGCGGCTGTTCTTCACCTACAAGGGCGCGTTCTTCTATAAATCCGTCGTTGGCATGGGGGATACGATCTGCACGCCGATCTACCAGGTGCTGGCGCGGCGCGGCGTGAGCTTCAAGTTCTTTCACAAGGTCACGAGTCTCGAGCCGACCGAGGACGGCAGCAACATCGCGACCATCCACATCGACAAGCAGGTCGAGTTCGTCGATGGCAAATATGATCCCCTGGTCCTGGTGAAGGATTACTGGTGCTGGCCGTCCGAGCCCAAATGGAAGGAGATCGAGAACGGCGAGTACTACGCGCTGAAAGGCTACAATTTCGAGAACGCCTATGGTCCTCCCAACCCGCCGCAGCCGCCCCCGGCGGCGCGGCTCAGCCTGCAGCTCGGCGAGGATTTCGACAAGGTGGTCCTCGGCATCTCGGTCGGCGCGCTCAATGAGATCTGCCAGTCTCTGGTGCAGCAGAAGCCGGCCTGGGCCGACATGGTGGCCAATCTCCCAACCGTGCGCACCATGGCGCTGCAGCTCTGGCTCGACTGCGCGGTCGCAGATCTCGGCGGTCCCTACGTGGCGCCTGGGCCGTCGCTCGAGACGATGGGGCCGATCGTCACCACCTGCAAGCCGCCGCTCGACACCTATTCCGACATGTCGCAATTGCTGCCGGCCGAGGACTGGCCGGCGCCGGGGCCGCGCTCGGTCGCTTATTACTGCGCCATCATGAGTGACAAGAGCGCGCCGAACGACGAGCAGCTTGCCGCGGACTATGTGAAGAACGCATCCAAGGATTGGATGACGTCCTGGCTCGATACGCTGTGGACCAACATCGGCAGCGGCAGCACGTTCCGCTGGGATCTCCTGCACGCGCCGAGCGACATCAGCGGATCGGCGCGGCTCGACTTTCAGTTCTGGCGCGCCAACATCAATCCGAGCGAGCGCTACGTGCTGAGCCTGCCGGGCACGCTGCGGCATCGGATGGAGCCCGGCAAGTCCGGCTACGACAATCTCTTCCTCGCCGGCGACTGGACCCGCGTGCCCGAGATCAACGCCGGATGCGTGGAGGTCGCGGCGATGTCCGGTCTTGCCGCCGCCTCGGCGCTGTCGGGCGTCTACATTCCGATCGTCTCGACCAGTCCCGAACCCTACATCACCAACGCCTACGTCAACTACGCCGGATGGATCACGCTTCCGCCGGCTCCCTACCTCTGCAACGACTCGACCTTCTACGGCTTCGCCGTGCCGGCCGACCTCGGCGCCTGCCAGCGATTTCTCGACCGCTCCTTCAACCGCGTCGCCGGCCGCGACCAGTTCCGCGTGATGCTGGACATGGCCTTCGTCAACGTCATCCAGGTGCGCAAGAGCCAGGCCGCCACGCCGCCGTTCGCGGAGCAGGGGACGATGTCCGAGACCGATATCGGGCTGTGGCTCCTGGTGGGCAGCTATGAGCGCGGCGCTTTGCTGCCGAAATCGATCGGTTTCGTGCCGGCCTATCTGTTCGTGGACAATGCCTGGTCGGTGGTTGCGGGGCAGGAGCTCTGGGGCTTTCCCAAATATCACGCGACCATCGCCCAGCCGACCAGCGCACCATCGAACGATCCGTTCGACGTCTCGGGGCTGGCGATTGCCAGCTACGGGCCGGAGGCCCATGCCTCCCAGCAGCGCATCATCCGAATCGAAGGCACGGCGGGATCGCTCCCGACGGCAGCGGCCTCTCCGGCGGATGCGTTCCGGCAGCTCTGTGCGGGGGCCGACCAAGAGCGAATGAAGCAGCTCACGAGCGGGCCGGGCATGGCGTCGTTCCTGGGCGGCGTCTGGGGCCTGCCGATCCCCGTGTTCTATCTCAAGCAGGCGCGGTCGGCGGACAGTCTCACCGCGGCGAGCTACAAGACGCTGTTGAACGGCGCGCTCGACCTGACGGGGCTGCGCAGCTGGCAATTGCAGTCGGGCAGCTGGTCGATCGAGATGAGCGCTCTCGACAGCCTGCCGTTCATTCGCGATCTCGGGCTCGGCACGCCCGTCGACGGCAGGCTCGTCCTGACCGCGACCACGCGCATCTGGGCCGAGATCGATTTCACCGTCGCCGTGGCCAGCCCCATGGCCTGAGCAGCTCGTCACGCCGATTGTCGCCTCGGCGCTTCATCGTCGATGGCGGCGAGCCGCGCCGCTGCCCGGCGCAGGAACGCCGACGCGCCTTGCGCCTCGGCGACCGCGACGGCCTCGCGTAGCGCGGCCGTCACCTGCCCCGGTGCGGTGTCGGGCAGGGCGGCCAGGATCTCGGCGCGCCGCCGATGCAGCGGCGACAGGAAATAGCCGTCGCCATAGCGCCGCGCGGCGTCGATCGCCGCGTCGATCGTCTGCATCGCCTCGGCCGTCTTGCCGACGATCAGTTGCAGGCCGGCGACCTCGCCGAGATAGAAGCAGGAGAAATGCATCATGCCGAGCGTCTGGAACGCCGGCAGTGCCTCGCACGCAGCCGCGAGCGCCTCGTCTGGATTCTTGCCGAGATGGCCGCGGGCGTGCGCCTCCAGGCTGCCCGCCACCAGCTGATAGAGCGGATAGCCATGGTCGCGGCAGATGCTCAGGGCCTCCTCGGTCGCGAGGAGGACATCCTCATAGTCGCCGCGTGCGAGCTGATAGAAGGCGAGCCACGACAGCGCCCAGGCGAGGTCGAACGGGCGTCCGAGCCGACGCGCATGCGCGATGAGATCGCTGGCGATCGCGGCCGCGCCGGCATCGTCTCCCATCGCATGCAGCACCTGCAGCAGCGAGGCCTGGCCGGCGACCAGCGGATCCTGCGAGGACAGTTGCGGCAGCCGCGCGCCGTCCGACACCTGATAGAGCTGCACCGCGGCGGCCAGCAGCCGGCGCGCGGCGGGGAGGTCGCCTCTGGCGAAGAGAATGTAGCCCAAGGCAATGCCGCTCTCGATCCGGTGCTCGGGGAGGCCGGTCTGCTCGCCGATTCCCAGGCACAGATGCGCCATCTCCTCGGCACCGTCGAGATCGCCCGCGATGATCAGGAAACTGCAGATGCCGCGCAGCACGGCGAACAGGCCGGCGGTGTTGCCGAGCGCGTCGCAGATCGCCCTTGCCTCGGAAAGCGCCTTGCCGACCTCGGGCACGGTGTAGCCGCGCGAGGCGGCGAGGCTGACGGCAAGCCCGATCAGGAGCTCGAGCTCCAGTCCGGCGCGCTCGCCCTCGGCGGATTGATGACGCAGCAGGTCGAGCGCCGTTTGCAGATGTCGTGCCGCTTCGACATGCGCGGCGCGCGAGGCGGCACGCCGACCCGCGGCCGCCCATAATGGGATGGCCTCGGCGATCGCGCCACTCTCGGTGAAATGGTAGGCCAGCAACTCCGGCTCGGTGTCCCGCGTCTCGGGAAAGCGATCGCGCAGCACGGCCGCGATCCGGCCGTGCAATGTCTGGCGTTCGCGCCGGAGCAGGGACTCGTAGGCGGCGTCGCGGATCAGCGCGTGCTTGAACGTGTAGAGGCTGTCGGGCGGCGCGCCGCTGCTCTCCACGAGGCCGGACTTGACGAGCTGATCCAGGCTCTCGCCGAGCCTGGCTTCGGGCTCCGCCACGATGGCCGACAACAGATCGTAGCTGAAGCGGCGGCCGATGGCGGCGCCGAGATTGGCGATCCGTCGCGCCGGTCCCAATCGGTCGAGCCGCGCCACAAGGGAATCCTGCACCGAGGCGGGGATGGCCACGCTCGCATGACCGTCCCAAGCCGGCGCCGCCGAGGCTTCGATGACGTACTTCGCGAGCTCTTCCAGGAACAGCGGGATGCCCTCGCCGCGGCTCACGATCTGGTGCAGCGTCGTCGCGGGCAGCGCGGCCGAAGCGGCCACATGGGCGCAGATCCGCTCGGCGTCGCCGTGACTCAATCGTCCGAGCTGGAGCCGCGTGACCTGCGGGCTCGCGGCCCAGGGCGGCTCATATTCGAGCCGCGCCGTGACCACGATCAGCCAGCGGCGTTGTCCGGCGCGCCGGATCGCCCGATCGAGCAGCTCCAGCGTGGTCGTGTCGCTCCAATGCGCGTCTTCCAGCACCAGCAGCGCGGGCCCGGTCGGCACCATCAGGTCGATCAGCCGGAGCAGCGTCTCCCGCGTGACCTCCGAGCGCTTCTCGACGGTCATCGTCTGCAGCGGACCGTCCGGCTCGGGAGCGACGCCCAGGACATCGGCGAGCACGGCGCGCGCCGTGGCGTCGCCGACGCCGTGCTCGTTCATGAAGCGATCAAGCTTGTCGCGACGCGTCGCAGCGCCGTCGGAGCGGTCGAAGCCGGCGATGAGCGCGAGCTGTTCCGAGATCGGATACAGCACGCTGTCACAGCGGGTGGGGCTGCAGTACCAGATCATCTGCAGTTGGGAGACGTCGGCTACGCGCCGGCGCAGCTCCTCGACCAGCCGCGACTTGCCGATGCCCGGCTCGCCATGGAGCAGCACCACCTGTCCGCTGCCGAACCGCGCCGCCGCCCAGCAATCGAACAGACGCGCCAGCTCCTGGTCGCGTCCGACCAGAGGGGAGCTTTCGCCGCGAATGCGGGCGTGGAAACGGCTCGCGACGGCGGCTTCTTCCAGCACCTCGAACGCCTCGACCGGTGCGGCGAATCCCTTCAGCGCGAACGTGCCGAGATCGCGGAAGTCGAACATGCCGCGCGCGATGCGCTCGGTCGTCCGGGCCACGACGATGCTGTCGGGGGCGGCGATCGATTGCAGCCGCGCCGCGAGATTCGGCGTCTCGCCGACGATGTCGACCGGGCGACCGTCGGCGCGGGGTAGCAGGTCGCTGACCACGACGAGGCCGGTGGCGATGCCGATGCGCAGACGCAGCGCCTGTCCGTGCGGCGCCTCGAGCCGGCCGACGGCGTCGCGCAGGGCGATGGCGGCGCGGATCGCGGTGGCCGCATCGTCTTCCCCGGCACGCGGATAGCCGAAATACGCGAGCACGCCGTCGCCGGCATATTGCGTGATGGCGCCGCCATGGCGGCCGATGACGTTTTCGCAGGTCGTCAGGAAGGCGTCGATGACGCTGGTCATATCCTCCGGATCGAGCCTGACGGTGAGCGAGACGGAGCCGACGAGATCGCAGATCAGCGCCGTGACCTGCCGCCGCTCGGCGCGATGCATGCCGAGCAGGCGCGAACTCGTCGTCGTATCGGATGACGGCTGCCGCAACGCCCCGCCGCACCCGCCGCATACGTCCGAGCCCGGTGGATTGGGGCGACCACAGGTTTCACAATCCATCTGCGTTCGGGCTCCCGGACACGGCTACGGAATGCGAATGAGCGCGAAGCGCGGAGCTGGCGATGCGGGCGCGGTCACGGCGTCCGTATCGACCGACGTCGCGCGCCGAGCGCGATGCATCGGTTTGCGGTACTGGCATTTTGAGCGCGACCAGGACCGGCTGATCATGTCCAACTCATAGCGCATTCGTGGCAAGGTAGCAACGGTGCCGCAATACTCGCGATCGCTCCGGGGAGCGGGAACGATGTCGGACGGCTCCCTCGGGAGTCCTCGATGCTGGCGGGACCGTTCAAGGCTGCGACGATTTGCCTTCGATGTGGGCACAACAGGTCGCCTCTCCTGCGGAGAGAGTCGCGCATGATCTCGCGATCCCGCGGCGGATGGCCCGTCCGGGTGATACATCGTGAGGCCCCCGGGAAAGCGTGAGGGCGCAGGGAAGGCCGGACCTCGACTGAGGCCCGTGGCCCGCCTGCGAAAAAAATGCAGGCGGCAGGTACCACAGGTCAGCCGGAAATCCGGCCCTCCCTGCGCGATGGTTGAACGGCTGCTTCGCTTTCTCCCTGGTGCGCCGGGCTTTCTGGCCACCATCCCCACGCGAAGCAAAGCCTCGACGTGAGTTGATATCAGCATCGGGATATCAGGACCGAGCGACTTGACCGTGCGTGGCGGATTGTTCGTCGGCGCGAGCAACCCGCGCTGCAATCCACCACGCCCACCGCTCCCCGCCTCGCATGTCGTGACGACCGCGATACGCCCCTCAGCTCGAGACGGGATGGGGGGATAGAACCATGATTTCCGGAAAAACGAAAGCGGAATATTTTGGGCGCGGGGACTGGACAGGCCAAATCAGCTTGATCGCGCAGCGGAAATGCGTTTCTCGGCGCATTGAGCATCCATCGGTTGCGCCGCTCGTCCGAGCCTGAGATTTGCTGGTCCGACGCTGACGCGTCGTCCTGAAATGACGAAGAGGGTGACCGAGGCGCCTGGCTGCGCCACTCTGTCACGGCCAGTCGGCGAAGTTGAGGATGGCCCGTGACTGGCCTTTGGTCCGCTGCGACGAAACACCTTTGCGCCACGCGCCCGGTGATTGACCGGTGTGCCTGACGAAGAAGCGGTTGAAATAGGCGCTGTCCTTGAAGCCGAGCGCGAAGGCGATCTGCTTGATCGTCGCGGTGGTGGTTTCGAGCCGGGTCGCCGCCTCCTGAATGACGCGTTGCTGAATCAGCGCGCTCGGTGACCGCTGCAGCATGCGGGTACACAGCGCGTGCAGGCGATCCGGCGTTACGCCGAGCAGCGCAGCGTAGTCGGCGACCCGCAGTTGCTGATGAAAGCGTTCCTCGACGAGCCGGCGAAAGCGGCTCAGGATCTCGGCGCTGGAGCCTTGCGCCTCGCCGGCGCTCTCGTCGGCAAACAGCCGCCAGAAGCGCAGCACGCACAGGGTCAGCTCCGATGACATGATCGAGGCCGCGCCGCGCCGTGAGGGATTTTCGATCTCGGCTGCGATCGCCGCCATCGAGCGCGCGATGATCGCCGCGAACTCGGCCGTGACGGAGAAGGCCAGGACGGCCCCCGTGCCTGCGAGGTCGAGATAGGCGGGCTCGGCCGAGGAGGGCAGGTGGCGGTGCCAGAGCCCGGAGCGCAGCCGCAGGAGATGGCCGGCGGAACCGGCCGCGACGTCGAGATGCTCGGCCCCTCCCGCCGGTACCCAGACCAGCGCCGCACCGGCCCAGATCTGGATTTCGTCTTCGGCGAAGCGCACGGAGGCCGTTCCGGCGGTCAGGCAGAGCAGGTGGACGAACGGCCGCGCGGCATCCGAGCGCAGGGCCCAGCGCCGTGCCTCGAAATGCGAGGGAATGGCTTCGGCCCCGAGTGCTGCCGGGGTGCCACGGGCCGTCGGCGGCAGCGTCCGAGGCGCGGCATTACGCGCAATCGTCACCCCAGAAAAGTGCACTCTTTTACCGGAACTGTCCATTGCGCCACCCAAGCCTGCGGTGTTTCCCTCGTCAAGTCCCGACGACCGCAAACAAAAACCGCGGACGACGTCGGGGCAGAGGAACGTCACCGATTCACCCGCGCGGTCCGCGCGCGTGAACATGGGAGGAGGACAGACAGATGACTTCGACCAACCGTCGTCAGGTGTTGCGGATCGCGGGAGCGGCGGCGATCGCAGCCGGCTTTGCCGTATCGGCCGCCCAGGCCCAGCAGGACAAGATCCGCATCGGCTATGCGATCTCGAAGACCGGCCCCTATGCCGGCGGCGCCGGCATCACCACGCTGCCCAACTACCAGCTCTGGGTGAAGGACGTGAACGCGGCCGGCGGCATCAAGCTCGGCGACAAGCGCCTGCCGGTCGAGATCGTCGAATATGACGACCGCAGCTCGTCGGAAGAAGCGGTGAAGGCGATCGAACGCCTCGCCAATCAGGACAAGGTCGACTTCATCCTGTCGCCCTGGGGCACCGGTCTCAACCTCGCGGTCGGTCCGACTCTCAACCGGCTCGGCTATCCGCATCTCGCGGTGACGTCGGTGACCGACAAGGCGCCGGAGCTCGCCAAGCGCTGGGCCAATGCCACCTTCTGGCTCGGCACCTCGGCGCAGATTTCCAATGCGCTCGCCGAGCTGCTCGGCAAGCTGAAGAGCGAGGGCAAGATCGGCGGCACCGTCGCGATGGTCAGCGTCGCCGACCAGTTCGGCATCGAGCTCGCCGCCGCTGGGCGCGAGGCCTTCAAGAAGGCCGGACTGACCGTCGCCTACGACAAGACCTATCCGATGGGGTCGCAGGATCTGCAGCCGCTGCTCAAGGATGCGATCGCGAGCAATGCCGATGCCTTCGTCGCCTTCAGCTATCCGCCGGATACGATCGGGCTGACAGAGCAGGCACAACTGCTCAAGTACAATCCGAAGATCTTCTATGTCGGCGTCGGCACGGCGTTTCCGCTGTTCAAGGGCAAGTTCGGCGCGGGCAGCGACGGCGTCATGGGCATCGGCGGCTGGAATGCCGACGCGCCCGCGCTCAAGGATTATCTTGCCCGCCACAAGGCGGCGACCGGGCAGGAGCCGGATCGCTGGGCGAGCCCGATCACCTATGCGAGCCTGCAGGTGCTGCAGCAGGCGATCGAGAAGGTCGGCAAGGTCGATCGCGCCGCGGTCGCCAAGGAGATCCGCGAAGGCACCTTCGACACGATCATCGGCAAGGTGAAGCTGAAGGACGGCCTGCTGCAGGAGGTGTGGGGCGTCGGCCAGTGGCAGAACGGCGAGTTCTATGCGCTGGCGCCGGCCTCGCTGCCGGGCGCACGCGCCGCTGTCGTGCCGAAGCCGGAATGGAAATAGCCGGAACGAGGTCGTGAGCTCGCGGGCGCGCGTGATCCGGCGTGCGTCCGCGGGCTTCGCGCAAGAGGCACGCGCCCCATGCTGATGTTCGACATCCTGCTGCCCGGCCTGGTGCTGGGGGGCATGTATGCCCTGATCGCGCTCGGACTCACGCTGCAATATGGCGTGGCGCGCATCATGAACCTGTCCTATGGCGAGTCGCTGGTCGCGGCCGCCTTCGGCACGCTGTCGCTCTATTCCGGCCTGCAGCTGAGCCCGCTGCTGGCGCTGCTGCTCGCGATTCCCGTGGCGGGGCTGCTGAATTGGCTGCTCTATCGTCTGCTGCTGCAGCGTCTGATCCGCCGGAGCAAGGACGCCGGCGCGCAAGAGGTTGACAGCATCCTCGTCACCTTCGGCGTGCTGTTCGTGATCCAGGGCGTCATGCTGGTGGCCTTCGGCGGGCAGTATTACAGCTATAGCTATCTCTCCATTCCCGTGACGGTGCTCGGCTCGACGCTCGCGGTGAACCGGCTGGTCGCGCTCGGTTTCGCCGCGCTGATCGGCACCGGCGTCTATCTCGCGCTGACGCGAACAAGGATCGGCACAGCCGTGCGTGCCGTCGCGGTCGATGCCAATGCCGCGCGGCTGGTCGGCATCGATGTCGCTTGGCTCGCGGGCCTGGCGTTTGCGTTCGGCGGTGGACTGGTCGCGGCCGGCGGCGTGCTGGTCAGCATGTTCCTCACCTTCAATGCCTCGATGGGCGTCGTGTTCACGATGAAGGCGCTGGTGGTGGTGATCATGGGCGGCGTCGGCAACGTCATGGGCGCGCTGGCCGCAGGGCTGCTGCTCGGCGTCGTCGAGACCGCGGTGGCGCGGCTGGTCGATCCCGGGCTGACCTTGGCGGCGACGTTTGCGATGTTTCTGGCCGTGCTGCTGATCCGGCCGACCGGACTGTTCGGAAAGGCGGCGTCGTGATCAGCCCCGGAAAGCTTCTGGCCTGGTGCATTGGGGGCGCGGGCGTTGCTGCGGTCGCAGCGCTGCCGCTCTACGCCAACGGTTACTATCTCGCGCTCGGCATCAGCATTCTCTATTTCACCGTGCTGGCAACCGCCTGGGCAATGTTCTCCGGGCCGACCCGCTACGTCTCGCTGGCGACGGCTGCGTTCTTCGGCATCGGCGCCTATACGGCGGCGGTGACGGGCGAGACGCTGAGCTGGCCGCTGCAACTGATGACCGCTGCGGGTGTCGGCGCTGTCGTCGCGGCCATCACCGGCCTGTCGACGCTGCGGCTGTCCGGCATCTACTTCATCATCTTCTCGTTCGGCCTCGCCGAGCTGATCCGCCAGCTCGTGATCTGGTACGAGGTCAACATCCACAAATCGGTCGGCCGCTATCTGTTCAGCGACATCACCCAGGAGATGCTGTACTGGCAGCTCTGCGCGTTGACGGCGCTGGTCTTCCTCGCCGGCTTTCTGCTGACGCGCTCGCGCTATGGCCTGGCGCTGCGCGCGATCGGCGCCGACGAGATCGCCGCGCGCCATTCCGGCATCGATGCGACCGCGGTGAAGCTCGGGGTCTTCATCCTCAGCGCGGTGTTCATGTCGGTGACCGGCGCGATCATGGCGCCGCGCTGGACCTATATCGATCCGGCGATCGCGTTCAACCCGATGATCTCGTTCCAGGTCGTAATCATGGCGCTGCTCGGCGGCGCGGGATCGCTGATCGGCCCGGTGCTCGGCGTCATCCCGCTGGTGCTGCTGTTCGAGGTGCTGACCGCGGCGCTGCCCAATCATTTCAGCATCGTGCTCGGCCTCATCTTCATCGGCATCGTGATGGCGCTGCCGCGCGGTGTGATCGGCCTCGTCGACAGCACCTGGCGGCGGGAGCGCCGGGTCGTGCCCGCGAAGCCCGAGCAGGACGGTCGGCCGCTGCTCGTTGCGGAGGCCGTCGGCAAATCCTTCGGCGGCCTGCGCGCCGTCGACAGTGTGAGCCTTGACGTCCGCGCCGGCGAGATCCTCGGCGTGATCGGTCCCAACGGCTCCGGCAAGACGACGCTGCTCAACATGCTCTCGGGCGCGCTCGTGCCCTCGGCCGGCACGATCCGCTTCGGTGGCATCGTCATCAGCGGTCTTGCGGCACACCGGATTGCGCGGCTTGGTCTCGCCCGCACCTTCCAGTTGGTGCGGGTGATGCCGGACCTGACGGTCGCCGAGAATGTCGCGGCGGCGGCGTTGTTCCGCACGCGCCAGACCGGTGCGGCCGCAGAATCGATCCATGAGCTGCTCGCCCTGGTCGGCCTCGATGGCATGGCGGAGATGCCGGCGGGCGACCTCACTTACATCGACCAGAAGCGGCTGGAGCTGGCCCGCGCGCTGGCGCTGCATCCGCGTCTTGTGCTGCTCGACGAATGGCTGGCTGGGCTCAATCCGACCGAGCTGGAGACCGGCATCGAGCTGATCGCCTCCTTGCGCGACCGCGGCATCACCATCGTGATGGTCGAGCATGTGATGGATGCGATCCGCGCGCTGTGCGACCGCTGCGTCGTGATGAGCGCCGGCACCGTGATCGCGCGCGGAACGCCGGGCGAGGTGCTGGCCGATCCCGCCGTGATCACAGCCTATCTCGGAGAGCCCGATGCTTGAGATCAAGCGGCTGTCGCACGCCTATGGCAAGCACCAGGCGCTCACCGATGTCGCGCTCGAGGTCGCGCGCGGCGAGATCGTCGCCATCCTCGGCGCCAATGGCGCCGGCAAGTCGACGCTGCTGAAGGCGATCGCGGGACTGATCCGGCCATCGGCCGGGTCCGTGATCCGCCTCGGCGGGACGGACATCGGCTCGCTCGCGCCGCATCTGATCGTCGAGCGCGGCATCGCGCTGGTGCCGGAGGGCCGCGGCGTGTTCGGCGATCTCACCGTCGCCGAGAACCTCCAGCTCGGCGCTTATCCTTCGCGCGCCCGCGACGGCGAGGCCGCGCGGCTGGCGCACGTGCTCGCGCTGTTTCCGCGCCTCACCGAGCGCATGGGGCAGGCGGTGCGCACCATGAGTGGCGGCGAGCAGCAGATGGTCGCCATCGGCCGCGCACTGATGTCGCGGCCCGATTTGCTGCTGCTCGACGAGCCGTCGCTCGGCCTGTCGCCGCTCTTGAGCCGCGAGGTGTTCCGCGCGCTCAAGACGATCCGCGGCGATGGCGTCGGCATCCTGATGGTCGAGCAGAACGCGCGCGCCAGCCTCGACATCGCCGACCGCGTCTACCTGATCGAGCAGGGACGCAATGCCGGCGAGGGGCCGGCGCCCGAGATGAAGAACAATCCCGACATCCAGCGCGCCTATCTCGGCCAGTCGCGCGCGCCGGCTTCCGCAACCGCATCAACCCCATCGACCTAGGAGCGCCCCATGAACGCGATCAATCTCCTGATTGGCGGCAAGGACCAGTCCGCCACCAACCAGCGTACCTTCCAGCGGCTCAATCCGATCAGCGGCGAGATCGCAACCATCGTTGCGGCGGCGTCGATCGATGACGCGCTGCGCGCCGCCGATGCCGCCGCGGCGGCATTTCCGGCGTGGTCCCGGCTCGGCCCGGGCGAGCGCCGCAAGCGGCTCAATGCGGCTGCGGATGCGCTGGCGCGCAACGCCCCGGAGTTCATCGCGCTGATGATGGCCGAGACCGGCGCCACGGCGGGCTGGGCCGGCTTCAACGTGCATCTCGCCGAGGGCATGCTGCGCGAGGCCGCGGCGATGACGACGCAGATCGCGGGCGAGGTGATCCCGACCGACGTGCCCGACAACATTGCGCTGGCGCATCGCCAGCCGGTCGGCGTCGTGCTCGGCATCGCCCCGTGGAATGCGCCGGTCATCCTCGGTGTCCGCTCGGTGGCGATGCCGCTCGCCTGCGGCAACACCGTGGTGCTGAAGGCCTCGGAGATGAGCCCGGGCGTGCACCGGCTGATCGGCGCGTGCCTGGCCGAAGGCGGTCTCGGCGACGGCGTCGTCAACGTCGTCACCAATGCGCCCGAGGATGCGCAGGCGGTGGTCGAGGCGCTGATCGCCCATCCCGCGATCCGCCGCGTCAACTTCACCGGCTCGACGCGCGTCGGCCGTCTCATCGCCATCGCCTGTGCCAGGCATCTGAAGCGCGCGCTGCTCGAGCTCGGCGGCAAGGCGCCGCTGGTCATTCTCGACGATGCCGATCTCGACGCCGCGGTGAACGCCGCCGCGTTCGGCGCCTTCATGAACCAGGGCCAGATCTGCATGTCGACCGAGCGCATCGTGGTCGACGACAAGGTGGCGGATGAATTCGTCGCAAAGTTCGCCGCCAAGGCCAACAGCCTGCCTTACGGAGATCCGCGCAAGGGCGATGTGGTGCTGGGCTCGCTGGTCAGCGCCGCCGCCTGCGACCGTGTCGGCGGCCTGATCGAGGACGCGGTGGCCAAGGGCGCCGTGTTGGCCGCCGGCGGCCGCGGCACCGGCACGATCATGCCCGCGACCATCGTTGATCACGTCACGCCGGCGATGCGCATCTATGGCGAGGAGAGCTTCGGCCCGGTGGTGACGATCGTGCGCGTCGGCGGCGTCGACGAGGCCGTGCGCGTCGCCAACGACACCGAATATGGTCTGTCGTCGGCGGTGTTCGGCCGCGACATCGCTCGCGCGATCGGCGTCGCCAAGCGCATCGAGTCCGGCATCTGCCACGTCAACGCGCCGACGGTGCATGACGAGCCGCAGATGCCGTTCGGCGGCGTCAAGGCCTCCGGCTATGGCCGCTTCGGCGGCAAGGCCGCGATCGACGAGTTCACCGAGCTGCGCTGGATCACGGTGCAGACCGGCGAACGGCACTATCCATTCTGAGACGGCGTTTGCGGCCCGGCCCTGGCGCATCGTCGGATGCAGCCAGAGCCGGTTGCATTCCGCGCGGCCATGCGCGGCAGCTTTTCGATATGTGTCGATGGTGCGAGGCGCGATCGAAATTCACGTTGTAGCTCCGCTGGTTGCGGCAGACAGGCGCGCTACTTTAAAGAAATTCCAACGGCTTTAGATCGATTCAGTTTGCTGCGGCCCTTCTCTTGCCGGACGTTCGGATCATCACGTGCAACGTCGATGAAGAAGGGTGGGTTCGAGCGCATGCGGCTGTGGGTTCAGGTCCATACGTGGACGTCGCTGATCAGCATGATCTTTCTGCTGATGCTGTGCCTGACCGGGCTTCCGCTGATCTTCCATGACGAGATCGATCATCTCTTCGAGGACGAGATCGCCGCGCCGGCGATGCCGGCCGACACGCCGCTGCTGCCGCTCGACCGCCTGATCTCGGCGGCCAAGCAGCAATTGCCGGATCAGCATGCGCTGTTCGTGAGCCTGAAGCAGGCGGAGCCGCTGATTGTGGTCGCGATGTCGCCGACCGCCATTCCGGTGCCCGGGCAGTTTCATCGCCTCACCGTCGATGCGCGCACCGGCGTCGTTCTCGGCGAGGAGGCGCCGCATCAGGACGTCATGGACGTGATCCTGCGCATCCACCGCGACATGTTCACCGGCCTGCCGGGCGAGCTCTTTCTCGGACTGATGGGACTGGTGTTCGCGGCTTCCATCGTCTCGGGCGTCGTCGTCTACTGGCCGTTCATGCGGCGCCTGCAGTTCGGCACCGTGCGGGATCGCTCGGCCCGGCTGAAATGGCTCGACCTGCACAATCTGCTCGGCATCGTCACGGTGAGCTGGGCGCTCGCGGTCGGTCTGACCGGCACCATCAACACGCTTGCCGTGCCGCTGTTCGATCTCTGGCGCGCGAAGACCATGCCGGCGCTGCTCGCGCCCTATCAGGGCAAGCCGCTGGCGGAGGCAAAATCGATCGAGGCCGCCGTTGGCGCCGTCCGCACCGCGTTTCCGGACCGGCTGGTGACGTCCATCACCCTGCCGACGACGACACGGTTCGGCAGCCCGCAGCATCTGATGATCTGGACCAAGGGCCGCACGCCGTTCACCGCGCGCATGTTCAAGCCGGTTCTGGTCGACGCCCAGGACAGCAGCAAGATGGTCGCGCCCAAGCTCGCCTGGTATCTCACCGCGTTGCAGGTATCGCGGCCGCTGCATTTCGGTGACTACGGCGGGTTGCCGCTGAAGATCATCTGGGCCGTTCTCGATGTCATCACGATCATCGTGCTGTGCAGCGGACTCTATCTGTGGGCCGCCAAGCGCTGGGGCTTCCGCAGGAAGGTGTCCGGCGTCGTTAGGTCGGCAGCGCCCGCGGTGGTGTCGCCATGAGCTCCTCGGCCGCATCGGCGACGCCATCTGCCCGCGTCGCGCAACTCTCGACCTGGCAGGTGTTTCGTGCGCCGCTGCTGATCGGCCTGGTCGCCGCAGCCGGGCTCACCTTCGGACTGTTCGGCGACGGGCTCTGGGACGGCCTGTGCTGGCTCGGGCTGTCGATTCCGATTCTGCTGTCGCTCGCGTACGGCACGAAACTAAGCCGCGGCGCGAAGGCCGGAGCGCAAGGCGCTCAGGCCGGGACGCAGGATCTGCCGCTCTGAGCGCTGACGTCCGCCGTCGGTCGGCGGAAGATACCCCGCATCATTGACCTCGATCCGCGCTGCTGGACGACGCGCCCGGCGCGATGACCCTGATGCGCTCGGCCGGCCAACGATCCCACGCATCTCTTCTCTCACGCGTCCTCTCTCGCGCGGCGCCTCATTGCGATGGCAGCGCGCTGCGTCGGCGGCGCGTGATCGGTCTCGCGCAGCGAGCGCCGACGCGAGCGGCGTCACTCCGGCCTGGAAACAAGCAGATACAAATGTCTCGATGCCTTCTCCGATCTGCGCGCGGCGCGGCGGAGATGTGGCGCATTTGAAAGCAAAGATTGATTCAAAAGTGGCAATGTGATTAGTTATCATCGTATGATTGATCGAAATCATTTCGATGAGTTCGAGACGATCGGTGTCGTGAGTTGTATCAGCCGACGCGATCGCATCGCTCTTCCCCGCGACATGCGCTTCTTTTGAAGGCTTCAAAGAAGCGGAGGGAAAAGAATCTCGTAGTAGCGACAATCTGTTGAGCCGATCGATTCGGCGAAGCTGTCGCTCGTTAGACGAGTTCTACGTCGCGCGGCGCCATCCTCAAATACCTGTGTGTTAGGACCACCGACGAGCCGAGTTGGAACTTGGAATGATCGGGGTGTCAGGATGGTCTGTCGCATTTGGGATAAAGACGTTGGATTGACGATGTCGTTGGGACTTGTGAGCTCATTGGCGCTCTCGCTGAATGTCGGAGGCGTTCAATCGGCCTTCGCGCAGACCAAGCTCCCCGATGTGACCGTCGACGCGCCGAAGCCGAAAGTCCGGCAGACCGCTTCGAGACCGCAGACGACCGCGACGCGGACCGCTCAGCAGCGCCGCGTCGCGCCGCGCAACCTGCCGCCGACCGCCCCGGTGGCCTACGTGACGCCGTCGACGGGCACGATCGGCGCGCCGCCGTCGCCCTATGCCGGCGGCCAGGTCGCGAGCGGCGGCGGCCTTGGGCTGCTGGGCAACCGCGGGGTGATGAACACGCCCTTCAACCAGACCAGCTTCACGTCGCAACTGATCCAGAACCAGCAGGCGCGCACGATCCGCGACGTGCTGATCAATGATCCCTCGGTGCGCACGATCCAAGCCGCCGGCGGCGGCGCCGACAGCCTGTTCATCCGCGGCTTCTACTACGACAGCGGTGACTACGCCCTGAACGGGCTGGCCGGAATCGCGCCATATTATTCGACGGGCGCCAATTTCATCGAACGGGTCGAATTGCTGAAGGGGCCCGCGGCTCTGCTCAACGGCATGACGGTCGGCGGCACTGGCGCCTCAAGCGGCGGCGCGGTCGGCGGTAGCGTCAATCTCGTCACCAAGCACGCGCTCGACACCGACATCACGCAGCTAACGGCGACCTATGCGTCCAAGACGCAATTCGGCGAGCAGATCGACGTCGGCCGTCGCTATGGCGAGCACAAGGAGTGGGGCGTCCGGCTGAACAGCAAGTATTCGAACGGCGATACCCCCTGGAACCGGCAGACCGACGAGTTCGGCAATGCCCACCTCGCCGTCGACTATCATGGCGAGAATGTCCGAATCGATGCCGATGTCGGCTATCAGGCGGACAAGCTGAATCCGCCGCTGCGATTCTTCGGCGTGGGTACTGCCGTCACCAGCATTCCGTCGCCACCGTCGTCCGGCACCAATTTCCAGGTGCCGTGGGCCTATTATGCGCCAACCGACTTCTTCTCGACGGTGAAAGGCGAAGTCGATCTCAACGATCGTATCACCGCCTATGCCGGATTCGGCTATCACGACAGCAACATCAACTACCGCTATCCATCGCCGGTGCTCTCGAGCAATGCTGGCGTATTGTCCGGGACACCAGGAACGGGAAGCGAGACCTACAAGACGTATGCCGGGGAGGCCGGCCTGCGCATGACCGCTGATACCGGCCCGATCAACCATGCCGTCAATGTCGGCTATTCCATCACCGACCGCACCTATACCCAGCAGGTGGTCTCCGGCAAGATGCCCAACTGGAGCCTTTACAGCGAGCCGACCAACATCGCGTTGCCAAGCTTTGCGACGCTCCAGGCCAATCAGACCGTCGGCGCCAATCTCTGGAGCTTCGGCGTCTCCGACACGATGTCGCTGCTGAACAAGCGGATTCAACTGACCGTCGGTGTGCGCAGACAAACCGCGGGAACGGAAGTCACGAATCTCGTTACTCCAGCATCGAGCCGCCCCTTCGAGGACACGTCGGTGTGGACGCCAGCCTATGCACTCGTGGTCAAGCCCGTCGAGTTTGTGTCGCTTTATGCCAATTACATCGAAGGCCTGCAGACCCCGACCGTCGTCGCCGCCGGCTATGCCAACAGCGGCACGGTCTTCCCGCCAGGGCAGACCAAGCAGGTCGAGACCGGAATCAAGGTCGACTTCGGCCGAATCACGACCACCGTCAGCGCATTCGATATCTCGCGCCCGAGCGTGATTACCACGAGTTCAGGGGGAGTCTTGACTCAAGAGCTGAATGGCCGGCAGCGCAATACGGGGGCCGAGTTCAACGTGTTCGGCGAGGTCACGCCGACGCTGCGGCTGCTGGGGGGCGTCGCGTATATTCACGGCGTGCAGGAGAAGACCTCGGGCGGCCTGACTGACGGCAAGCGGGCGATCGGCGTGCCCGAGCTCACCGTGAATCTCGGCGCCGAGTGGGATACACCGTTCGTGCGGGATCTGACGTTGACGGGGCGGGTGGTCTACACCGGTGCACAATATGTCGACGCGGCCAACAAACTCTCGCTGCCGGATTGGACACGCGTCGACCTGGGCGCCCGCTACACCTTCACTTCGCCCTGGAACGGCAAGCCGATCGTGCTGCGGGCGAGCGTCGAGAATGTCTTCGACAAGGCGTATTGGGCGTCGGCCTATAGCGGTGTGATCACCCTGGGGGCGCCGCGCACCTATCTCGTTTCCACGACGTTCAATTTCTAGGACGTCGATACGCGTTGGCGATGATGGGCCGCCGCACGGCCGTTGTGCGGCGGCCCTGTTAGTCTGAGCGATGCGGACGGCGTTCAATTCCAATCTGATGAAAATTTGCGTAGCTCATCGATTGCGTCGAGGCGTGATCATCTCCGCGGTGACAAGGCGGTCGGGTCAGCAAATCATCTAGTTGGAGCCGATACATCCTCATGTTGAATCGTCACCTGCGTGTCACCTTGGAGAGATTAAAAACTTCGATCGGCGGTATCCTTTTGACTGTCATTATCAACTGCATTACTCGTAGTTCATCAACGTCGCTTGTTAGTAGGAGTAGCCGGGCATGATGATCTTCGACAGAGATGACGTCACCTTCACCGTCGTCGTGAATCACGAAGAGCAATATTCGATCTGGCCGACGTTCAAGGACATCCCGAACGGGTGGACGGCCGTCGGCGTGACCGGAAGCAAGAAGGAATGCCTGGACCATATCGAGCAGGTGTGGACCGACATGCGGCCGCTCTCGCTGCGCAAATTTATGCAGGACAACGCTCTCGCATCAGCCGAATCCTGACGCGAAGGAGATCGCTGCGATGCAGCTCATCTGTTTGCCCTATGCCGGCGGCAGCGCCATGGTCTATGCGCGCTGGAGGAGAGGTCTTCCGTCCTGGATCGAGGTCCAGCCGCTGGAGCTGCCAGGACGGGGCGCGCGGATGGATGAGCCACTGCAAACGGATGCGACGGCGTTGGTCGATCAGCTCGCGTCCGAACTGGTCGGGACGCCGTTGGCGGAGCCTTACGTCCTGTTCGGGCACAGCCTCGGCGGCTTGCTCGCCTTCGAGCTCGCGCACAGGCTGCTCGCGCTCGGCGCACCGAGGCCGCACATGCTGCTCGTGTCCGGAACGGAAGCGCCGGCCGTGCGCGACGGCAGCCGCTGGCGCGAGCCGCTCGGTGACGCCGCATTGCGCGAGGAGCTTCTCAGGCTGAACGGCACGCCGCCGGAGGCGTTGCAGAGCATGGAGATCATGCGCGGCACACTGCCGATCCTGCGGGCCGATTTCCTGATGTGCGGGAACTACGTGTATCGGCGGCGCCAGCCGTTGCCGTGTCCGCTGCACGTGTTCGGCGGAGAGCTCGACGAAACGCGTGCCGAGGCACTGGAGGCATGGCGGGCCGAGACCTCCGGCACGTTCGGCCGCGACATGCTGCCGGGCGACCATTTCTTCATCCACAGCCAGCAGGCGGATCTGCTGAAGCTCGTTGCCGCATTGCTGGTACGTCGGGCATGGCCGGAGCCCGCCGTTGCTCGCGCGGGGCCTTGAGCGGCGCGTCGAAAGCAGGACCCAGCCGGAAAAGCCGGCTGGTGAAGAAACTTCGATGCTGAAATCGACGGGAGACGGGGAGAAGTCATGTTCGCAATACAATCTAAAGTAGAACAAGAATCGCTGCCGTTCCTTCTGCGGGCCAGCCGCACGCAGCAGCCGCTGATGGAGGCCGTCAGCGAGGTCCGCGACATGATCGAGCGCCAGCTCTACGCGTGCGGCGGAATTCTCTTCCGTGGCTTCCATCTCGACGGCGCCGAGGCGTTCAGGAGCTTCGCCGCGAGCTTCGGCCATCCGCTGCTGTCCTATGAATTCGGCTCGACGCCCCGATCGCAGGTCAGCGCCGGCGTCTACACCTCGACCGAATATCCGCCGCACCAGAGCATCCCGCTGCACAACGAGCAGGCCTATACGCGCGACTGGCCGATGAAGATCTGGTTCTATTGCGAGCAGGCGGCACAGCAGGGCGGCGAGACGCCGGTCGCCGACAGCCGGTCGATCCATCGCGACATTCCGGCCGCGATCCGTAACCGCTTCGCCGAGCGGGGCGTCATGTATGTTCGCAACTACGGCAGCGGACTCGATGTCGACTGGCGACAGGTGTTCGGCACGGAGTCGAAGGCCGAGGTCGAGGCCTATTGCGCCTCCCATGCGATCGCCTGCGAATGGAAGGATGGCGACGAGCTGCGGACGCGGCAGGTCTGCCAGGGGACCGCGGTGCATCCCGTGACCGGGGACATGGTGTGGTTCAATCAGGCGCATCTGTTCCACGTCTCCAGCCTCGCACCCGAGGTGCGGGAAAGTCTTCTCGACATCGTCGGCGATCCGCTCGAGCTGCCGCGCAATGCGTTCTACGGCGACGGCTCGCCGATCGAGGATGAGACGCTGGCCACGGTCAGAGCCGTGCTCGACCGGCATAAGATCGTCTTTCCCTGGCAGACCGGCGACGTCGTCATGCTCGACAACATGCTGACGGCGCACGCGCGCGAGCCGTTCAAGGGGCCGCGCAGGGTGATCGTCGCGATGGCGCAAGCCCATCGCGTGAATTGAGCCTGCGCGATCGATCCTCACATTGTTATCGGACCTTCGGAAGATGCCGACACAGACCCTCGTCGAACGACTCCGCGAGCATGCCGCCTCGCGTGCCGATCATCCGGCGCTGCGCTTCATCGAAGGCGACGATGTCGTCGACGAGCTGACATTCGCCGCGCTGGATCGACGCATTCGCGCAACGGCCGCACATCTGCAGGAGCTTGCCGGCGCAGGCGAGCGCGCCGTGCTTCTGCTGCCGAACGGTCCCGACTATGCCGTCGCGTTCTACGCGTGCCTCTATGCCGGGGTCATTGCCGTGCCGGCCTATCCGCCGGAAACCGGGAAGGAGCGTTACACGAGCCGGCTCGACGGCATCCTGCGCGATGCCGCGCCGCGGCTCATTCTCACCCAGGCGCGTCTGCGCGACGCCATCGTCGCTGCGTTCGGCGAGCCCAAGGCTCATGTTGTTGCCGTCGACGAGGTGCCGGTCGATGCCGCCGCATCCTGGCGCGAGACGGACTTGCACGGCGAAGCGATCGCGTTCCTCCAATATACGTCGGGTTCGACGTCGCAGCCGAAGGGTGTCTGCGTCACTCACCGGAACCTGGTCGCCAATGAGATCGCAATAGAGGCGGTGCTCGGCGGGACCAGGGATGACGTCTTCGTCAGCTGGCTGCCGCTCTATCACGACATGGGATTGATGGGCGGATTGCTGAATCCGCTGTTCACGGGTTTCACGGCGGTGCTGATGTCGCCGCGCAATTTCCTGGAGCAGCCGCGGCGCTGGCTCGACGCCATCCATCGCCACGGCGGCACCTGCAGCGGCGGGCCGGACTTTGCGTTCGCGCTCTGTGCGGACCGGATCTCGGACGAGGCGATCGCGTGTCTGGACCTCGGCCGATGGCGGTTCGCGTTCTCCGGCTCGGAGTTCGTGCGCCGCGCGACGCTGGATCGATTTGCCGCGCGCTTCCGGCCGGCGGGCTTCGATCCTCGCGCGCTGACGCCGTGCTACGGCCTTGCCGAGGCGACCTTGCTGGTGACGGCAGGCGACCGCGCGAGCCGGGCGGTTTGTCACACGCTCGATCCCGCAGCCCTCGCCGGCGGGCGCGTTGCGGACGCCGGCGAGGGCACGGATCTGATGGCGTGCGGCGCCGTGGCAGACGGCCACGCCGTGCGTATCATGAGGGTCGATGCGTCCGCCGGAGCCGGGACGAATGAGGTCGGCGAAATCTGGGTCGCAGGCCCGAGCGTCGCGCAGAGCTATTGGAACAATCCCGGGGCGACGCAGCAGACGTTCGTCGTTCGCGACGGCGCGCGCTGGCTGCGGACCGGCGACCTCGGCTTCGTCCGCGACGGCGATCTCGTCGTCACCGGCAGGCTCAAGGATCTGCTGATCGTTCGCGGCCAGAACATCTATCCATTCGATCTGGAGCAGGCCGTTGAGACCGAGGTGGCCTCGGTTCGGAAGGGACGTGTCGCGGCCTTCCCGGTCGAGATCGATGGCGTCGAAGGCATCGGCGTAGCTGCCGAGTTCAGCAGGGCAGTGCTGCGGCGAACGCCGGCCGACGTGCTGATCAAGGCGATCGGCGACGCGGTCATGCGGCAGACGCAGGAATATCCGGCGGTGGTCGTGCTGCTGAACCCGCAAGGCATGCCGCTGACCACCAGCGGCAAGCTGCAGCGGTCCGCCTGTCGCGCCAGGTGGGTGCAGGGCACGCTCGATAGCTTCATGGTGTTCGAGCAGCGACGCGAGGCGGCGGACCCATCGCCGTCCCCGGCGCTTGCGACGGCGACCGAACGCCGTCTTGCGCTGATCTGGCGGGATGTGCTCCGGCGCGAGACCGTCGATCGCGACGACGACTTCTTCATGCTCGGCGGCAACTCGGTCGCAGCCGCTCAGATCACGGCGATGGTGCGCGAGCAGTTCGGAATCGAGCTCGCGCTGCGCGGCTTCTTCGATGCGCCTACGCTCGCCGCGCTCGCAGAGCTTATCGATGCGGCCGGCGCGGACGCGAAAGTGCTCCCGCCGCTGCAGCCGGCACCGGCGGGCATACGCGAGCTGCTGTCTCCCGCGCAGGAGCGGCTGTGGTTTCTCTGGAGCATGGATCCGGCCGGCACGGCCTACACCATCGCCTGCACGGTGCATTTCGACGGCCCGCTCGATCAGGCACTGATGGTGCAGGCGCTGACCGAAATCGTCGCCCGCCACGAGACGCTGCGCACCACCTTCTCCGCCCCGGATGGCCGCGTCGTGCAGGTCATCCATGCGGCGCCGGACATTCCGGTCGCGGTCGAGGATCTGCGGCGCAGCCCGGCGGCGGAGCGCGCGTCGCGGGTCGCGGCGCGGACACGCGAGGAGCTGGCGCGGCCGTTCGATCTCATCAATGGCCCGCTGCTGCGCGCCGTGCTGATGCAGCACGCGGACGACCGCCACGAACTGCTGCTGTCGGCGCATCACATCGTCGCCGACGGGCTCTCGCTCGACGTGCTGCTGGCCGAGATCGCCGCGCTCTATGACGGGCTCCGGCGCGGGGCAGGGGCGCTGCCGCTGCCGTCCGCCGTCCAATATGCCGACTACGCCGCATGGCAGCGGGATTGGCTCTCCGGCCCCGAGGCCGCGCAGCAGCTCGCCTACTGGCGCGAGCGGCTCGGCGATGCGGATACGCCGCTCGCATTGCCGTTCGACCGGCCGCGCCCGCCTGTACCGAGCTATCGCGGCGACACCATTCACGTCGAGATCGCGCCCGATCTGGTGCTGAGGCTCCGCGCGCTCGCCAGGGAGCATCGCGTCAGCATGTTCATGCTGCTGCTCGCCGCCTATCAGCTGCTGCTGTTCCGCTACTCCGGCCGCTCCGACCTGCGGGTCGGCGTGCCCGTCGCCGGGCGCCGCCAGGCCGAGCTGGCGTCGCTGATCGGCTGCTTCGTCAATACGCTGGTGCTGCGGGCCGACGTGACCGACGGCATGAGCTTCGCCGAGCTGCTGGCGCGGGCGAAGGAGGAGGTCATTTCCGGGCTGGCGCATCAGGATCTGCCGTTCGACCGTCTCGTCGATGCGCTCAAGCCGACCCGATCCGGCGGCCACAATCCACTGTTCCAGGTCAAGTTCAACTACATGGACGCGCCGGCCGGATTTGCGCTCGGCGATGGCCTGCACGCCGAGCCGCGCATCGTCGATCTCGCCGGCTCGCATTTCGATCTCGCGCTCGACATCATCGACGGCCCAAAGGGCATGAATGCGAGCCTGAATTTCGCAACTGATTTGTTCGATGCGGCCACGGTCGAGCGGATCGGGAGCCAGCTCGTCGATTTCCTGCGGCAGATCGCGGCGGGCATCGACCGGCCGCTGCGCGACTTCGCAATCGCGCGAGACGTCAGGCAGGTCGTCGCGGCGGAGGTGAAGAGCTTCCCATCGATGGACATCCTCGATCTGATCGACGCTGCGTTCGCGGGCCGCGACGATCGGATCGCGCTGCGCCAAGGACAGGACACCGTCAGCGTCGCCGAGCTCGTGGGCTGGTCGGACCAGATCGCGCGCACGCTCGTTGCGGCGGGCGTCACGCATGAGACGCCGGTGGCGCTGTGGATCGAGCGGTCGCCGAGCTTCGTCGCGGCGCTGCTCGGCGTCTTGAAGGCGGGCGGCGCCGCCGTGCCGCTCGATCCGGCGTGGCCGGTGGCGCGTATTGACCGTATTCTTCACGATGGTGGCATCGACACCCTGATCGCGACCGGCGAATGCCTCGCTGCGGCGAGCGCGTTGCAATGCGTCGCGCTGGATGGCGAGTCGCGCAGCGATGCGTCTCGCGGCGAGTTCATTCGCCCGCGCGTTCATCCGGCGCAGACTGCCTACATCATCTACACGTCGGGCTCGACCGGCGCGCCCAAGGGCGTCGCCGTGTCACACGGTGCACTTGCCAACTATGTGCAGGCGCTATTGTCCCGGCTGCGGCCACGCGCCGACGCGAGCATGGCGATGGTCTCGACCGTTGCCGCCGATCTCGGCCACACCGTGCTGTTCGGCGCGCTCGCGAGCGGCGCAACCTTGAATCTTCTTCCGGCCGATGCCGCGTTCGATGCGGATGCGTTTGCGCAAGCGATGCGCGACGGCGAGGTCGGGATTGTCAAGATCGTGCCGAGCCATCTGCGCGGCCTGTTGCGGGCGCGGCGCTCGGCCGACGTTCTGCCGCGTGACGTGCTGATCCTTGGCGGCGAGCCGTGCGATCCCGGCTTGATCGAAGAGGTCCGCCGGCTGCGGCCGCACTGCCGGATCGTCAATCACTACGGCCCGACCGAGACGACGGTCGGCGTGACGACCCATGAGTGGACGGACGCCGAGGCCAAAGGTGTGCTGCCGGTCGGATTGCCGCTTGCCAACCTGCGCGCCTACGTTCTCGACGATACGCTGAATATCGTCCCGGCCGGGGTCACCGGTGAACTCTATGTGGGCGGCGCCGGGCTGGCGCGCGGCTATCGCGGTGCGCCTGGACAGACGGCCGAGCGCTTCATTCCCGATCCGTTCGGACCCGCAGGCGAACGCCTCTACCGGACCGGCGATTTGGTGCGCTGTGATCAAGCGGGCCGGATCGTGTTCCTCGGCCGGCGCGATGATCAGGTGAAGCTGCGCGGCTACCGCGTCGAGCCCGCCGAGATCAGCCGCGCGATCACATTGCTGAAAGGCATCGCCGATGCGGCCGTCGTGGCCCGCGCCGTCGATGCTGAGCAGGAGCGTCAGGAGCTCGTGGCCTATTGTGTCGCTGCGGCGGGCGTCGTGTTGCAGCCGGAGACGCTGCGGCAGCAACTCTCGGCGATGCTGCCGGACTACTTGGTGCCTTCGCGCATCGTCGTGCTCGACCGGCTGCCGCTGACCGCCAACGGCAAGCTCGACCGCGCGGCGCTGCCGCGGCCGGACGAGGACGCCGTGCTATCCTATGCCGCCCCGGCCGGCGCGGTGGAGGAGACAATCGCCGCGGTCTGGCAGGACGTGCTGGGCCGCGAGCGGATCGGCCGCAATGACAATTTCTTCGAGCTCGGCGGCGACTCCATCCTCAGCCTGCAGATCATCGCGCGGCTGCGCAAGCGCGGCGTCATGCTGACGCCGAAGCAGATGTTCGCGCAGCAGACGATAGCGGCGCTGGCCGGCGTGGTTGCGACCACCTCCGCGCCGGCCATCACGCCGCCGGCAGCAGCACGCAACGCAATGAACGCCTGCGCTGCGGAGCTGCTGCCGATCCAATTGCGCTTCTTCGCGGAGGATATCTCCAACCGCGATCACTTCAACCAGGCGGTGCTGCTGATCCCGCGGGACCGGATCGACTGGAGCGTGCTGCAGCGGGCGCTCGCTGCCGTCGTGGGGCATCACGATGCGCTTCGCATGACGTATCGGCAGGTCGCGGGTGAATGGCAGGCGGTGCCGTCCGACCTGCCTGCCGCGCCTGACCTGCTTTGGCTCCGCACGGCAGTCGAGCCGGCCGACATCAGCACGAACGCGTCGGCGGCGCAGGCGAGCCTGTCATTGGCATCGGGATCTCTGCTGCGCGCCGTCGGGTTCGACATGCGCGACGGCAGCCAGCGGCTGCTGATCGCCATTCACCATCTCGCCGTCGATGGCGTGTCATGGCGGATTCTGCTCGAGGATATCGCGTCGGCTTGCGAGCAGCTGACGGGGCAGGCGGGCGCCGTCAACCTGCCGCCCCAGAGCTCCACGCCGTCCTCCTGGGTGCAGCGACTGCGAGCGCATGCGGCCTCCGATCGGCTCGGAGACGAACTGCCGTTCTGGCTCGCGTCCTCCCGCGGCAGCGAGCTGCCCTGCGACGACGATCATGGTGGCACCGACGTCGAGGCCGACGCCGAGGAGGTCGTGCTGAACCTCGAGGCGGAGCTGACCGAACGGCTGCTCGATGCCGCGCCTGCGGCCTATCGCACGCAGGTCAACGACCTGCTGCTGGCTGCGCTGGCACGCGCGCTCTGGAACTGGAGCGGGATCGAAGGCGTCGTGATCGAGCTCGAAGGCCACGGCCGCGAGGATGTCTTTGCGGACGTCGATCTCACGCGGACGGTGGGCTGGTTCACGACCGCATTCCCGGTCCGTCTCGACGGCGGCAGCGAGACCGACGGCGCGCTCATCACCCGCGTCAAGGAGACGCTGCGCGCCGTGCCCGATCGCGGGCTCGGCTATGGAGTCCTGCGCCATCTCGGTGCGAAGGAGCATCGCGAGGCGCTGGCCGCGGTGCCGAACCCGCGCATCGTCTTCAACTATCTCGGCCGCTTCGATGGCCAGCTCGGCGCGTCGGCGCCGTACCGGATTGCGCCGGAAAACCCGGGACCGATGCGGGCCGCCGACACGCCGTTGCGGGTCTGGCTCACCATCAACGGCGAGGTACGTGACGGACAGTTGCGCCTCGGTTTCCGCTATGGCAGCCGGCGCTATCGGCGCGCGGCCGTCGAACGGCTCGCCGAGCTCTATCGGGCGGCGCTGCACGGTCTCGTCGATCATTGCCTCGGCGGCGTCGGCGGTCTCACGCCGTCCGACGTTCCGCTCGCGGGGCTCGATCAGGCGGCGCTCGACCGGCTCTGCGCGACGATCGACTGTCACTCCGTCGAGGACATCTATCCGCTGTCGCCGATGCAGCAGGGCTTGCTGTTCCATGCCCTGCGCGATGGCGCTGATGATGTCTATGTCAACCAGCTCTCGATCGAGCTCCGGAGCGTGACGCCGGCGCGGTTGCGTGCGGCATGGCAGACGGCGAGTGCGCGGCATGCGGTGCTGCGGACTGGATTCGTCTGGCAGCAATTGTCCGGAGTGGCCCAGCAGATCGTCTACCGTCATCTCGAGGTGCCCGTCGTCGAGGAGGATTGGCGCAGCCGTATTGCTGATGGGGTCGCGGCGGCGGATATCGAGGCGGCGCTTGCGGAGGCGGCACGGCGCGAGCGTGAGCTCGGCTTCGACATCACCCGGCCGCCGCTGCAGCGGCTGCGGCTGATCCGGCTCGGCGATGACAGGCTGTGGCTGATCTGGACGCATCATCACATCGTGATCGATGGCTGGAGCTCGGCGCGGCTGCTCGCAGACGTGCTGCAGCAGATCGGCGGCGCTGCGCCGTCGGCGGCGCAAGCCAGTTATCGCGACTACATCGCCTGGCTGCAGACGCGCGACCACGCGGCGGCCGTGGATTTCTGGCGCGAGACGCTGCGCGGCTTCGATGAGCCAACGCCGCTCGCCGACGCCTTGCGTGCGAGCCGCGCGATCGACGCTGCGAGCGGCCACGGCCGGCTGACGCTGTGCGTGGACGTCGATCTCGCTGCCCGCCTGCGGCGGTTCGCGACGCAGCAGCGCATCACGATGAATACGCTGCTGCAGGGGGCCTGGGCCCAATTGCTGCGGCAGTATACCGGGCAAAGCTCGGTCTGCTTTGGCGTGACGGTCTCGGGCCGCCCGGCCGAGCTTGCCGGCGCCGAGCACATGGTCGGCCTCTTCATCAACACGCTGCCGCTGATCGACCGCGCGCACCCGCAGACCGCGACCGGCGATTGGCTGCGAACCCTTCAGGCGCGGAGCGTCGCGGCGCGCGACTATGAGTGGCTGCCGCTGCACGAGATCCAGCGCCTCGCCGACAGGGCCGGGCAGCCCCTGTTCGACAGCCTGATGGTGTTCGAGAACTATCCGATCGATCAGGCGCTCACCGCGCGCAACGGTGCCGGGCCGCAGATCGGGCGGGTCGAACATGTGACGCCGACCAGTTATCCGATCGCCGTCATCGTGTTCGACGGACCCGAGGGCCTGCGCCTCGACTTCAACTACGATCGTGCGCAATTGGACGAGCACGCGATCCGACGGGTGAGCGCGTCGTTGCGGGACTGGATGATGCAGATTTCGTCGGATGCCGCCCGTCCGACCGGCAGCCTTCGAATGGTCGATGGGGAGGCGCTGGCGTGCGTCCTGCGCTGGAGCGGAGCTGCGATCGGCGAGACGTCACCCCGACCGTCGTCGATCGGCGCGGCGCCTAGCCTCGTGGCGCAGATCGAGGCGCGGGCGAACGCCGTCCCGGACGCGGTTGCGATCGTCAGCGGCGACCGCCGGATCAGCTACGGCGAGTTGAACGCGCGCGCAAACCGGCTGGCGCGGCGGCTGCAGGCGCGCGGGATCGGCGCCGATGTCGTGGTCGGACTGGCGCTGGAGCGCGACGCCGAGATGATCGTCGCGCTGCTCGCCGTGCTGAAGGCGGGGGCGGCCTACCTGCCGCTCGACCCGGATTATCCGGCCGAGCGTCTTGCTCACATGCTGAGCGACAGCGGCGCGAGGCTTCTGACGCAAGCTGGGCTGCAGGATCGGTTCGCGCTTGCGCTGGCCGATAGCGGAGCCGAGGCCTGGCTGCTCGATCGCGACGATGATGCGGGCGACGCCGACAATCTCGGCAGCACCATCCATCCGGAGAGCCTCGCCTACGTCATCTATACCTCGGGCTCGACCGGCCTGCCCAAGGGCGTGATGGTGCGTCACGGCGCAGTGACGAACTTCCTGGCGACGATGGCCGAGCAGCTGGGGATCGCATCCGACGACCGGGTGCTGGCATTGACCTCGCTGTCGTTCGACATCGCGGTGCTGGAGCTGTGGCTGCCGCTGACACGGGGCGCCCGGATCGTGCTGGCCGATCGCGCCTCGGCGCAGGATCCGACGGCGCTGAAGGCGATCGTGGCCAGGCACGGCGTGACCATGATCCAGGCGACGCCGTCGAGCTGGCGCATGCTGCTCGATCATGACGGGACCGCGCTGCCTCGTCGCTGTCGCGTACTCTGCGGCGGCGAGGCGCTGGCTCCCGATCTGGCACGGCGGCTCGTCGCGCTGAGCGGCGAGGTCTGGAACATGTATGGGCCGACAGAGACCACGGTGTGGTCTGCGCGCCATCGGCTCGATTCCAATGATCCCATGCCGGTGCTCGGTGGTCCGATCGGCAACACCACGCTCTACGTGCTCGACGCCAATCTCAATCTTGCGCCGCCCGGCGTGGCCGGCGAACTGTTCATCGGCGGCGAGGGACTGGCGCGGGGCTATTGGCGGCGCGCCGGGCTCGGCGCAGAGCGCTTCGTTCCCGATCCGTTGGGCGGTGCTGGTGCACGGTTGTACCGGACCGGCGATCTGGCGCGCTGGCGTGCCGATGGCACGCTCGACTATGTCGGCCGTGCCGATCACCAGGTCAAGATGCGCGGACATCGCATCGAGCTCGGCGAGATCGAGGCGCGGCTGCGCGCACTGCCCGGCGTTCGCGACAGCGTCGTGGTCGCGCAGGAGTTCGGCGGCGGGCGGCACCTGATCGGCTATGTCAGCAGTGACAGCACCCTCGACGGCGGCGACTTGCGCGCGATGCTCACGGCCATGCTGCCGGACTACATGGTGCCGTTGCGCGTCATCGTGCTGCCGCGGTTGCCGCTGACGCCGAACGGCAAGGTCGACCGCAAGGCGCTGCCGCTGGCGTCACAAGGCGAGGCGGGGGACGACTATCAGGCTCCGGTCGGTGAGATCGAGATCATCGTGGCCGGCATCTGGGCGGAACTGCTCGGCCTCGATCGCATCGGGCGGGACGATCACTTCTTCAGGCTCGGCGGCCACTCTCTGCTGGCGGTACGGCTGCTCAGCCGTGTCGCGCAGGAGTTCGGCACGTCGGTGCAATTGTCCGAGCTGTTCGCTCATCCGGAATTGGCGGAATTCGCGCGCGTCCTCTCGATCAGTCTGATCGAGCAGGAGTTCGCCGAAGGTGAGCTCCAGGAACTGATGACGGCGGAGCTATCATGAGCGGACAATCAGGACAGCCTCTTCTGCGTGACCTCGATCTGGAGACGCTGCGCCGGTTGGCATCGCGCGCGCGACAGCGCGGCCGCAACGCCGCCAGACGCGACACAAGCACGATCCCGATCGTCGATCGCGGGGGCCGGCTGCCGCTCTCCTTCGCGCAGCAGCAGCTGTGGCTGCTGGCGCAGCTCGATGGCGGAAGCGCGAATTATCACATCGACGTGGCGCTGCGGTTGCGCGGCCGGCTCGACATCGGCGCATGGCGCCGCAGCCTCGACCGCCTGTTCTCCCGGCACGAGGCGCTGCGGACGGTCTTTGTCGCCGAGGACGGCGAGCCGCGAATTGCGCTGTTGCCGTCCGACACCAGCCTGCCGCTGGAGATGCATGATCTTCGCGTCCGGCCGGACCGCGAGAAGCGGCTGGGCGACGTGCTGGATGAGTGCACGCGCGCGCCGTTCGATCTCGCTCGGGGGCCGCTGATCCGCAGCCATTTGATCCGTCTGGGCGATGATGATCATGTCCTTCTGCTCAGCCAGCATCACATCATCTCCGACGGATGGTCGATGGGCGTCATCGTCCGCGAGCTCTCGGCGCTGTATGCCGCCTTCGTCGCAGGCGGCAATGATCCGTTGTCGCCGCTCGCGATTCAGTATCCGGACTATGCAGCATGGCAGCGCCATTCGCTGACGGCAGATCGGCTGCGGCGGCAGCTCGATCATTGGACCGCCGTGCTGCGCGATGCGCCATCCTTGCTGACATTGCCGACCGACGGTGGGCGTTCTGCGCCGCGATCCAACGCCGGTGCCGCGGTGCCGGTGGAGATCGACGACGGTCTATCGGCCGACATCAGGCGGCAGGGCCACGCGCTCGGCGCCACCCCGTTCGTCATCGTGCTGGCGGCCTGGGCCATCGTGCTGTCGCGGTTGGCGGGCCAGCAGGATCTCGTGATCGGCACGCCGAGCGCAAATCGGATGCGTTCGGAGCTCGAAGGCCTGGCCGGCTTCTTCGTCAACATGCTGGCGCTGCGGCTCGACCTCTCGCATGGTCCCGCTGTCGCCGAGCTGATCGACCGCGTCAAGACGGCGGTCCTCGCGGCGCAGGATCATCAGGATCTGCCCTTCGAGCACCTGGTCGAGGCGCTCCAGCCGCCGCGGCATCCGGAATACACGCCGGTGTTCCAGGTGGTGTTCGCGTGGCAGAGTAACGATGTCGGCTCGTTCGCACTGCCCGGCCTGGCGGTCGAACGCCTTGCGATCGAGCAGCACAAGATCAAGTTCGATCTCGAGCTCGATCTCAGCGAAAGTGGCGGCCGCATCACTGGCAAGCTCAACTACGCGACGGCGCTGTTCGACGCCGATACCGTACAGCGCTATCGCTTCTATCTGCTGGCTGCGTTGCGCGCCATGGTCGCCGACACCAGCCAGCCGGTCGATCGGATCGAGCTGCTGCCGGCCGAGGAACGTGCGCTGCTGCTGGATGTCTGGAACCGGACGCAGTCGTTCACGCCAGCCGACTGCTGCATCCAGGAGCTCGTCGCAGAGCAGGCGCGCCGCCGCCCCTCCGCCGTGGCGCTGGTGCATGGCGCGGTCAGCTTGAGCTATCGCGAGCTCGAGGAGCGCGCCAATCGCCTCGCGCATCATCTCGTTGCGCTGGGCGCCGGTCCGGACCGGCTGGTCGCGATCTGCCAGCAGCGCGGCATCGATGCGATCGTCAGCGTGCTCGCGGTTCTCAAAGCGGGAGCGGCCTATCTGCCGCTTGACCCTGCCTATCCGCCGCAGCGGCTGCGCGAGACCGTGGCCGATGCCCAGCCGACGCTGCTGCTCTGTGACGGTGAGAGCGCCAGCACGCTCGGCAGCGTGGCGCACCCTGTGATCGATGTGGAAAGCGATGCGCCGGCCTGGAGCGGGCTGCCGGAGAGCGCACCGGATGTTGCTGCCCGTGGCCTGACGCCGCGCAATCTCGCCTATGTTATCTACACGTCGGGCTCGACCGGACAGCCGAAGGGCGTGATGGTCGAGCACCACGGCCTGGTCAATCTCGCGCAGGCCCAGATCGGGCTGTTCGACACCGGTCCGCACAGCCGGATCGTGCAATTCGCCTCCTTCAGCTTCGACGCAAGCGTGTGGGACATCGTCATGGCGCTTTGTGCCGGTGCCGAGCTGCATCTGCTCGGAAGCCGCGAGCATCGCGACGCGGCGGAGCTGCTGAATTATCTCGTCGAACATCGCATCACCCACGCCACCTTGCCGCCCGCGATGCTGCAGGGCCGCTCGGACCTCGCCCGGCTCTCCGGGCTCGAGGTGCTGGTTCTCGCCGGCGAGTTGCCAAGGCCGGAGCTGTTCGAAGCGCTGCCGCCCGAGATTGCGGTCTTCAACGCCTACGGGCCGACGGAAGCGACCGTCTGCGCCACCGCATGGCGCCGACCGCCCGGCTTCGCCGGCGGCGTCGTCTCCATCGGTCGCCCGATCGCCAACGCGCGGATCTATCTGCTCGACGCCCAGGGCATGCCGGTGCCGCGCGGCGCCGTGGGCGAGATCTGGATCGGCGGGGCAGGGATTGCCCGCGGCTATCTCAACCGTCCCGATCTGTCGGCGCAGCGCTTTGCTGCGGATCCCTTCGATCGTTCGACCGATGCGCGGATGTATCGAACCGGTGATCTCGGCCGCCATCTCGCCGACGGCAACATCGAATTCCTGGGCCGCAACGACCATCAGGTGAAGATCCGCGGCTTCCGCATCGAGCTCGGCGAAATCGAGCATCGGCTGAATGCGCAGGCCGGCGTGCGGGACTCGGCAGTCCTGGCGCGGCGCGATGCGCAGGGCGATCTCACGCTCGTCGCCTATGTGGTGCCGGCGGACGATGCAGGTGATCCCAGCGCATGGGCTGCGCGCCTGCGCACGCAATTGCAGGCGTGTCTTCCGGACTACATGGTTCCGTCGGCGATCGTTCACCTCGATGCGTTTCCGCTGACACCCAACGGGAAGGTCGACCGGCAGGCGCTGCCGGCGCCGGACGACGAGGCGTTTGGCCGTGGCGCCTATGATCCGCCCCGCGGCGAAATCGAGCAGGCCCTCGCTGCCATCTGGCGCGAGCTGCTTGGCGTCGAGCGCGTCGGCCGCAACGATCATTTCTTCGAGCTCGGCGGTCATTCGCTGCTCGTCGTCCGCATGCTGGATCGACTGAAGCGCCATGCGCTGACGATCGATGCGCAGATGGTGTTCGCCAAGCCGGTGCTGCGCGATCTCGCGGCCAGCCTGCGGCAGGGCGAGGAGACCGCAATTCCTGACAACCTGATCACGGCGGAGAGCCCGGCCATCACGCCGGACATGCTGCCGCTGATCGCGCTGAGCCAGGGCGAGATCGACCGCGTGGTGGGCCGTGTGCCGGGCGGCGTCGCCAACGTCCAGGACATCTACGCGCTGTCGCCGTTGCAGGAGGGCATCCTGTTCCATCATCTGCTCGCGACCGAGGGCGACCCCTACGTGCTGGTCGCGCAGATGGCATTTGCGGGCCGTGATCTGCTGGATCGCTATCTTGCGGCCGTTCAGGACGTGATCGACCGGCATGACGTCCTGCGGACGTCGTTCCTCTGGGATGGGCTGTCGGTGCCGGCGCAGGTGGTCTGGCGCCAGGCACCGCTAAGCGTCACCGAAGTTGAGCTCGAAGGCAACGCGCCGGCCCAGGTCGAGCTGGCGCGCCGCTTCGATCCGAAGTCCTGCAGGCTCGATCTGACCCAGGCGCCATTGCTGCGTCTCGTTGTCGCCCGCGACCCAGGAAGTGATCGCCTGCTGCTGCTGGTCGTGCTGCATCACATGGTCGGCGACCATTCCACCCTGCAGGCGTTGCATGAGGAGGTGCAACTGATCCTGTCGGGACGCCGCACTGCTCTGCCTCCGCCGATTCCATTCCGCAATCTCGTCGCCGAGACTCGCAAGCCGGACGGACAGGATGCTCAGCAGCGCTTCTTCCGCAGCATGCTTGCCGACATCGATGCGCCGACGGCGCCGTTCGGATTGATCGAGGTGCGCAGCGACGGCGCCGGCGTGCGCGAGGCAAAGCTGCCCCTGCCGGCTGCGCTCGATGCGCGGCTGCGCGCGCAGGCGCGGCGCGTTGGCGCGAGCCTCGCCAGTCTCTGTCATGTCGCCTGGGGCCAGGTGCTGGCGCGCAGCAGCGGACGTGAGCAGGTCGTGTTCGGCACCGTGCTGCTCGGCCGCATGCAGGCTGGCCATGATACCGGCCGCAGCCTGGGCCTGTTCATCAACACGCTGCCGTTGCGGCTCGATCTCGACGGCACGTCGGTTGAGGACAGCGTTCGCGCAACGCATGCGCGGCTGGCGGAGCTGATGGTTCATGAGCATGCCTCGCTGGCAATGGCCCAGCGTTGCAGCGGCGTCGCGCCGCCGACGCCGCTGTTCTCCGCGATCCTGAACTATCGGCACGGCCAGCGGCAGGACGCGCGGGCAGACGCGCAGCCCATCCAGGCTCTGCGTGGCGTCGAATGGCTCGGTGGCGAGGAGCGTACCAACTATCCGCTGATGCTGGCGGTGGATGACGACGGTCATGGACTTCACCTGACGGTCCAGGCCGTGGCGCCGGTTGCGCCCGAGCGGGTCGGCGCGATGATGCAGCAGTCGCTCGATCGGCTGGCGCTGGCGCTCGAAGCGGCGCCGCACACGCCGGTGCGCCAGCTCGATGTCGTTCCAGTGGATGATCGCGCGCGGCTGCTGCGCGCTTGGAATGCGACGGCTGTCAGCTTCGCGGATACGCTCTGCGTGCACCGGCAGTTCGAGGTGCATGCGGCGCGAACTCCCGATGCGATCGCGCTCGTAAACGGGCAGGAGACGATCAGCTACGGCGCGCTGAATGCGCGGGCGAACCGCCTGGCGCGGCGGCTCAGGGATCGCGGCATCGGGCCGGATGTTGTGGTCGGGCTGGCGCTGGAGCGCGGCGTCACGATGATGGTTGCGCTGCTCGCGGTGCTCAAAGCGGGCGGGGCCTATCTGCCGCTCGATCCGGACTATCCGGCCGAGCGGCTCGCGCACATGCTGAACGACAGCGGCGCCAAGCTGCTGCTGACGCAAGCCACGCTGCACGACTGTTTCGCGCCGGTGCTGGCCCGGAGCGAGGCCGAGGCATGGCTGCTCGAGGTGGCGGCTGGCGAGGGCCTCGGCCAGACCGATAATCTTGCTGTCGACGTGCATCCGGAGAGCCTCGCTTACGTCATCTACACCTCCGGCTCCACCGGTCGGCCCAAGGGCGTGATGGTGCGTCACGCCGCGGTGACGAACTTCCTGACGACGATGGCCGAGCAGCCGGGCATCGCGGCCGACGACCGCGTGCTGGCGTTGACCTCGTTGTCGTTCGATATCGCCGTGCTGGAGCTGTGGCTGCCGCTGACCCATGGCGCCCGGATCGTGCTCGCCGACCGTGCCGCGGCCCGTGATCCGGTGGCGCTCAAGGCGATGGTGGCACGGCACGGCGTGACCATGGTCCAGGCGACGCCGTCGAGCTGGCGCATGCTGCTCGATCACGACGCGGCCGATACACACGAGACGGCTCCATGGCTGCCGAAGGGCTGTCGCCTGCTGAGCGGCGGGGAGGCGCTGGCCTCGGACCTGGCGCGGCGGCTGGGCGCGCTGGGCAGCGAGGTCTGGAACCTGTATGGGCCGACCGAGACCACGGTGTGGTCGGCGCGTCACCGCCTCGATGCGACCGATCCGGTGCCGCTGCTCGGCAGCCCGATCGGCAACACCCGGTTGTACGTGCTCGACACCGAACTCAATCTGGCGCCGGTCGGCGTCACTGGCGAGCTCTTCATCGGCGGTGACGGGCTCGCGCGCGGCTATTGGAAACGCGCCGCGTTGAGCGCGGAGCGCTTCATCCCGGATCCGTTCGGCAGCGACGGCGCGCGGCTGTACCGGACCGGCGACCTCGCGCGCTGGCGGGCCGACGGCGTGCTCGACTATGTCGGCCGCGCCGATCATCAGGTGAAGATCCGCGGACATCGGATCGAGCTCGGCGAGATCGAGGTGCGGCTGCGGGAGCGGCCGGGCGTGCGCGACAGCGTCGTCGTGGCGCAGGAGCTCGGCGGCGGCCGTCAATTGGTCGGCTATGTCAGCGGCGAGGATACGCTCGACGGCGGCGGCCTCCGCGCTGCGCTCGCAGCAGCGCTGCCGGACTACATGGTTCCGTCGCGCGTGATCGTACTGCCGGAGCTGCCGCTGACGCCGAACGGCAAGATCGACCGCAAGGCGCTGCCGCGGCCCGATGTCGGGGCTCCCGAAGCGCATCGCATCGGCCCGCGCAATCCGACCGAGGCCGCACTCGCGGCGATCTGGGCAGAGCTGCTGCACAGGCCGGACGTCGGCGTCACCGACAATTTCTTCGAGCTCGGCGGCGACTCGCTGGTGGCCGTCCAGCTCGTCGGCCGCATCAAGCGCGATCTCGCGCGGGAGGTGCCGCTGAAGCGGTTGTTCGAGCTGACCACGATCGAGGCCATAGCGTCTGTGCTCGCCGCGGACCCGCCGATGAGCAGGCGGAGCGACGACATTGCCGCCATGTTCGATCTGCTTGAGGAAGTCGAGTTTGCCAATGAATGATCAGTCCGGACTCCAGGCCCAGCAGCTCGGCGAAATCGCGCGTCGATTGGTGCGTCTCGATGCGTCGAAGCAGCGCGCGTTCCTGACGCAGTTGGCGGCCAAGGGGATCGATCTGTCGATCTTGCCGATCGCCCGGCAGCATCTGCAGCGCGCGCCGTTGTCGTTCGCGCAGGCCCGTCTCTGGTTCCTGTGGCGGATGGATCCGGGCGGCTCCGCCTACAACATGCCGGTCGCGATCCGCCTGCGGGGTCGGCTTGATGTTGGTGCGCTCCAACGGGCGCTCGATGAACTCGTCATGCGCCATGCCGCGCTCCGCACGACGTTCCGGCAGGACGACGGCGAGCCGGAGCAGATCGTAGGGTTGCCGGCGCCTGTCGCGCTTCGCCGCATCGAGATCGCGGGCGATGATCGCGAGCAGCAGGCGCGCCGGCTGCTGCGTGAGGAAGCGGCGTTGCCGTTCGATCTGGAATCCGGACCGCTGCTGCGCGCGGCGCTGCTGGGTCTTGGCGAGCACGACCATGTCCTCTCGGTCACGCTGCACCACATCGTCGCCGACGGCTGGTCGATGCAGGTTCTCACCGACGAGTTCTGGCAGCTCTATCACGCCGCCGCCCGCGGCGAGGTGGCCTCGCTGCCGGCGCTCGAGATCGACTACGCCGATTTCGCCGCCTGGCAGCGACTGTGGCTCGGTGCCGTCGAGGAGGAGCGGCAGCTTCGCTACTGGACCGTTCGTCTCCATGACACGGCCATGCTGCCGCTGCCATTCGATCGGCCCAGGTCAGCCCAGGCCGATCAATCTGGCGATGCCATACGGCTGTCGCTCGGGGCGGAGCTTTCCGATCGCCTGCGCGAGCTGGCGCGGGGACAGCACACGACGCTGTTCGTGGTGCTGCTGGCGGCGCTGAAGCTGGTGCTCTATCGCTACAGCGGCCAGCCCGACATCAGCGTCGGCATTCCGCTCGCCAATCGCGACCGGTCGGAGACGCGGCGTCTGATCGGCCTGCTCGTCAACACCCAGGTGCTGCGCACACGGATCGACAGTCAGGGTACGATCGGCGACGTCATCAAGACGTTGCGCGAGGCCTCGCTCGAAGCCCAGGATCACCAGGACCTGCCGTTCGAGCGCTTGCTCGACGTGCTGCAGCCGCAGCGCAGCCTGAGCCAGACTCCGCTATTCCAGGTGCTCTACAACCATCAGCATCGGCGCGAGCCGGCGCATGCGCCGGCTGCGTCCGAATTGCAGATCGAGACGATCGCGGCAGAGATCGACACGGTGAAATTCGACCTCGCTCTCGACAGCGAGGAGGCGCCGTCGGGAGACGTCTCGGCGCTGTTCTCCTTTGCCACCGCGCTGTTCGACCGGTCGACCATCGCACGGTTCGCCGGGCATTGGCTCACGATCCTACAGGCGATGGTCGCGGATCCCACACGTCGGATCGCGGCATTGGAGCTGTTGTCGGCCCGGCAACGCGACGACGTCAGACAGTGGAACGCTTGCCCTCCCGCGCTCGTGCCGTTCCAGCCGGTGCATCGGATGTTCGCCCGGCACGCAAAGGAGACGCCGAGCGCAGTGGCCCTGGTGTTTGGGGCCGAGACGATCACCTATCAGGCGCTCGATCGCCGCGCCAACGCCATCGCGCAGCATCTTGCAACGCTCGGCGTTCGTCCCGGCGAGCTCGTCGGCCTCTCGATGCGGCGCTCGCCCGATCTCGTCGCCGGTTTTGTTGCCGTCCTGAAGGCCGGCGCGGCCTATCTGCCGCTCGATCCTGATCATCCGCCAGCGCGGCTGGCCGCCACCGTTCGAGATGCCGGCGCGCGCGTCGTGCTGGTCGATGCGGCGGGACTGTCGCAATGGCCGCCGATGCCGGGGATCGCGGTCGTCGATCTCGGCGCGATGACGGCTGAGACGACGGAGAGCGACCCGGCGGTCGATGTCCATCCCTCGAGCCTCGCCTACGTGATCTATACGTCCGGCTCCACCGGCGTGCCGAAGGGCGTTGCGGTCGCTCACGGATCGTTCGCAATGCATTGCGAGGCCACCGCCGAGCTCTACGAGATGGGCCGGCAGTCGCGCGAGCTGCACTTCCTCTCCTTTACGTTCGACGGCGCGCATGAGCGGTTGTGGACCGCGCTGGGCTGCGGCGCCGCGCTGGTGATGCGTGATGCCGATCTCTGGTCGGCGGAGAAGACGCTCGACGTGATGGGCGCGCAGCGCGTGACCAATGCCGGCTTTCCGCCGGCCTATCTGCGGCAGCTCGCCGACTTCGCGGCGTGGCGCGGTGATCCGCCGCCCGTGTCGCTGTATTCGTTCGGCGGTGAGGCAATGCCCAAATCGGGCTTCGACAAGGTCAGGCAGGCGCTGCGGCCGCGCAAGCTGATCAACGGCTATGGTCCGACGGAGACAGTGGTCACGCCGCTGGTCTGGAAGGTCGACGTCGATGCCGAGATCGACTGCGCCTATGCACCGATCGGCCGTCCAGTCGGCCGGCGCTCGGCCTATGTTCTCGACGGCGATCTCAACATCGTTCCGGTCGGCGTCACCGGCGAGCTTCATATCGGCGGCGAGGGGCTCGCGGCCGGCTATTGGAATCGGCCGGCGCTGACGGCGGAGCGCTTCATCCCCGATCCGTTCGGCGCACCTGGCGCGCGGCTGTATCGCACCGGCGATCTGGCGCGCTGGCGCGCCGATGGCGTCATCGACTATGTCGGCCGGTCCGACCACCAGCTCAAGATCCGCGGCTTCCGCATCGAGCCGGGCGAGGTCGAGGCACGGCTGACGCGGCAGGCGGGTGTTCAGTCGGCGGTGGTGGTGGCACGCGAGATCGGCGGACGCCAGCAGCTCGTCGGCTATGTCTGCGGCGAGGACGGCCTCGACGAGACCGGGCTGCGGGCGGCGTTGTCCGAGGAGCTGCCGGACTACATGGTTCCGGCCCGCATCGTACTGATGTCGCGGATGCCGCTCACGGCGCATGGCAAGGTCGATCGCGACGCCTTGCCGGCGCCCGAGCAATTGTCCGCCGAGACCGACTACGTCGTGCCGCAGTCCCCCGCGGAATTGGAGCTGGCGGCGATCTGGGCCGAATTGCTTGGCCATTCGCGGGTGGGCCTGACCGACAATTTCTTCGAGCTCGGCGGCGATTCCATCATCTCGCTGCAGGTGGTCGGACGCGCGCGCCAGCGTGGCCTGTCGATCGAGCCTCGCGATCTGTTCCGGCATCAGACGCTGCAGGAGCTGGCGCGGGTCGCGCGTCGCGATCGGGCCGTCGTTGCATCCGCTGAGCCGCTTGCGCGTGATGGCGATCCGGTGCCGCTGTTGCCGATCCAGCGCCGCTTCTTTGCCGAGGACGCCGGCGAACGGCATCACTGGAATCAGGCGTTGATGCTCGTGCCGTCGGCGCGGCTCGACTGGTGGGTGATGGCGCAGGCGGTCGAGGCCGTGGTGGCGCATCACGATGCCCTGCGGCTGCAATTTCGGCAAAGCGACCGAGAGTGGCAGGCGAGATACGGCGCGATGCCGGCGAGCGCCGATCTGCTCTGGATCCGCACCGTCGCCGATGCGGCTGAGATCACCTCGGCTGGCGCGACCGCGCAGGCAAGCCTGTCTCTGCAGGGACCGTTGCTGCGGCTCGTCGGCATGGACGTTGCCGACGGCAGCCAGAGGCTTCTCATCGTCGTGCATCATCTCGTCGTCGATGGCGTGTCCTGGCGCGTGCTGCTCGAGGACATCGCCTCGGCGTATCGACAGGTGGCGCAGGGCGCGGCCGCGATTGCTCTGCCTTCCAAGAGCCGGTCCATGGCGTCATGGGGCATCAGTCTCGAAGACTACGCCGCCAGCGAGGAGCTGGCTGGTCAGCTCGACTATTGGAGACAGCGGACCGCCGCAGGCGACGTGCCATGCGACGATGATCACGGCGAGACCGATCGCGTCGCCGATGGTGAGGATGTCGTCGTGTCCTTCGATACCGACATGACCGGGCAACTGCTCAAGCAGGCGCCCGCTGCCTACAGCACCCAGGTCAATGACCTGCTGCTGGCGGCGCTGGCCCGCGCGGTCAGCCGCTGGAGCGGGCTCGATGAATGTCTGGTCGAGCTCGAAGGTCACGGCCGGGAAGACATCTTCGAGGGCTTCGACCTGTCGCGAACGGTCGGCTGGTTCACGACCGCGTTTCCCGTTCGGCTCGCCGGCTGTGCTGGCGATAACGCTACGCTGATCAGATCGATCAAGGAGGAGTTGCGGGCCATCCCGGCGCGCGGGCTCGGCTACGGCGTGCTGCGCTATTGCGGCAGCCCCGAGCAGCGCGCCGCCCTGACGGGCGGAGCCGAGCCGCGGATCGTCTTCAACTATCTCGGCCAGTTCGGCGCCGGCTCCGACCTTGCCTTCGCGCTCGCGCCGGAAGGCGCGGGGCCGTCACGCAGCGCGAGCGCGCCGCTCGGGCGCTGGCTCAGCATCAACGGCCAGGTGCTTGATGGCCGGCTGAGGCTGACATTCAGCTTCGGCCGCCGACGCTATCGCCGCGCGACGATCGAGCGGCTGGCCGCGTGCTATTCCGCGGCCCTGCGCGAACTCGTCGCGCATTGCACGAACGGCGTATACGGCCTCACGCCGTCGGACGTTCCGCTCTCAGGCCTCAGCCAGCCGGAGCTCGACCTGCTCGGAGCGTCGCGCGATTGGCGCGATATCGAGGATATCTATCCGCTGTCGCCGATGCAGCAGGGCATGCTGTTCCACGCGCTGCGCGACGGTGACAGCGGCAACTATGTCAGCCAGATCGCCGTCGACATCAGCGGTGCGGACGCGGCGCGCTTGCGCGCGGCGTGGCAGGCGGTGACGGCGAGACACGCGGTGCTGCGGACAGTGTTCGTGTGGAGAGAATTGTCGGGCGCGCCGCAGCAGGTCGTCCACCGGCAGGTTCCTGTCCCCTTCGTCGAGGAGGACTGGCGCGACCGTGTGGACTCGATGGATCAGGCCGCGCGTGACGCGGCGCTGGCCGATGTGGCCGCAGCCGAATGGCGGGCCGGCTTCGACCTGTCGCGTCCGCCATTGCAGCGGGTCCGTCTCATCGATCTCGGCGGCGGTGTGCACCGCCTGATCTGGACACATCATCACATCCTGCTCGACGGCTGGAGCGCGGCAAGGCTCATCGGCGAGATCATGAAGCATGTCGGTGGCGCGTCGCTGTCCGCCCCACGCGGCCGCTACCGCGACTACATTGCCTGGTTGCAGCAGCAGGATCGCGATGCGTCGAGCGCGTTCTGGGCACGCTCGCTCTCGACGGTCGGTGAGCCGAGCCTGCTTGCCGATGCGCTGGGCGGGCCGGCCGCGCCTGCCGACGGCCATGGCTCGATCGATCTCGTCATCGATGGGGCGACGACGGAGCGGCTGCAGGTCGTGGCGCGGCGCGAGCGGGTGACCCTGAACACGGTCCTGCAAGCGGCCTGGGGACAGCTGCTGCGGCGCTTGACCGGCCAGGATGTCGTCTGCTTCGGCGCCACGATCTCCGGCCGGCCGCCTGAGATCGCGGGCGTGGAGGAGACCGTCGGCCTGTTCATCAACACCGTGCCCGTGTTCGAGGATGCAACGCCTCAAATGTCGGTCGGTGATTGGTTGCGCGGCTTACAGGATCGCAACGTCGACTTGCGCGAGCATGGCTGGATGCCGCTCCACGAGATTCAGCGGCTTGCGGGCCGCGCCGGCCGGCCGCTGTTCGACTCCATCTTCGTGTTCGAGAACTATCCGGTCGACGCGGCGCTGCGCGATCAGGCCGGCGAGGGGCCGCGTGCCAGCCGCGCCGAGCAGATCTCGATCACGAACTATGCGCTCACGGTCGCGGTGTTCGTGACGGACAGGGGCATCCGGCTTGGATTCCGCTACGATCGCAGCCAGTTCGACCAGGCGCAGATCGAGCGGATACAGGCAGCTTTCGCCTGTCTGCTCGCGCGCATTGCCGACGACGGCAGCCGACCGGTCGCAGAGCTGCATGGATTGGACGCCGCCGCTTTGCATCGAGTGCTCGGCTGGAGCTCGGGACCTGTCGCGCGGACGGTGAATGACGACTTCGTCGACGTCGTGACGCAGATCGAGCAGCAGGTCGCACGGTCGCCTGCGGCCATTGCCGTGATCTCCGGTCAGGAGAGGATCAGCTACGCCGAACTGAATGCGCGGGCCAACCGACTGGCGCGACAGATCAGGCAGGCCGGCGTCGCTCTGGATGCTCCGGTCGGCTTGGCATTCGAGCGCAGCGCCGACCTGGTCGTGGCTGTGCTGGCCGTTATGAAAGCCGGCGCCGGCTACCTGCCGCTCGATCCGGACTATCCCGCCAAGCGGCTCGCCGCGATGCTGTGCGACAGTGGCGCCCGGCTGGTGCTGACGCAGGCGCAACTGCGCGATCGGCTGATCGAGATCACGGCAGGGGTGGGCGCCGAGCTGCTCGTGGTCGACGGCGCCCGTGAGGGTCGCGGTTTGCGCGCCACTGATGGCTCCGATGTTCGGATTCCGGTTCATGCCGAGAGCCTCGCCTATGTGATCTACACGTCCGGCTCGACCGGCGTGCCCAAGGGCGTGGCCTGCACGCGCGGCGCCCTGGCGGCACGGCTAGGATGGATGCAGAAGGAGTACGGGCTCGATCCCAGCGAAACGCTGTTGCAGAAGACGCCGTTCAGCTTCGACGTCGCGGTGTGGGAAATCCTGTGGCCGCTGATCGTCGGCGCGCGGCTTGCGATTGCAGCGCCAGGCGCACATCGCGAGCCGAAGCGGCTGATCGATGCGGTCACTGCGCATGGCGTGACCACGCTGCATTTCGTGCCGCAGATGCTCGCGCAATTCGTGGCTGAGCCAGAGGTTCAGCGGTGCGTGACCTTGAAGCGCCTGTTCTCCGGTGGCGAGGCCCTGCCGGTCCAGCTGAAGGACCAAGTCTATTCGGTGTTCCCGGCGATCCGGTTCGACAATCGGTATGGGCCGACCGAAGCGCTCATCAATGCCAGCTTCTGGAACTGTCGCGGGCCGAGCGGGTCGGGCGTGCCGATCGGCTTCCCGATCCCGGGCACGATCCTGTGCATTGTCGATGCCGATCTCAATCCGGTCGCCGAGGGAACGACGGGCGAGCTCCATATCGGCGGAGACGGGCTGGCGCGCGGCTATCTCGGGCGCGCGGCGCTGACGGCCGAGCGCTTCATTCCCGATCCTTTCGGACCTCCCGGCGCGCGGCTCTATCGAAGCGGCGATCTGGCGCGCTGGCGCAGCGACGGCGCCATCGCCTATGTCGGCCGGGCCGATCACCAGGTGAAGGTTCGCGGCTTCCGCATCGAGCTCGGCGAGATCGAAGCGCGGCTCCTGCAGCAGCCCTCGGTCAGCGCGGCCGTCGTGATCGCCAGGGATTTCGGCGTGGGTCGGCAGCTGGTCGGCTATGTCTGCGGCGACGGCATGCTCGATGCTGCGACGCTGCGTGAGGCCCTGTCCGCAACGCTGCCGGACCACATGGTGCCGGCGCGGATCATGGTCCTCGACCGCCTGCCTCTGATGGTGAATGGCAAGGTCGATCGCAACGCGCTGCCAGCGCCGGAGGCGCCCGTTGCAGCGATGCGGATTGCGCCGCGGACGCCGGCCGAGGCTGCGTTGGCCACCATCTGGGCCGAGCTGCTGCATCAGCCGGATGTCGGGATGACCGACAATTTCTTCGAGCTCGGTGGCGATTCCATCATCTCGCTGCAGATGGTCAGTCGTGCGCGGCGGGCCGGCCTTCTGATCGAGCCGCGAGACGTCTTCAAGCACCAGACGCTGGAAGCCCTGGCGCGCGACGCGCGGGTGATCGTCCGGCTGGAGACGACGGCAGAGCAGGGGCGCATCGCCGGGCCACTTCCGTTGCTGCCGATTCAGCTCCGCTTCTTCGAGCAGGAACTGGACGCCCCTGATCACTGGAATCAGGCTTTGCTGCTGCGGCCGCGGCGGCGGCTCGACTGGGACGTGTTGCGACGCGCAGCGGTGGCCGTCGTCGCGCATCACGACGCACTGCGACTGCGCTTCGAACGCATCGACGGTGTCTGGCGCGCCGAGCACGGGCCGGGGCCGGCTGTCTCGGACCTGTTGCGGTCGTGCGAGCTCGCCGACGGCGAGGCGGTCACCGCGCTCGCCGCAGAGGTCCAGGCGAGCCTCTCGCTCGCGCATGGTCGTTTGGTGCGGATGGCCGGCATCGATCTGCCGGAAGGCGAGCAGCGCCTCCTGATCGTGATCCATCACCTCGTGATCGACGGCGTGTCGTGGCGCGTGCTGCTGGAGGATCTCGCGGCTGCCTATGAGCAGCTCATGCGCGGGCAAGAGGCGACACTGCCGGCCAAGACGCACGCCTACGCCCAATGGGGCGCAGCGCTACGCGCACACGCGGCCTCGGATGCGCTGGTTGCCGAGCTGGACTACTGGTCAGGGCTCCGGCGGGCGGACGACGTGCCATGCGATTCTGATCATGCGGATCGGGATACGATCGCCGACGCCGACGACGTGCTGCTTGCGATCGACGCCGAGCTGACCGCGCGTCTGCTGGGTACGGCGCACGGCGCGTACAGAACCCAGGTCAATGATCTGCTGCTGTCGGCGCTCGCGCGCGCGGTGTGGCAGTGGTCGGGCCGCGAAATCATGACGGTCGAGCTCGAAGGCCACGGCCGCGAGGATCTGGGCGGCGGGCTCGATCTGTCACGAACCATCGGCTGGTTCACGACTGCGTTTCCGGTACATCTGATGGCTGGATCGCAGCCACCCGCGGTGCTGATCAAGACGACCAAGGAGATGCTGCGGTCAGTCCCCAGCCGGGGACTTGGTTACGGCGTCCTGCGCTATCTGGGTTCTGATGCCCAGCGTGCGACGCTGACGACGGGAGCGCAGCCGCGCATCGGGTTCAACTATCTCGGTCAGGTCGATGGCAGCACGGACGAGACTGCACTGTTCTCGATCGCGCCCGAGAGCGCCGGCCCGTCGCGTGCGGCATCGAGCCCGTTGCGCCACCATATCGCCATCAATGCGAGGGTGCTCGACGGTCGTCTGGAGCTATCGTTCGGCTTCAGCAGGAAGCGCTATCGACGCGAGACCGTGACCCGCGTCGCAGGCTGTTTCGAGGCGGCGCTCCGTGAGCTGGTCGATCACTGCACGAGCGGCGTCCACGGCGTGACGCCATCCGATGTGCCGCTGTCGAAGCTGAGCCAGGCCGAGCTCGACGCGCTGACGCTGGATTGGCGCGAGGTCGAGGACATCTATCCGCTGTCGCCGATGCAGCAGGGCATGCTGTTCCACGCGTTGCACGACGACGGCACCGGGGTCTACGTCAACCAGGTTGCCGCCGAGATCCGCGGTCTCGACGCCGGCAAGCTGCAAGCCGCGTGGCAGGCGGTCAGCAATCGCCATACCGTGCTTCGCACCGGTTTCCTGTGGCGTGAATTGCCGGGACCACCGCAGCAGGTCGTGCATCGCAGTGCCGACGTTCCCTTCGTCGCGGAGGATTGGCGGGAACGTGCGGCGCAGCTCGCTCCGGCCGCCTTGGATGCTGTGCTCACGACGGTTGCAGACCGCGAGCGCGTCGACGGCTTTGATCTCTCGCGGCCGCCGCTGCAGCGCGTGAGGCTGATCCGGATCGCCGACGACCGGCATTGGCTGATCTGGACTCATCATCATATCCTGATGGACGGCTGGAGTTCGGCCCGCTTCATCGCCGAGGTGATGCAGCACGAGGAGCAGGCGGCGCTGCAGGGACAGCCGCCGCGCTACCGCGACTACATCGCCTGGCTGCAGGCGCAGGACCATGGTGCTGCGGCCGAGTTCTGGCGCGCGGCGTTGGCCGGGCTCGACGAGCCGAGCCTGCTGGCGCAGCCTGCGGTCGACGCGCGCATGGGCCATGGCTCGCTCGCCATGGCGGTGGACGTCGATCTCAGCGAGCGACTGCAACGTTTCGCGACCCGCGAGCGGGTCACGCTGAACACGGTGATGCAGGCGGCATGGGCGCAATTGCTTCGTCGATTCACCGGCCAGGACACGGTCTGCTTCGGTGTGACGGTGTCGGACCGACCCGCCGGGCTCGCCGGCGCCGAGGAGATGGTCGGTCTCTTCATCAACACCTTGCCGGTGGTCGACGCCGAGAATCCGCAGCAGCGGATCGGCGCGTGGTTGCGCGACCTGCAGGATCGCAATCTCGCCTTGCGGGATCACGGCTGGATGCCGCTGGCCGACATCCAGCGGATCGCGGGCCGGGCAGGGCGTCCGCTGTTCGACAGCATTCTCGTGTTCGAGAACTATCCGGTCGACGAGGCCTTGAAGACCAAGGATGGCCGCCTGAGCGTCAGCCGGACGAGGATCCTCGAAACGAGCAACTATCCGCTGTTCGTGAGCGTCGGTCTCGAAAGAGAGCTGCGGTTGGTGTTCAATTTCCAGCAGCAACATTTCGACGAAGTCGAGATTCGTCGGCTGCAGATGGCGTTCGTGCAACTGCTCGCGGCCATCACTCGCGATGCCGAGCAGGCGGTCGGCTGCATTGCGGCCGATGATTCCGCAGACCTCGCGCTGCTGGCGCGGGTCAACGATTCGGCGGGGGCCGTGACGACACCGAGCGTCGTCGCTCAGTTCGAGGCGCAAGCAGAGCGCGCGCCCGATGCGATCGCGCTCGTGCACAATGAGGAGACGATCAGCTATGGCGCGCTGAACGCGCGCGCGAACCGGCTCGGCCACAGGCTCAGGGAGCATGGCGTCGGTCCGGACGTGGTGGTGGGGCTGGCGCTCGAGCGCGGTGTCACGATGATGGTGGCGCTGCTCGCGGTGCTCAAGACAGGCGGAGCCTATTTGCCGCTCGATCCGGACTATCCGGCCGAGCGTCTCGCGCACATGCTGAGCGACGGCGGCGCGAAGCTGTTGCTGACGCAAGCGACGCTCCACGACGGGCTCGCGCCGGTGCTGGCGGGCGGCCACGCCCAGGCTTGGCTGCTGGACGAGGTGGCTGGAGAAGAAACGGTCGACGCAGGCAATCTCGACGTCGCCTTCCATCCTGAAAGCCTCGCTTACGTCATCTACACCTCCGGTTCGACTGGCCTGCCCAAGGGCGTGATGGTGCGCCATGGCGCCGTGACGAATTTCCTGGCGACGATGGCTGAGCAGCCCGGCATTGCGCGCGATGACCGCGTGCTCGGTTTGACCTCGCTGTCGTTCGACATCGCGGTGCTCGAGCTCTGGCTGCCGCTGACGCGTGGCGCTCGGATCGTGCTGGCGGATCGCGCCTCGGCCCATGATCCGGCGGCCTTGAAGGCGATCGTGGCCCGGCAGGGCGTGACCATGATCCAGGCGACGCCGTCGAGCTGGCGCATGCTGCTCGATCACGACGACGGTTCGCACGGATGGCTGCCTCGGGGCTGCCGGTTGCTGAGCGGCGGCGAGGCGCTGGCTCCCGACCTGGCGCTCCGGCTGCTCGCGCTCGGAGACGAGGTCTGGAACCTGTTTGGACCGACGGAAGCCACGGTGTGGTCGGCGCGCCATCGGCTCGATGCGCGCGATCCTGCACCCGTGCTAGGCGGCCCGATCGGCAGCACCACGCTCCATGTGCTTGACGGCGGTCTCAACCGCACGCCCGTCGGCGTGACAGGCGAACTCTTCATCGGTGGCGAGGGCCTGGCCCGTGGCTATTGGAGCCGTCCGGCGCTCAGCGCCGAGCGCTTCATTCCCGACCCATTCGGCGATCCCGGTGCGCGGCTGTACCGGACCGGCGATCTGGCGCGGTGGCGGGCCGATGGATTGCTCGATTATGTCGGCCGCGCCGATCACCAGGTGAAGATCCGTGGCCACCGCATCGAGCTCGGCGAGATCGAGGCGCGGTTGCGATCACAGCCCGGCGTGCGCGACAGCGTCGTGGTGGCGCAGGAACTCGGCAGTAGTCGGCAACTGGTCGGCTACGTCAGCAGCGACGATTCGCTCGATGGTGCTGAGCTGCGCGCGCAGCTCATCTCCTTGCTTCCGGACTACATGGTGCCGTCGCGTGTGATTGTGCTGCCACAACTGCCGCTGACTCCCAATGGCAAGATCGATCGCAAGGCGCTGCCGCTGCCTGACACGCGGTCCGCTAAGGCGCAGCGCATCGCGCCACGCAATCCGACCGAGGCCGCACTCGCTGCGATCTGGGCCGAGCTGCTGCACCAGGTGGATGTCGGCGTCACCGACAACTTCTTCGAGCTCGGCGGCGACTCGATCATCTCGCTGCAGATGGTCAGTCGCGCACGCCGCGCCGGTCTCGAGCTGGAGCCGAGAGACGTGTTCCGGCTGCAGACGATCGAGCTGCTCGCGCCGGCCTGCCTGGTGGCGCGGAACGACCAGCCCCCGGTCACCCTCGCGCGCGGCGCATTGTCGGGGCTGACGAGCGAGGAGCTCGCGCGGCTTGGTGTCGACTGGGACCGCATCGAGGACGTCTATCCGCTCTCGCCGATGCAGCAGGGCATGCTGTTTCACAGCCTGCGCGATGCCGGCAGCGGCGTCTATGTCAACCAGGTGAGCGTCGAGATCCGAGGGCTGGACGTCGAGCGGCTGCGCAGCGCCTGGCAGGAGGTCTCTGCTTGTCATCCGATGTTGCGCACCGGTTTCCTCTGGCGCGAGCTGTCCGGCGCACCGCTGCAGGCGGTCCATCGCGAGGCGAGCGTGCCGTTCACGACGGAAGACTGGCGCGGACAGGCCGTCGATGAGGCGCGGCTGTCAGCGGCCCTGGCCGCAGAGCGTGACGCCGAGTTCGATCTCGCGGTACCGCCGCTGCAGCGTGTCCGCCTGTTGCAGCTCGACCACGATCGCCATCGCCTGATCTGGACTTACCACCACATCCTGATGGATGGCTGGAGCTCGGCCCGCTTCATCGCCGAAATCCTGCAGCGCTGTGCCGGGCGGGCGCTCACGGCTCGTTCGGCGCACTATCGCGACTATGTTGCCTGGCTTCTGGCCCAGGACGCGCAGGCGGCCGAGCGCTTCTGGCGAGGACAACTCACGGCCTTCGACCAGCCGACGCAACTGGCCGATGCCTTCGGCGCGCGGCGCCACGATGCGCACGGACATCGCCGCTGCTACACGCGGCTCGACAAGGATGCGACCGCGGCATTGAAGGCGTTCGCACGGCACGAGCGCATCACGCTGAACACGCTCATCCAGGGCGTCTGGGCGCTGCTGCTGCAGCGCTACACCGGCCAGCAGACCATCACGTTCGGCGTCACCGTCGCTGGCCGTCCGCCCGGTCTCGACGGCGCCGAGCAGATGATCGGCCTGTTCATCAATACGCTGCCGATGATCGAGGCGCCCCCGCCGGATGTTCTGATCGGTGACTGGCTGCGCGCCATGCAGGACCGTAACGCCGCGATGCGCAACTTCGAGCAGACGCCGCTCTACGACATCCAGAGCTGGGCCGGGCGTGCCGGCGAAACCATGTTCGACAGCATCATCGTGTTCGAGAACTATCCGGTCGAGCGTGGCCTGCTGCAGGGTGATGGCTCGCTTCAATTCGGCGAGCTGCGCAATGTCGACGTCACCAACTATCCGATGGATCTGTCCGTCTTGGTCGAGGATACGCTGCAGGTCGAATTCACCTATATGCCGAGCCACTTCACGCCGGATCAGGCGGAGCAGGTGAGGGCACAGTTCGAACATCTGCTTGCGGTCATGATGCGAAGTCCGGATGCCCCGCTCGGCGCGATCGATGCGGCGGCTGCTCAGGACGTGCAGCGAGCACGTGTCTGCAATGGTCGGGCGGCGTCTGCCGCGACGCGCCCGCTCGTGCACGAAATGATCGGCGGTCATGCACAGCGCAATCCTGAGCGTGTCGCTCTCACGATCGGCGGCAGCAACGTCTCCTACGGCGAGCTCGATCGTCGCGCCAATCGGCTCGCGCACCATCTCATCGAGGCCGGGCTCAGGCCGGACCAGCGAGTCGGGGTCGTCGTCGAGCGCAACGACGCCACGATGGCAGCGCTGCTCGCCGTGCTGAAGGCCGGCGGAGCCTATGTGCCGCTTGATCCCGAGCTGCCGCCGGACCGCATTGACTTTGTGATGCGTGACGCCGGCATCACGGTTCTGCTGTCCGGCTCGCGTCACGTCGTCGCCATCGCCGGCGTTCGGGCCATCGATCTCGCCTCGTTTGATTTCGAAGCCGGTCCGCATCATGCGCCGGATCCTCATCTGCATCCGGAGAACCTCGCTTATGTGATCTACACGTCAGGCTCCACCGGGCGGCCGAAGGGCGTTGCGGTTGCGCATGGCCCGCTCGCGATGCATTGCAGGGCGACCGCTTCGCTCTACGAGCTCGATGAGCACGCAAGCGAGCTGCATTTCCTGTCGCTGGCGTTCGACGGCGCACATGAGCGCTGGCTCACGGTGCTGTCTCAGGGCGCAAGGCTGGTCATGCGCGATGCGGAGCTATGGACGCCCGAGCAGACCGTTGCGACGCTTCATGTCCAGCGCATCACGCACATCGGCCTGCCGCCGGCCTATCTCCAGCAGGTCGCCGAATGGGTGGAGCAGACCGGCAATCCGCCGCCGGTGAGGCTGTATTCGTTCGGCGGCGAGGCCATGCCGAAGGCCGGCTTCGACAAGGTCAGACGGACGCTGAAGCCGCAGATCCTGATCAACGGATATGGTCCGACCGAGACCGTCGTGACACCGCTGGTCTGGAAGGTCGACGGCAACACGGAGTGCGACAAGGCGTATGCACCGATCGGCAGTCCCGTCGGCCGCCGCACGGCCTACATCCTCGATGTCTTCCTGAATCTCGTTCCAGCGGGCGCCGCCGGCGAGCTCTACATCGGCGGGTTCGGGCTCGCGCGCGGGTACCACGCCAAGCCAGGCATGACGGCGGAACGCTTTGTGCCGGATCCATTTTCGACGAACGAGGGCGCACGTCTCTACCGCACCGGCGACCTTGCGCGATGGGATGCGAGCGGCACGATCGAATATCTCGGACGCAGCGACGATCAGGTCAAGGTCAGCGGCTTCCGGATCGAGCTTGGCGAAATCCAATCGGCTTTGCTGAGCGACCCAGCAGTCGCGCAGGCCGCCGTGATCGCCGTACCCGGAGCGGGTGGCAATCAGCTGGTGGCCTATGTGGCGCCGCGAGCGCCATGCGACGCCGCCGCCGCTGCGGCCGAGCGGCTGTCCGCGGCGCTGACCGCCGCGCTGCGCCGGACCTTGCCGGCCTACATGATTCCATCCCGCATCATCGTGCTCGAGCGCCTGCCGACGCTGTCGAGCGGCAAGGTCGATCGCAAGGCGTTGCCCGCGCCGGACATCGCTGCCGCGGCCGCGTTCATCGCGCCGGAAATCGCTGCCGAAGTCGCGATGGCGAAGCTGTGGGCGGAGGTTCTCGGCGTCGCGCAAGTCGGCGTCACCGACAACTTCTTCGAACTCGGCGGCAATTCGATTCTCAGCCTCAAGGTGATCGCGCGACTTCGCTGCGACCCGGTCCTCGATGGCGAGATCAAGCTGCGCGATCTCCTGCAGAGGCCGACCATTCGCGCCTTGCTCGGCACCCCCGCAGCATCATCCACGCGGCCGTCGGCGCTGCTGCCCCTGAGTTCGCCGGTCGATGGCACGCCGCCGGTGTTCTGCCTTCACGGCGGATTCGGCACGGTGTTCGACTATGCGCCGCTGGCGCGCCGTCTGGAGGGACAGAGGCAACTGATCGGACTGCAGTGCCGGACGCTGATCGAACCATCCTTCATCGACCAGTCGCTGGCGGCGATGTCCGCTGACTATGTCGATGAGATCGTGCGGACGCAAAGCAAAGGACCCTATCATCTGATCGGCTGGTCGCTCGGCGGGCTGGTCGCATGCCTGGTGGCCGCCGAACTGGAACGGCGCGGTGAGCGGGTCGAGCGCCTGGCGCTGATCGACAGCTTCGTTCCGCATGGTGACGAGCAGCCGTCGCCCGGGCGGCATTGGACGGACGACTTGCTGACGCTGCTGTCGGTCACGGCGCCGGGCGTGCAGCCTTCAGCCATCACGTCGCAGGTGACGGCGATTCGTTCCGGCGATGTGCCGGTGACGGACGAGGTGATCCGGCGCCTGGTCGCCGATGCAATCGGCATGGCGCCGCTGCAGCCGCGCGATGGTCTTCTCGGCGTCGACGACATCGTCGCGGCCTTCAGGGGCGGGCGCCATCTCGCGCAACTGGCTCGGGCGGCCGAATGGCCGGCCGATCTCGTTGCAGCGCCCAGCTGCTGGTGGACGTCCGGCCGGCTTCGGCAGCGCGATCGGCTCGCGGCGCTGCTGCCGCACGCGGCAGATTGTGGCGTGGCCGGCGACGACCACTTCTCGATCCTTAGCAACGAATCCTTCCTGGCGGCGCTCGGCGCGTGGCTGGTGCCCGTCCGGGCGGCGCAGACATCGCCGGATCTGCAGCCCGAACCGGCTGAATGAGGTGATCATGAGCCTTCATCCTGATATCGCCGCGCTGCTCGAGATGATTCAGCTCGGAACGGAATCCGGCGCGCGCATTCCGTTTCGGCAACTCACGCCGGCGCAGGCGCGTGCCGATTTCGACGCCTCCTCGCCGTTGCTGGATATCGATCCGCCGCCGCTCGCATGCGAGAGACAGCTTGTGCTGCCCATGCGCGACGGGACGGAGATCGCCGCGCGGCTCTATGCGCCGCGGCCGTTGGACGTCGCCGATCCGATGCCCGTGCTGCTCTACATGCATGGCGGCGGCTTCGTCGTCGGCAGCCTCGACTCGCACCAGCCGCTGTGCCGGGGTCTTGCCGATGACAGCGGCGCGGCGGTGCTGTCGATCGGCTACCGGCTGGCGCCGGAGCATCGGTTTCCGACCGCGTTCGAGGACTGCGTGGATGCGCTCGCCTGGATCGGGCGCGAGGGGCCTGCGCTTGGTCTGGACCCGCGGCGTGTCGCGGTCGGTGGCGACAGTGCGGGCGGCACGCTCGCTGCAGCCCTGGCGATCGCCGCGCGCGATGACCGGGCCTTGCCGCAGCCCGCTCTTCAGGTCCTCGCTTATCCCGGCCTCAGCCCGCAGCAGATCTCGGATTCCTACGAAAGATACGGCTCGGGCTATCTGCTCGAGCGCGAGACCGTGGACTGGTTCTTCGACCACTATCTCCCCCAGGACGCCGATCGCCACGACTGGCGATTTGCGCCGCTGGCGGCATCCGATCTCACGCGCGTCGCGCCTGCGCTGATCGTGCTCGCCGAGTTCGATCCGCTGGCCGACGAGGGGCGGGCCTATGCTGAAGGCTTGCGCGCGGCCGGGGTCGCCGTGGATCTGAAGGTCTATCCCGGCATGATCCACGAGTTCCTGCGCATGGGCAACGTCGTGCCGGACGCTCTGCGGGCCCGCGCCGACATCGGCGACAAGCTCGCTACCGTCTTCGGCATGGGAATGGGAGCTGGCGACCGATGATGACGTCATCCAATCCAGGACTTGCCAACGTCGGAAGCCTGCTGCGGCCTTATTGGTTGCTGCTCGTCGCAGCCATCCTGCTCGGTCTCCTCGGCGGCGCCAGCGTTGCGGGTCTGCTCGCCGTGGTGAACCGCGGCCTTTACGCAGGGCCAGGCGACATTGGTGGGCTGGTCGCCTCGTTCGCGGGTCTCTGTGTCCTGATCGTGGTCGGCTCCGTCGGCTCGGACATCAGCGCCAACGTCGTCGGACAGCGGATCGTCGCCTCGCTGCGCAAGTCGCTGGCCGCCAAGATCCTGATGGCGCCGATCGACCAGCTCGAATCCTATCGGTCGCACCGCCTCATCCCGGTCCTGACCAGGGATGTCGACGCCATCAGCGATTTCGCGTTCTTCTTTCCGGCCTTCCTGGTGTCCGGCGTCATCGTCGCCGGCTGCCTGATCTACCTGGCGGTGCTCTCGTGGCCGCTGTTCCTGGTCACGGCAGCCTTGATCGCGCTCGGGTCGTTCGTCCACTATCTCGCTCGCAAGCGTGGAATGACGGGCTTCAATCTCGCGCGCCAATACGAAGACGACCTGCAGAAGCATTACCGCGCGATCTCCGACGGCGCCAAGGAGTTGCGGCTGCACCGCCCGCGCCGACGCCACGTCCATGTCGATCTGATCGGGCAGACCGTCGACCGCATTGGCGACGTCCAGATCAAGGCCATCAATCTGCTCGTGACGGCGCGTGCGCTCGGGACGGTTCTCCTGTTCCTGGTGATCGGGACCACGCTCGTGCTGCGTCCGCTGCTGTGGCCCGACAGCCCGGCCTCGGTGTCCAGCGGCTTCGTTCTGGTGCTGCTGTTCATGCGCGGACCGATCGACCAGTTGATCGGTATGCTGCCGTCGCTCGGCCGCGCCCAGCTCGCGATGCGTCGGATCGCCGAATTGTCGGACCGTTTCACCACCGAAGAGGCGGAACTGCTTGATGATCCGGCCGGTCGGACTGCCGACCAGATTGAATCGATCGAGTTGCGCGGAGTCTCCTACGCATTCCCGGCGTCCTCATCCGAACGGCCCTTTGCCATCGGACCGATCGACCTTCGCATACGCTGCGGCGAGATCGTCTTCATCGTCGGTGAGAACGGCAGCGGTAAGACGACGCTGATCAAGCTGCTGCTCGGACTCTATGTGCCCGATCGCGGCGTGCTGCTGCGCGACGGCAGTCCTGTCGTCAGCGAGACCCGCGACGACTACCGGCAGCTCTTCACCACAATATTCTCGGACTATTTCCTGTTCGACACCCTTGCACAGCAGAGCAATCAGCGATCTGAGCTCGCACAGCGCTATCTCGACCGCCTCGAGCTTGCGCACAAAGTCTCCATCGAAGGCGGCGCATTCTCCACAACCGACCTGTCGACAGGCCAGCGCAAGCGGCTCGCCTTGATCAATGCCTGGATCGAGGGACGGCCCGTGCTGGTGTTCGACGAATGGGCGGCCGATCAGGATCCGGCGTTCCGTCAAATCTTCTACACCGAGCTGCTCGCCGACCTCAAACGTCTCGGCAAGACGATCATCGTGATCTCGCACGACGATCGCTACTTCCACTGCGCCGATCGGATCGTGCGCCTGCGCAACGGGAATATTGACGTGGGCGACCCCTCCGAGCGCCGCGAGCCGGCACGAAGGCAACGCTCGCTCACGCCGGCTCTGCAGGAGTCCATTGAGTCATTTGAGGCAACGAAGCCGTGATGTGCAGCTTTGTAGTTAATCTAAACGCGGTGCCTCGGACCTTCTTGTTTTTGTCGTGCCGGCCGATCTACATCCTGAACGGGAGTGGACAGGGATGACGCCCGTGCAGATCAATGAAGGGGGAGGGTTTCGCATGAGCGCGACCGCGAGCGCTGCAGGCAGAGCCCGGACGTTTCCCGTCGCAATTGACGCGACAATGTCGGTCGTTCGCGACGATGACGGGATAAAGGTGATCGCGGATGGCGCGGAGCTGTTGTCGTTCCGGTCAGATGGCGAGCTGATGCGGCTGACCGTGCGCGACGGCATCGGTGATTGGGGCCGGGTGTCGCGCGGAGTCGCGGCAATGGCCGAAGCGGTCTTCGGCTGGACGCCGTCGCTGGAGAGGCTCGTCCTTGCGCTCGACGACAACCCGGCAGCAGCATCGGTCTTGGCGAGAGACGGCCTTGCGGTGGTCACTGACGGCAGGTTGACGCTGCGTCCGGACATGGTGATGCAGCGACGCGAGAACTGGCTGACGGACGCCGCATGTCCGCCGTTTCCACTATCCTACACGATGACCGATGGCAGGCGTCATCCTCGGCGCCCTCCCAAGCCGGTCGGCACCGTCTACGCCCGTTTCATTCCCTGGCTGTCCGACGTCATCAGTTTTCGCGTCGTCGACATCGCTCACGATCTCCCGCTGGTGCACCGCTGGCTCAACGACCCGCGGGTGGACACGTTCTGGAACGAGGCGGGGGACATCGACAAGCACCGGCAGTATCTGTCGCGGATCATGTCGGACCCGCACATGGTGCCGCTGATCGGCTCCTTCGGTGATCAGCCTTTCGGCTATTTCGAGCTCTATTGGGCAAAGGAAAATCGCATCGCGCCGTTCTACGAGGCGGCGGACTATGATCGCGGTTGGCACGTGATCGTCGGCGAGCACGGCTTCCGGGGCCGCCGCTTCATCACGGCCTGGCTTCCCTCGCTCATGCACTACATGTTCCTCGACGATTGCCGCACCGAGCGCATCGTCGGCGAGCCGGCGGCGACGCATTCCCAGCAGCTGCGTAACCTGGATCTGGCGGGCTTTGCCAGGCTCAAGAACTTCGACTTCCCACACAAGCGGGCAACCCTGGTCATGTTGCTGCGCGAGCGCTTCTTCGGCGACCGGCTGTGGCAGCCGGCGCCCAAGGAAGCACCCATAGAAGCCTAGCGCGGACGGAGCATCACTCATGTCGTATCATCCTGCCCCTGAATATGATGTCGTCGGCGTTGGCTTCGGGCCATCGAACCTCGCACTGGCGATTGCACTCGACGATTGCGCCAGGCAGCAAAGCTTGAAATGCCGGTCCCTGTTCGTGGAAAGGCAGCAGGACTTCAAGTGGCATGGCGGAATGCTGCTGCCCGGCAGCAACATGCAGATCTCCTTCCTCAAGGATCTGGTATCGCTTCGCGATCCGACCAGTCCGTTCACCTTCGTCAACTATCTTCACAAATCCGGCCGGCTGCTCGACTTCACCAACTGCAAGACGTTCTATCCGAGCCGGATCGAGTTCAACGACTACCTCCGATGGGTCGCCGGCCAGTTCAGCGCCATGGTCGCATATGGAGAGACAGTCGAGGCTGTCGAGCCCGTGCACGCCGGTCAGTCCGTCACCGCGCTTCGCGTGCTCACGCGCATGGCTGACGGGAAAGAACGGTCACGCGTCACGCGGCACCTCGTGGCCGCCGTCGGCGGCGTGCCGCACATCCCGTCCGTATTTCGAGCGGTCGCGATGGATCCGCGGGTCGTGCACACCAGCGGCTATCTCGGCTCGACGCTTGCGGCAGGATCGGACGGCCGCTCGCCGCGGGTGGCGGTCATCGGCGGCGGGCAAAGTGCGGCTGAGGTCACCCTCGATCTCAGCGAGCGGATTCCGGGCGCCCAGATCGATCTGGTCTTCCGCGGGCATGCGCTCAAGCCGGCCGACAGCAGCCCGTTCGTAAACGAGATCTTCAACCCGGACTACACCGATTATTTCCATTCGCGGTCCGACGGGCAGCGCGAGACAATCGTCCGCAGCTTCCGCAATACTAATTATGCGGTGGTCGACCCCGACCTGCTCGATCAGCTCTACCGGATGACGTATCAGCAGCGCGTTGCCGGAGCTCGGAAGCTGGCGCTTCATCCGCGCAGCGAGATCGTCGCAGCTCATGCCTCCCCCGAGGGGGTGGTGCTCGAGTTCAATAACAAGGACGAGGAGGTCCGCCGCCGAGCGGCATACGATGCCGTCGTGCTCGCCACCGGCTACGAGCGATCTCCGATCCCGGGGTGTCTCGATCCGATCAGCCGCTACATCGAGTCGGCGTCGCTTGATCGCGACTATCGTCTGCAGACAAGTCCCGCGTTTCGTCCACATGTCTATGTGCAGGGCTGCGCCGAAACCTCGCACGGCCTCAGCGATACGCTGCTCTCGGTGCTGCCGATGCGGGCTCAGGAGATCACGAAGTCGCTCGTGTCGACAACGGCGAGAGAACAGGACGCAGCGTCCTCGCATGACCGGGCCGAGCGCGTGTACTCGTGATGGAAAGCCGAATGCGGAGCCGCGACGAGCGCGCCGCGCGCGACGTCGTGGATTGAGGCCGAAAGGGCATCTTTGCGACGACCTGGCCGTCCCTGGCGTGTCACGGTCGAATTGTCATCGGGGGGCGCCGTGCCTGCAACTGCTGGATGACCGACATCTCGTGTCGGCCGGCGGGCACGGTGGAGTGCAGGATTGGAAATGGGTGAGCCGCATCTGCCTGAGCGGGTCGTAACCTTGCTAGTGTCGAGTGAATACGCGCGGCTCGTTGGCCGGACCATGTCGGAACGGCTCGAATACATCGTCGACATCGCCTCGCTGCATACGCGCGACGAGTTGGTGCGGCGACTGGGACTCGGCCGCGTGGTCGTGCGCCAGGTCGAGAAATGGCTCGCGTTCCACGGACGCCGTCTGCGGCATCCGAACGAAAGCATCGATATTGCCATGTGCGGACTGGAATTTCGGAAGCGGCGCATCCGGCGGTCTCGGGTGGCGGTACGATCGCGTCGGTTGAACTCCAAGACGATCCCAAGGGAGCCGGGCCGAGGCAGTTGAGTTGCCCGTGCTCTGCCAGCGCGGCCAGGCCGCTGCCACGCCGCCGAAGCCCTGACGGGACCGCGATGCACGCGGAGTGCATCACAGGCTTATCGCGTCGCATCATGGAAAATGAGACTCGTCGTCAAGGCCGAGGCCGGGCGGGTTGCGCCCCGCCTCGGCTCATCCGCTAGCCTCCGCGGTCGATGGGGGCTCACCGTCGCTCGTCAGAGATCACGCGAGGCGTCGGGAAGGTCCGCTGCCAACATGGCCAACAAAACAGTGGCCGGCACACGCTCGTGTGCCCCAGCAATGGGCGACAAGGGAGGAGTTCGATGCACATGCGAAGTGTAGGTATCGCCGTGTTCACGGCGCATTTGCTGTCCGGCACGGCATTCGCGCAGGAAAAGATCAAGGTCGGCGTCACGGCGACGCTGGAGGGCACCTATACCGTGCTCGGCGAGGACGGGATGCGCGGCCATGTCACCGCGCTGAACGTGCTCGGCAAGAAGGTCGGCGACAAGGAGCTGGAGTTCGTCGTCGCGTCGACCGATGCCACGCCGGACTCGGCCGTCCGTGCCGTGCGCAAGCTGATCGAGCAGGATAAGGTGCAGATCCTGCTGTCGCCGTTGTCGGGCGACGAGGGCATCGCGGTCAAGAACTTCGCCAAGACGCACCCCGAGCTGACATTCGTCAACGCTGCGTCCGGTGCGCAGGAGACGACCTATGTCGATCCCGCGCCGAACTTCTTTCGCTTCAACATGGATGGCGCCCAATGGCAGGTCGGCCTCGGCAAATATGCCTATGAGACCAAGGGCTATCGCAAGATCGCGACTGTCGGCGAGGACTATTCCTTCATCTATACCCAGGTGTTCGGCCTGGCGCTGGAGTTCTGCGGCCTGGGCGGCAAGATCTCCAGCCGGCAATGGGTGCCGCTCGGCACCAAGGATTTCGCGTCGGTGATCGCGGCGCTGCCCGATGATGTCGATGCGATCTATCTCGGTCTCGGCGGCGCCGATGCCGTCAACTTCCTCAACCAGTATCAACAGGCCGGCGGCAAGGCGCACCTGATGGGCGGCTCGATCATGATCGACCAGACCATCCTGTCGTCAAAGGGCAATGCCAAGAACGCCCTGATCGGTACGATTGCGGCATCGGGGCAGGCCGATACCTGGGAGGATCCGCGCTGGCAGAAGTTCGTGAAGGCCTATCAGGACTCGTTCCCGCCGGAGAAGCGCTTCCCAAGCCCGTCGCTGCTTGCCACCAACTACTATGGCTCGACCATGGCGTTGATCCTGGCGCTGCGCGAGGTCAATGGCGATCTGTCGAACAACCAGGCCAAGCTAAAGGCGGCGCTGGCGAAGATCGAGATCGATGCTCCCAACGGCAAGATCAAGCTCGACGCCAACCGCCAGGCGATCGGCACCAACTTCGTCACCGAGGTCGTCGACGATGGCAAGGGCGCGCTGTTCAGCAAGGTCGTGAAGGTGATTCCCGACGTCAACCAGACGCTGGGATACGACGCCGCCACCTTCGCCAAGATCGGCCTGCCGAGCCGCACCGTGCCCGAATGTAAGAAGTACTGACCTTCTGCAGAGAGCGACGCGGCTCGAGCGGGCTCGGGCCGCGTCGTCGCGTCTCTTGCTTTCTGCAAAACAATGATCGACGCTGACGAACAATAAGAACCATTTCGGTGAGGAAGTGATGAGTAGGGCGCTCGCCGTCTTTCATGCTCGCTTCGGCCGCGCGACGGTTTATCAGCTAAATCGGCCATTCAATGTGCATGCCCACCGCGAGGGACATCTGATCTTTCATGTTGGCGGGACGCCGGCCGATATCGACGTCTGCGACCAGCATTATCAGATCGGCGAGGACTGGATCGTCGCGGTCAATCCGTGGGAGCCGCACAACTTCCTGCCGAACGATGTCGGCAACGGCGCCATCTTCTTCGTGCTCTACGTCAATGCGGAGTGGTTCACGCCGTCGGCCGCGCGCGAGCAGGGCCTGCGGTTTGGTCGTACCTGCTTTCGGCGAACCGCCGCCCTCGACCGCTGCATTCGCCGCGCCGCAGCGCTGGTATGTGGCGCGCCATCGCTCGGTTGCCTCGACGGCGAGCTGCGGCAGCTGATCGACAGTTGCTACGAGGAGAGCTGGCGCGTCTCGGATCAGATGCCCGAGCGGCCGTGCGCGGAAGTGACGGATTTTCGAGTTCGCAAGTGCATCAAGCTGATGTCGGACAGTCCGTGCGCCGAGATCGAGCTCGATCACATAGCCCGCGAATCCGGACTGTCGCGGCCGCATTTTTATCGGCTGTTCCGTAGCCAGACCGGAGTAACGCCCAACCTCTATTTGAATACGCTGCTGATGGAGCGGGCGCTCGATGCGGTGGTGGCGACGGAGTCGCCGATCGCCGACATCGGCTTCGATCTCGGATTCACCTCCCAGAGCGGCTTCACGCGCTTCTTCGCCGGAAATGTCGGCATGGCGCCGACCGATTATCGCCGCGCTGCAAAAGTGCTGCGTGCCTGACGTGCTGCTGCGCGTCGCGCGAAAAGAGACTATCGATCAAGTGCGCATGCTCGTCTGCCGCTACACTCTTCGGAACGTGATCCGGAAAAGGATCCGACGAGGGAGGACGAGCGATGGCCGGCACACCCGGCGATCTTCGGCTGAATGCGCCTTTCCGCTGTGATGACGGATCGGTCCCTCTGACCATGAGGGAGGGACGATGAGCCGCTTCATCGAGCGTCACCCGATCTGGTCCCTCATCATTCTTCTCGCCTTGGCGCTGCTGGCGTGGCTGATCTTCGCCGTCTGGCCGCCGGGGCTTGAGGAGGCGATCGGTCGGAAGAAGGTGTTCCTGAGTGCGGTGTTCAACGGCATCACGCTGGGCGGACTGTATTTCCTGGTCGCGAGCGGGTTCACGTTGATCTTCGGCCTGATGCGAAACGTCAATCTTGCGCACGGCTCGCTCTATCTGCTCGGCGGCTATGTGGGCTACGGCGTGTCCGCCGCGACCGGGTCATGGATACTCGCCTTCGCCGCCGCCTTCATCGTCGTCGCGGCCATCGGCGTTCTCTTGCAACTGCTCGTCTTTCGCCGCATGGAGGGGCAGGACCTGCGCCAGACCATGGTGACGATCGGCCTCTCGATCGTGTTCGCCGATCTGATGCTGTGGGCGTTCGGCGGCGACTTCTATCAGATCCAGACGCCGGCCTGGCTGATCGGGCCGGTGCAGCTCCCGCTGATGACGGCGATGAAATCGCCCGGCGAGCCGGTGTTCCTGCAGTATCCCCTGGTGCGGCTGGTGATCTTCTGCGGCTCGGTCGTGATCGGCGTCGCGATGTGGCTCGCGCTCAACCGCACCCGTGTTGGCATGATCGTGCGCGCCGGCGTCGATGATCGCGAGATCCTGGCGGCGACCGGCGTCCAGATTCAGCTCGTCTTCGTGCTGGTGTTCGCGCTGGGCGCGGGGCTGGCCGGCATTGCCGGCGTGGTCGGCGGAACCTTCCAGTCGATCTCGCCCGGCGAGGATACGCGCTTTCTGCTGGCGTCGCTGGTCGTCGTGATCGTCGGTGGCATGGGATCCATCCCTGGCGCGGCGCTCGGCGCTGTCATCATCGGGCTCGCCGAGCAGCTCGGCTCGGTCTACATCCCGACCTATGCGATCGTCGTGACCTTCCTGATCATGGTGCTGGTGCTGGCGGTGCGGCCCCAGGGCCTCCTGGCGAGGCGATGAGATGTCGCTGATCCAGGAGGCACGCGCGCGGGACAGCATGCTGGTAGGCGGCGCCGCACGGCAGCCGGCCGCATGGTCGGCCACCGAGCAGCCCTGGGCATGGGTGGTCGCGGCGCTGCTGCTGATCATGCCGCTGATCGCCAACGGCTTCTTCCTGATCGAGATCTTCGGCACCACCCTGATCCTCGGCACCATCGCGCTGAGCCTGATGTTCCTCGCCGGCTATGGCGGCATGGTCAGCCTGATGCAGCTGACCATTGCGGGCTTTGCCGGCTACATGGTTGCCGTGTTCGGCGTCAGCGGCAACGCCAATATCAGCCTGGGCTGGCCTTGGTGGCTGGCGACGCCCATGGCGCTGGTGCTTGCGGTGCTGTTCGGCACGCTCGGCGGCGCGCTCGCCGTGCGTACCGAGGGCATCTACACCATCATGATCACGCTCGCGATCGGCGCCGCGTTCTACTACTTCACCAACCAGAACTGGGCGATCTTCAACGGCCACACCGGCATCAATACGATTGCGACGCCGCATTTTCTCGGCGTCGATTGGCGCATGGACATCGCGTTCTATTACCTGACGCTCGCGGTGGCCGCGCTGTGCTATTTCGCCGTGCTCTATCTGTCGCGCGCGCTATTCGGCCTGGCGCTGCAGGGCGTACGCGACAATCCCAGGCGCATGGCGGCGCTCGGCTTCAACGTCAATGCACATCGCATCGCTGCATATGCGTTCGCGGCCCTGATCGCCGGCATGGGCGGCGTGCTGCAGGTCTGGAACTATCGGCAGATCTCGCCCGGATCGGTCGCGGTCGAGCGCTGCATCGACATTCTCATCGTCGCCGTCGTCGGCGGCATCACCCGGCCGGTCGGGCCGTATATCGGCGCCTTCGTCTTCGTCATCCTGCGCACCTTTGCGCTCGACTTCCTGGTCAAGGTCGGGCTCGACGGCAACCGGTTCCGGCTGCTGATCGGGCTCGGCTTCCTCGCCATCGTCTTCTGGTCGTCCGATGGCGTCATCGGCCTGTATGAGCGCTGGCGGCGTCGCGGCCGGCCTACGGAGAAGCAGCCCCGTCCGGGAGGGCACGGCCATGGATAGGGTGGCGGACCGGCTCTCGGCGCTGGGCTCGACTGCAGCCCTCGAACTGCGCGGCGTGACGCGGATGTTCGGCGCGCTGACCGCGCTCACTGACGTGACCATCACCGTTCGCCCCGGTGAGCGGCGCGCGGTGCTGGGCTCGAATGGTGCCGGCAAGACCACCCTGTTCAACTGCGTCACCGGTGACTTCCTGCCGACCTCCGGCACGATCCGCTTCTTCGGCGAGGACATCACCACCTTTCCGCCCTATGAGCGAATCCGCCGCGGGCTGCGCCGCACCTACCAGATCTCGGCACTGTTCCTTGGCCTCTCTGTCCGCGACAATGTCTACCTGGCCTGCCGCGGCGTCTCGCGCGCGCGGTTTTCCATGCTGCGACCCAGCGTCAACGATGCACTGATGCAGGCGACCGAACGCCTGATCGAGGCGGTGCATCTGACGTCCGTGCGCGATCAATTGGTGTCGGAGCTGGCCCATGGCCAGCAGCGCCAGCTCGAGATCGCGCTGGCGCTCGCCGGTGCGCCGCGCTTCATCCTGTTCGACGAGCCGGCGGCGGGCCTGTCGCCGACCGAGCGGCGCGAGCTGGTCGAGATCCTGACGTCACTGCCGCCGCATATCGGCTACATCATCATCGAGCACGACATGGACGTAGCGCTGCGCGTCGTCGAGAGCGTGACGATGATGCACAACGGCCGCATCTTCAAGGAGGGCGCGCCGCAGGAGATCGAATCTGATCCGGAGGTGCAGGAGCTCTATCTCGGAGGCGGTCATGAATGACATCCGCCGCTCCGCGCCTGCGCTCGAGGTCCGCGGCCTCGACGTGTACTACGGCCATTCGCATGCGCTGCAGGGCGTCGATCTCCGGCTCGACAGCGGCGTGTTCTCGCTGGTCGGCCGCAACGGCATGGGCAAGACGACGCTGTGCAAGGCCATCATGGGCCTGCTGCGGCCGTCCGGCGGCACGGTGCGTCTGCGCGGCAATGATATCACCGGGCTCAATCCGGCGCGTATCGCGCGGCTCGGCGTCGGCTATGTGCCGCAGGGGCGGCGTCTGTGGCGCTCGCTCAGCGTCGACGAGCACCTGCGCCTGGCAGCGGGCCAGCGCCGCGGCGCCTGGACCGTCGAGCGCGTCTACGAGACATTTCCGCGCCTCGCCGAGCGGCGCAACAATGGCGGCGGCCAGTTGTCGGGCGGCGAGCAGCAGATGCTGGCGATCTCGCGCGCGCTGCTGACCAATCCGCAGCTCCTGATCATGGACGAGCCGACAGAGGGCTTGGCGCCGGTCATCGTCGCCCAGGTCGAGGAGATGCTGATACGGCTCGGCCAGGACGGCGACATGGCGGTCCTCGTGATCGAACAGAACATCGGCGTCGCCACGGCGATCTCGCCGCGCGTGGCCATCATGGTCAACGGCCGCATCAACCGCATCATCGACTCGGCCCGGCTCGCCGCCGATCGCGAGCTGCAGCAGCGTCTGCTCGGCGTCGGCCAGCATGCCGGCGACGAGACCGATCTCGGGACGGGAGGGGTTCAGGAGGTGCCCGTCGCAGGTGCGGCGGTGTCAACGACGCCGAAAGCTGCGCCCGTCAAGGTTTACGTCTCTAATCCCGTGCTGCCGACGCGCTGGTCGCAGCCGGTGCCGATCGCGCAGATCGAGGCCAAGGCGCGCACGCTGTCCACCAGTGTGACCCGGCTCGACGAGGCAACTCGCCAGAGTCGCGAGGGCGCCGTGTCGATCGCGGCGGGCCCGCCGGCGGTGATCGTGGTCGGCACGCTCGACACCAAGGGTGACGAGCTGCGCTTCATCCGCGACATCGTCGCGGGCCACGGCCTGCGCACCCGACTTGTCGATGTCTCCACCAGCGGACGGCACGCGAGCTGCGACGTCTCGGCCCAGGAGGTCGCACTCAATCATCCCCGCGGCGGCTCCGCCGTGTTCGGCCCCGATCGCGGCGCATCGGTCACCGCGATGGCAGAAGCTTTCGCACGTTGGCTGCGGCGGCAGGACAACGTAGCCGGCATCATCTCGGCCGGAGGGTCTGGGGGCACATCGCTGGTCGCGCCGGGAATGCGCGACCTGCCGGTCGGTGTACCGAAATTGATCATCTCCTCTGTCGCATCCGGTGACGTCGGCGCCTATGTCGGGCCGGCCGACATCGCGATGATGTACTCGGTCACCGACGTCCAAGGACTCAATTCGATTTCGCGCGCGGTGCTGAGCAATGGCGCGCATGCGCTTGCCGGCATGGTGACGGCGCGCGAGCAGCAGTCCGCCGTCGCTGACCGCACCCGACCGCAACGTCCCGCCATCGGCATCACCATGTTCGGCGTGACTACGCCGGCGGTGCAGAAGCTCACGGCCGAGCTGCGCGACGACTACGAGTGCCTGGTCTTCCACGCCACCGGCGTCGGCGGCCGCTCGATGGAGAAGCTGGTCGAGTCCGGCATGCTCGCCGGCGTGATCGATCTCACCACGACCGAGGTCTGCGACCTGCTGATGGGCGGTGTGTTTCCGGCCATCGAGGATCGCTTCGGCGCCATCATCCGCAGCCGCGTGCCCTATGTCGGCTCGGTCGGCGCGCTCGACATGGTGAATTTCGGCGCGCCCGAGACCATTCCCGAGCGCTATCGCGGCCGCAAGTTTCACGTCCACAACCCGCAGGTCACCTTGATGCGGACGACGGCGGTGGAGAACGCGCAGATGGGGCGCTGGATCGGCGAGCGGCTCAATCGCATGGACGGGCCGGTCCGGTTCTTCCTGCCCGAGAAGGGCGTCTCGGCGCTCGATGCGCCGGGCCAGCCGTTCTTCGATCGCGAGGCGGACGAGGCGCTGTTCCGCAGCCTCGAACAGACCGTGCGGCAGACCTCGAGCCGGCGCCTGATCCGCGTGCCGCATCACATCAACGACAATGAGTTCGCAGCAGTGGTCGTCGGCGCCATCAGGCCGATGCTCGGGCGACTGCCGGCGCGGCGCAGACAGGCGAGGTGAGGGGATGGCGAGATATGAGCGCGCACCGCTGCTGAAGAAGTTTCGCGACATGGTGCGCCGTGGTGTGCCGATCATCGGCGGCGGCGCCGGCACCGGCCTGTCGGCCAAATGCGAGGAGGCCGGCGGCATCGACCTGATCGTGATCTACAATTCCGGTCGCTATCGCATGGCCGGCCGCGGCTCGCTCGCCGGGCTGATGGCCTATGGCGACGCCAATGCGATCGTCGTCGAGATGGCGAGCGAGGTGCTGCCGGTGGTGAAGTCCACGCCAGTGCTGGCGGGCGTCAACGGCACCGACCCGTTCCGTGACATGGATGTCTTCCTCGATGAGCTGAAGACGCTCGGCTTCTCCGGCGTGCAGAACTTTCCGACCGTTGGCCTGATCGACGGCACCTTCCGCGCCAATCTGGAGGAAACCGGCATTTCCTACGCGCTGGAGATCGACATGATCGGGCGCGCCCATGACAAGGACCTGCTGACGACGCCCTACGTGTTCAACGAGGCCCAGGCCGCGGGCATGGCGATCGCCGGCGCCGACATCATCGTCTGCCATCTCGGTCTCACCACGGGCGGCTCGATCGGCGCGCAGACCGCGCCCAAGCTCGATGACTGCCCCGGCCTGATCGATAGCTGGGCCTCGGCTGCGCTCAGCGTCAACCCGGAGATCCTGGTGCTGGCGCATGGCGGCCCGATCGCCGAGCCGGCCGATGCCGACTTCATCATGAAGCATACGAAGAATTGCCACGGCTTCTACGGCGCCTCCTCGATGGAACGGCTGCCGGTGGAGCGGGCGCTGACGGAGCAGGTGCGACATTTCAAGGCGATCAGCTCGCGGCCACGCCGCGTCTGAGGCGACAACACGAGATTCGGCAGCAACGGTGCGCGGCGCGGCGCTCGCCGGACGGGAGACCGAGGGAGGAATGAGATGTCCGGGGTTCTGGTTGGTGAGCTGATCCTTTGGCTGATCGTCGCGATCGTCGTCATCGTGGTCGCCGTCTACATCGTCAACTGGCTGTATCATCGCTCCTCGAAGGAGGTCTCCTTCGTCCGCACCGGCTTCATGGGGGAGCGCGTCGTGATCAATGGGGGCGCCTTCGTGCTGCCGTTCATCCACGACTATACGCCGGTCAACATGAACGTTCTGCCGATGGGCATCACGCGTGCGCGGCAGGACGCCGTCATCACGCGCGACCGGATGCGGGTCGACGTCGAGGCCGATTTTTACGTTCGCGTTCAGCCGACCCGCGAGGCCGTGTCGATCGCGGCGGCGACGCTTGGCCGCCGCACCCTCGAGCCGGAAAAATTGCACGCGTTGCTGTCCGGAAAGTTCATCTCCGCCGTGCGCGCGGTCGCCGCGGAGATGACCATGGAGCAGATGCACGAGCAGCGCGGCGACTACGTCTCGCGCGTCAAAGCGGCGGCCGCCGAGGCGCTGGCCCAGAACGGCCTCGAGCTGGAATCGGTCGCGATCACCGATCTCGACCAGACCGATCTCGAATTCTTCAACCCCTCGAACCGGTTCGACGCCGAGGGCTTGACACGGCTGATGGAGGACATCGAAAGCAAGCGCAAGCTGCGCAACGACATCGAGCAGGACTCGATGATCAAGATCCGCACCCGCAATCTCGAAGCCGAGCGCGAGGCGCTGGAGATCGAGCGGGAGAGCGAGACGGCACGGCTGGAGCAGGAGCGCGATATCGAGATGCGCCGTGCCTTGCAGCGGACGGAGGTCGCGCGCGAGCGCGCGCTGCGTGAGACCGAGGCTGAGCAGGCACAGATCATGGCACGGGAGGCGATCGAGAAGTCCCGCATCGCCAACGAGCTGACGATTGCGGAGGCGCGGATCGCGGCCGAGCGCGACACGCGGCAGCGCGAGATCGAGCGCACGCGCGCTGTCGAGGAGCGCGAGCTGCTGGCGCGCGAGGACATCGAGAAGGCGCGGATCGCCAACCAGCGCGCGATCGATGCCGCGCGCATCGAATCCGAGCGGGAGGTGCGCCAGCGCGACATCGAGCGGACGCGTACCATCGAGGAGGCCGAGATTGCGGCGCGCGAGGCAGTGGAGAAGGCGCGGATCCAGCAGGATCGCGTGGTCTCGGATGCGCGCATCGCCAACGACGAGGAGACGCGCCGCCGCGAGATCGAGCGAACCCGCGCGATCGAGGAGGCGGAGATCGCGGCGCGCGAGGCGACCGAGAAGGCGCGGATCGCGCAGACCATGATCGTCAATCTGGAGCGCATCAGCTCCGACGAGCGGACGCGCGCCACCGAGATCGCCCAGGTGCGCAACATCCAGGAGGCCGAGATCGCGGCGCAGAAGGCGGTCGAAGCCGCGCGCATTGCGCGTGAGCAGGTGCTGTCCGCAGAGCGCATCGCCGCCGAGCATGCCACGCGCAAGCTGGAGATCGAGCGCAACCAGGGCATCGAGATCGCCGGCATTGCCGCGCGCGAGGCGACGGAAGCCAGCCGCATCGCGCAGGAGGAACGGGTGCGTGCGCTGGAGATCGCGCGCATCCGGACCATCGAGGAGGCCGACATCGCCTCGCGCGAGGCGATCGAGGCGGCCCGTATCGCGCAGGAGCAGGCAGTCGCCGAGAAGCGCATCCGCTCGGAGAAGGAGACGCGGAGCCTGGAGATCCAGCGCACCGAGGCCGTCGAAGCCGCGGATTTGAAGCGGCGCGAGGCCGTGGAGCGGCGCCGCATCGAGGTCGAGCTGGCGCTGGAGGCTGAGCGCATCGCCTCGTCGCGGACGCGCGAGGTGCTGAACATCGATCAGAAGAAAGCGATCGAGCTCGCCGACGAGATCAGGGTGATCGAGCTCGCCGCCAAGCGCGCTGAGCGCATCGATGCCGATCGGCAGGTCAGGGAAGCCGAGATCGTCGCGCGCAAGCAGGTCGAGACTGCGGACGTGTCGCGCGAACAGGCGCTGGAGGCTGTCCGGCTGGAGCGCCGCCGCGCCATCGAGCAGCTCGAGGTCGCGCGTGTGCAGTCGCTGCAGGAGGCCGAGATCGCCGCCCGCGAGGAGGTCGAGCGCGCGCGCATCGCCTCCGATCGCGGTCTCGACGAGGCCCGCATCGGCCGCGAGCGCGAGCTGCGCAAGCTCGAAGTGAACCGCGAGAAGGACGTCGAGACGGCGCTGATGGAGAAGGCGATCGCGCTGTATCAGAAGTCTCTGGAGGAATCCGCGGCCAAGGTCGCCGCCGAGGAGGCGCGCACGCGTGCCACCGAGGCAACGGAAAAAGTGATCACTGCGCGCGAGAGCGAGATCGCCCGCCGGCGCAAGACCGTGGAGGTGATGATTGCCGAAAAGCAGGCGGAGGAGACCCGGATCGCCGCCGAGGCCGAGCGGGTCCGCGCGGCTGTCGAGGCGGAAGCACAGAAGCTGCTCAACGAGGCCGAGAATGTGCTGACCGACCAGGCGCGCTACTCGCTGTTCCGGCGCAAGCTGCTCGACCGCATCGAGGGTATCGTGCGCGAGAGCGTCAAGCCGATGGAGAAGATCGAGGGCATCCGGATCCTCCAGGTCGACGGCCTGAACGGCAATGGCGGCAACGGCAATGGGGGCCGCAGCGCTACCGACGAGGTGATCGACTCCGCGCTGCGCTACCGTGTCCAGGCGCCGCTGATCGACTCCATCCTCTCCGACATCGGCGTCGAGGGCGGCAGCCTTGCCAAGATGCCGGGCTTGATCCGCGAAGCCAGGGACATGCAGGGCATCCGGAAAGAGACCGCGGCGCGCAAGGACGCAGAGGGAAGCGGAGGGGGGGACGCCAGCCCAACCGAACCGCCGGCCGACCGCGGTCCGCGCAAAAAGGGGTGAGGCACCATGGCGAGGGTCTACGTCTCCACCGTCGTGAGCGCCCGCAACGATCGGGTGTGGGCGCGCGTCCGCGACTTCAACGGCTTGCCGAACTGGCATCCGGCGATTGCGGAGAGCCGGATCGAGGGCGGTGAGCCCGCCGACAAGATCGGCTGTGTCAGGGATTTCCGCTTACGCAATGGCGACCGCATCCGCGAGAAGCTGCTCGGCCTGTCCGACTACGACATGTTCTGCACCTATTCGATCCTGGAATCGCCGATGGGTGTGTCGAACTACGTGGCGACCTTGCGGCTGACCCCGGTCACGGATGGCGACAAGACCTTCCTGGAATGGACCGCCGAGTTCGACTGCGCGCCCGAGCGCGAGGCCGATCTGATCGCTTCGATCGGCGGCGGCGTGTTCCAGGGCGGCTTCGATGCCCTCAAGCGCGCGTTCGGAGGCTAGGCCGTGCCGCACGTCGTCAAGAGCACGATCATCGATGCGCCGACAGAAATCGTGTGGAATGTGCTGCGCGACTTCAACGGCCATGATCGCTGGCATCCGGCGGTGGCGACGTCCGCGATCGAGCGCGCGCAAGCCTCCGACAAGATCGGCTGTGTTAGGCGTTTTCGCCTCAAGGACGGCTCCGAGCTGCGCGAGCAATTGCTGGCGCTGTCCGATCTCGAACAGAGCTTCAGCTACTGCCTGCTCGATACGCCGATCCAGCTGTTCAACTACGTCGCCCATGTCCGGCTGCTGCCGGTCACCGACGGTGACCGCACCTTCTGGCACTGGGAGAGCCGGTTCACGACGCGGCCCGAGCAGTCCGAGGCGCTGACGCGCATGGTGGCAGAGGACATCTACCAGGCCGGCTTCGAGGCGATCCGATCGCATCTGAAGCAGGCGGCATGAGCAAGAGGTGAACCGATGCCGGTCACGGTGAAGACGTTTCAGGCGGTGAGCGAGGCGGCCTCGGTGCTGTCGTCGGATCGCGCCGCGCGCTATCTCGGCGGCGGCACGCTGGTCATGCGCGATCTCAACGAAGGCGACGTCTCGATCGCCACCGTGATCCGCGCCACCGATCGCGCGCTGCAGAGCATCGACGCCACGGGCGGGCGCATCCGGATCGGCGCCGGCGTTACCTTCGCCCGCGTTCTGGCCGAGCGCGAGCTGTCCTTCCTGCATCCGGCGGCGCGCTCGATCGGCGGCCCGGCGGTTCGCAACATGGGGACCGTCGGCGGCAATCTGTTCGCGCCGGCGCCGTTCGGCGACTTCACGGTGGCGCTGCTGGCGCTCGACGGCATGGTCTCGCTGCAGGGCGGCTTTGGCGTCCGGGAGATGCCGATCGAGGATTTCCTGCAATCGCGCGACCGCCAGGGTGCTGCGCTGGTGGTCGCCGTGTCCTGCATCAGGCCGGCGTCATCGGATGCGTTCCGCTATCGCAAGATCGCGCGCATCAAGCCGAAGGGCGGATCGGTGGTCACGCTCGCGGCGCATCTTCCACAGAGCGGCGGTCGCGTGACCGGCGCGCGGATCGCGCTGGGATCGATGGCGCCGACCGCTGTTCGCGCCAAGGCCGCTGAGCGCGCGCTCGAAGGCCGGCCGCTCGATGCCGGCGCGATCAGCGCCGCCGCTGCTGCGGCAGCCGAGGGAACGGCACCTACGGACAATTCGCTGGCGAGCGCGTGGTATCGCCGCGAGGTGGTCGGCGTGCATCTGCGGCGGCTGCTGTCGGGACAGGAGAGCTAGACCATGGCCAAGACCCCACTTCAGTTCCGGCACAATGCTTGCGACGTCGCGCTGTTCGTCGACGGCGGCACCAATCTCCTGGTCGTGCTGCGCGAGATGATCGGCGACGTCACGCCGAAATTCGGCTGCGGTCAGGGCGGCTGCGGCGCCTGCACCGTGCTGATCGACGGCGACGCGCATCTGTCGTGTCTGACGCTCGCCGAAGCCGTCGAGGGCCGCGCGGTCGAGACGCTCGACGGTATCAAGAGCGGTCCGACCCTGCATCCGCTGCAGCGCGCTTTCGCCGAGGGGTTTGCCGCGCAATGCGGCTATTGCACGCCGGGCATGCTGATGGCGGCCAAGGCGCTGCTGGACAAGATCCCGCAGCCGAGCCGCGAGCAGGTGGTGGAGGCGATCTCCGGCAACATCTGCCGCTGCACCGGCTACGAGCCGATCATCAATGCGGTGCTGGCGGCAGCCGCGTCGCTGCGCGCGAGCGCCTGAGGGGAGATCGCCATGCTGGAACTGCGCAAGGACATCTTCGCCGACGAGCGCGACGACAATCTCAACGAGGTCGGCAAGGGCACGCAGCGCCAGGACATGCTGGGCCACGTCACGGGGACCTCGACCTATTTCAATGACCACAAGCTGCAAGGCATGCTGCACCTGAGGGTCGTGAGGTCGACGCAGCCGCATGCGCGGCTGCGTCGCATCGACACCGGCGAGGCCGAGCGAAGCGACGGCGTGCGGCGGATCATCAGGGGCGGCGACGTGCCGCGCAACCTCAACACGCTGCTCAGCCTGATCAATTTCGGCAAGGACGATGAGCCGACGCTCGCCGTCGATAAGGTCCGCTACAAGGGCGAGCCGATCGTTGCCGTGGTCGCTGACACGCCGCGCGCCGCAGCCGAGGCGGCTGCCAAGGTGCGGGTGGACTACGAGAGCTTGCCGGCCGTGTTCGATGTCGAGGAGGCGTTGAGACCGGGCGCGCCTGTTGTCAACGAGACCTATCCGAAGAACACGTTCACCTATCACGAGCGCTACGATCACCAGAAGCTGCGCTTCGGAGATGTCGAGCGCGGCTTTGCGCAGGCCGACCATGTGCTGGAGCAGCGCTACCAGATGTCGCCGATCGAGCATGCGCCGGTCGAGACCAACGGCTCGATCGCCGCGCCCGACACCAACGGCCGCTATGTCGTCTACACCTCCACCCAGGCGCTGTTCTTCTCGCTCGACACCTGCGCCAAGATCCTCGACCTGCCGTCCAACACCTTCCACTTCATCGGCGGCACCGTCGGCGGCGGCTTCGGCGGCAAGGTCGACACGCTGACCGAGCCGCTCGCCATTCTCGCTGCGATGTTGACGGGGCGCCCGGTGCGCTACGTGCTCGGGCGAGAGGAAGAGATGCAGTTCGGGCCGCCCCGCGGCGCCGAACGCATCTACGTCAAGGACGGCGTGATGCGCGACGGCCGCATCGTCGCGCGCCAGATCCGCGCCTATTTCGACTCGGGCGCCTACACGCGGCTGTCGAGCTACGCGGTGGTCAAATGCGCCGCGCACCTGCCCGGTCCCTACACGATCCCGAACGTCCATGGCGACATCTACTGCGTCTACACCAACCGCACGCCGGCCACCGCGATGCGCGGCTTTGGCATCACGGGCATGGACTTCGCGCTCGAATGCCAGATGGACAAGCTCGCGCATCTGATCGGCATGGACCCGATGGAATTCCGCATCCTCAACGCCTATCGCGACGGCGACATGAAGGCGCATCGCCGCGAGGCCAAGAACACGGCGCTGATCGAATGCGTGCAGGTCGCGGCCGAGAAGGCCAAATGGCCGATCCGCGAGGAGTTCCGCCGCATGTCATCGCGCAAGGATGGCGGCGGAACGCGGGCGGCTGTTCCCTCCACGCCACGTGAGCCGGTGAGCGCGCGGCCTGCGCCGGCGCAGCAGCGCACGAGCTACGACCGAGGGCTTCCAGTTTCTCCACCTCCAGAGCCGCCGTCACCACCCCCACAGAGCCCGGCACCGGCTCCCGCACACGGCGCGACGCGGTTCTCGTCGGTATTCGGCACGAGGAGGCGCTGAAATGACGAGGCACCGCGGCCGCGGCATGGCGGCGATCAACTATCCCATCGGCATGAATCTCGGCGGCGATCCGAGCCAAGCGCTGGTGCATTCCAATCCCAGCGGCAAGTTCACGGTGGCGCTGTCGTCGATCGATCTCGGGCAGGGCATGAAGTCGGTCACGCGGCAGATCTGCGCCGAGACGCTCGGCGTGCCGGTCGAGGACGTTTATGTCGACACCGCCGATTCCGACACCGGGCCGCACTGCATGGGCTCGTTCGCCTCGCGCGGCACCCATCGCGTCGGCAATGCCGTCATGGCGGCGGCCAGGGAGGCGCGCGGCGTCATGATGGAGGCAGCGGCCGAGGAGCTCGAGGTCAACGCCAGCGATCTCGAAACCGACGGCCGCGGCAACATCCACGTCAAGGGCGCGCCGCATCGCTCGATCTCGGTCAAGGACGTCGCCATCGCCGCCCAGTTCCGACAGGGCAAGACCATCTCCGGTCGCGGCATCTTCCTGGTGCCGTTGTCGGACGTCGATCCCGAGACCGGCGAGATGTCGCCGGCCACCTGCTACGCGCATGCGTGCCTCGTCGCGGAGGTCGAGGTCGATGACGAGACCGGTGAGGTCGGTGTGGTCAGGATGGACAGCGCCTATGAGCTGGGACGTGCGCTCAATCCGCGTCTGGTCGAGCAGCAACTGGTCGGCGGCGCCTGGATGGGCATGAGCCATGCACTCTATGAGACGACCGAGCCGTATTATCCCGATCCCAAACAAGGGCCGCGCGACTTCGTCGAATATCTGATGCCGGGACCCGGCGACATCTGTCCGCACGACATCGCCGTGCTGGAACGCCCCGCGCCGGACGGCCCGTTCGGCGGCAAGGGGCCGGGTGAGATGTGCGCCAATCCGGTGCTGCCCGCGATCGCGAATGCGATCTTCAATGCGGTGGGCGTGCGAATCGATGAGCTGCCGATCACGCCGGAGAAGGTGCTGCGCGCGATCAAGGCTCAGGGCGGCGCGCGGCCGCAGACGCGGCGGTGAAACGATATGGTCGTCCGCAGCAACATCGTCGGCATCGACTCGCCGCAGGCGCTGGAGAAGGCGCTGCGCGCGGCTTATTATCTCGCCGATGAGGGACTCTCCACCGCTGCCTATCTCGCGCTTGCGCTAGGCAAGCCGCTGCTGCTGGAGGGTGCGCCCGGCGTCGGAAAAACCGAGGCGGCGAAGGCAGTCGCCGCGGTGCTCGGCCGCAAGCTGATCCGCCTGCAATGCTATGAAGGCGTCGACGCTGCGGCGGCGCTCTACGAGTGGAACTATCCGCGCCAGATGCTCGCGATCCGCCAGGCCGGCGAGGACAGCATCGACATCTATGGCGAGAGTTTTCTGATCGAGCGGCCGATGCTGGCCTGCCTGCGCGCGCCCGACTCGACGGTGCTGCTGATCGACGAGATCGATCGCGCCGACCAGGAGTTCGAGGCCTTCCTGCTCGAATTCCTCTCCGACTTCCAGATCTCGATTCCAGAGCGTGGCACGATCCGTGCCGCCGAGCGGCCGATCGTGGTGCTGACCTCGAACCGCACCCGTGAGCTGCATGAAGCGCTGCGCCGCCGCTGTGTCTATCATTGGATCGACTATCCCGATGCGGAGCGCGAGGCACGGATCGTGATGATGCGCGCGTCCAGCGTGGCCGAGGCGACCGCGCGCGCCGTCGTGGCGGCGGTGGCGAAGCTCAGGCGTGAGCCGTTGAGCAAGGCGCCCGGCATTGCCGAGGCGGTCGACTGGGCCGAGGCCGCGACGCTTCTGAACCAGACCGGCGCGCGCTGGCCCGACGCCTTCCGGCGCTCGATCGGCGTAGCGCTGAAGGACGAGGAGGATCTTTCCTTCATCGCGCCTCGGCTCGATGCCCTGCTTGCGGAGGCGATGACATGAGCGAGGCGCGCCTGCCGCATGCGACTGAGATCTTCGTGACATTCGCTGCGCTGTTGCGGCGAAACGGCTTCGCAATTGCGCCGGAGCAGACCACCGCCTTCCTCGCTGCGATCGAACTGCTGGGGCCTGTCAGCATCGAGGATATCCGCCGTGCCGGGACGGCGACCCTCGCGCCACCTCCCGAGCGGCTCGCGACCTACAATCTGCTGTTCGACGTCCATTTCGGTGTCGCCGAGGCGACGGCGTTCAGCGAGAGCGACAGGCAGGACGATGTCGTGCGGCTGCAGGAGGAGGGCGACAGCGCCGTCGATCCCGACATTGCGCAGGACCAGAACGAGTCCGGTCTGGCGGCAACGCGCGCCGAGGCGTTGGTTGTGCGTCGGTTGAGTGCGACCACGGGAGGCGGTCCGCTGCAGCTTCTGGCGCGTCAGGCGCGTGCGAAGCTACCGAAGCGGCGAGGCCATCGGCGCATGCGCGCGCGGCGCGGCAGCTTCGTCGACCTGCGCCGAACCTTGCGTGAAAGCGTGCGGCGCGATGGCGAGGTGCTGTCGCTGCGGCGCTTGAGGCGCCGGCCGCGGCTGCGCCGGCTGCTGCTGTTGATCGACGTCTCCGGCTCGATGAAGGCGCGGACCGAGGACAACATGCGGCTCGCTCATGTGTTGGTCCAGGCGGTGCCGCAGGCCGAGGTGTTCACCTTGGGCACGCGGCTGACGCGGGTCACGCGGCCGTTGCGGCTGAAGCGGCGCGAGCAGGCGCTGCTGGCGGCTTCGCATCTCGTCAGCGACTGGGACGGTGGCACGCGCATCGGCGAGGCGCTGCAGGCTTTCCTCGGCGTGCCGCGATTCTCGATCTATGCGCGGGGCGCGGCGGTTCTGGTGATCTCGGACGGGCTGGAGCGGGGTGACCATCAAGTGCTCCGCGAAGCCGTGTGGAAACTGTCGCTGCGCGCCTGGCGCCTGAGCTGGCTGACGCCGCTGGCGACTGGGCCGGGCTTCAGGCCGCAGACGGAAGCGCTGCAGGCCATTGCGCCACTTGTCGATGACATGGTGCCGGGCGGCTCGGACGAAGCCATCGTCGCGCATGTGTTGTCGCTGGCGCAGAGGAGGGCGGCATGACCGGCTATGTCGATGCGCATCATCACATCTGGCGCCAGGCCGACCTGCCCTGGCTGGTCGGCCCGATGCAGCCGCGGATCTTCGGGCCCTATGAGTCGATCCGGCGCGACTACCCGATCGAGGAATATCTCGGGGACATCGCCGGCAGCGGTGTGACGCAATCGGTCTACGTCCAGACCAACTGGGCCAAGGACGGCTTCGAGGAGGAGGCCGCGTGGGTGCAGCGCACCGCCGATCAGCACGGCTATCCGCATGCCATCGTCGCCTATGCCGATCTCGCCGTTGATGACGCGCGGCCGCAATTCGATCGGCTCGCGCGTTATCCGCTGGTGCGCGGCGTTCGCATGCAGCTGCACTGGCATGAGAATCCGTTGTACCGGTTCGCGGAGTCGCCCGATCTCTGCAGTCAACGGAATGTCCGCGCCAACATGGCGCGGCTGGCCGACTACGGCTGGTCGTTCGACCTGCAGGTGTTTGCCGGGCAAATGGCCGGCGCCGCGGCGCTGGCCGAGAGCTGTCCGGCCGTCACCTTCGTCCTCCAGCACGCCGGCATGCTGGAGGACCGGTCGCCGGCGGGACGCGAGCAATGGCGCGCCGGCATGCATAAGCTTGCGGCCTGCCGCAATGTCGTCAGCAAGCTCTCGGGCCTCGGCACCTTCATCCGCCGCAACGATCCCGCTGATGTCGCCGATGTCGTACGCGAGACCCTCGCTATCTTCGGCCCCGAGCGCTGCCTGTTCGGCTCGAACTTTCCGATCGAGAAGCTCTGGACCGACTATCGCACACTGGTGGCAGCCTATGAGGCTGCCATCCACGGCCTCGACAAGCGTGCACGCGCGCAGGTCATGGGAGAGACGGCGCGCCGCGTCTATCGGCTGGGATGATACCGCCTGCAACGACAACAAAAGCAACAGGGAACGCTCATGGCGCTGGAAATCAAGATTCTCGACTATGGTGATATCGAGCTCGAATCGAGCTTCCTCGTGCTGGGCCGCGACTGCGGCCGCACCCGCCGGGTGCTGACGCTCGGCTTCCTGATCCTGGGCGGACCGTATCCGGTCGTGGTCGACACCGGCTACCGCTCCAACCAGATCATGGAGACGCTGGGCATGCGCGGGCTGCAGTACCATGAGAACATGATCGGGAACCAGCTGGCGCGGCATGGCGTGCGCATGGGCGACGTCCGTTATGTCTGCCACACCCATCTGCACATCGATCATGCGGGAAAGGACGATCTGTTCCCGATGAACACGACGGTCGTGCTCAACCGCCGCGAGCTTGAATATTCGGTGTCCGGGCTGATGCACCCGCAATATCCGGCGCCGGACATCAAGCACCTGATCGACCGGCTGCACACCAAGAGCGCGCTGCGCTTCCTCGATCTCGAGCTGACCGGACCTGTCGAGCTGATGCCGGGGGTCTATTGCGATGCCGCCAATGCCCACACCGAAGGCTCGATGAACATCCACGTCCACACCGCCGACGGCATCGCCAGCATCTGCGGCGACGTGATCTACGACTTCAACGACCAGATCGTGACCCCGTTCAACGAGATCCAGGACGCGGAGCCGCGCACGACCGGCAATCACGGCACCTCGAAGCGCGCCGAGAAGGCGGCGATCAAGAAGCTGCTGTCGAGCTCCCGCTATCTGTTGCCGGTGCATGATCGCCCGGCCAAGATCGAGGGCGGCGTGGTGACAGGGCGGTTGCACGACCAGGTGCCGGGTCCCATCGTGCAGTCGCTGCCGCAGCGGCAATGGTTTCCGGCGTAGTCGGCGCGAGGATCGGCCATGACCCATGTGACCTTGCGCCCTGAATTCGAGAGCTTGATCGACCCCTACGCACCGGTGTCCCAGGTCGCGACCGGCTTCGACTTCACGGAAGGGCCGATCTGGCACCCGATCGAGCATTTCCTGCTGTTCTCCGACATGCCGGCCGACGTCCGCCGCCGCTGGGACGCGAAGCGCGGCGTGGTCGAGATGCGTCGGCCGTCGAACAAGTGCAACGGCATGACCTATGATGCCGACCTCAATTTGATCGTCTGCGAGCACGCGACGTCGTCGCTGGTGCGCGAGCGGCCCGATGGCCGCCGCGAGATCCTGGCCTCGCATGTCGACAACCAGGAGCTCAACAGTCCGAACGACGTGTGCGTCCATTCCAGCGGCGCAATCTACTTCTCCGATCCCTGGTATGGCCGCATGCCGGTCTACGGCGTCGAGCGGCCGCGCCAGCTCGGCTTCCAGGGCGTCTACCGGGTGCCGCCGGGCGGCGGTCCGCCGCGGCTGCTGGTCGATCGTTATCTGTTCGACCAGCCGAACGGGCTGTGCTTCTCGCCGGACGAGGCGCTGCTCTATGTCAACGACACCGTGCAGGCGTTGATCCGCGTGTTCGACGTCGGTAGCGACGGGCCGCTCTCGAACGGGCGCGTGTTTGCCAGCGGCATCCGCTCCGAGCTGGAGCCCGGCGTGCCCGACGGCATGAAATGCGATCAGCGCGGCAATGTCTGGGTGACCGCGCCGGGCGGCGTCTGGGTCTATGCGCGCACCGGCGAGTTGCTCGGCAAGGTGCGCGTCCCGGAACTGGTCGCCAATCTCGCCTGGGGCGGCGCCGATTTTCGCACGCTCTATCTCACCGCGACGCATTCGGTCTATGCGATCGCGACCAAGGTCGGCCCGCGCCACGAGCCCTATATGAGGGCCCAGACGCGGGGGGCTGCGGCGGGCTCGTCCCCATCCAGCGCGACGTCCACAGGCGCGCCACCGGCGCCGCTGCTGGCGTCGGGCGACATGCAGCTCGATCCGCGCCGCTGCGCGATGATCATCCAGGATCTGCAGAACGACGTCATCATGGACGGCGGCGCGTTTGCCGATTCGGGGGCTCCCGGTCATGCCAGGCAGCAGCGCGTCGTCGACAACGTCCGCCGGCTTGCCGAGGTCGCCCGCGCGCGCGGCGTCGTCATCGTCCACGTCTGGTTCGTGGTCGAGCCGGGCGCGCCCGGCGTGACGTTGAACGCGCCGCTGTTCGAGGGGCTGGTCGACAGCAAGGCGATGGTGCGCGGCAGCTGGGGGGCTGCGCCGGTCGCTGGGCTGGAGCCGCGGAGCGGGGACTTCGTCGTCGAGAAGATGCGGATGAGCGCCTGGGAGGGCACGCGGCTCGAGACCATTCTCAAGGCCACCGGGCGTGACGTGATCATCAATACGGGGGCCTGGACCAACATGTCGGTCGAGCACACCGCGCGCACAGGGGCCGACAAAGGCTACTTCATGGTGGTGCCGGAGGATTGCTGCTCGACGATGAACGCGGACTGGCACAATGCGTCGATCAACTTCGCCATGCAGAACGTTGCTGTCGTGACCAGGGCCGACGCAGTGATCAGGGCGCTGGGGTGAGACATGCCCAAGCTGCTGCATCTCGTCGCCTCGCCGCGGGCAGATTCGGAATCCAGCGCCGGCGCGCACGCCTTCCTCGACCGCTTCAGGCAGGCGCGGCCGGGCTGGGACGTCGACGAGATGAATCTGTGGCGCGAGAAGCTGCCGGAGTTCGAGGGCGAGATTTTGCAGGCGAAGTATGCCCGCACGGGTGGACGCGCCTTCACCGATGGCCAGCGGGAGGCGTTCGCGGTGGCCGAGCGCATGGCGGTGCGGCTCGATCTGGCCGAGCGCGTCGTGATCTCGACGCCGATGTGGAATTTCGGCATTCCCTACAAGCTCAAGCACTGGCTGGATATCATCAATCAGCCGGGCCTCACCTTTCGCTTCGATCCGTCGCGCGGCTACCTGCCACTTCTGAAGGATCGTCCGACGCTGGTGATCCTCGCCAGCGGAGGCGACTTCACCAGCGGCATCAGCCGGGGGCGCACCGATCTCGCGACGCCCTATTTGCGCGAGGCGCTGCGCTTCATGGGGCTTCGCGATCTGCACTTCGTGGCGATCGGGCCGGCCGCGCACACCGGCGTGGCGCGTGAGCGGGCGCACAGGCGGCTCGTGGAGATGGCTGCACGGTTTTGATATGACATGAAGAGGCGGGCCCGCTGCGCGCATCGCGTCCGAGGTGCCGGTGGTTTCGTCCCTCGACTGGCGTCCTGTGATCGTGCTCTCGACTGATCCAGCCGCAGAAAGAATTCAACCGATAAGGTCGACTGCGGCTCCCGCCGCGTCGATCAGGTGGACACGGTCGACCTCGGTGCGCGGCAGCAGCGTACGGATCTCAGGCTCCGACATCAGACTAAACGCGGTCGAAAGCGCGTCGGCCGCCGTGGCATTGCCGGCGACCGTGGTCACGCTGCGATAGCGCTGCGCGCAGCCGCCGCTGTGCGGATCGAACAGATGATTGAAGCGGCCGTGCGGATCGAAGCGGAGGCCATAGGCGCCTGACGTCGATACGGCCCGATCGATGATCGGTAGCATCGCGGCGATCCGATCGGGAACGTCGGGGTCGGCGATTGCGATCTCCCAGGGCCGGGCGTCCGGCCGCGCGCCGATGGCGCGGGCTTCGCCCATGTCGACCAGGCTCTGCTGCACGCCTTCGCTGCGCAGCAGGTCGACGATCCGATCCGTGACATAGCCCTGCGCGATGCCATTCAGGGTGAGCGCCGTGCCGCGCGGCATGACGATGCGATCGCGGCTGACGCTGAGCCGCTGATGGCCGACCCGCGCCAGCGCCTCTTGTACGGCCGCCTGCGGTGGGCCGTCGGGATTCGCATCGGGGTGCGAAAAATGATCGGCATAGAGCGTCCACAGCGGCTGCACGGTCGGGTCGAAGCGGCCGTCGGTCAACGCGGCGTAGCGCTGCGAGAGCGTGAGGATGTCGACCAGCTCCGGCGCCGGTGCGACCAACACGCCGGTGCGGTTCAATGTGACCAGCGCCGAGTCCTCAAGATAAAGGCTGAACAGGCGCTCGAGTCGCCGTGCTTCGCTGATCGAGACCTGGATCACCCGCTCGGCCTCGCGCCGGTCATGGTGATGAAGCTTGATCGTGGCAACGGCGCCGAGCAACGTGCCGCGCCATTCGACGAGGCCAGCGGTGCTGCCGGCCGCCTGCCTGCCGCAGGGTGCGATCGCAAGGCCCGCCAGTGCGGCGCTGATGCGGATGAAGCGCCGACGCGAGAGCTGATTTGTCATCGTCGCACCTCAGTCGTGTCCTTGTGGCCCGGCTCGTTCGTGCCGGCGTTGTCGTCGGGGGAGCTCAGCACATAGTCGCGCGGCACCTCGGTGAAGCCGACGATTCGACCGCCGTGCTCGGCCGCGAAGCGCTCGGCGGCGCTCCGATCCGAGAACGGTACAGCCTCGTCGCTGCCCATGCCGCTCTTGAGGCGGCTGCCGATCACGAACACCGCCTTGCGGGCTTCGACCCAATTGTCGGCACCCGGATTGTCCCAGCTCGCGGCCTTACCCATGTCGGAGACGTAGATCGCCTGGATGTCCTTGGGCTCGTCGGGCAGCATCGTGAAGGCGATGGCGTCGCGGGCCGAGGAGAACCACACCGGCTCGATCAGGCTGGCGGCGAAGATCTGTCCCTTGGGACCGGAATGCTCGAGCAGGTTCATGCCGCAATAATGCCCGATCGCCTCCGCCGTCAGCTTGATCGGCGGCGGCGGCGCGGCGGCCTGCTTGTCGTCGCAGGCGCCGAGAGCAAAGGCGGCGATGAGCGCGCAGGCGAAAGCGAGGCGTTTCATAGCTCCCTCCGTGAGAAGGCCAGCGCGGCGCCGGCGAGCGGTACCAACGTCCACAGCACCAGCGCCGCGAGCAGCGCCTGCACCGACAGCGTGCTGCTGCCGGCGAGCCCGGCCATGCCGGAGAACAGGCTGACATTGGCGAAGCCGGTCAGGTTGAAAAGCCGGTAGGCATCGGTCGGATTGAGCAGCAGCAGCGCGCTGAGCACGCCGCCGGAGACGTTGCGGCCCTGGTCGATCACCAGAAGGCCGAGCAACGCCATGTCGTAGATCAGGACGAGCACGAGCCACAGGCCGATGCTGACACCCGCTGCGGTGCCGCGGTCGCGCACGACGGCGCTGACGAGATAGCCGATTGCGACGAACACCGCGCCAAGCAGAACGGAGGAGCCGATCATCGCGGCGAAGGCCGCGAGCCCGTCGCTGTCGAAGTGGCTGCCGGCGATCAGCAGCGCCACCGCGGCGGCGCCATAGCCGAGGCAGGTCGCGAAGGCGAGCACCGCGAGATGACCGAGGAACTTGCCGAGCAGCACCTGCCAGCGCGCTACGGGATAGCTGAGCAGCAGCAGCATGGTGCCGCGCTCCATGTCGCCGACGATGGCATCGTGCGAGATCAGAAGCGCGATCAGCGGGATCAGGAAGATGGTCAGGCTCGACAGGCTGACGATGACGACATCGAGCGCTCGCGCGCCGACGGTACCGGTCGGCGCGCTGCCGAGGAAGGTCAGCGACAGCGCGAGTCCGGCCAGCAGCAGGGTCGAGGCCAGCACCCAGCGATTGCGGATCGCCTGCTGGATCTCCTTGGCGGCGATGGTGATCACGCTGGTCATTGCGGGTGCTCCGCGTGGCGCAGGAAATGCGCGTAGAGCTCGTCGAGACTGGGTGGAATGAGCTCGAGATCCTGGACGGCGGTGGCGTCGGCCGTCGCCAGACGCAGCAGCTCGATCTTCTCGTCCGGCGCTGCGTCGATCTCGACGATGTGGCCGTTCACCCGGCGATAGGACGCGGCCGGCGGGAGCCAGGCCGGCGGGCCCGACGGCGGCAGGGAGGCGACCTTGACTCGAATCCGGGTCGGCAATCGCGCGAGGCGGCGCAGCTCGTCGAGTGTGCCGTCGGCGACCTTCAGGCCGCGGTTCATAATGATGACGCGGCCGGCGCGTTCCTCCAACTCGGTCAGCGCATGCGACGACAGCAGCACCGTCGTGCCCTCGGCGGCGAGCCGCTCGATCACCTCGTAGAAGGTCTGGCGGAGCTCCGGATCGAGACCGCTGGTCGGTTCGTCGAGCAGCAGCACGCGCGGGCGGCCGATCAGCGCCTGTGCCAGCCCAAGGCGCTGGCGCATGCCCTTGGAGTAGGTGTTGACGCGGCGCTTTGCGGCATCGCCTAGTCCGACGACGTCGAGCAGCTCGAGGGCCTGTCCGACCGGCTCGCGCTTGAGCCGTGCGTAGAAGGTCTGGGTCTCGCGGCCGGTAAGGGCGGCATCGAAGGCGACGTTCTCCGGCAGGTAGCCGAGGCGGCGCCGCGAGGAGAACTCGCCGGCGGCTGGATTTTCACCGAGTACGGCGATGGTGCCGCGGGTGGGGCGGATCAGCCCGAGCATCATCTTCATCAGCGTCGTCTTGCCGGCGCCGTTGTGGCCGATCAGCGCCACCATCTCGCCGGCGGCGAGATCGAACGAGACGCCCCTCACGGCTTCGACCTTGCCGTAGTGCTTGATCACGTCGGCGACATGGATCGTCGCGGTCATCGAGGCCCGCTTTCTGCAGCGGCGCGGCGCGCCGGCGGCGATATCAGGGGATGGCTGTCGACGACTCCGCCGGGCAGGATCGCGGGAAACTGCGCCTGCGCCCAGCGGATCACCTGCACGGCTGGGCTGTTGATCAGGACCTTGGCGGCCGGCGCGGTCCACAATACGCGGTCGATCAGATCATTCGGCCGATAGGCGGTGTCGGCGATGCCGTCGCCGTTGAGGTCGAAGCCCGGGTTGTCGCTCCAATAATTGCCGCGGCCGTTTTTCGACCAGTCGAGATGGCGGGTGCCGACATACTTGATCTGGCTGGCATTGTTGACGAAGGCATTGCCCCTGATGTCGTTGCCCTCGGAGCCGGCGGTGAAGTGAACGCCGATCTCGCACCCTTCGAACCAGTTGTCGGTGATATGGTTGTTGTTGGTGTTGTAGATGAACACGCATTTCTCGGGACCGGGACGGGCGCCGGCGGTCGGCGTGGCCGTGCTCGCATCGGCCTGCGGCACGCCTTCGTCGGTGCCCCGGTTCTCCGCGGTGGCCCAGCGGTCTGCCGGCTGGAGCCCGCCGATCACGCTGTTGCCGGAGATCTGCGAGCCATTGGCCGCGTTGAACAGCAAGCCGCGGTCGCGGTCGTGATCCGAGACGTTATCCCTCACGACGAGCGCCTTGGAGAACATCATCGCATAGCCGATGATGTTGCGGGTCGAGACGTTGCCGGAGATTTCGCTGTCGTTGGTGTACATGAAGTGCACCGCGAAGCGCAGGTCGCTGAAGCGATTGCGGCTGAAGACGTTGTTGCGGCTGGTGATGGCGAACACGCCATCGCGGCCGTACCGGAATTGGTTGTCGATCACCTTGGCGCCCGGCGCGTTCCAGACGGAGACGCCGTTGCCGGTCACGCCGCCACGCGTCGCGCGCAGGCCGATGATGCTGTTGTGACGGACCATGGCGTTGGCCGATCCGTGCAGATAGACGCCGAACAGATTGCCTTCGATGCGGTTGTTCTCGATCAGTGCGTCGTGCGCGGCCTGCTCGACGAAGATGCCGGAATCCATCTGCTCCAGCGCACGGCCGGATCCGTCGATGGCGAGGCCGCGAATGACGGTGCCCGGCGCCGCCACGGTGATGACGCTGCCCTCGCCGCCACCGCTGATCACGGCGCCTGGAGCCCCAGCCAGCGTCAAGCGGTGGCTGATCCGTAGCGGTCCGCGATAGGTGCCGGTGGCGAGCGCGATCTCGTCGCCGTCGGCGGCGCGGTCGAGCAGGGCCTGCAGGTCGGTGGTTTCAGCTCCGACCTGCAGAGTCGCCGCCTGGGCGCGGAAGGGCAGGCCGGCGACGACGAGCGTCGCCAGCCCCAGAGTCTTGATATGGCGCATGCGCCGCATCGCTCACGCGTTCCGCGGCGAGACCAGCATGCGTCCGCGCATTTCCATGTGCATGGCGTGGCAGAACCATGTGCAGAAATACCAGTACACGCCGGGCTTGTCCGCGATGAACGTCACGGACGAGGTCTGCTGCGGATCGATCTCCATGTTGACGCCGTAGTTGACGATGCAGAAGCCGTGCACCAGGTCCTCGACGTCGTCGATGTTGGTGACATAGACGGTCACCTCGTCGCCCTGCTTGACCTCGAACTTCTCGAGCGCGTAGGCAGGCGCGCTGGACCACATGTAGACGCGCACCTTGTTGCCGTCGCGGATCACCTTGGCGTCGCTCTCCAGTGTGACGCCGTCGGCCGCGGCCTGCTTGCGGGCGTCGGCGAAGAACGGGTCGTCGCGCTTCCAGATCGAGGTCACGCGCCCCTCGAGCTTGGAGCGATGCACGATCACGGCGTCGTGCGGCTCGGCGAAGCTCGGGCCGTCGTGCACCAGCTCCATCTTGTCGCCGGAGATGTCGATCAGCTGGTCGTTCTCCGGCTTGAGCGGGCCGACATTCAGGAAACGGTCCTTGGAGAACTTGTTCAGCGACAGCAGCCATTTGCCGTCGGCTTCCTTGGTCTCGCCCATCGAGGCGTGGTTGTGGCCCGGCTGATAGTGGACGTCGAGCTTCTGGATGATCGGGTTGACCTTCTCGCCCTTGAAGGCGCGCTTGGCGAGATCGAGGCTCCATTTGCAGACCTGGCTGTCAAGGAACAGCGTGGTGTAGGCGTTGCCGCGGCCGTCGAAGGCGGTGTGCAGCGGCCCGAGGCCGAGCTCCGGCTCGGCCACGACGACATCGCGCGGCTTGATCTTGTCGTCGAACAGGTTGTCGATCAGGCGGACGTCGATCACGGTGACCGTCGGCGCCAGCTTGCCATTGGCGACGACATGGATGCCGTCAGGGGCCGTGTTGAGGCCGTGCGGGCTGTTCGAGACCGGAACGTAGCGGGTGTAGGGCGAGCCCTTGCGGCCATCGATGACGGGAACGCCGTTCATCTCCTTGAAGTCTCCCTTCTTGACGGCCTCCTCGATGCGCTTGATGTTGAAGATCGTCACCCAGTCCTGCTCGCTCGCGGTCATCTCGGCGAGCGTCACGCCCTTCTCGGAATTGTAGCAGGTCGCGAAGGCATATTTGCCCTGGTAGTCGCAATCGGTGTTGTCGAGATTGCCGTCGACGATCACCTGCCAGGCAACCGTCATGGTGTCGCCGTCGACGGCCGAGAACATCGACCAGTATTTCGACTTGTCGTCGAGCACCTTGCCGTCGTTCGGCAGTGGCACCTCATATTCGCCGTTGCAGAACAGGTAGCCGGTGCGCGGGAATTTCTGCGGACGCATGCCGTGGATCGTGTACTGGTTCGGCAGCTCGATGATCTTGTCGCACTTCATGACGTCGGTGCGAATGCGGGCTAGGCGGGTATTGGCCTTGTCGTTGATGAAGACGTAGCGTCCGTCATAGGTGCCGTTGGTGAACGACATGTGTGGGTGGTGGCAGTCGCCGTTCATCCAGATGCCGAGCCGATCCTTGAGCCGCTCGCGCGTCTCGGGCAGCAGCCCCTCGGTCATGATCTTGCGGCTCTCGTTGGTCTGGCCCCAGCCAGTGGCGCTGCACCGGTTGAAGACGGGGATGCGCATCAGCTCGCGCATCGACGGCATGCCGACGATGCGAAGCTCGCCGGTCTGGCCGCTGGAGAAGAAGACGTAGTATTCGTCGAGCTGACCCGGCGCGACCTCGGCCTTGCCCCCGCTCTGTCCAGCTCGCGCCTGCGCCGCGGCCGGTGTCGTCTCGATGCTCTTGCCGAGGCCGATGCTGCCGGCCACGCCGGCCGCGCCCAGTGCGGCGGTGCCGACGATCTGCCGGCGGCTGAGTTTCGTCTGGTCGTCGTCGTGCGCCATCGTCGTCTCCTTATGATGGATGGGTGAGATCGTTGGATTGGGCCGGCGCCGTCGTCGGCCGGCCGGCGTGGGTGATCACGGTCTTCGGACCGGATTTGGCGGCGCGCATCGACGGCGATGACATCGCCTCGAACTTCTCGCGCTTGAGCCGGACTTGGATCATGTGCGGACAGCGCTGGTCGTCGTAGTAGAGCTCCTGGCAATGCATGCAGTAGATGCACTCATTGACGTTGATGTGTCCCTCGGGATGGATCGACTGCACCGGGCATTCCTTGGCGCAGCGCTGGCAGGGCGAGCCGCACTCCTTCCAGCGGCGCAGCCATTCGAAGGTGCGGATGCGACCGGGAATCGCGAGCGCGGCGCCCAGCGGGCAGAGATAGCGGCAGAAGAAGCGTTCGATGAACAGGCCGATGCCGAGCAGCGCCGCGGCATACAGCACGAACGGCCAGCTGCGCGAGAATTTCAGGATGATCGCCGTCTTGAACGGCTCGACCTCCGCGACCTGCTCGGCGAGCGCGACCGAATACAGCGACAGCCCGAACAGGCCGAGGAAGATGATGTATTTGATCGGCCACAGCCGCTCGTGCAGCCCCCAGGGCACCGTGATCTGCGGCACCTTGAGCCATTTTGCCACTGTGTTGGTCAGCTCCTGCAGCGCGCCGAACGGACAGAGCCAGCCGCAGAACGGCCCGCGGCCCCAGAACAGCAGTCCAGCCGCCGTTGCCGCCCACAGGATGAAGATCAAGGGCGCTGCGAGGAAGAACTCCCAATGGAAGCCGGTCAGCAGCGCGTTGATGAAGGTGACGACGTTGACGACAGAGAGCTGGGCGTTGGCGTACCAGCCGAGCCAGACCAGCACGAACAGGAGATAGGCGCGGCGGACCCAGGTGTAGAGCCGGGGACGGCGCACCAGAATGTTCTGGAAGAAGAAGATCCCGGTGAGCACGGCCAGCGCGAGCGCGGTGATGCCGATGGAGACCGTCTGCGAGCGCCAGATGCGCATCCATAACGGCTCTTCGGTGTCGTCAGTGACTGGTTGCGCGGTGGCCGGGGCGGGCTGTGCGGCCGTCGCCGGCGTCGCAGCGGCGCGCGTCTCGTGCTTCAGATAAACGTCTGGAACGGTGTAGTCGACATCGAAGGTCAGGAACGCCTTGTCGTGGCTGCCGGTGCTTCGTTGCACCAGGAGCTGGAGCTGCCATGGCTCGGTCGGGTCGAGCGTGAATTCGGGCGGCGTGACGAACAGCCCGATCTCGCGCAGGGCAGGGGCGCCGGCGGCCGCCAGCGCACCGAGTCGCATGTGGTTCTTGTCGCGGAACCGTGTGCTCCCTCCCTCCTGCAGCACCTCGATGCGGTCGAAGATGCCGCCCCTGACATAGGCGGAGCCCTTGAACGAGTAGACGCCGTCGCCGGCGACGACGATCGCCTGCTGTCCGGGCTGCAGCCGCTGCTTGAGTCGCTGATAGCCCTCGTCGCCGAGCAGGCTGCGGCCGATGGTGGGCACGCTGGCCATGGCCACATAGAGATCGATGAAGGTGTCGCCGGCATCGCCGGGCTCGGGATTTTGCGCGGCCGCCGCATTGCCCGACTTGGCGAATGCGTCGTTGACGTCGCCGATGCTGAGATGCAGGCGCCGCACCGAGCCGTCGCCGAGCAGGCTGCCCCAGTCACGGATCTCGCTCTTGTCGGGATCGACCGTCCTGGTCACGCCCGGCTGTGCTGTGGCGGCGCTCGCCGCAGCGCCGGCACCAATGCGGCCGCTGCGGATCAGGCGCGTGGCGGCGCGCACGATGCTGTCGTGCATCACCAGCACGGTGACCGTGGCACCCGAGACGATGTCGGCCTGCGGCGCATGTTCTGCGCCGTGCGCGATCGGCGTCATGTCCTTGCCGAGCAGGCCATTGAGTGCGGCAACGATGCGTGGCTCGGGAATGCCGATCAGCACGATCGGCTCCTTGTGATCGACCAGCTTCAGCCCGGTGATGACGCCCTTGGGATCGATGCCGACGAGGATGTGGATCGGCTTGCCCGAATAGCCGACGGAATTGGCGAAATCGGAGTTGAGATAGACGTAACCCTTGAGCTGATCGCCGCGATACACCGGCATGATCGGCGGCTCGCCTTGCGGCACGCCGAAACGATCCGCATCGGGGAAGAGCTCGCCCGGCGTGATCTTCGAGAGGTAGGTTGCGAGATCGCCGGCAGCATGTGCTGCGCGCGGGGCCGCGATCGTGCAGAGCCCGATGAGGATTGCTACCAAGATAGCAGGCATGCGCCACCGTTTGGTGGCGACATCACTCGCAACCATGATCACCTCAAGCGGAACGGCCGGCCCACGAAGGGCCGTATTCCAGTCAGGACTGTTTCGGGGAAGGAAGGGATCGTCGCCATTGACAATCCCGGAGCAAATAGAGTCGGGCTAAATTGACTCCTTATCGTGCCGGTTGTCTAGTGGGTCGCAATCCGACGGACGTTGCGCTGGATCAAACAGGCCAGGACAATCAGGCAGACTATCATATGTTGTTGTCACGCACGCTTTCGCTCAAGTCGGAACCGGCCGGGAACCTGCATTCGATTGACGAGCTGTTCGCGCTCGCCAATGCGATGGAGCAGGAGGCGGCCGATCGCTACGACGAGCTGTCCGGAGAGATGCAGCGTCAAGGCCGGCTCGATCTGGCCGACGTCTTCGCGAGGTTGGCCGCGGCCGAGCGCGAGCATGTCGACAGTGTCGCGCAATGGTCGCAAGCGCGAACGGGGCGTGCCCCCGATGTGTCGCTGGTGCGCTGGCAGCCGCCGGAGACCTTTGAGCCCGGCGCGGCGCGCGAAATCCAGGACTCACGGCTGATGACGCCGTACCGCGCGCTGTCGATGGCGGTGCGCAACGAGGAGCGGGCCTTCGCGTTCTGGTCCTATGTCGCGGCATTTGCCGATGATCCCGAGGTCAAGAAGGCGTCCGAGGCCATGGCGCGAGAGGAACTCGGTCACGTCGCGACGCTGCGCAAGGAGCGGCGCCGTGCCTATCATCTTGAGGCCGACGCCAGGCGCGCGGCGACGGTGGCGTCGGACACGGGCACGATCGACGCCGGCCGGCTGGAACGCCGCCTCGCGGAACTGCTCGGCGCGATGGCTGCGCGCGCCGCTGGCCGCCCGGCGGATCGCGTGCGCGAGCTTGCGTATGAAGCCGCGGCAATGGCATCGGAGGTTGCGGACCTGCTGCGCCTGCCGGCGGCGCTCGCGCAAGCCGATGCAGCCGTGCTGGCGGAGGCGCTCGCGGACGCGTATCTGGAGCATGCGGAGCGAGCGACCGAACCGGACCGGCTCGATCTGATGCAGCGGCTGGCGTCGCAGGCGATCGCCCGGCTGGCCTGGCTGCGGTCGCTCGGTTGAGTCCAACTTCAGAGCTGCTTGGCGAAAGACGAGGGTCGCCCAGCCAGGCTGGGCGACCCGATCATGATGAGGCTTAGTTGCGGGTCGGCGCCGGCACGGCGGTGCGGTTCGCCGGCACCGTGACGGGCTGGAAGGAAAACACGTCGCGGCTGCGCGGATCGACGGTCACCTTGACCCAGCGCACGTCGTTGTTGCCGTTGCCCTGATTGTCGCCGAACGTTTCGACACGAACGAAGTTCTCCAGCCGCTGGCCGGCACTGTTGAGGAACGGCTGGTCGATCCGGAAGTAATGGGAATCGCCGTGGACGTAGGCGACCGGCTTGCGGAACGCCTCGACTTCGGTGCGTAAGGCGGTCAGAAAGCTGATGAAGCCGTCCGGCTGCCCGTCCGTCTCGGCGAGCGTCTTGGGATCGCGCAGCGGCGCGCGCGTGGGATCGGCCTGGTCCCAGCCCGGGTTGCCCTGGGTGATGAACATCACCGCAGCGGAATGGCGCTTCCTGGCCTCTGCGAAGGTCTGCTGCATCCAGAGAATCACGGCTGCATTGCGCGCGTTGTATTCGTCCGGATCTGGATTGGTGTCGCAGAGATTGTTGCAGGAGCCCTGGATGTTCAGCGTCGCATAGGTCACGCGGCCAACGGTCCAGCGGCGATTCTCGACGCAGCCGACCTTGGTGCCGTTGGCGCTGAGACACAGCGGATCGGTCTGCACCTCCTGGCGCAGCTTGCGCTGGCCGAGCGAGAACGGCGTCGAGAAGAACACCTTGCGCTCGTAGTCGAGCCGGTCGCGTGAGTTGAAGCCGCCATTCGAGGGGCGATCGCAATCGACCCAGTCGTTGTCGCCGGGCGTGAACATGGCCGGCGCCTCGAGGCTGTTGAAGAAGGCGAGCGCCTGGGCATAGAGGCCGGCGTCGCAGGCGGAATTGGAGCCCTGCTTCAGGTCGCCGTCATGCGCGGTGAACTTCAGCCGGTGGGCGTTCATGTCCGCGATCAGGTTCGGGACGCCGACGGTGGCCTGCAGCGTGGAATAGGGTAGGTCGCCCCACAGACCGATGGCGTAGCTGTCGTCGTCGTCGTCGTCGAAGCCGTGATCGTGCGCGAGGCTTGGCGCGGCAGCGGCGAACGCGAGCAACAACATCGTGACAGACAATGTGAGCAGTTCGTGAAAGGCAGATTTGAATGATGATCGAAGTGACATTCTACAAGATCCCCCAAGACCTCGGTTGCATCGCGCCGCTTCATTAAGCGGCGGCGGGACGATGCGGAGGGTCGATAACGGGGGCGTGACGATCGGCTGACAATCCGCTGACGGCGTCACGATGTTGCAATTCGGTGCACCATCAATGTCGTCCGCCGCGGACAATGCACAGAAGGGCCCGCCGCAACGTGTGCGGCGGGCTGTTCTTGACAACGGCAGACTCCCGTCGATCAGCGGTCGTCGCCGTGTCCGTGCTCACCGTGGTCGTGATGATGCCAGCCGCCGTCGTGATCGTGATCGCCATCGTTATCGCTGAAGGCGAACAGGTTCATCAGGTCGCCGATCGCCGGACGGTTCTTCGGCACGTAGCGGTTGTCGTCCCGATCATGAATCGGGTTGGGCAGCCGGTCGCGGCTGACGGCGGAGATCGTGGGCAGCCGCCAGTTGCGCTCGATGAATTTCAGCAGCGAGACGTGATCGTAGTAAGTGTGATCGATATGGCCCTTCTTGGCCAGCGGCGAGACCAGGATGAAGGGAATGCGGGTGCCGTCGCCGAGGAAGTCCACCGGCTGGACATAGCCGGAGTCGTAGTAACCGCCGCCCTCGTCCGTCGTGATGAAGATCGCGGTCTTGGCCCAGAGCTGCGGGTTGGCCTTGACGCGATTGATCAGGGCCTCGAGGAATTTTTCGTAGAGGTCGGTGGTCGAATCGGCGGGATGCCCTGCGAGCGCCTCGAACGGACGCACGAACGACACGGCGGGCAGCGTGTTGTTCTGCACGTCCTTCACGAAGGCGCCGTAGTTCTGCAGCTTGGCTTCCTCCGTCGGAGTCTTCATGATCTTGTTGAAGCCGGTGAGCGGGTCGCAGATGCCGCAATAGGAGTGGAACAGCAGCGGCACGCCGTCGACGCTCTTGGCGAAGGTGGTGGCGTCGTCGCCGCGATCGGCGCTGTAGTACTTCCAGGACACGCCCTTTGCCGTCATCACGTCAGCGATGGTCGGCGCACTCTGCGGCGGCAGCACGAACTTGTCGGAGCCGAGCGCATTCGGCTTCGCGCTGGTCTGGTTCCAGAACATGCTGTAATTGTTGACGAGATAATAATGGTTCGACGCGCAATTGTTGCTGGTGACGCCGTTCTTGAACAGCTGCTCGTTGATGGCGGCGACGCCGGGCGCTGACGGATCGGAGCAGTTGACGTAGGAGCCGCCGCTGTAGCCGTCCTGCTTGTAGTAGTTGTTGGTGCCGGCAACCGGATCCGGATTTTCGATCTGGTTGGCATAGGGCACGGCCGGGGCGCCGTTCAGCGTCTCGGGGTTGGTGAAAAACGCGGCGTGGCCGGTCACGAGGGCCTGGAAGTTGGCGCCGGTGCCGCCCATGATGGCCTGATGATAATTGTCGCTGATCGCATATTCGTCGGCGAGCTGCTTGAAGAACGGCGCGTCACCGGGCTGGGCCTTGCCGGCGGCATCGGTGAACGGGTTCATGTTGTAGAAGCCCATCGAGATGGCGCCTTCCATCGGGTTGAACCCGCCGGCCGGATAGGGCTGTCCGTTCGAGCCGGTGCCGATGGTCTGCTCGACCCACACGAACTTGTCGTGCTTGCCGCCGTCGATGTCCTGCCACATCTGGAAGAAGCGGTGCACCGGATCGCCGGTATAGGCGGCGTAGGAGACGTATTTCGAAATCTGATACGGGCCATTGGGAAGATTGGCCGGGAAGCGGGTGTCGAGGACGTTCTGCGGCAGGCCGATTCCATATGTGGTGTAGGGCTGCGGCAGCGTTGCGTAGGCGCCGGTGGACGCGGTCTCGGCACTGTAGCGAGCCTCGTCGCGACCGATCCGCTGTTCCGCCTTCTTGAAATGCCGCCCCGGCGTGCCGTCCTCGTTGACGATGCCCTTGCTGAGCAGATTGTCGATGGCCTGACCAGCCTTCGGCTTGTAGGTGCCGAACAGATTGTCGAAGGTGTGGTTCTCACCGACGATGATGATGACGTGCTCGATCGGGGTGCTGGTCGCCGCGCCGGCGAAGGCTGGTGCGACGCTGGTCGCGGTGAAGACGGCGGTGGTCGCAAGGGCGAGCGCCTTGGACCGCGTGACTGTTCTGGTCATGACATCTCCGGACGGAGTGGGGTGGTGGCGCGCGCTTACGAATGGCTGCTCGCCTGCGGCAATTTATCGCGGCAACAAATTGCAACGTGGTGTCGGTCTTGCTTCGGTTTTGTGAAATGCGCGCGAGACGCGCATTTGCGTAGATGCAGGAGACGCACGGCGCAGCATCGTGCAGGCCCGGCATCACATGCCGGCGGGCCTTCGCTCATCGCCGCAGGAAGCCGGCTCGCTCTGAACTCTGAAGAAGATCGCCGATCGGCGATGCCGGTCAGAGCTGGCCCGGGATCCAGTCCAGCGCGAGGGCCTGGCCTTGGGCGATCTGGCTGGCCGACATCTTCGAGGCCACGGCGCTGCGAAGCCGCAGGAAGTAGCTGCGCTGGGTCGACTTGGCATGTCCGGCAGCAAGGTTCAGCCATTTGTAGGCGAGCACGACGTCCTGTGGAACGCCATGACCCTTGTCGTACATCAGGCCGAGCATCGCTTGGCCGAACGGATTGCCGGCTGTGGCGGCCTGGCAATAGAGATCGCTGGCGACCTCGTAGGCCTGCGGGGTTCCAAAGCCGTTTTCATACATGAAGCCGAGCATCGCCTGAGCGCGTGGATCGCCGCGCAGGGCAGGCGGGGTCAGCACGCGCACGGCGCGGACGAAGTCGCCGCGCGCATAGGCGATGCGTGCGGTGCTGACCGAATCGGCGCGAACGGGCGAGGCCAGTGCTCCCAGCAGCAGGATGGCTGCGGAGCAGGCGATGGCGAGGCGCCCCATCGTCGGCCGGATCACTTGGCTGGGGTCAACGGGTGGTGCGGACACGCAAATCATCCGTGATGCTCGCTCCGACTGATCCGCGGAGCTTGGAACGGAGTTCTTCTGCGACCTGATGCGCATCGCTGCCGTCGCGAATGATCTGCGGCCGGATGAAGATGATGAGCTCGGTGCGCGTGCCCTTCTTGCCCTGATGCGAGAACGCGTCGCCAAGAACTGGAATCTCGTCGAAGCCCGGAATGCCGTTGCGATTGCCGGTCTGCTGCTCGCTGATCAGGCCCGCCAGCAGCACGGTCTGGCCGTTGGCGACGGAGATGGCGCTCTTGACCTTGCGTTGCGACACCGTCGGCGTGAGACTCGCGGCGGTCTGGGCCGCGACGTTGCTGATCTCCTGCTCGACCTCGAGCCGCACATTGCCGTTGGCGGCGATCCGCGGCACGACGCGCAGGATGATGCCGGTGTTGCGATAGTCGATGGTGTTGACCACCGTGTTGCTCGACGACAGTACGGTCGCGCTGCCGGTCGATACCGGCACGACGTCGCCGACCTGCAGGGTGGCGGTCTGGTTGTTGATCACGACCAGCGAGGGATTGGAGAGCACCTTGACGCTGGTGACAGTATGGAGTGCGTCGAGGATCATGTTGGGCGAGGCTTCGTGTCCGATCAGGAAGTTGAAGCCGGGCAGAGCGCGGTTGATCAAGGCCGTCGTCGCCGCGGATGTCGTGGCCGTGGCCACCGACGTGGTTTGCGTATTGGTGATCGATCCTTTGTCGGTCCCGAGGCCGAGCACCTTGCTCGAAAGATAGGCCTGCACGCCGTAGGACAGCTCGTTGGTGAGCGTCACTTCGGCAATCGTGGCGTCGATCCCGACCTGCAGCACCGGCTGGTCGAGCTGCTGCAGCGTGCTGGAGATGATGCGGTAGTTCTCGCGGTCGGCATAGATGAGCAGCGAGTTGTTCACCGTGTCCGGGGTGATCCGGACATTCGGCATGATGGCCTGGCCTCCGCCGGCACCACTGCTGCGTGGCTCCAGCCCGGTCGAGGACGGCGTACTGCTGGAGGACGACGTGCTCGAAGATGACATGCTCGAGAGACCACCGCCTTGGGACCGGCTCGCCGGATTGGCGCTCGAACTCGATGATCCCGCTGCATTGGTGTTGAAGGAGAGCCGATCGGCGACCGACGTCGTCGTGCCGTCGGACCCCGGCGCGGTCTGGCCGTCGGCGCCGTCGGTGGAGGACGAGCCGGCGCCGCCGAACATGTCGGTGAGCACCTTGGCGAGCTGGCGCGCGTCGCCGTAGCGGACGCGGTAGACGTGGACGCTGGTGCGCCCGGAGTCGGCCTGGTCGAGCCGGCGGATCCAGGTCGCCGCGCTCTGCAGCAGCGCCGGCTTGCGCGTTACGACCATGATCGCGTTCAGGCGATTGACGACCTGTAGCTTGACCAGGCTCTGGCTCAGCCCGTTCTCGCCGGAATCCATGATCTTCTCCAGCTCCGCCATCAACGGCTCCGGCGCCGAATTGCTGACCGGGAAGATGCCGACCGACTGGCCGCGCATCCAGTCGACGTCGAAGCTCATCACTGTTTCGATCGCGGAGCGTCGCTCGGCTCCTGTGCCCTGGATCAGCAGCAGGTTTCGGGTGGTGTCGGCGCGCACGCTGCCGGCCCGGGTCGCGAAGCTGTCCATCAGCTTGAGGATCGTCTGCGCGCCGACATATTGCAGCGGCACGACGGAGACGCCGTAGCCGGGCTCGGCGCGGCCGGCCTCGCCGTCGACGCGTCCGGCGCCGATGGCGTCGCCGAGCGGAGTCAGCTTGTAGCCGCCGCCTTCGCGGACCAGCACGACGCCCGACAGGCGCAGCGCGCTCTCCAGCACGAACAGGATGTCGGATTTCGGCACCGGCCGCGCCGACACCAGGCTGACGCTGCCCTGCACGCGGGGATCGATCGAGTAGCCCGCGCCGAGGATGTCACCGATCACGACCTTCGCGACCACTGCGATCGGCGTGTTCTCGAAATTGAGGTCATAGCCTTTGCCATCGGCCGCCGGAAGCGGCCTGACCTCGGCGACCTCCTGAACCGTGGTCCCCTGATAGGTCCGCGCGCTCGCGCGCTCGACCTCGGGGCGTCCCTGGATCGATGCGACCGGTGCATTGTCGCGCGGCAGGATATCGAGCGAGCGCACCTTGTCGATGACGTCGACATCGGCCGGCGCGCTGGCCTGGGAATTGAGCGTTGCCATGTTGCAGGACGCGAGCAGCACCGCGATGGTCAGCAGCCAGGCATGTCTGACAACCGCAGCGGACTGGCTTCGATTGCCGATACGAAACATGGACTTACCGATCTACTCGTGTTGACCGGCCGAACCAGGATCGCGCCTCGTTCGACCGCGCAGCCTGCATAGCGGTCCAATGTGACACTTATGTATCTTTGCCTGATGCCGCCCGCCTTTGCGCGACATGTGTGTCGGAAATGTCCGCGCCGTCCACATTCGTACAGCCGTCATGTTCGCGATCAATAACGTCGGTCGCCAGTTGCGCCGTGCCGAGACGTAGAGCCGGCACGGGCGCCACCCGGATCACGCCATGAGCGGTACACTGTCGACCCAATTCCATGCCTATCTTCGCGAGCGCCATCCCCTGGCGGCGGGCGAAGGCGGAGCTGCGGGCGAAACGCAGAGCGCGCTCTGGGACAGGTTCGGCCTGACCGCCGACGTTTTCGCGGACGAGGTTGCCGGCTTCACCGGACTGGAGCGCGTCGCGCTGCGCGAGCTGATGGCGGCACTGCCCGCGGTGAGTGAGTTCTCCGATCGCTTCCTGCGCGAAGTGCTCGGCTATCCATACAAAGACTCTGACGGCGCCGCCGTGTTCGCGATGGCCGACCCGACCGATCAGGCGGTGCGCCGGGCCGCCGAGCTGGTGCTCGGCCCGCAGACTCTTTTCAAGGTCGCCTCGCATGAGGATGTCGCCGTCGTCCTCGACCAACGACTTGGTGATTCCGACGAGGCCGAGATCTCGCCGGCGCAGGAGCTCCGCGACGACGACATCGAAAGTCTGCGCGATCTCGCGAGCGGCGCGCCGGTCGTCCGCGCGGTCAACGACCTGATCGAGAAGGCCGTCGAGATGCGCGCCAGCGACATCCACATCGAGCCGTTCTCGACCGGTCTCGTGGTCAGGCTGCGGGTCGACGGCCTGTTGCGTCCGATCGCGGCGCCTGCGGGCGTGCTGCCGCAGGCGGTGATCTCGCGCATCAAGATCGTCGCCGGTCTCAACATTGCCGAGCGGCGTCTGCCGCAGGACGGGGCCGCGCGCATTCGCGCCGGCCGAGCCGAGATCGACGTCCGTGTTGCGATCATGCCAACCCAGCACGGGGAATCGGCGGTGCTGCGCATCCTGCCGAAGGATCGCTCGCAGCTCGTGGCGAGCCGTCTCGGCCTCTCCACGCGCGATGACACCGCGCTCCGGCGCCTGATCACGCTGCCGCACGGCATGATCGTGATCACGGGGCCGACCGGCAGCGGCAAGACCACGACCCTGGCGACGATCCTGTCGATGCTCAACACGCCGGAGCGCAAGATCCTCACCGTCGAGGATCCGGTGGAATATGAGATCCCCGGCATCAATCAGTCGCAGATCAAGCCGGCGATCGGGCTGACATTCGCGAGCGCGCTGCGCTCCTTCGTGCGTCAGGATCCCGACGTCATCATGGTCGGCGAGGTCCGAGACAGCGAGACGGCACATGTCGCCGTCCATGCCGCGCTGACCGGCCATCTGGTGCTGACGACGCTGCACACGGAAACCGCGGCGGCTGCGGTGCCGCGCCTGCTCGACCTCAGCGTGGAAGGCTTTCTGCTGCGATCGACGCTGCGCGCGGTCATCGCACAGCGGCTGGTGCGGCAGCTCTGCGACCATTGCAAGACGCCGAAGCCTCTCGATGACGAGGCGTGTCGCGATGACCCGCGCCTCGGTCATCTCGGCCTCGTGCCCGGCGACATCACCTGGCATCCGACGGGATGCGAGCGATGCGGTCAGAGCGGCTATCGCGGCCGGGTCGGCGTGTTCGAGCTGCTCGAGCTGACCAGCAGCCTGCGCGAGCTGATCGCTGATAGTGCCGACGGTCTCGCGATCGATCGGCTCGCGATCCGGGAAGGCATGACGACGATGCTTGACGACGGCGTCGCCAAGTGCCGCGCCGGCGTCACCTCGGCCTCCGAGCTGCTTCGTGTCCTCGTGGCGCGGTGAGGTGGATCGTGCCGAGCTACCGCTATCGCGCCCTGACGCAGTCCGGTGAAATCGTCGTCGGATCTCTCGACGCGCCGTCGCGCGGCGAGGTCGAGCGGCGCATCTCCTATCTGCAGCTGCTGCCGATCGAAACCGTCGAGGAGACGAAGGAGCGGACGGGCGGCGCGTCCGGACTTTCCTTCGGCGCTCCGTCCGCGGCCGAGGTGACCACGTTCACGCGCGATCTGGCCCTGCTGCTCAAGGCCGGCGCGCGACTCGACGACGCGCTCGATCTGTTGTCCGGCGATTCCGACATCGGCCGCCTGCGTCCCGTGGTGGCGCGGCTGCGCGCGGCGATCATGGCCGGTGAAAGCTTCGCCGACGCGGCGGCTGCCCAGCCGCAGCTGTTCTCGCCGATGTATGTCGCGCTGATGCGCGTCGGGGAGGCGTCGGGAACGCTCGATCATGTGCTGACCGCGCTGGCCGGCGAACGCGAGCGCTCGGAGGCGACGCGCCGCAAACTGACCGACGCGATGCAGTATCCCGCCTTCGTGTTCCTCGCGGCGATCGGCGTAATGCTGTTCTTTCTCGTGGCCGTGCTGCCGAACTTCTCCGCCGTGCTGCGCGACTTCGGTGGCCGTGCCGATACCGCGCTCGGCTTCTTCATGACGATGTCGGATCTGCTGCGCGCCAATGCAGCTGCGATCACGCTCGGCTGTGCGGCGCTGCTTGCGGCAGGCTGGTGGCTGTTGCGTCAGCCCGCGGTTCGCGCCGGCCTGACCAGTGTGCTGGCGGTGACGCCCGGCATCGGCAGCCTCCTGCTGTTCTATCGAACCAGCCTGTTCTGCCGCAATCTCGGCCTGCTGCTCGGCTGCGGCGTCAATCTGAGCGCGGCACTGCGCATCCTCGTTGACGTGATGGCGGTGACGTCGTCGCGCGCGCCATGGTCGGCGGCGGCGGATCGCGTCCGTCACGGTGGCAAGCTGTCCCAGGCGCTGTCGGCCGACAACACGCTGCCGCCGATGGCGCTGCGCATGCTGCGGCTCGGCGAGGAGACCGGCCAACTGCCGACGCTGTCGACCCGGATCGCAGAATTCTACGAAGCCAAGCTGCAGCGGGGACTCGACCGTGTCGTCGGCATCGTCGGTCCCGCCGCCATTCTGCTCATCAGCGTGGTCGTCGGTGGCCTGATCGTCTCGATCATGACGGCCCTGCTTTCGGTGACGCAACTGGTCGGCTGACCGACATCAAGGAGAACGACATGAGATCGGATACGCAGATCGGGCCGTCCACGAGGGCCGGGCGCGAACACGAGAACGGCTTCACGCTGGTCGAGATGCTGGTCGTGATCACGATCATTGGCCTGATCATGGGACTGATCGGTCCGCGCGTTCTGAACTATCTCAGCGAATCCAAGACCAAGGCAGCGCGGATCCAGTTGCAGAGCTTTTCGGCGGCGCTCGACCTGTTCTATCTCGATGCCGGCCGCTACCCCTCGACCTCGGAAGGCCTCGGTGCGTTGGCGCAACGGCCGGCCGGACTGAGCACCTGGAACGGTCCTTATCTCAGGGGCGGGGCCGTGCCGAAAGATCCGTGGAACACGGCTTACGTCTACCGCGCACCGGGCGATCACGGCCCGTATGACATCCTGTCCTACGGTGCCGATGGCCAGGAGGGCGGCAGCGGGACGGCGGCGGACATCGTCCTGGGAACGCAGACGAGCGCGCGCAGTGAGTGACAACGGCCAGCGCGGCTTTACGCTGCTCGAGATGGTCTGTGTGCTCGCGATCGTCGCGCTGCTGGCGTCCGTCGCGCTGCCTTACCTGCCGCGGCAGACATCGCGGCCGCGGCTGCAGGCCTATGCGCTGCAGGCCGCGACACTCCTGAAGTCGGATCGTGCCTCGTCGATGCGGACCGGCACGCGCGTCGACACCGAGATCGACACGTCGCGCCGCCTGATCCGCTCCGGCAGCGGCGCGGCTGCGCTGAAGCTGCCCGACGATGTCGCGTTTCTGGCAACGTTGCCGCGCAGCTGCCAGCATCGGCCGGTGCTGGCGACGATCAGCTTCTTTCCTGACGGACTGTCCTGCGGAGGAGCGATCACATTGTCGCGCGCCGAATTGAGCCTGGAGATCAGGGTCAACTGGCTGACGGGGAGAATCGACATTGTCTCGCGCGCGCTCGCCAATGGTTGAGACCGCTGATCGCAGCGAAGCCGGCTTCACGCTGATCGAGGTGCTCGTCGCCCTCGCCATCGTCAGCGTGTCGATCATCGCCATCGGCGCCGTGGTGTCACGCAACGCGGCCAGTGTTCGCAAGCTCGAGCAGCATGTCACCCTCGTCACCGACATGAGGCTGGCGCTGGCCACATTGCTGGCCGATCGCGGCCGGCTGCAGCCGGGCAGCACCGATCAGCGCTCCGGGTCCGGCGCGGTGGTGCTGCAGGTCAGGCCGCTCGGCGGTGATTGGAATGAACCGGCCGGACAGACCGGGTGGATTCCGGAGGCGGTGACCTTGCGCGTCAAGACCGGCTCGGGCGCCATGGCCGATGTGCAGACGGTCCGCCTCGCGCGAGGAGCGCGCTGATGATCGTCCGATCCGATCGGCCGCAACAGCAGGGCTTCGCGCTGATCGAGGCGCTCGGCGCGCTCGCGATTGCCGGCATCGTCTTGTCGGCGCTGGCCGCAGTGACGTCGCAATGGCTGCCGGCGTGGAAGCGTGGCCTGGATCGCGTGCAGCGCGCGGAGATGGTGGCCGCTGCGCTGCGGCGGGTCGGCGATGATTTCGCCGCCGCGCAGTTTGTTTCGGCCAATCGCGAGCAGAAGGGACCGCTGTTCGTGGGCAACGAGGTCTCGGCGGTGTTCGTGCGCGCCGAGTTTGGTCCGAATGCGGGACATGGCCTCGATATCGTGCGCATCGGCGAGGAAGGGAGCAGGGGCGAGCGCGCTCTGCGGCGATCGCGTGCCGCGTTCGAGCCTGTGTCGGTCGGTCAGCCAGTGACCGAGCATTTCCGTTTCGGCGATCCCGTGGTGCTGTTGTCTGCGCCGTTCCGCATGTCGTTCGCCTATGCTGACAGGACGATGGCGTGGACGACGGAGTGGCGCGATGCGACCAGGCTGCCGTCCGCCGTTCGCATGACGGTGTACGACGACAGCCGCGGCGGCGCCGCGGTTCTCGTCAGCGCTGTCCGTATTCAGGTCGATGCGCCGGGCGGCGGCTTTGCCGATACGGGAACGGGCGGCACCGCGAACCAGCCGGCCGCGGCCGAGCCGCCGCAACCAAACAAGAGCGAGCCGATCGATTGATGCCGGCCCCTTCCGTCACCAGAGGTTCTGCCGACGGGCGCGGCGCGCAGGATGGCTTCATCCTCATTGCGGCGCTTTGGATGCTTGCGGCGCTGGCCGCCCTCGTCGTGGTCGTCTCGCAGCAACTGGGAAGCTCGGCGCGATTGCTGCGGCTCGAGGACGAGGCGGTCGAGGCCGATGCGCTGATCTCGGCGGCCATCGAACTCTCGGCCTATCGTCTGCTGCTGTCCAAGGACGAGGAGCGGCCGAGACAGGGCGGTTTCCGGCTGGCGCTTGCAGGCAACGACATTGCGGTCTCGTTCGTCAACGAAGCGGCGCGGATCGATCTCAACACCGCGTCGGAGGACATGCTCGAAAATCTCTTCGTCACGTTGGGCGTCGACCGGGACGTTGCCAAGGATCATGCCGAGCGGGTGGTTGCGTGGCGCTCCAAGCCGTCCAATGCAGCCAAGGCCCAGGCGGAGGAGGCGCGCTACGCGGCGGCCGGTCTCAAACGGGTGCCGCGCCTGGCGCCGTTCGCGCATGTCGGCGAGCTGTCGCTCGTCCTCGGCATTCCCGCATCGCTGATCGATCGGGTGCTTCCGTTGGTGACCGTTTTCAACGGCTCTCCCGGCATCGATCCGACGATCGCGGCGCCGGAAGTCGTTGCAGCGTTGCCGGGAATGACGCCACTGATCTTGAAGGATTTCCTCAACGCGCGGGCGTCGCTGTCACAGGATGCCGATACGCTTGTCAAGGCACTGGGCCCCGCTGCGAAGGATGCCGCCAAGGGCAGGAGCAAGGCTTACCGGCTACGCATCGTCGTCGGTCCGGCGGGCGGGCTTCGTCATGCGGCGACGGCGGTGATCGTTCCCGGCGAAGGCGAGGAGCCTTATCGGCTGCAGGCGCGGCAGGACGAGGGGCCGCAACCGAGGGGAGCGCTTCAGGCGCGGAGGATGCCATGAAGCTGACCGAAGCGATCGAGCGCGGACTGACGGTGTGGACGGCGAGCGTCGCCGCAGCGATCGAGGCCGTAGCCGATCGGCAGCTCAGACGTCCGCGGGTCCTGATCCGCTACGATCAGCCAGAAACCGTCGTCATGACGGTGCAGGCGCCGCCGAAGGCGAAACCGACGCTGGCGCCGGCAAGGGTGAATCCGGCCGCGGGCGCAGCGCTGGCCGGGCTCTCGCCGGAGTGGCTGCGAACGCTGCGCGGCGCCGCGCTGGAGATTCATCTTGCCGCCGAGAGCGTCCTGATCCGCCCCCTCGACTATCCGAAGCAGGCCGAGCCGTTTCTCGACGGCATGATCCGGACCCAGATCGGCAGGCTGACGCCGTGGAATCTCGAACAGGTCCTCTACGGTTACAGCGCCCCACGCACTGCCAACGACCGGATCGCACTAACGCTCGCGGCGACGCCGCGGGCTCTGGTCCAGCCCTTGCTCGCCTTGGCCGATCAGGTTGGCGCCGCAAAGCTCGTCATCACGACCGACGTCGGCTCAGGCTCACCCGATGCCGCCCCCATCCAGATCTTCAAGACGTCGCTGCGCTCGTCGTTCGTCGGCGGCTGCGATCTCGGGCGCGTGCTCAAGCTCGGCTGGCTGTCGGTGGCTGCGACCACGGCGATGCTGCTGATCACGACGACATTGATCGGCGGATATGTGGATGGTGAGCTCGATGACGCCCAGGCGCAGGTCGCGCGGCTTCGCGCCGCCTTGCGGCCCGCGATGGGCGCCACCGCCGCCGACGGGCTGCTCGCCAAGCGCAAGCAGACCAGCCCCGCCAGCGTCATCGTCCTCGACACGCTGTCGAAGATTCTGCCCGACGGGACGTATGTCGTCGAGATGCATATCGAGAACGATCGGCTGCAGATCTCCGGCCTGACCCAGGATGCGCCCGCGCTGATTGGGCTGATCGAGCAATCGCCGCAGTTCAGCCGCGCCACCTTCTACGCGCCGACGACGCGCACCGCCGGGGAAGCGGGCGAGCGCTTCCATATCGAGGCGCGCATCAACGCCTATTTCGGAGACCGGGCATGAACTGGTCGACATCGCTGCGCCGAATCTTTGTTAACTCGCCGGCCGCTTCTGCGATCCTCTATGCGGTGACCATCGTGGCGCTGCTCTGGCTTGGTGCTGCAGCGGTCGTCGATCTCGTCGCCAAGCGCGGTCAGCTCAACGACACCAACGCGCAGCTGGCGCAGTTTTCCGGACGCAAACGGCCGGGCGGCAGTTCGGCCGCGGGCAGCGCGACGGCTTCGGGCGGATCGATGTTCGTCGAAGGACGAACGGTCACCATCGCGGGCGCGGCGCTGGTGCAGCGCCTCACGGAGGCGATCAGCAAGGTCGGCGGCAGCGTGCTGTCGACCCAGGTCGAGCTGCCGGCGGCACGCGCCACCACCAACCTGATCAGCGTCGTGGCGAGCTGCGAGCTCGAACAGCCGGCGCTGCAGCAGCTGCTCTATGACCTCGAAGCCGGATTGCCGTTTCTCTTCGTCGATCAACTGCACGTGCAGCAGCCGCTGGCGGCTGCTGCCGGCGGCGTGGGGCGGCTGACGGTGCTGGTCACCGTGTCGGGCCAATGGCAAGGAAAGATGTGATGCGATCGTTCGTCCGCCCAGGTCTCGTCACCGTTGCGACCGTGTGCATTCTTACAGCTTCGCTCGGCCGGGCGTGCGGCGAGACGGCGGATGGTCTCGAGCCTGCTCCGCCCGTCCAGGCCGCGCCATTCGACTCCAACCGGCCGGCCGCTGCTGCCAGCGTGCAAGTCCCGGCGGGCACGAGCGCCAATCCGCTGTGGGAGGTTCCCATCAGCGCTCTCTCGGCGACGCGCGATCGTCCGATCTTCTCGGCCTCGCGCCGGCCGCCGCCGGTTGCCGCACCCGTCATGGTGATGCGCGCGCCGCCGCCTCCGCCGCCGAGAGAGCCGGAACGACCAAACCTGCAACTCGTGGGCACGGTCATCGGGGATGAGGAGAGCTTCGGCATCTTCGTCGATGCCTCGTCGCAGGCATCGCTTCGCTTGCGGGTCGGCGCCTCGCATGAGGGATGGGTGCTGCAGTCGCTGCGACCGCGCGAGGCCTCGCTGCTGAAGGCACCGGAGACAGTCACCCTGCAGATGCCGCAGCTCGGCACGACGGCAAACAGCGACGTGCAGGCGGCGCCGATGACCCCGCCCATGCCACCGGGCGGACGCGAGCGGATGGCGCGGCGCGCGCGATGAGGACATCGTCCCACGGTATTCAGAAGGTCACGATCAACTCACTGCTGCTGGCTTGCAGGACGAGCACGGCAAGCAGGCCGAGGACGAGGAACGGACCGAACGGCAGTGCCGTCTGGGCTGTCAGCCGGCGGCCCGTGACGGAGAGCGCGAGCGCCGCGGCGAGTGCCGTCGTCGTGGCAATGAGCAGCAGGATCGGCAGACTCGGCAGGCCGGCCCAGAACGTTGCCGCCATGAGAAACTTGACGTCGCCGAGGCCCAGCCCGTGGCGGCCGCGGGCCATCACGTAGAGTCGGCGCAGCAGCAACAGGGCCAAGCCGACGGCAAGGGCCGCAGCGACGGTCCATAGGGCCTCGGGCAGATCGACGAGCGTCGCGGTTCTCAGAAAGCCGCTGGCAGCGACCAGCGCATTCATCCAGTCCGGCAGCAGGCCGCTGCGCAGATCCGTCCAGATCAGGCCGGCGCAGGTCAGGAGCAGCACGAGGATGGAGAGGATGTTGATGGCGTTCGTCACGCGATGTGGGGACTAGCGGTGTCAGATCGCCTGAGCATAGGCGGCTCAGGATGCGAGCGATAGTCCCGCCATCATCAGGCCAATCGCGGCGACCCAGCCGCCGACCGCGCGCACGGCGATCCCGCGCCAGCTCGACAGCGGCTCGGTGTCGGGACGCCTGAAGCTGAGCGCGAGCGCCATCACGAGGGTGATGGTGGCGTAGCCCGCACCGGCGAGCCCGGCGGCATAGAGGAGGCGGTCGGTCTGCGGCACGAGCTCGCCGGCGTTCGCGGCGCCGCGCATCACGCCGAGCACGAATGCGATCGCGCTCAGCAATGTCACGGGAATGCGCAAGGCCGCCGCCAGCAGCAGCCCGAGCACGAGGATCGTCGCGGCATCGATCAACGGGGAAACGAGGGTGACGCCCGAACCGACAGCAAGCGCGAGCCCGGTACATAGGCCGACCGGAAACACCACGACCAGCCATCGTCCGCTCGCCGCGCCGAGCGAGCCGGCCAGCAATCCGAGCGCGACCCAGACCACGACGTCCTGCAGGGTGAGCAGCGGATGCAGGGCACCGGCGTAGAAGTCGCCGAGCCGGGCCGATACGATGTGGGCATCGGCGATCTGCGCTTGCGTCAGCAGCAGCACGGATGCGAGCAGCGCAGTCCGGCGGAACGTGCTCATGCCGCGACTCCCAGGCTGGCGACCAGGAAGTAGCCGCCGAGCGCGGCGATGGCTGCCCCGACGCCCTGGATGATCCGCTCTCCGCCCGGCCAGCGCGCGAGCGCGCCGATGGTGATGCCGCAGGCGTGGAGAAGCCCGGTCGCGACCACGAAGCCGCAGCCATAGGCCAGCGGATTCGCCGCCGTCGGAAGCTCGACGCCATGCGCGTGGCCATGAAAGATGGCGAAGATCGCAACGATGACGGCCGCAACCGCGAACGGGACACGGATGCGCAGCGCGACCGCAAGCCCGAGGACCAGCGCCGAGAGCGCGATGATGAGCTCCGGGACGGGCAGCCCGATCTTGAGGATTCCCAGGACGGCACCGAACGCCATCACCAGCGGGAAGACGACCGGCAGGATCCAGATCGCAGCGCCGCCGAGCTGCGCGCCCCAGATGCCGACTGCAACCATCGCGACCAGGTGATCCAGCCCCGTCAAGGGATGCAGCAGGCCGCTGGCCAGCCCGCCGCCGACGCCCGTCTGCTCGTGGGCAAGGCTCGGATCCGCCGACAGCAGCGAGAGCAGCGCCGCACCCAACATGGTGTGCAGGAGTTTGCGCGCGATCATGTTCGTCCCATTCGTCATCATGCGGCCGCCAGAACCCGCACCAGACGGCCCAGGAACCAGAACATCGACACTGAGCCGATCGCATAGGCCGGCAGCTCGGCGCCCCATCGCGGCAGCGCCGCGCCGAGGCGGCGATGCGCCCAGATCAGCGCCAGCACCAGCAGCACGAACAGGATCTGTCCGATCTCGACGCCGACATTGAAGAAGAGCAGCGCCGCAGGCAGGATCCGCCGCTCGAGCCCGAGCCCGGCCAGCGCGCTGGCGAAGCCGATGCCGTGCACGAGACCGAAGCTGAAGGCGACGGCCCATGGATAGCGGGCGGTCAGCCCGGTCTCGCCGCGCTGCTGTTTGACGATCTCGACGCCGACGAACACGATGCTGAGCGCGATGCACGCATTGAGCGGCCCCTCGGCAACGCCGATCCATCCGAACGCCGTTGCGGCGAGCGAGGCGCTGTGGCCGATCGTGAAGGCCGTGATCGTCTTGAGCAGGCGCCAGCCGCCCTGGACGATCCAGATCAGCCCGAGCACGAACAGCAGGTGATCGGCGCCGAGCAGGATGTGGTCGATGCCGAGATTGACATAGGTCTTCGCAAGCTCGAGCCAGGTCTCGAGCGTCGGCGCGTCGGTGCCGAGCACCGTCACGACCGGATTGGCCGCCGAGATCGTGTAGCTGCGCGTCTCTCCAGCCAGGGACGTCACACGGATGATGGCTGCCGACATGTCCTCGCCGAGATTGGCGATCGTCATCTGTCCGACGAGGCCCTTGTCGCCGCAATTGAGCTCCGGCAGGCGAAGGTAGCAATGCGGGGGCATCTTGAGATCGATGCGGTTGACGCCATCCTTCGGCAAGGTCGTCCATCGCCCGATATAGACGCCGGAGCGCATCTCGCGAAACTCGAGCACGGCGATCGTCGCCTGATGCGCAGCCGCCGGCCGCCCAGGCAGCAGCGCCGCGAGCGCGAGCACGATGGCGAGCAGGGCGCGCGCGCCGGTCACGGCTCGTACCTGATCGTGTAGTTGGCCTTGAGCCGGCTCACCGCCTCCCAGGCCCGCTTCCGCGTCTCTTCGGTGTGCCAGATCTTGGCCGCCTCGGCGCGAATGTCCTCGAGTTTCGCCGGAGCGCCCGGCGTCCGGGCGTCGAGACGAACCACGTGCCACCCGTCCTTCGACTGCAGCAAGGTCCATTCCTGGAGGGGCGCCTTGAGCAGGCCGTCGCTGAAGCCGTCGCCGAAGCCGGTGGCCAGGCTCGGTACCGGTCGGTCGAGAACCGCGCGCGTCTGATCGCGCAGCTCCTCGGATTCGCGCTGCTCGCGAATGTCGTCCAGGTAGCGCCGCGCCGTCGCTTCGTCGCTGGGTGGCGTCATGAGGAAGCTCACACGCTCGGGCTCGTCGAACCGGGCATGATTGTCGGCAAACCAGGCGCGCAACTGCTCCTCGCTCGGCTGTGGCACGCGCACCTGATCGAAGATCAGATATTGCAGCTTGAACGCGACACGGTCGCGGATCATCTCGTCGCCGCGGTCGACGCCGAGCGTCTTGCCTTCGCGATAGAGGATTTCGCTGGCGACCCAGGCCTCGACCATCTTCTGCAGCTCGGCCTCGCTCGGGGTCCGCTGCTTGTCCTCGTCGAACGTGTCGACGAAGGACTGGCGCAGTGCCTTGGTCACGGTGATGACCTTCTCGTCCTTCGCCGGCGGGTGGATGATGGCATCGGCCGCAAAGATCAGGCCACCGAGAACAAGGAAGTGCAGGAGTGGCTCCCTGCTGAGCCCGCGCAGGGCGGTCACGGATGATGATCGCGCAGGGGAAGAGCTGTTGCCATCTTGCTGATTGGAGCGTGCAGAGGCGCTCTCGAAGGTCTGCGCCGCATTCGACATGGCAGGGGCTGACATACGTTCTTTACAACTCGGACCGCGCTCGTTGCGCGGCGCGTATATGCAACGGCACACTTGCCGTTGTCACCGGGCAAACGTCGGTGTCACAAAAATTTCGCAACGACTGCGGACCGCGAATGTTCGTTGGGAAGGCACCGGCAAAAATAAATCCTTCAACAAACTGTCTCCGAGTTTTGGTTTGTTCGCGCCGCGAATGACAACGGCGCATCGGTCGCGTTGTCATCCGGTTTGGAGATCGATCGAATTCTTTAGGGGCGACGATAATGGTTCCATCTGCCAAGAAAATCCTGCTGACAGCGGCCTCGGTCTCGCTGGCTCTGTCGCAGAGCGCCGACGCTGGGGAGCGTTGGGGGGAAGCGAGCAAGAACAATCCGTATGTCGCCGGCGACATGCACAACCACAACACCTGCACCGACGGTTCGGTCGCAGCCGGCTATGCGATCGACCGCTCGGTCGGCAAGGGCACCGCGGCTGCTGGCGGCACCAATTTCGATCTCGACTGGTTCACGCTCGGCAACCACGGCGGTTCGGGCAATCGTGATTGCCGCTTCAGCGATGCGAGCGCCAACATCCCCGGCGACAACACGACGACGTATTGGAGCCAGACGCTCGGCAAGACCATCGACGGCATCACGATCACCAGCCTGAAGGGCACGCCGAACGGCACCGGCACCAACGCCAAGATGTGGCGCTGGCAGTCGATCAAGGAGATCGAGTACCCGACCATCGTCAATCGCACCGCGACCTACAACAAGGTGCTGGTCGAGGGCCTGGAGTGGATCCTGCCCGGCCACGAGCATGGCGACGTCGCCGTGATCGCCGGCCAGAACCCGCGCGGCTACGGCAATGCCGACAAGATGGCCGAGTTCGAATATCGCTTCGACCGCGGGGACACCGACGCGATCGGTCCGGTCGATGCCAGCAACAACCCGGTCTGGGCCGGCAAGGACAATGTCAACAATTCCGGCACGGCCGGCCACCAGAAGGCCGTTGCCGGCATCGCCTGGCTGCAGGCGAACCACCCGCTGCAATCCTATGTGGTGCCGACCCATACCGAGCGGCAGGGACCGTTCAACCCGAACGGCTCGGCCGGCTACAACATCGAGCACTTCCGTGACTTCAACAATGCCGGCCCGACGGTCGCGTTCGGCATCGAAGCCCCGGGTCACATGGCCGAGGGCGGCGTGAACGGCGGCTCGGGCTCCTATGGCTCAGGCGCAGTCGGCGGCGGTACCTACGGCATGCAGGGCGTCTACACCGCCAAGGTCGGCGGGCTGTGGGATGGTCTGCTCGGCGAAGGCCGCAACTTCTTCCTGTTTCAGAGCTCGGACTGGCACAGCCGCGGCGTCTATGGCGCGCGCGATCCCGGCACGACGGCGGACTTCATCCCCGGCGAGTACACCAGGCTCTACGTGCCGAACGAGCGGCGTTTCTCCCAGCAGTCCATCATCGACGGCATGCGTTCGGGCAACTCCTATTCGGTCAACGCCCACCTCATCGACTCCGACATGGAGTTCCGTGCGAAGGGTGAGTGGGACGACGACTGGAAGACGATGGGCGAGACGCTGGTCGTGCGTCCCGGCGAGAAGGTCACGCTCGAGATGGAGATGACCGTTCCGGCCTCCAACAACAGCCCGTACAGCTTCAACAATCCGCTGCTGCTGCCGGTCGGCATCAAGCAGCCGTTGAACGAGCCCTATCTCGACCACGTCGATCTGATTACCGGCGACATCACCGGTCCGATCGCGCCGGGCGCCCCGGGCTATGCGGTGGCCAATGCCAAGGGTGTCGATGGTGCGGCCATCGTCTACAACCCCTCGGCCAAGATCGCGAAGCAGATCCAGGCGACCAAGATGCAGAGCCGCAAGCTGCGCAACGGTTCGGTCCGGCTCAGCTTCAGGACCACCTTCATCGCGGGCAAGACTCCCTTCTACATCCGCGCCCGCGGCACCAACATTCCGCCGGCCACGCCGAACGTGTCCGATAGCGCCGGCAATCCGCTGCTCGACGCCAGCAACGCCACCGTCAGTTGCACGGATCCGGCATGTCCGTCGCACCTCGGCACGGTCGGCGGCGTGAAGAAGGTGACCAACGACGTGCAGGCCTGGTCGAACGTCTGGTTCTATGCGAACCCGATCTTCGTCCGTCCGTACGATGCGCCCAAGTTGCTGGTGGAGAAGAACAAGGAGCTGGCGCGAAAGCTGGCTCACGACCATCACCACTGGCACGACTGGGATCATTGGGGCCACTGGGGCCACTGGGGTCGCTGGGCCTTCAACCGCGACTGATTGATCGGCATCGATCCGGCGGGACGATACCGCCCCGTCGGATCCTGCTCGCTCCGAGCGCCGGTTTGCGAACCGGTGCTTCGTCTTTGAAACCTGTGCCCTGGGGTTCGCCGACGTGATGCCTCGCTTGTCCGCCGTGATTCTCGCCGTTCTTGCCCTCACGACCGTCGTCGCATCGGCGCATGACGAGGAGCCGACGCAGGAGGCCTGCGACGCCGCGGTGGCCGAGGCACGTGCGCAGGCGGCGACCTTGCCGGCGGACGACGTCTCGCGCTATTTCGCCGAGCGGGACATTCAGCAGGCGCTGGTCGAGGCCGGCAATGGCGAGTTCGATGATTGTGTCGAGAAGGCCGAGCGGGCCGTGCTGGAAGTGCGCGACCGGCCCCACAGCCTGAAGCCCGGCGAGCGGCTCAACATTCTTCGTGCCGACGAAATGCCGACGCGCTGACGGGCGCGCGCCGCGTCTCCACTCTCGTCATCCGGCTGTCATGCAAGTCGGCAATTTGTCGGTCCTGTTGCGGCGCGTGCAAGGCCTTGAGACATGGACCAGATCGAAGCTCTTTTCCCGATACCGTTGTTGCGTTCGCCCGGGCTCTTGAGCGCCGAGCTCAAGGACGCGGCGGTGGCAGCCATCCGCAATTCGAAGATCGAGAACAATCTGCGGTCCGGACAGCTGTTCCACACCGAGGTCGCCGATCCTCGCGCCAACAATCTGTTTCAGACCATCGCCGAACTCGCCGTGCCCAAGCTGGTCGATTTCGGCGAGCTGCTGTTCGGCGAGAAGCTGCGCTGGACGGTCAAGGAGATGTGGACGAACATGCTGGAGACCGGCGGCAACCAGACCCTGCACGCCCACGCCAACAGCTTCATCTCGGGCATCTTCTATCTGACGCCGTCGCATCCCGGCAGCCGCACCGTGTTCGTGCGGCCGCCCGGTGGCAGCGATTTCTCGTTCCGCCATCACACGCGCAGCGCCGCAGTCGGCCCGTTCAATGCCGGCAAATACGTGCTGCCCGAGGCGGAGCCGGGCGATCTCGTGCTGTTCCCGAGCTATCTCTATCACGAGGTGCCGCGCAATCAGGGCGATCAGCGCATCACGATCGCCTTCAACGCGATTCCTGATCATCTGGACTGCTGGGGCTACCGCGTCAGCTTCTCGTCCTGACGCGCTATCGTTCGAACTCGCGCGACAGCAGGTCGCGCGCGTCGCGTCGCGACGGCGCGGCGGCGTCGATCGCCCGAAGCAGGCGTTCAGCAGCCGCGCGATCCGATGCAAGCAGCGCTTTTGCCATGCTCATCAGCGGCGCATAGGCCGGCTCGAACTCGGCGCTGGCGCGAATGGAATCGAGGAGGCCGGGGGCGGCGGCTGCAATGAGCGCCGGCCCGCGCGGTTCGCCGGTCAGCGCGGCGCCGGCCTGGATGAATCGGTTGCGGGCCCGCCAATAGGCGCCGAGCCGTTCCTCCCACATTCCGCGTTTCGAGTCTTCCAGCAAATCGACCGCGTCGGTCTTTGTCTGGCTGAGGACCGTCAGCAGCAATTGCCATGGGGCCGCCGAGAGAGCGTGGACATTGCTGCGCGCGTCGAACGTGACGAACGGGAAATCGTCGGTGTTGCGCGGTCCCGGACCGGCGAAGCTCGCGAGCGCTTTGGCGCCGGCGACATACTGGCCCAGAAGATCGATCGGCTGATCGAAGCCGAGAGGTTGAATGACCGGGTGAAGCTTCCGGTCGGAGAACCGTGCGGCGACGAGCTCGGGGTCGATCGGGCTTGGGGCGCCTGATCCGATCAGAGCCAGCATCGGCGTGCGCACGCTGTAATGGTTCAGCCAGGCGGACCCTTGTGGGAAGACTGCGAGAAAGCTTCTGACGATCGCGCGCAGTGACGGCGTATCGAGCTGATAGAGCGGCAGCCACTGGCAGAACACGCCCTCGGTCGCCAGTCGCCGCTTGACGGCCGCGAAATGTTCGACCGTGTACAGCGCGCCGCTGCCATCGAGCGCCGGGTGGAACAGGTCCGCCACGATCACGTCGTAGCGTCCGTCATCGGCGATGATGAAGCGCCGGGCATCGGCAACGGAGATCGGCGGCCTTTCCTTCTCGGCCGCGGGGTTGTCGAACCAGGGCAGCAGCGCGACGACCTCGGAGGACAGCTCGACCGCGCGCACGTCGAGGCCCGGCATCTGCGCCGCGCCGAGCACGGTCGCGCCGGTGCCTACACCGAGGAAGAGGGCGCTGCGCGGCGCTGGATGCAAGAGCAGCGGCAGCATGGCCTGGCGGAAATCGGATCGCACCGAACTGGTGCCGCCCATGCGGAAGTGGCCGTTCACCTCGAGATAGCGTGCTCCTGAGGCGTCGTCGACGACGCTCGCGGTCGCCATCGGTCCCTCGCGCACGGCCAGAAGCTTGCCGCCCGGCGGGACCTTGATGAGCAGGGGGGCGGGAAGCCACAACAGCGCGAGTGCAAGTAGAGCGGGCGCCGCCGCCCAGCGCAGCGCAGCGCGTTGGGGCTGCAGCAGCAGAAGATATCCGACGGCAACGAGGACCAATGCTCTCCAAGTGCCGAAAGCGGGAATCAGCAGCTGTGCCGCGGTCAGCGGCGCAACGGCTGCGCCGAGGCTGTTGATGCCGACGGCCCAGCCGACTGATCCCCTGACGTTGCGGACATCCTGCATGAGCTGGCCGAACAAGGCGCCCATCGCCATCGCGGGTAACAGGAACAGCGTCAGCGCGAGTCCGAGCTCGCCGGCGACACCGAGGCTCGCCGCGCTGTCAGCGACGCCGCCAAGCAAGGGCGTCATGAGCGCCGTGCCGAGGCAGACGAGCGCGGTGCTGCTGATCAAGGCGGTTTTGCCGAGCGCAACCCTCGGCCCGACGCGCTGCCAGATCATGCCGCCCATCGCGGTGCCCAGCAGGTAGGCTGCCAGCAGACAGGCGAAGCTATAGACCGTGTCCTGCATCATCTGCGCGGCCAGGCGCACGACCAGCACTTCGAACGCGATGCCGAGCAGGCCGGTGACGAACAGCGTTCCTGTCAGGCGGAGGTCGGCGACAGCAGGCTCGCGATCATCGCCCGCCCGAGGGTCGACTTGCACGGCTCCGCCGAGGCGGAGCGCTGCCAACGCGCAGGCTGCGTTGACGGCTGCCAGGCAAAGCAGCGTCGTCGACAATCCAAGCGCGGGGATCAGCACGAAGGTGGACAGCAGCGTGCCAGCGACGGCGCCGGCCGTGTTCGCGCCGTAGACGCCGGCGCTGACGGGCTGCGGGCCGCGCGCCGCGGACATCATGCGTTCCAGCGCGGTCAGCGTCCCGCCCATCGCAACCGTCGCCGGCAACAGCACCAGCGTCGGCAGCAGGAAGCTCGCGCTCCATAACAAGGCGGGGGAGGGCGCCGTGCCGAGCAGCGGCGCGAGGGCGTGCGCGCACGCGGGAAGCAGCCAGATCGCACACAGCCCCCACAGGCCGATGACCGTTTCGAGAACGGCATACACCCGGTGCGGATTGGCGGCGCGGCGGATCCTGCCATCGAGGAAGAAGGCGCCCACCGCCAGTCCGGCGAAAAATCCTGCGATGGCGCCGAGCACGGCCATCATTTCCGTGCCCAGGGCGAGGGCGAGCTGACGCGTCCAGACGATCTCATAGCCCAGCCCGGCGAGGCCGGATGCAGCAATCAGCAGCCTCAGCGCCCTCAGCCGAGCCGTGCTCCGGCAGGCGACGGGACCGACGCCGAGAGACCCGACGCCTTGCTTCTCCGCGATCAGATCATTGTCGCACGGGCCTGCATGGCCTGCTTCGGTCAAGATTCGGTACCCGCAATTCCTGCGATCGGTCTTCGGATGCAGCGCGCCGTGCGGGCGCAGCTCCGAGCACTGGATCAAGCTCGGCTGCCCCGGCCGCCAAGGTCGGGATCGTTTCCTTGTGTTCGCGTTACGTGACGGTGGTTTGACAGAAGCTGCGGGAGCAGCCGTTCGGCGCAGACGGTTGTATCGCATGAGGCCCGTCAGGGAACGATGACCAGACCCATCATCGGCACCACGGAGAAGCGCCAAAGCGTTGATTTAATTATTTTATCTGAGATATCAGCCATTTAGAAGCGTACCAAAGCCGCCCGTCGGAACCCGGCGCCGCCATTCGTCTTGAGTCCGGACCATTTCAACCGGAGTTCCGCGTACATGGCCCCCCGCCAATTGGAAAGGCTTCCTGCGCCTGTCGCTCGTTACGTGCCCGGTGGCCCTCTACCCGGCCACCTCCGAGTCCGAGAAGATCAGCTTCAATCAGCTGAACCGGACAACTGGCCACCGGATCAAGTACGTCAAGGTCGACGCCGATACGGGCGAAGAGGTCCCCCACGAAGACATCGTCAAGGGCTATGAGCTCGAGAAGGGCCAGTACATCGAGGTCTCGAAGGAGGAGCTCGAGGAGATCGCCCTGGAGTCCACGCGTACGATCGAGATCGACGAGTTCGTGGACAAGGCTCAGCGTCGCCCGCGATCACGGCTTTGCCGGCCGCACTTTCCAGGGCCGATCGGATTCGGGGCGTCTCAGCGTCTGTCACGCGGAGTGGGTGTGCGGCGGAGAAGAACTATATCGACGCTCCGTTTCCGTACTCTGCTGATTTGCCGTTCCCAACAGAGGGGCAGGACCGAACGCCAAAGAAGCCTACGAGCCGGGATCGTCGATCAGGGGCTTTGGCCGGGCAAACAGCTCCAACCGCTCCTTGTGGTCGATGACGATCTCTCGTCCGCGGACGCGAATCCCATGGCTCGTAAGTTGGGCAAGACTGCGTGACAGGTTTTCGCGCGTCGTGCCGATGTGGGAGGCCAGCGTGCCGCGGTCGAATGGGATGACGATATTCGCATGCCCCGGTTCGCGCTGGGCTTCGGCGAGGATCCAGTTGGCGAGACGCTCGATGCTCGACCGGGCCAGGGTGCCCTTCAGTTTCTTGACAGAAGCGCGATAGGCATACGCCAGCTCCTGAGCAACAATCCGTGCGAATGCGATGTCTTCGTCGAAGAGTGCCCTTACATCGCGGGCGGGGATCAGCAGCACCCGCGACTCCGTCAGCGTGCGGGCTGAATTGAGATACGCCTGATCGACCACGACTGCAGCAAGTATGAAGGTCGACACGGGACGAAGCAGTGAGATGCCCCACTCGGCCTCGTCCTGCTCGGTGTAGATTTCCACCAACCCGCCAATCAGCACATGCAGGAAGTCGGCCTGATCTCCCTCGCGAGCCAACCGCACCCCGGCCGGAAATTGCTGCAGCAGAGCCGCGCCGAGCAACCGCTTCAGGTTCTCCTCGCTGAGGTCCGCAAACAGCGGCAGCGTCTTCAACTGGGCGAGTTCGTCGGGGCGCAAGCGAAGCTCCAGGAGTCACTCACCCGCTATCGCGCCGAACCGTGACAAAAGTCAATTGCATACGTGCAGTCTGACAATCCGATCTGAGACATTTGGCAGATTGTGGCCGACCGGACCGTCCGGTTGATGCATCGCAAAACCTTTCCCTGGTGCCCCGAATAACTGCTGTGGCGTCGAAGCCATACGTCGAGGCCACCATGGACGCCGCAGATTTCAGCCCTGAGCACCGAACGCGAGCACTCTGGCTCTCAACAATCTCGTTCACGATCTGCTTTGCGGTGTGGACGATCTTCTCGATCATCGGCATCCGGATCAAGCAAGAGCTGGATCTGAACGAAACCGAGTTCGGTCTCCTGATCGGCACCCCGATCCTGAGCGGCTCGCTGATCCGGCTGATACTGGGCATCTGGACCGATCAGTATGGCGGGCGCCGCGTCTACACCGTCGTGATGCTCGCCGCGGCGGTCGCGACCTATCTCCTGACCTGGGCGCATACCTATCCGCAATTTCTCGTCGCCGCGCTCTTTGTCGGAATCGCCGGTGGTTCGTTCGCGGTCGGCGTCGCCTATGTGTCGCGGTTCTATCCGACGGCCAAGCAGGGCACTGCGCTTGGAATCTTCGGCGCCGGCAATGTGGGCGCCGCCGTCACCAAGTTCGTCGCGCCGTTCGTGCTGGTCGCCTATGGCTGGCAGACCGTGGCCCAGATATGGGCGCTCGCGATCGGCGTCATGGCGATCGTCTTCTGGCTGTTCTCCGAGGAGGACCCGGTGGTCCGCTCGCGAAGGCAGCGCAAGCAGAAGGCCGGCAGCGCCTGGCTCGAGCTCGCGCCGCTCAAGAACATCCAGGTCTGGCGCTTTGCGCTGTATTACTTCTTCGTTTTCGGCGCCTTCGTCGCGCTGTCGCTGTGGCTGCCGCAATACCTGATCAAGGTCTACGGTGTCGGAATCCAATCGGCCGGCATGATGGCCGCCATGTTCTCGTTTCCGGCCAGCGTGTTTCGCGCCTACGGCGGACACTTGTCCGATCGCTTCGGTGCCCGTCGCGTGATGTACTGGACATTTCTGGTCGGTGTCGCCGCGACCTTCCTGTTGTCCTACCCGCCGACGGACTACGTCGTGACGACCGTCAACGGAAAGGTCGGCTTTCATCTGGAGATGGGGCTCGTCCCGTTCGTCGTCATCGTCTTCGTGCTCGGCTTCTTCATGGCGCTCGGCAAGGCCGCCGTCTACAAGCACATCCCCGTCTACTATCCGAACAATGTCGGAGCCGTCGGCGGCCTGGTCGGCATGATCGGCGGGCTCGGCGGATTCGTGCTCCCGATCGCGTTCGGCGCGCTGGTCGATCTCACCGGTCTGCGAACCAGCTGCTTCATGCTGCTCTTCCTGCTCGTCGGGGTCGCGCTGGTCTGGATGCATCTCTCGATCCGGCAGATGGAGCGCGGCGTTGCCGGCGAGGCGCTGAAGAGGCTGCCGGAGCTGCCGGAAATGGAGGAGATCCACCGGCCCGAGCACATCGGAGCCCTGTCCGGCGCGGTTCTCACCGACTGGCGGCCTGAGGACGACACGTTCTGGAGGGAGCAGGGCCGAGCCATCGCGCGACGCAATCTCTGGATATCCATTCCGGCGCTGCTGTTGTCCTTCGCGGTCTGGCAGGTCTGGTCTGTCGTGGTTGCGAAGCTGCCTTCGGTCGGCTTCAAGTTCACGACCGATGAGCTGTTCTGGCTGGCTTCGCTGCCTGGGATCTCCGGTGCAGTTCTGCGCATCTTCTACTCCTTCATGGTGCCGATCTTCGGCGGCCGGCTGTGGACCACGCTGGCCACGTGGTCGCTGCTGATACCCGCGATCGGAATCGGCTATGCGGTGCAGAATCCCGCAACGCCCTATCCGGTGTTCCTGATATTGGCTCTGCTGTGCGGCTTTGGCGGCGGCAATTTCGCCTCGTCGATGGCCAACATCTCCTTCTTCTTTCCCCGCGCCGAGAAGGGCAACGCGCTCGCGCTCAATGCCGGCCTCGGCAATCTCGGCGTCAGCGTCGTCCAGTTCGTGGTGCCGATCGTCATCACGGTCGGCGTGTTCGGCTGGTTCGGCGGAGATCCGGCGATGGCGACGAGCGGGTCGCAGCCGATGCCGATCTGGCTTCAGAACGCCGGCTTCGTCTGGGTGCCGTTCATCGTCGCCAGTGCTTTCGCCGCCTGGTTCGGGATGAACGACATCGCCTCCGCGAAAGCGTCCTTCGCCGATCAGGCCGTCATCTTCCAGCGGCGGCACAACTGGATCATGTGCTGGCTCTACACCGGCACGTTCGGCTCGTTCATCGGCTATTCCGCGGGCTTTCCGCTGCTGGCGAAGACCCAGTTCCCGGCCATCGACGCGTTGCAGTTCGCATTCCTCGGGCCGCTGGTGGGTGCCTTGTCGCGGTCCGCGACGGGCTGGATGGCCGACAAATGGGGCGGCGGGCGCGTGACCGTCGGGGTGTTCCTGCTGATGATGGCCGGCGTGCTCGGGGTGCTCTACTTCCTCGGCATCAAGGATCAGCCCGGTGCATTCTGGGGCTTCTTCGCGATGTTCCTGCTGCTGTTCTTCGCGACCGGCGTCGGCAATGCATCGACCTTCCAGATGATCCCCAACATCATGCGCCAGGAAATGACCCGGCTCATGCCGACCGCGGACGCGGAGACGCGGCTGCGCCAGGCCGAGAAGGAATCCGCCGCCATCACCGGCTTCACCTCCGCGATTGCCGCCTTCGGCGCATTCTTCATTCCCAAATCCTACGGCACCTCGATCGACCTCACCGGCGGCGTGCAGGCCGCCCTATGGGGCTTCTTCGGCTTCTACGTCACCTGCGTGCTGATCACCTGGGCCGTCTACACCCGCAAGGGCGGCGTCCTGCACGACGTCGAACGGCGCGGGGCGATCGCGGCCGCTGCCCAACCCGCTGAATGAGGACGTAAACGATGAGCCATTTTCTCGATAGGCTGACCTTCTTTACCCGGGCCAAGGAGGAGTTCGCAGGCGGACACGGCGTGACGACGACCGAGGACCGTTCCTGGGAGGAGGGCTATCGCAAGCGCTGGCAGCACGACAAGATCGTGCGCTCGACGCATGGCGTGAACTGCACCGGCTCCTGCTCGTGGAAGGTCTACGTCAAGGGCGGCATCGTCACCTGGGAGACCCAGCAGACCGACTACCCCCGGACGCGCCCTGATCTTCCCAATCATGAGCCGCGCGGCTGCGCCCGCGGCGCGAGCTACAGCTGGTACCTCTATTCCGGAAACCGGGTGAAATATCCGCTGGTGCGCTCGCGGCTGCTCAGGCTGTGGCGCGAGGCGCGAGCGCGGATGACGCCGGTCGCAGCCTGGAAGTCGATCGTCGAGAATCCGGGCAAGCGCTCGGACTATGTGCAGAAGCGCGGACTGGGCGGCTTCGTGCGGGCGAGTTGGGCCGAGGTCAATGAGCTGATCGCGGCAGCCAATGCCTATACGGTCAGAGCCCATGGTCCGGACCGCGTGTTCGGATTTTCGCCGATCCCGGCGATGTCCATGGTGAGCTACGCGGCCGGTGCGCGCTATCTGTCGCTGCTCGGCGGCGTCTGCATGTCGTTCTACGATTGGTATTGCGACCTGCCGCCGGCCTCGCCACAGACCTGGGGCGAGCAGACCGACGTACCTGAAAGCGCGGACTGGTACAATTCAGGCTTCCTGATGCTGTGGGGCTCCAACGTGCCACAGACGCGTACGCCGGATGCGCACTTCTATACTGAGGTTCGTTACAAGGGGGCCAAAAGCGTCGTTGTCTGCCCGGATTATTCCGAGGCCGCGAAATTCGCCGATCTCTGGCTGTCGCCGAAGCAGGGCACCGACGCGGCGCTCGCGATGGCGATGGGTCACGTGATCCTCAAGGAGTTTCACATCGACCGGCAGACGCCATACTTCAACGACTATGTGCGCCAGTATACGGATATGCCATTTCTGGTGCGGCTGGTGAAATCCGAGGGACGGCTCGTTCCTGAGCGGTTCGTGCGCGCCTCGGATTTCGCCACATCGCTCGACGAGGCCAACAATCCCGAATGGAAGACCGTCGCCTATGATGAGATCAGCGGGGCCATTGTCGTGCCCAAGGGATCGGTCGGCTTCCGCTGGGGCGAAAAAGGCAAGTGGAGCCTGGAAGAGAAGAGCTCGGCGAACAACGACACCCGGCTGCGGCTGTCTCTGGCCGGCATCGAGGACGACATCGCGCCGGTGGGATTCCCCTATTTCGGCAACCGTCAGCACGATCACTTCAGCGGCACCAATCATCCGGATGTGCTGACCCGCAACGTGCCGGTGAAGCGACTTCGTCTTGCCGATGGCGAGGCGGTCGTGGCCACTGTGTTCGATTTGTTCGCCGCCAATTATGGCGTCGATCGCGGCTTCGGCGGCGACCATCTCGGCAGGAGCTACGACGATCTGGAGCCGTACACTCCGGCATGGGCCGAGGCGATCTGTGGCGTGCCGCGCGGCCAGATCATCGCGGTTGCGCGCGAGTTTGCCTCGAATGCGTCTAAGACCCGGGGGCGCTCGATGGTCATCGTCGGGGCCGGTCTGAACCACTGGTACCACATGGACATGAACTATCGCGGCATCATCAACATGCTGGTGATGTGCGGCTGCGTCGGCCAGTCCGGCGGTGGCTGGTCGCATTATGTGGGTCAGGAGAAGCTGCGGCCGCAGTCGGGCTGGACGCCGCTCGCCTTTGCGCTCGATTGGGGGCGCCCGCCGAGGCAGATGAATTCGACCTCGGCGTTTTACGCTCACACCGACCAATGGCGCTACGAGACGGTCAATGTCAGCGAGATTCTCTCACCGACCGCACCGGCCGGTTCTTGGGACGGAGCGCTGATCGACTACAATGTCCGCGCGGAGCGCATGGGATGGCTGCCGTCCGCGCCGCAACTGCAGGCCAATCCGATCGAGGTATCGAAGCGCTCCGCCGCCGCCGGCCTGGAGCCGAAGGACTACGTCGCTAAGGCCTTGAAGTCGGGCGAGCTGAAGCTCTCCTGCGAGGATCCCGATCATCCGAAGAACTGGCCCCGCAACCTGTTCGTCTGGCGCTCCAACCTGCTCGGCGCCTCAGGCAAGGGTCACGAATATTTCCTCAAGCATCTGCTCGGCACCAAGCATGGCGTGATCGGCAAGGATCTTGGCGACCAGGGCCACAATAGACCGGTCGAGGTCACTTGGCACGAAGAGGCCCCGGAAGGAAAGCTCGATCTGCTGGTCACGCTCGACTTCCGGATGTCGACCACGTGCATGTATTCGGACGTCGTGCTGCCGACGGCCACTTGGTACGAGAAGAACGACCTCAATACGTCCGACATGCATCCCTTCATCCATCCCCTCTCGGCGGCGATCGATCCGGTATGGGAATCGCGCAGCGATTGGGACATCTACAAGGGGATCGCCGAGGCCTTCTCCAGGGTCGCGCCCGAAGTGCTCGGGGTCGAGAAGGACGTCGTGCTGACCCCGATCATGCATGACAGTCCGGGCGAAATCGCGCAGGCGTTCGACGTCAAGGACTGGAAGCAGGGTGAGATCGATCCGATCCCCGGCAAGACCATGCCGGCGGTCACGGTGGTCGAACGTGACTATCCGAATCTCTACAAGCGCTTCACCTCGCTTGGACCGTTGATGAACAAGCTCGGCAATGGCGGCAAGGGGATGGCCTGGAACACCGACCATGAGGTCGAGCTCCTGAAGCGCCTCAACGGCGTCGTCGCTGACGACGGGCCGACCCAGGGGCTGGCTCGCATCGACAGTGCGGTCGACGCTTGCGAGGTGATCCTCAGCCTGGCGCCGGAAACCAATGGTGAGGTTGCGGTCAAGGCGTGGTCGTCCCTGGAGCAATTCACTGGCCGCGACCATGCTCATCTCGCCATTCCGAAGGAGGACGAGAAGATCCGATTCCGCGACGTGGTGGCGCAGCCGCGCAAGATCATCTCGTCGCCGATCTGGTCGGGGCTCGAGTCGGAGAAGGTCTGCTACAACGCCGGCTACACCAATGTCCACGAGCTGATCCCGTGGCGGACGCTGACCGGCAGGCAGCAGCTCTATCAGGATCACCTATGGATGAGGGCCTTCGGCGAGGGCTTCTGCGTCTACCGGCCGCCGATCGATACCAAGACCGTCAAGCCGGTGATCGATCGCAAGCCGAATGGCAATGCGTCCGTTATCCTGAACTTCATTACGCCCCATCAGAAGTGGGGCATCCACTCCACCTATACCGACAATCTCCTGATGCTGACCCTGTCGCGCGGCGGTCCCATCGTGTGGATCAGCGAGATCGACGCAAAGGCTGCCGGTATCGCCGACAATGACTGGATCGAGGCCTACAACACCAATGGCGCGCTGGTTGCGCGCGCCGTGGTCTCGCAGCGGGTCAAGCAGGGCATGTGCATGATGTATCATGCTCAGGAGAAGATCGTGAACGTGCCGGGCTCCGAGCAGACGGGGCAGCGCGGCGGCATCCACAATTCGGTGACGCGGGTCGTTCCGAAGCCGACGCACATGATCGGGGGCTACGCTCAGCAGGCCTATGGCTTCAACTACTACGGCACGGTCGGCGCCAACCGCGACGAGTTCGTCATCGTCCGGAAGATGTCGAAGATTGATTGGCTGGACCAGCCGACTGCTGACCGGTCGGCCACGACCCCTTCGGAGGCTGCAGAATGAAGATCCGTGCTCAGATCGCAATGGTGCTCAATCTCGACAAGTGCATCGGCTGCCACACCTGCAGCGTGACCTGCAAGAACGTCTGGACCAGCCGCGAGGGGATGGAATACGCCTGGTTCAACAACGTCGAGACCAAACCGGGCGTTGGCTATCCCAAGGATTGGGAGAACCAGTCCCGCTGGAAGGGAGGCTGGTCGCGCAATCGCGACGGGTCGATCCAGCCGCGGATCGGGGGCAAGTGGCGGGTTCTGGCGAATATCTTCGCCAATCCCGACCTCCCCGAGATCGATGACTACTACGAGCCGTTCACCTTCGACTATCAGCACCTGCAAAGTGCGCCCGAGGCATCTGCGATGCCGACGGCACGGCCGCGCTCGCTGGTGTCTGGAGAGCGGATGGAAAAGATCGAGTGGGGACCCAATTGGGAAGAGATCCTGGGCGGCGAATTCGCCAAGCGCTCTCAGGACATCAATTTCGACGGCGTGCAGAAGGAGATCTACGGCCAGTTCGAGAACACCTTCATGATGTATCTGCCGCGGCTGTGCGAGCATTGCCTCAATCCGGCATGCGTCGCATCCTGCCCGTCCGGCGCGATCTACAAGCGCGAGGAGGACGGCATCGTTCTCATCGATCAGGACAAGTGCCGCGGCTGGAGAATGTGCGTCTCCGGCTGTCCATACAAGAAGATCTATTATAACTGGTCCTCGGGAAAATCGGAGAAGTGCATCTTCTGCTATCCTCGGATCGAGGCGGGGCAGCCGACCGTGTGCTCCGAGACCTGTGTCGGGCGCATTCGCTATCTCGGTGTCGTGCTGTATGACGCGGACCGCATCGCAGAGGCCGCGGCCAAGCCCGACGAGGGCGATCTCTACCAGGCCCAGCTCGACATCTTTCTCGATCCGAACGATCCGAACGTGCTTGCGGAAGCCGAGCGCCAGGGCATCCCTCATGCATGGCTGGAGGCGGCGATACGGTCGCCGATCTGGAAGATGGCGATGGAATGGAAGGTCGCCTTCCCCTTGCACCCGGAATATCGGACCCTGCCGATGGTCTGGTATGTGCCGCCGCTGTCGCCGATCACGTCGGCGGCCTCGTCTGGCAAGATCGGGCACGATGGCGAGATGCCCGACGTCAAATCCTTGCGCATTCCGATGCGGTACCTCGCCAATCTGCTGACTGCGGGCGACGAGAAGCCGATGACGCTGGCGCTCGAGCGAATGCTGGCCATGCGTGCCTATATGCGGGCCAAGACCATCGATGGCGTGGTCGACGAGGCGATCGCGAGGCGCGTCGGCCTGAGCGGCCCGCAGATCGACGACATGTACCACATCATGGCGATCGCCAACTACGAGGACCGCTTCGTGATCCCGACCGCGCACCGCGAGCTCGGTGCCGACGCATTTGATATCCGCGGCTCCTGCGGCTTCTCGTTCGGCAACGGCTGCTCCGGGGGCGAAAGCGAAGTCAACCTGTTCGGATCGCCGCGTAAGGCCAAGAACCCGATGGAGGTCGCCTGATGAAGACGTTCAAGGTGCTGTCGGCATTGCTGAACTATCCGAGCGGGGAATTGATCGCGGCCATCCCGGAGCTCGCGCGGGTGCTCGACCAGGAAGGCCTCGTCCGGCCTGGCATTCGCCGGGAGCTCGATGTGCTGCTGCAGGAGATCGCCACGGGCGACGTCTACGACCTGCAGGAGCGCTACGGCCTGCTGTTCGACCGCAGCAAGACGCTGGCGCTGCATCTGTTCGAGCACGTCCATGGCGAAGGCCGCGACCGCGGCCAGGCCATGGTCGACCTGCGGGCCATGTATGACCGTGCGAACCTCGTCATCGCCGGCAACGAGCTGCCGGATTATCTGCCGTTGTTCCTCGAATACCTCGCCACCCGGGAGCTTACGGACGCGCGCGAGTTGCTCGGCCAGACCAGTCACATCATCGCCGCGCTCGCGGAACGATTGGGGCGTCGGCAGTCGAGCTATAGGGCGGTGTTCGATGCGCTGCTCCAGATCGCCGCGGAGCAGCCCCGCGCGGAGATCGTCGATGAGCTGCTGAAGGCGGCGGACGTGGATCCGATGGACCTGCACGCGCTCGACGCGGCCTGGGAGGATGAAGAGGTCAGGTTTGGCCCGGGAGGGGGCGACCAGGCAGCCTGTGGGCACGACAATCTGATCGCAAAACTGCGCCACGCCAAACGTGCGGTCAACGCGCCGCCGTCACAGTTGCAATGAGGGGATTGGCCATGCAAACGCTCAATGCCATCGTCTTCGGCTGGTATCCCTATCTCTGTCTGACAGTCTTTCTGGTCGGCAGTCTGATTCGATTCGACCGCGAGCAATACACGTGGCGCTCAGGCTCAAGTCAGCTGCTTCGGCGGCGCCAATTGATCTGGGGCTCGAACCTTTTCCATGTTGGGATCCTCTTCATTTTTGCGGGTCATTTCGTCGGGCTGCTGACGCCGATCTGGGTGTTTGACATGCTCGGCGTGTCCCACGGCTTCAAGCAGATGCTCGCGATCGTCGCCGGTGGCGGCGCCGGACTGATGTGCCTGGTCGGTATTTCGCTCCTCGCGCATCGCAGGCTTTTCGATCCCAGGATTCGCGCGACGTCGTCTTTTGCTGACACGGGTATCCTTCTGGTGCTGTTCTTCCAGCTGCTGCTTGGCTTGGCGACCATCCCTGTGTCGCTCGGTCATCTCGATGGTCATGAGATGGTCAAGTTCATGGCCTGGGCGCAGGGCATTCTCACGTTGCAGCCCGGAATCGCCGCCAACATTGTCGACGTCCATCCGATCTTCAAGGCGCATCTGGTCCTGGGAATGACTATCTTCCTGCTCTTCCCCTTCACCCGCCTGGTCCACATCTGGAGTGCGCCGGTGTGGTATCTCGGCCGCCGCGGCTATCAGGTGGTGCGCAGCCGCGACGGGCGCCGTCATCTTGTGCAACCAATTCAGCCCGCGGAGTAGCCGATGGACTGTTCATTGGGCGCGGCGCTTCCAAAGCCGAAGCCGGTCAGTGTGAACGGGGTCGTGATCGAACGCGACGTCATTGCCCGGGAAGTTCAGAACCATCCGTCGGACAAGCCGATCCTCGCCTGGCAAGCGGCGGCGCGCGCGCTTGCGGTGCGCGAATTGCTGAGACAGGAGGTCATGCGGCTCGGCATAACGGCCGCTCCCCTGCGCGATGCCGAAGGTCGCAGCGAAACCGAGGAAGAGGCGGCGATGCGGGCGCTGATCGCGCGTGAGGTTCTGATACACGAGCCGGACGAATCGACGTGCCGTCGCTTCTACGATCAGAACAGGCAGCGGTTCCTGGTCGGAGAACTCTACGAAGCGTCTCACATCCTGCTGATCGCGCCGAGCAGCGATTCGCTGGCTCGGTCGGCTGCGCGAGACGAGGGGCGGACGATCGTGGAGGCCGTGCAGAGAAGCCCGGAACTGTTCGAGACCATCGCGCGCGATCGCTCCGATTGCAGGGTCTCGGCGGAGAATGGTGGCAGGCTCGGGCAGCTGTCGCGTGGGCAGACGACCGCAGAGTTCGACGCCGCGCTGGCCCGGATGTCGGTTGGAGAGGTCGGTCTGATTGAGACACGCTTTGGTATCCATGTCGTGCGCCTCGACCGACGGGCCCTCGGACAAGTCCTGCCGTTCGACATGGCAAGGGCGCGCATTTCGCAATATCTCACCGAGCGTGTGCGGCATCAGGCGCTCGCGCAATATGTAGCCAATCTGGCAGGCCGCGCCGAGATCGTTGGCGTGACGTTGCCGGCGCCGCAATCGGTACTGCCGCAGTAGGGGGGCGATCATGCTGCTCGGGGATCTCATTCACGATCTCAGTGACGACGCGAAGTCGAGTGCGGTGTTGCAGGGGTGCGGCGACCTCACGCTCCTGGTGCGCATCAGCTCTGTCGCGGATCGCCTCGGCGAGGAAGTCGGTGAGTATGCGTCGGCTGCTGTCCGGCGCTTTGCAAATCTCGCAGAGAATGAGGATTGGCTCGGGTTGATGAGCGCTATCGACCGCGCCGCCGACCCCGCGATCGTCTGTCTGACCTCCATGATCAAGTGGTCGCTGCAGAGGGATGAAATCGATCACTCCTAGAACGGATCCACCGCAGGCTATCCGTGCTGGAGGGGCGGGCTAAAAATGTCGAAGCGTCAAGTTGATGTTGGGATTCGCATGCACGATGAGATGGTAGAGAAAGTCGGCGTTGCGGCCGCGCCGCTCGTGGCGCTCGTATACGACGACGGGAAGTATCCCTACGAGACGTTCGATCACCTCGTGGATCACTCGCGTCGAGCGCGATTGAAGGTCGCCGGCGCACTGCAGCGAAGGCTGTTCCTCGACGAAAATCGCAGGTGCGACGTCCTGCTCGAGGAGATCGACACGGCAAATCAAACCCCGATCTTCGAGGATCGTGGATCGGGAGCGAAAGGTTGCCGGCTGGATGAATCGGCACTTGCAGAGGTGACAGTTCGAGTCCTCGCCAGCCTGGATGCGCGTCCAAACATCCTGGTGTTGAACAAATTTGGTAAGGCAGAGTGCGGGGGAGGCGGAACGCTTGATCTGATTGCCCGCGCGTTGGACCTTGCGATACCGACGATTGTCGGCGTGCCGCGCAGCAATATCGATGCCTGGAGAGGTTTCGCCGGAGATATGGGGGTTGAGCTCGAAGCCCGCGGAGACGTGGAGCGGTGGCTGGAAAGTGTTCGGCAGGATCGAACTATAGACTCAACCAGCCAGCTGCGCTGATTGCGATTGCGAGCAATCGAGGGGGCGGGGGACACAGAACTGCCAAGCCAGACCCCCGAAGATGTCTGCCGGCTGACATGGATGTTCCTCGACGCGACAGGGAGTCCGCCGGTCGAGCTGGAGTGGTCATCACGACGCTGATGACGCAGAATGTTGCGCTCCGACAAAGAATGGCCGGTCGGGCCAGTTTAGCATCTTTCCGATCGCCGGGGATTGTATGGCGCAAGCTCAACGTTCGCGTCCCCTTGGCTGCGTTCCTCCGGGCGACGGCAACTGCCGAATGGCGCATCGTCGTCGCGAGTGCTGCGTCCGCGATCAAGAACTGGAGCCGCTCATGATTGGGGCGAAAATCTCGCGCTGGACGATGAGCTATTTCGCGGCAGCGCTGGGGTGGCTGCTCGTTGCCTTGGCAATGCTGATCGGCGGACTCGGTTACCCCGCCGCAGAGCTCGGCGCTCCCGATACGCTTGTCGTTGTGCATGCGGTCTGTATCGGTTGGCTCAGTCTCTCGGTATGCGGCGCCTTGTTCCAGTTCGTTCCCGTTTTCGTCGCAAGGCCGCTCCTCTTCGACAAATGGGCCTTGCCGGCCTTGTTCCTCATCAACGTCGGTCTGGTCTGCTTGATATTGGGCTTCCTCTCACTGGCCGGGCGAATTGCTCCAGCCGTTTGGCTTCTGCCGGCCGGCAGCGTGGTGCTCGGCGCGGGTCTGGCGATGGTCGCGCTCGATCTGGGCCTGACTCTCGTCAGCCAGCCGAAGGGATCTGCTCTCTTTGTCATCGCCGGACTTGGCGCATTATGCGCAACTGTCGCGCTCGGCGCCGCGTTCGCGTTTGCTCTCGCCGGATCGGCGGGCGCCTTCGGCGACGCGCTCCTGGCCGCGGCGATTCCGATCCATGCGATTGCCGGGCTGGGAGGCTGGCTGACCCTGACCGCCATGGGGGTGAGCTATCGCCTGCTGGCCATGTTCATGCTCTCGGCGGACCTCGGCGAGCGACAGAGCACATCCGCGCTGAAATTCGGTGCGCTCGCGCTATCGGTGGCAGTCGTCGGCGGATTGTTCGCAATCGGCCTCGGGGCCGAGCTCGGAGCCGTGCTCATCCTCGCCGCCGTTCTTGGGGTGATCTCGCTTGCGCTCTATGGATGGGACATCGCGACGATCTATCGCTCCCGCAAACGGCGCCAGCTCGAGCTGAACATGCGGATGGCAACCGTGTCTTTCGCCAATTTGGCGGCGACGGTGACGCTCGGCACCGTCATCATCGTCACCGGAAAGGTCGGCGTTCATGTCGGCGCGTTCGCGTTCTTGGCCGTGTTCGGCTGGCTGTCTGGTCTCATATTCGCGAAGCTCTACAAGATTATCGCCTTTCTGACCTGGCTCGAAACCTACGGTCCCGTGATGGGGCGCGCCCCGACGCCACGGGTTCAGGACCTGGCGGTGGAACGTCGGTCCGAGAAGTGGTTCATCATCTATTTTCTAGGCGTATGGGCGGCGACCATCATGTTGATGATGGGCGAGGGCCAGGCGTTTCGCGGCGCCGCGGCGGTCATGGCCGTGGGCAGTCTTGGAATCATACACGAGCTTGTGCGAGTCCGACGTCTTTCCGATGTTGCGGGCTCCCGGAGGCTTCCGGCCGGAGCCATCGCGCCAAGCCTGTTGTTCGCCAGAAACTAGGAGGAGAGCCATGACCGCGTACATTGACGTCGACGTCCGACCGATTCTCAGGGCCGGAGGCGAACCGTTCTCCATCATCATGGACGCGGTCGGCCGGCTGGCGCCAGGCCAGGGTGTGCGGCTGATCGCGAGCTTCAGGCCGGTTCCGCTGCTCTCCGTCATGGCAGGAAAGGGCTTCGCCCACACCGATCGACCGCTCGACGATGGCGACTGGGAAGTGCTGTTTTCGCCGTTGGCTGCCGAGGTCGCCGGTCAGGAAGACGCTGGTGCCAGCCTCGCATTCGAGCGATGGCCAGATCCCGTAGTCACGCTCGACAACCGAGAGCTCGACCCACCCGAGCCGATGGTGCGCATCCTTGCGGCCGCGGAGGAGTTGGGCCCTGGAGAGACCTTGTCGGCACTTCTGGGCCGCGAGCCGGTCTTCCTGTTCCCTGAACTTGAGAAGCGTGGCTTTCGCTGGCTCGGCGGGTTTACGCCGGATGGATCGACCTACGAACTGTCGGTGAGGGCTCCGCTATGAGCCGCGACGTCATCGACCGCATCCGCGACGCAATGCGCGTTGTCATCGATCCGGAGCTGGGGGAAAACGTGGTCGATCTCGGCTTCATCTATGAGATCACGGCGACGGATGGTGTCGTGCATGTCACGATGACGGCCACAACGCCCGGGTGCCCCGCAACAGGTTTTCTCAAGGAAGGGGTCGCAAGCAGCATTGCGGAGATTGCGGACGTCGAAGCCGTGGACGTGACGATGACATTCGATCCGCCTTGGACCCCATCCAGAATTGATCCGGCCGTTCGTGCTGCGCTGGGTTTCGACAACGTCAATTGACCGAACGAAAGCGAAAAGCTGGCAGCGGCTCGGCCGGAGAGGCGGCGTCGTTACGCCCGCTCGTCGAAGAACACGTCAACCGTCGTGGACGCCTTCGGCCCATCGCCCGAGTGCGTCTGTCGTGTTCTGTCTTCAAATCCTATCGTCTGTCTTGCTTCGCCATCTCAACAAGATTGCCTGCTTCGGTCGTCCGGTCCGGAAGCCACTCCCGCGCGTTGGCGTGGAGCCCGGGGACGCCGAGCAGGTTGATCGCGCGACAGGCGATCTGCTCGATGACGTCATCGAGCGACTGGGGCTTCAGGTAGAACGCCGGCATTGGCGGCGCGATGATCGCGCCGATCTCGGTGGCCTGCGTCATCGCTCGGAGATGACCGAGATGCAGCGGGCTCTCCCGCACCAGGAGTATCAGCCGGCGGCGCTCCTTGAGTTGAACGTCGGCGGCGCGGACCAGCAGGTTGTCGAGCTGGCCCCAGGCGATCGCCGAGAGGGTGCGGATCGAGCAGGGCGCCACGATCATGCCGGCTGCAGAAAACGAGCCGCTGGCGATGCTCGCGCCGATGTCGGCGACATCATGAGCATGCGCCGCCAGATCGCGCAGCCGCGCCAGGCCGCCCTGGCCGAGCTCCTCGTGCAAGGTGCGCACGGCAGCGTCAGACACCACGAGATGGACCGCGCATTGCGGCTGCTCCGCGAGCCGTTCGACGATGCGCGCACCGATCGCGGCGCCCGAGGCGCCGCTGATGCCGACGATGACGTGATGCCGCCCGTTCATGCCGAGGCCGTTCGGTCGGCTATGGCATCGCCGAGGCCGAGGCTCGGCCACATCGCGTCGATGCGCGCGGCTACAGCGGGGTCCATCGCCAGCACCTCGCCCCAGGCGCGTTCGGTCTCGACCCCGAGCTTGGTTGTGGCGTCGATGCCGAGCTTCCCGCCGAGGCCGGATTTTGGCGAGGCGAAGTCGAGGTAGTCGATCGGCGTGTTGGCAAGCGGCAGCAGGTCGCGCGAGGAGTCGCAGCGCGTTGCGACGGCCCACATCACCGCGCGCCAGTCGCGGACGTCGATGTCGTGGTCGACCACGATGAGGAGCTTGGTGTAGCTGAACTGCGGCAGCATCGACCACAGGCCGAGCATGATGCGGCGGGCCTGGCCCGGATAGCGCTTCTCGATCGCTACTACGGCGATCCTGTAGGAGCAGGCCTCCGGCGGCAGATAGCAGTCGACGACCTCCGGGAATTGTCGTCGGATCAAGGGGACGAACAGCGTGTTCAGCGCCTCGCCAATTCGAGACGGCTCGTCCGGCGCGCGTCCCGTGAACGTCGACAGATAGAGCGGGCTGCGACGCGTGGTGATCGCGGTGACCTGAAGCACCGGAAAGCTCTCGACGGCGTTGTAGTAGCCGGTGTGATCGCCATAGGGCCCCTCCGGCGCGGTCTCCGTGGCCGACACGATGCCCTCGATCACGATCTCGGCTGCCGCCGGCACCGTCAGGGGCACGGTGAGGCATTCGACCAGCTCGGGACGGTCGCCGCGCAGGATGCCGGCGAAGCGCAGCTCGGAGATGGTCTCGGGCAACGGCAACACGGCGCTGAGGATGGTGGCGGGATCGGCCCCGATCACGATCGCAATCGGCATGTCGCGCCCCTGCGCCTGCCACTGCTGGTGGTGGCGGGCGCCGCCGCGATGGGCGAGCCAGCGCATGATGGCGCGATCGCGGCCGAGCACCTGCATGCGGTAGACGCCGACATTTTCCTGCTCGCCGGCGGACGCGTCCGGCGGCACGGTGATGACGAGCGGCCACGTCAACAGCGGCGCTGGCTCGCCCGGCCAGCAGATCTGGGCCGGCAAGGTGGTCAGGTCGATGTCATCGCCCATCGTGACACATTCATGCACCGGCGCGGCTGATCGCAGCCTCGGCCGGGTCGACAGTGCTGCGCGTGCCAGCGGCAGCTTCTGCAGCGCTTCCCTGATGTCGCGCGGCGGCTGGGGGGCGCGCAACTCCGCCATCATCTCGCCGAGCTCCGCCAATCGTTCCGGCTGCACGCCCATGCCCCAGGCCACTCGCTCCACGGTGCCGAACAGATTGGTGACGAGCGGCATTGCCGAGAGCGATCCGCATGCCTTGATCGGTCGTTCGAACAGCAGCACGGGCCCTTCGGCGGAGATGACGCGGCGATGGATCTCGGTGATCTCGTGGACGACCGAGACGCTGTCGCGAATGCGTCGCAGCTGTCCCCGCTCGTCGAGAAAGCGCAGGAAATCCGACAGCTCGCGGAAGCGAGGGACATCACGTCGCAACGATAGGCTCCGTTCAAAAAACGCCTCGTAGCTGGAACAATCAGTGTGATCTTTGTTCCGGGTCAAATACTTCCCCCGCCGATCCGGCCAGAGCTTGTGCCATGAGCTCTCTTCAGGACGCGCCTTCGACCTCACTGCCCCTGTTGCCGCCACTGCTCAGGCAGATGCTGCGTCCGTTGCCATTGCTGCCCCTGCAGATCGCGCTCGGCGCTTTCCTGCGTGGGCTTTTGCGCCGGCATCCGCATCTTCTCGACCGGCTCGGGTCGCATCGCGGAAAGCGCTTTGGCATCAAGCCGACCGATCTGCCGTTCGCTTTCGTGATTCAGGCGGGCCCACAGCAGCCGCAACTCGCGGCGGTGCGCGAGTTGCCCACCGGCCTCGATGCGTCCATCTCCGCGTCGATCGTGAGCCTGTTGGCGCTGGTCGAGGGCCGGCTCGACGGCGATGCGCTGATGTTTTCGCGTCAGCTCGTCATCGAAGGCGATATCGAGGCGGTGCTCGCGCTCCGCAATGCGATCGACGATGCCGGTCTGGATCTGGTCGGCGAGATCGCAGCGCTTTCGGGGCCGTTCGGCGTGCCCGCGCAACGCCTGCTCGCGGCCGCGCGTGACTCGCTGCTGAGATCAACGACGAACGAAAGCGGGATGCGACCATGGAGCTGATCTGTCCGGCAGGGACGCCGGCGGCGCTGAAGAGCGCGGTCGAAGCCGGTGCCGATGCCGTCTATTGCGGCTTCGCCGACGAGACCAATGCCCGCAACTTTCCCGGGCTGAATTTCAGCCGCGAGCAGATGCGCGAAGGAGTAACGTTCGCGCATCGGCGCGGCGCCAAGGTGCTGGTTGCGATCAACACCTTCCCGCGGGCCGGCGCCGTCGAGCTGTGGCGTCGCGCGGTCGACGATGCCGTCGAGGCCGGGGCCGACGCGCTGATCCTTGCCGATGTCGGGCTGATGCACTATGTCGCGCGGCGCCATCCCGAACAGCGACTGCATGTCTCGGTGCAGGCGGCGGCGGCGAATGTCGACGCGATTGCGTTCTATGTTGAGAATTTCGGCGCCCGCCGCGTGGTGCTGCCGCGCGTGCTGAGCGTGCCCGAGATCGCCGATATCACCCGTGAGACGGCATGCGAGACCGAAGTGTTCGTGTTTGGCGGACTATGCGTTATGGCCGAGGGGCGTTGCTCGCTGTCCTCCTACGCCACCGGCAAGTCGCCGAACATGCAGGGGGTATGCTCGCCGGCCAGTCATGTCGTCTATCAGGAGACGATACTGGGCACGACCTCGCGGCTTGGCGCTTTCACAATCAACCGTTTCGGACGCAACGAACCTGCCGGCTATCCAACGCTGTGCAAGGGGCGTTTCTCGACCGCACAGGGTTCTGGCTACATCTTTGAGGATCCGGTCAGCCTCGATGCCACGACCCTGCTCGCAGGCTTGCGCGAAGCCGGCGTCACCGCGCTCAAGATCGAGGGCCGCCAGCGCGGCCGCGCCTATGTCGACGGGGTCGTGCGGCATTTCCGCAGCGTGCTGGCAGCGCTCGATGCCGGCCGGTCCGCCGACGCGTCCGACCTCACGGCGTTCACCGAAGGGCAGGCCACCACGCAGGGCGCCTACCGCAAGACCTGGCGCTAGGACGACATGACAATGGCGGAACAAGGCGCAGGCCGAATGCAGCTCACTCTGGGGCCCGTGCTCTACAATTGGCAGCCCGAGCGCTGGCGTGATTTTTACTTTCGCATGGCCGACGAGGCCCCGCTCGACCGCGTCGTGGTCGGCGAGGTCGTCTGCTCTAAGCGCGCGCCGTTCTTCGAACCCCATTTGCCTGAAGTCATCGAGCGGCTTATGGCTGCCGGCAAGCAGGTGCTGCTGGGTTCGCTGGTCCTGGTGTCGTTGCGACGCGAGCGCCGGCAGACGGCAAGCCTCGCCGAGTTCGGCCACGGTCTGGTGGAGGTCAACGACCTCACCTGCCTCAAATCGATCGCCGGTCGGCCGCATGCCATCGGGCCATTCGTCAACATCTACAACGAGGCCAGCGCCGCGTTTCATGCCGCCCAGGGCGCTACCCGGATCTGCCTCCCGCCGGAGCTGCCACTGTCCTCGGTTGCCGCGATCGCCGGCGCCGTGCCGCAGGTGGCGATCGAAGTGTTCGCCTTCGGCCGTGTGCCGCTCGCGATCTCCGCGCGCTGCTATCACGCCCGCCTGCACAAGCTCGCCAAGGACAATTGCCGCTTCGTGTGCGAGCAGGATCCGGACGGCCTCGTCGTGACGACGCTGGACAATGAAGCGTTCCTCACCATGAATGGCGTGCAGACGTTGTCGCATGGTTGCTGCAACCTGCTCGGCGATCTCGATCGTCTGACGCAGAGCGGCGTGAGATCGCTGCGGCTGTCACCTCAGACCTGCGACATGGTCGCGGTGTCCGAGCAATTCCAGGCGGTCCTGGCGGGCCGCGTGGAAGCTGAGGCAGCCAGGGACCGCTTGCGCGAGATCTATCCGGACGTTCCATTCGCCAACGGCTTCTTGCACGGCGCCCCCGGTGCCTCCTACGTCTCGGGGTAGGTACTGCCGTGTCCTTCTGTCGAGGTGAACTCAGATGTGCCCAGTCTGCATGTTGACTGACCACGGATGGACGACGTTGAGCGACGGCGCGCAGCCCGTTCGTGCCGGCATGCTGCAGATTGCTGACCGCGCCCAGGCGGAAGCCCAGGAAGCCGGGGAAATCGTGGTCTGTCCCCGATTTCCCCTCCCAAGCCGGCTGGCGTCCTACGCGCCGACCGCAAAGCCCAGCTGACGGCCGACGCCTCATCCCGATTTGTCACTGAACGCGGCGGGAAGCGCAGCGAGGAACGCCATGACGCGCTGCGTGCGCAGGGGCGGCCGGCGGTCCGAGGTGCGCAGCATCCATAGGGGCTCCGCCGGCGCGCGCCACGGCTCGAGCACTTCGACGAGCCGACCTGTGCGCAAGTCGTCGTGGACGAGCCATGCCGGGCCCCAGCCAATGCCGAACCCATTCGCGATCAAAGCGACCGAAGCGTGCGCGTCGTCGCAAATGTGCTTGGGCTTGGGCGCGACGCGAACGAGTTTCTTGCCGCGCGGGTCGGTGAAGCGCCAGGTCAGGATCTGCCCGCTCGCGGGATTGCGGAAGCCGACGTGGTCATGTTCGGACAGCTCGTATGGAGTCGCCGGCGCGCCGCGCGCGTTCAGATAGGCGGGCGAGGCGCAAGCGATCCAGGAGAACGTGCAAAGCCGCCGCGCCAGATGACCGGGCGCGCGATCGAGGGGTCCTGAGCGGATGGCGATGTCGACGCCTTCCGCTGCGAGATCAAGAATCTCGTTGCGGAATTTGATCTCGATCTCGATTTCCGGCCGCTCCCGCAGGAACGCAGGCAGTCGCGGCAGGATGCAGGCACGCGCGAACGAGGCGGGGGCGGTCACTCGCACCCGTCCGCCATCGTTACGCGCGGCTTCGCCGAGCGCGGATTGGACGCGATCGAGACTTTCGGCCAGCGCGCGTCCCGCCGCCATCAGCCGCCCGCCCTCTTCGGTCAGTGCCAGCGAATGGGTGGTGCGGTGCAAAAGCCGTATTCCGCGAGCCTGTTCGAGGCGGGCGACCGCCTTGGACATCGCCGAGGTGGTCGTCCCCGCCCGCCGCGCGGCTTCGGCGAAGGAGCCCGCCTCGACGACGCGGACGAAGGCGAGGAGACGCGAGAGGTCGGGAGGCAAGGCTGTTGTGGACATTCAGTCCACATAGTCATGGCGACGGGGTCGCTACAAGAGGCCGTTCCGATGGGCCAAATGGGGAGCGTTAGCGCGCATGCTGCGCCGCTAGAAACCGCGAGAAGTCCCATGAACGCCATCGAAATCACGCTGCAAGCCCTCGACGCCGCCGAGCGCGCGATTCCCCCCGGCCAGCCGGTCTACATGCTCAATCTGCTGCGCTACCGCGCGTATGCGCGTTACGAGGACGGCTTCGACGCCGCGCCCTGTTCGGGCCGCGAAGCCTTTAACGAACGCTATAGACCGGCCTTCCGGCGTCTCGCAGCCGGTAAGCCGCTGGTGCGGATGTTTTCCGGGCCGGTCCTGGCGAGCCTGGTCGGCCCGCAAGGCAAACGCTGGGACGAAGCGGCGATCAATGAATACGGCGATTTCGCCGCCTTCCGCTCGATCGTCGACACCGAGACCTACCAGCGCGAAGTCGCCCCGCATCGGCACGCGGCGCTCGAGGATTTCCGGTTGTTCGCGCTCGCCAAGGCGATGTGAACGCATTGAGGCGGCGGCCTTATGCATTCGCCTTAACCAAACGTGACGCTACGACGAGCCCGGGAATCCGTTCCACCGATCGCAAGAATTGGTGTCGCGGGCCCCGGGATTGGGACTTGTTCATTGGCATTTGGGCTGCCCGCCGACAAGAAAACAGGGCTTCCGAAATAGTGGGTCTAGCGATGTAGCGGACGCCCGACTCGAACCACCGATGCCTCAAGATGGTGGCTCCTACATGTTGGATCGCGGGCGCGCCAACCATGTTTTCAGGCATAGTGACAATCTCTGGCCCGTAGGCGAGGGGCGATCTTTGGGCCCGCTTCAATCAATCGGACAATCCAGAAAAGCTATGTCAGTTCAATCGCGCCTAGAGCTGCGTTTTGTCCGAACGCACCTTGAAAGTATTCAAATGCCGAAACCCTTCCAAGCTGAGTACGATGTTCGACCTTTCATCGCTCCAGATGAAGTTTTCACTTTCTTCTTGTTTTCGGCGCCTGTCAGGCAACCCGCACCGAACGGATGGAATGGAGAGTCTCTGGCTTTAGATGCGTGTAGCGACGCAGCATTTTCCAATCCTTGTGTCCGGTGACAAGTGCAACCTGTTCAATGGAAAATCGTGCCTCGAAAAGACGACTCGTGCCTTCGTGGCGCAGATCGTGGAAATGTAGGTCATCGATCTTCAATTGTTGGCACTGACGGCGAAATGCCGTTCCAACGGATCGTCCTGCAGGGGAATTCGCTGATCGTTGCCCTTCTTCTTTCGGGGATCTTTCCGATTGCGAATGAGGAGCATTCGGTTGCCGGCGTCGAAGTCGCGCATTCGACTCTTGCAATTTCATCTTGCCGCATAGCCGTTGCGATCGCGAATCGGATCACACGACCGACTGGGATCTGTTGCCGACTGTTTAATTCGAACGCTGAGATAATACGATCGAGTTCGTCTTGCGTGGGACGGCGGTTGCGCTCATCGCCTTTTCCGACGAGCCCGAGACGTCGAAGAGCGATCCGGGCGTGGTCGAGTGGTTCGGTTGAAACAACGATGCCGTGTACTGCGGCGGCGTGAGACAGAATCGTTTTGATGTATCCAAGATCGATACCGACGGTCACCGGGCCGACCCCCTCCATCGCGCGCTCTTTTCCAAATTTGATGAACCGCTCTCGATCAAGCTCTGGAAGACGAAGATGCCCAAGTCTTTCGTTCAGGAAGATGAGGCTCGCAGTTTTGGAGCGACCAATGTCCTTTCCCACCTCGGCCAAATCTTGACGATGAAGCGTGACGAGATCGCCGAAGAGTTGGACGTCGCGGGACTTTTGCGTCGTTGTCGGTTCTTGGCGATCGATCCGCCGCTCGATATCGATGGCCCATTCCTCGGCATCCTTTCGGCGGAGAAACGTCCCGTTGACATATTCCCCCTTTCGTCGGACTTGGGCTCTCCAAGAGCCGGATTTCAGTCTGGTGATAGTTGCCACGCGTGTGCGCTCCGTGTGCACTGAGGCGGCAAAAAGCCAAAAAAACATCGCGCTGTGGCGTAGAATAGAGTGCACACGAGGCGACCTAACGAGTTGAATTTGCTCGAAAAATGAAGCAATATCAATCACATAGATTTGCCGTGGCGCCCATGATGGATTGGACCGACCGGCACTGCCGCGTGTTCCATCGGCTGCTGTCGCGCCGGGCGTTGCTCTACACCGAGATGGTCACCACCGGCGCCGTGATTCATGGCGACCGCCAGCGGCTGCTCGGCTTCGATCGAAGCGAGCATCCGGTGGCGCTGCAGCTCGGCGGCTCCGATCCCGGCGATCTCGCGACGTCAGCCAAGATCGGCGAGGAGTTCGGCTACGATGAGATCAATCTCAACGTCGGCTGCCCGTCGGACCGGGTGAAGGACGGCCGCTTCGGGGCCTGTTTGATGGCCGAGCCTGCGCTCGTCGCCGCCTGCGTCGCCGCGATGAAGCGCGCCGTTCGCATTCCCGTCACGGTGAAGTGCCGCATCGGCATCGACGATCAGGATCCGGAAATCGCACTTGATGTGCTGGCGGATGCGGTCGTCGACAGCGGCTCAGACGCGCTGATCGTGCACGCGCGCAAGGCGTGGCTGGACGGCTTGTCGCCGAAGGAGAACCGTGACATCCCGCCGCTCGACTACGACAGGGTGTACCGGCTGAAGGCGAGGCTGCCGCACGTGCCGGTCATCATCAATGGCGGCATCGGCAGCATCGAGGCTGCGCAAGGTCATCTCGCGCATGTCGATGGCGTGATGCTCGGGCGAGCTGCCTATCAGGAGCCGTGGCGGCTGCTCGATGTCGATCCCATGCTGTTCGGTGAGGCCGCGCCGCATCTGTCGATGCAAGAGGCGCTGGCGGCGCTGGAGCCTTATATCGAACATCAGCTCGGGCAGGGCACGCGGCTGCACGCGATGACGCGGCATCTCGTCGGGGCCTATCATGCGGTGCCGGGGGCGCGCGCCTTCCGCCGCCATCTTGCCGAACGTGGAGTCAAGCCGGACGCCGGCATCGAGGTGCTGCGCGAGGCGATGGCAATGGTCGAGGATCGTCCGGCGGTTGCGGCGCTCGCCTGAGCGGATCAGGCCGGCGGCAGCAACTCGGTGACGGTCTGTCGCGCGAGCGCATTCTCCTCCGGCAGGGCTGCAACGAGGCGCTGGGCCTCAGCTGCGGTCGGGAAAGCCGTGCAGCATCAGCCGGTCGGAGCGCACTTCCCAGCGCTCCAGCCGGTCGAGGAAGCTCATGCCGAGCAAATTGGTCTTCATCTGGCCGTGCGGCACTACCAAGGCCGGAACCGAGCGTTCCACCAGTTTGCCGATCGCAAGCCGGTCCAAGGTCAGGCGCGCCGCCTTGGTGTGACCGCCGGCGGTCTCGACGTCGACGTCGTAGGCGAGCAGTTCGAGCGGCAGGCCCGCGGCCTTGGCGGTCTCGTAGGTCAGAACTACCGATGTGGCGCCGGTGTCGACCACCATCGGCGCGGTGACGCCGTTGATCTTGGCGCGCAACGCGAACTCACCGCCTCTGGTGCGCTCGATCTCGACCGCGTTGGTCGGAGGGCTCGCCTTGGCTCTGAGCACGCGGCTGCGCAGAACCTCCGACACGGTGTCGCTTGCGAGCGCCGCCTGCTCGGGATCCTTGTAGACGATCACGGCGCCCGCGGTGAGCACCATGGTGACGAGAACGAGCGCGATCTTGTTCATGCCGCGCCTCCCGTCGGCACGGAGGCGCTCAGTCGTGCCGACGCGCCAGCGCGGGCAGGCCGGCGTCGTGCATGCGGGAAGGCAGCCCGTCCATCAGCGCCAGCCGCTCGTCGCGCGACATGCGGCCCCAGCGGGCGATCTCCGGCAGCGTGCGTCCGCAACCGAAGCAGAGCTTCGTCTTCGGGTCGATCATGCAGACGGCGATGCAGGGCGTATCCTGGCTCATGGAGCGAGTTTGAAAGGTTCTGCCACTGTCGTGCAAGTGCAATCATCTCACAGTCCCGTTCCGGCATTCATGATCGGCTTGCGCACCCGGCGCTTCTCCTTAGCGGGGGCGATCGCATGCTCCGGCTGCAATGGCGGGGCCTCGTCCGACAGCGGAGCGAGCGCCGACATCACCCGCTCCGGCGGGAAGGTGACGATCACCTCGGTGCCGATGCGGACCTTCGATTTCAGCGTGAACGTGCCGCCATGCATCTCGATCAGGTTCTTGGCGATCGGCAGGCCGAGCCCGGCCCCCTGTTCGGCCGACTTGATCGAGTTGGAGCCCTGGCCGAACGAGGCGAGCACGATCGGAATCTCGTTCTCGGGGATGCCCGAGCCGGTGTCCTTGACGCTGAGATATTGCCCGCCCGAGGCTGTCCAGCCGGCCTTGAGCCAGATGTCGCCGCCCTGCGGCGTGAACTTGATGGCGTTGGAGAGCAGGTTGAGCACGACCTGGCGGATCGCGCGCTCGTCCGCCCACAGCCGCGGCATCTTCCGCTCGAACACCTCGTGAATGGTGATGCCGCGGCTCGTGGCGCGCAGCTTCAGGAGATGATGGCAGTCGGCGATCACGTGCACGAGCGCCACGGCTTCCTCGTTGAGCTCGTAGCGGCCGGCCTCGATGCGCGAGAGATCGAGGATCTCGTTGATCAGGTTGAGCAGGTGGACGCCGGAATTGTGGATGTCGGCCGAATATTCCTTGTAGACCGGCACCGCGTGCGTTCCGAAGATCTCGCTCTTCATCACCTCGGAAAAGCCGAGGATGGCGTTCAGCGGCGTGCGCAGCTCGTGACTCATCTGCGCGAGGAAGCGCGACTTGGCAACGTTGGCCGCTTCTGCTCGGTAGCGCGCCTCGTCGGAGATCGCTTTGGCCTGCTCGAGCTCGCCGATCAGGGCGTCCTTCTCGGCGCGTGCTTCGAGCGTGGCGAGCGTGGTCGAATGCAGCTGATGGGCGAGCAGCACGAAATAGCCTTCTGCTGCGACCGCGAATCCGGCCAGCAGGTAATTGTCGAACGTGCCCGACAGCACGAGGCTGAGGGTGATCGCGACCGTGACTGGTGCGGTGACCGCGACGGCTGCGACGGGCAGGTTGGCAGCGAGCATGCTGGAGACGGCGATCACCAGCAGCATCAGGAACATCATCAGCGTGCCTGACACCGCCGCGAGTGCGGGGTGGATCAGGATCGCCATCCAGCACACGCCGTAGAGCAGGTCGAGCAGCACGAAGCGCGTGCGCCAACGCCGCGTCGCCGCCATCGACGGCTGGTCGGCGAGAAAGTTCGAGCAGTTGCGGACGATCGCAGCGTGGATGCAAAGCACGCCGGCCGTCCAGGCGCCGGCCGCCAGCGTATGGAGCCAGGCGCTCAGCATCAGGCCGGTTGCGACCACCAGCAGCACGACGATGTAGGAGGCGGAGATGCGGGTCTGCGCGTATTGGCGCAGCAGCTCGCGATCGAAGGCCGGACGCGTTCCCGATGTCGACGTTAACCGGTCGCGCGCTTCGCGCACCCGCTGCTGCGCGGCCCGGCGCTGGCTTGCCGGTGCAAGCGCCGGCGGATCTGCCGGAAGCTCGACGACCTCAGGCTTTTCAGCGGGTTTACTCATCAAACAACACAAATCCTGCCCGCGAGGTACGGGCTGCTTTCTGCATTGTCTATAACTGGGCCCAAATCCTTAAGACGGATTATAGACAACGAAAAATTTGCGTTAACCGCGCGTTAAATTAACCATTGTGCGAGGCTCAGCGGAGCTGCATTCGCAGGCGGCGCCAGCCGATCACCACGCCCGTGATGCTGAAGACGAGGCCGATCGCGCAAAGGCCGACGATGAGAGCCGTGCGCAGCGCCGCATGGGCGAGCAGGGCCGGAAAGTCGAGCGTGTGCAGCGCCTGATAGAGCCACCGATAGGCGCGTCGGGACGGATCGAGCTTCTCGAGCACCGCGCCGGAGGCGGCGTCGACATGATACCAGGTGTCGCCGCAGATCACGCGATGGACCGGCGCGCCCGTCACATCGGAGACGAACGGATAGTCGTCGCCCGGCTCGACTTCGGTCGAGCGCGCGCAATCGTGGCCCAGGCGGGACGTTGCGGCATTGACGTCGGCCGGCTGCAGCAAGCGTCCGATGATCCTTGCCGAAGCGCCGTCCAGCACCGAAATCTGCTGCTGGCCCGGCGCTCGCCGGGTGCGCTGATGGAGGCGGCCGCCGAAGGCGAACCACTCGATCTCGCGAGCCTCGCCATGCACCGCCGCGAGTGCAACCGCAGTCAGGCGGCTCCAATCCGGTGTGCCGACCAGCATGGCTTCCTCGGACGGCGTCAGATGGCCGGTCGCGAACAGCCTACCATGGTCCATCGACAGCCAACCGCTGACCATCCAGGTCAGCACGAACTGCATGCAGAGCAGACCAGCCCAATGATGCCACAGGTGCCAGCCGCGGTAGCGCGAGCACAGCCGCGCCTCGCGAGGTCGCAGCCGCATCGGACCGAGCAGGGCGCCGGTCACGGCGGCGATGACGGCCGCGAGCGATAGCCACCACACGACGACGTTCCAGGCCGCCCAGTCCTTGCGCAGGACGGTTGGATAGATCCAATGGACAACGCTGCCGACGTAGTTCCAGGCGCGTTCGAAGCGTGTCGTGTCGAGCACGACCTCGCCGGTCTTCGACGACACGTACAGCTCGGTCCCGTCGGGATCGTGGAGCGCGATCCGGTGCAGCGGACGATGCACATCGAACCGGTTCGGCACCGTCCATTGATCGTAGCTGTCCAGCGCTGCGATGGCGGCGCGATCGGCCTCGAGCCCGCGTCGCTGGGCTGCTGCGCGTGCCACCGATAGTGCGAGACCGGGATCGTTCACGTCGGCTGCGGCCAGCGTGTCGGCATGAAAGGCCGCGCTGAGGCCGGCGGCCGAGATGACATAGACCGGACCATCCACGCGCTGAAACAGCCGGATGCGGGCGGGATGATCGATGCCACCAGCGGCGAGGGCCTCCGCGGGACTGCGCAGCGACACGGCGATGTCGAGCACCGGCAGCGCGGCGAAGCGATCGCTCTCGGTCTGCGCCGGGAATGGCACGTAGTGCATCACGATCCCGGTCGCGAACCACAGCACGAACAGCGGACCGAGCGGGATGCTCAACCAGCGGTGCATGAGGATCAGCGCCTGGATCATGCTGTCATCAGAACTTGAACGAGGCCTCGACCTCGTAGGTGCGCGGCGCGCCGAGGAAGATCTGGTCGGGATAGAACGGATCGCTCCAGGCCGCGTAGCGCCTGTCGGTGACGTTGCGGATGCGCAAGGCGAGGCGCGTGCTGGTCGCGGTGGCGAACATCGGCACCTTCGGCAGATCGACGAAGGCGAACAGGTCGGCGGTGGTGTAGGCGTTTAGCTTCACCGTGTTGGCATCGGTGCTCCATCGATCGCCGACATGGCGCACCGAGAAGCCGAGCTCGACCGGCCACCAGCCGGGATTGAGGAAGCGGTAGGAGCCGCCACCATTGACGATGATGGCGGGAATGTTAGGCGGCGTGTTGCCCGAGAACGAGCCGCCGCCCGCGAGATCATAGTCGGCATAGCGGGCGCGGACATAGGCGACGTTGCCCCATAGCTTGCTCTCCGGCGTCGGCCGCACGGCGGCCGCGACCTCGATGCCCTGCGATTTCACCTTGCCGGCGAGGTTGAGCTGCTGGCCGGCCTGGGCGCTGTAGACGTTGTTGCGCGCGATGTCGAAGGCCGACAAAGTCCACTCCGCGCGCCCGTTCCACAGCAGCTGCTTGACGCCGGTCTCGTAGCTGCGGGAGTCGGACAGCGCGAGGTTCTGCGTCGGACTCAAGATGAAGATGCTGTCGGCCGAGATGTCGGTGGCCGTCGCATATTGGCTGTAGAAGGTGGTGCCGGGTAGTGCCTCCCACGTGTAGCCGATGTGGCCGGTGACAGGCTGCCAGCTCTTCGAATAGGGGAAGCCACTTTTCACCGCGCCATTCCTGTCGACCGAGTTGCGGTCGAGCGAGAACGGATTGTAGCGCAGGCCGCCGACCAGGGCGAACGTATCGGTGAGCTTCAGCCGGTCCTCGAGGTTCAGGGCGACGCTGTCGATCGTGGCGGTCTGCAACTGCGTTCCGAGCTGGCCATAAACACCGCGGTCGAAGCCGACCAGGGGGACCGAGTCACCGGGAAAGTTCGCCGCGCCGGGCCGCGTGAAGTCGGTATGGGAGCTCTCGACCGAGGTGACGAGACGGTTGGAAAGGCCGAAGATGCTGCCGTTCCAGGTCATGTCGGTGGTGTTGCCGACCATGTTATGGTTGTGGTGGACGAAGAAGCGCTCGCGATCGACCGTGTTGGTGGTCGCGTTGAACGCCGAGACCTCGTTGTTGTACCAGTCGCGGCTGGCATTGTAGTTGTAGATCTGGCTGCGCAGCTTGACGGCGTTGTTCAGGTCCCATTCGAAGCCGCTGCGAACCCAGGACTCCTTGATCGTCTTGTGTCCGTCGATCACGTTGTAGTTGGTCGATAGCGTGCGGCCGTCGATCGTGACCGCGCCGAGATCGGTGCCATTATAGGCGGACACCTTGGTGCCCGACACGATGCCGCTGGTCGCATTGGCGCCGCTGGAGGCCACCGGCACCAGCGGCGTGCCCTCATAGGGCTTGGCCTTGTAGTCCTTGAACTCGGCGGCAAAGAAGGTCTTGAAGCTGTCGGACAGTCGGTAGTCGAGCTGGCCCGAGACATGGACGTTCTTGAACTCGGTGTCGTCGATGAAGCCGACCTCCCTGGTTCGGCTGATGTCGAAGCGATAGTCGAGGCCCTCGATCGCGGTGCTGCCGCCGGAGTCGAAGCCGCTGCGGAACGTGCCGCGCTGGTCGAAGCCTATGAAAGCCTCGGTCTGGACCGGTCCGTTGTGCGGCGCCTTGGTCACGAAGTTGATGGTGCCGCCGACCGCGCCCTGGCCGGAGATCAGCGAGGAGGGGCCTTTGAGAAACTCGACCCGGTCGAGGTTGAACGTCTCCATCGTCAGCGCGGTGAAGCCGGTCGGCCCGATGTTGATGCCGTTGTAAAGGACGTTGACCTGGTTGCCCTGAAAGCCGCGCATGGCATAGCCGACATCGTTCGGCGCATCGCCAGCGCTGACGCCGGTGGCGCCTTTCACCGCATCGACGGTGGTGTGATAGCCCTGCTCGCGCAGAGTCGCTGCGCCCATTACCTCGATCGATGCCGGCGCCTCGCGCGCGATCAGGCCCAGCCGGCCGCCGACCGCCGGAGCCGCATTGCCGTTGAGTGGCGTCGCCGCTGGGGAGGCGGACGCGTGGGGCGATGGCGCGGCTGCCGGCGATGGCGTCGCTGTGCCTCGGGGCATGGGGTGCACCGTCCCGCTGGCTGTTCTGACCGGTGACGGCGAACGGCCGGCAGCCTGTCGCTGGCGCGGCGCATCGACGGTGACGTTTGGCAGCAGCGTGTCGGCCGCCGGCCTCACGCCAGGATTTGCTGCCTGCTGCGCACGGGCCAGCGGAACAGCTGCGCAGAAGACCGCCGCAACGAGTCCCGCCAACGCAATCAAACCCTGGACGTCCCGCATACTCATTCCGATTCCCCCACGCGGTCCGGCCATGCCGGTGTCCGCGCCCCCTCCAGCGCTCTTGTGACCGGGACGAGAGCTAACGCAGAGCGTAAAACATGTAATGTTATAACATTACATATCCTCTCTTCTGGTCAAGCCTGTCTCTGTTCGGCAACACATGCGAACGATTGGCGATTGCAACGGGTATCAGCGAGTCGGAGGGTGCGCAACGGCGCCGGCTGATACGGGTCAGACAGGGCGCGCGAGGTCCCGGCCGACGGCGGTGACGAGCCAGTTGGTCGTCACGGGGCAGAAATAAACGTGCCGCCGCTCGAAGCGAGCGGCGGCACGTTCATCGGATCGCGATCGCGGATTACTTCTCCAGGCGGGCCAGCAGGCTCGACGTGTCCCAGCGCTTGCCGCCGAGCTTCTCGACTTCGGAATAGAACTGGTCGACCAGCGCGGTCACCGGCAGATGGGCGCCGTTGCGGCGCGCTTCGCTGAGGCAGATCGACAGGTCCTTGCGCATCCATTCCACCGCAAAACCAAAGTCATACTTGCCGTCGTTCATGGTCTTGTAGCGGTTCTCCATCTGCCAGGACTGGGCGGCGCCCTTGGAGATGGTCTCGATCACGGCGGGCACGTCCAAGCCCGACTTCTTCGCGAAATGGATGCCCTCGGACAGGCCCTGCACGAGGCCGGCGATGCAGATCTGGTTGACCATCTTGGTCAGCTGGCCGGAGCCCGCCGGTCCCAGCAGCTTGCACATCCGGGCATAGGCCGCGATTACCGGCTCGGCGCCCGCATAGGCGTCCGCGGTGCCGCCGCACATCACCGTCAGCACGCCGTTCTCCGCGCCGGCCTGGCCGCCGGACACCGGCGCGTCGATGAATTTGAAGCCGGCCTTGGTGGCTGCGGCATCGAGCTCACGTGCCACTTCAGCCGAGGCCGTGGTGTGGTCAACGAAGGTTGCGCCCTTGGTCATGCCGGCGAAAGCGCCGTCCGGGCCGATGGTCACCGCGCGCAGATCGTTGTCGTTGCCGACGCAGCACATCACGAAGTCCTGGCCCTCGGCGGCCTGCTTCGGCGTCGCGGCGGTCTTGCCGCCGAACTTGTCAGCCCATTCCTTCGCCTTGGCCGCGGTACGGTTGTAGACCGTGACCTCGTGACCGCCCTTCTTCACGAGATGTCCTGCCATGGGGAAACCCATGACGCCGAGACCGATGAAAGCGACTTTAGCCATATGAGCTACCTTGACCTTGGGGTTCTGCCGACAGCCTTGAGAGGGCCGGGCCGTTCTTGACGGAAAACATCAGCGGCCGGCCGGGTTCCGGCGGCGGCGCTGGACGCCGCACCATAGCCGCTTGCGAAACAGGGGCAACGGCTTCGTGACGGATGCGAAAACGTCCGCCCGTGCTAAAGAGGCATCATCATGACGGCTTGCAAAGCCGTCATCCGGCAACGAAATCCAGTCAACCAACGAACCAGCCAGGGAGTATCTCGCATGGGCGTCAGCGTCGGCGTGCTCGATCATTTCAACATCCGGACCCGCAACCTCGCCGAGACCGTGCGCTTCTACGAGGACGTGCTTGGGCTCGAGAACGGCGCCCGGCCGAACTTCGCCTTTCCCGGCGCCTGGATGTACAGCGAGGGCCGCCCGGTGGTGCACCTGGTCGACATCTCGCCGACCTCGGAGGCACAGAAGCCGGACTCTGGCGTCGTCCACCATGTCGCCTTTGTCAGCCGCGGCTTTGCCGGCATGAAGGCGCGGCTCGTCGCCAAGGGCATGCCGTTCGACGCGCGGCAGGTGCCGGGTGGGGACCTGTGGCAGATCTTCGTGCGCGACCCCAACGGCGTAACGATCGAGCTCAATTACGAGGCGGCCAAGGAGCAGGCCGACGACGCGCCGGTGGAGACCGCCGGCGACATCGGAACCAAGGTGGCGTTTTGAGCCGGCCGGCCTTATGAAGCAGCGCAACGCAGGGCCGGGGCGGTCCCGTCGCGGACGACGGAAGATCATGTCCGGTCAACAGGATAGGGCGCGACGATGTGGCGCGTTCTGAACTTCTTCAGGAGACGCGCCGTGAGCGTGACGCAGCAGCAGGTTATCGAGGCACTCAAGCGGGTCCGCTCGCCACGCGGCGTGGCGCTGCCGGACGCCGGCGTGCTGTCGCCGATCACCGCCAATGACGGCAAGGTGTTCTTCTCGATCAATGTCGAGGCCAGCGAGGCCCGCGCCTGGGAAGACACCCGCGCGAAAGCCGAAGCCGCCGTGCGCGCCATTCCCGGCGTGACCATGGCGATGATCGCGCTGACCGCCGAGCGCAAGGCGGGCGCTGCCGCCCCGCCGCCGCGGCAGGGCGGCGTGCAGCCGGTCGCGGCGCATCGTCCGCATCAGCACCAGCATCCGGCCGACTCGCCGATGTCCCGGCAGGCTCCGATCCCGGGCATCGCGGCGGTCATCGCCGTCGCCTCCGGAAAGGGCGGTGTCGGCAAGTCGACCACCGCGATCAATCTCGCGCTGGGCCTGCGCGATCTCGGCCTCAAGGTCGGGCTGCTCGACGCCGACATCTACGGCCCCTCGGTGCCGCGACTGACCGGCCTGCAGGAAAAGCCCAAGCTCACCGACGACAAGAAGATGATTCCGCTGTCGCGGTTCGGCCTGTCGATCATGTCGATCGGCTTTCTCGTCGACGAGGACAGCCCGATGATCTGGCGCGGCCCGATGGTGATGTCGGCCATCAACCAGATGCTGCGCGACGTCGCCTGGGGTACGCTCGACGTGCTCGTCGTCGACATGCCGCCGGGCACCGGCGATGCCCAGCTGACTCTGGCGCAGAATGTGCCGCTGAAGGGCGCCGTGATCGTGTCGACGCCGCAGGACCTGTCGCTGATCGACGCCCGCCGCGGGCTTGCGATGTTCCGCAAGGTCAACGTGCCCGTGCTCGGCATCATCGAGAACATGAGCTACTTCCAGTGCCCGCAATGCGGCACCCGGTCCGACATCTTCGGTCATGGCGGCGCGCGCCACGAGGCCGAGCGGCTCGGCGTGCCGTTCCTCGGCGAGATCCCGTTGCACATGGACATCCGCACGACGTCGGACGCCGGCAACCCGTTGGTCGAGAGCGAGCCGAACGGTCCGCACGCGGCAATCTATCGGAGCATCGCCGCGTCGGTGCGGGATCAGCTCAAGGACGCCATCGCCGCTGCTTGATGCACTGCAGCGAAGCGCGTGCGACTATTGGACCGTTTGTCATTCCAACGTCGCGTTTTCGCTTAACCGGTTCCGTGCTAAAGCCCGGCCCGGATCGCCTTCGACCGTGTGCGGCCAATCGCATCGGCGGATAAATGCTTTTTCAACGGGAAACGCCCCCAACAAGGAGATGCCCTAATATGAAGCGTCGTGATTTTCTGAAGGTTTCGGCCGCCGGTGCCGCGGCGACGGGGGCCATCGCCTCGCCGGCGATCGCGCAGTCGTCGCCCGAGATCAAGTGGCGGTTGACCTCGAGCTTCCCGAAGTCGCTCGACACGATCTATGGCGGCGCCACCGAGCTGGCCAAGTACGTCGCCGAAATGACCGACAACAAGTTCCAGATCCAGGTGTTCGCGGCCGGCGAAATCGTTCCCGGCCTGCAGGCGCTGGACGCGACCGCCAACGGCACCGTCGAGATGTGCCACACGGTGTCGTATTACTACGTCGGCAAGGACCCGACCTTCGCGATCTTCGCTTCGGTGCCGTTCGGCCTCAATGCCCGGCAGCAGAACTCCTGGCTGTATCAGGGCGGCGGCAACGAGCTCGCCAACGAGTTCTACAAGAAGTTCGGCGTGATCGGCTTTCCCTGCGGCAACACCGGCACCCAGATGGGCGGTTGGTTCCGCAAGGAGATCAAGACCGCCGCCGACCTCTCGGGCCTGAAATTCCGCATCGGCGGCATCGCCGGCCAGGTGCTGCAGAAGCTCGGCGTCGTGCCGCAGCAGCTCGCCGGTGGCGACATCTACCCGGCGCTGGAGAAGGGCACCATCGACGCGGCCGAGTGGGTCGGCCCCTATGACGACGAGAAGCTCGGCTTCCAGAAGGTGGCCAAGTACTATTACTATCCGGGTTGGTGGGAAGGCGGTCCGACCGTCCATGCCTACACCAACCTGGACAAGTGGAATTCGCTGCCCAAGAGCTACCAGGCGATCCTGACCAACGCGACCATGGCCGCGAACACTTGGATGGCGGCGCGCTACGACATGCAGAACCCGTCGGCGCTGAAGCGCCTGGTCGCCGGCGGTACCCAGTTGCGCCCGTTTACCAACGAGGTGCTGGAAGCCTGTCTCAAGGCGACCAACGAGCTTTGGGGCGAGATCTCGGCCAAGAATCCCGACTTCAAGAAGTCGATCGATGCCATGCAGGCCTACCGCTCGGACGAATATCTGTGGTGGCAGGTCGCCGAATACACCTACGACAGCTTCATGATCCGCTCGCGCACCCGCGGCTGATCTTCAGCATTTCGATCGGCGGATAGACATTGAGCCCGGCCTCGCAAGAGGCCGGGCTTTTGCGTTGCATTGCGACATCGTTTTGCAATGGCACTCCGACGCACTTTGATCCACACTGGAACTAAGCCTCGCAAGAAGGCTGCCCAGGAAACGAACACAATCACCACAAGGGAGGAAAGAGCATGAAGCGGAGAGACTTCATCAAGGTCACCGGGCTCGGCGCTGCAGGCGCCGCCGCGATCGCATCGCCCGCGATCGCGCAATCGATGCCGGAGATCAAATGGCGCATGACCACGAGCTGGCCGAAATCGCTCGACACGCTGCATGGCGGCGCCGAGATCATGGCCAAGATGATTGGTGAGGCCACCGACAACAAATTCCAGATCCAGACCTTCGCCGCCGGCGAGATCGTGCCCGGCCTGCAGGTGCTCGACGCCGTGCAGAACGGCACCGTCGAGATGGGCCACACCGCGTCCTACTATTATTTCGGCAAGGACCCGACCTTCACCTTCGGCTCGTCGGTGCCGTTCGGCCCGAACATGCGCATCAACCAGGCCTGGTACCTGATGGGCGGGGGCAAGGAGATCCTCAACGAGTTCTACAAGAGCTACAACGTCACCTCGCTGCTGGCCGGCAACACCGGCTGCCAGATGGGTGGCTGGTTCCGCAAGGAGGTCAACTCCGTCGACGATCTCAACGGCATGAAATTCCGCATCGGCGGTTTTGCCGGGCGGGTGCTGCAGAAGCTCGGCGCGGTGCCGCAGCAGATCGCCGGCGGCGACATCTATCCGGCGCTTGAGAAGGGCACGATCGACGCCGCCGAATGGGTCGGTCCCTATGACGACGAGAAGCTCGGCCTCTACAAGGTCGCGCCGCACTACTACTTCCCCGGCTGGTGGGAGGGCGGGCCGATGCTGCTCGCCATGATCAACCTCGACAAGTGGAACGCGCTGCCCAAGCACTATCAGAAGCTGATCGAGCAGGCCGGCCACTACTCCAACAACTGGATGATGGCCAAGTACGATTCCGCCAACCCGCTGGCGCTGCGCAAGCTGATCGCCGGCGGCGCCAAGCTGCATCCGTTCCCGGCCCCGGTCATGGAAGCCTCGTTCAAGGCCGCCAAGGAGCTGCATGCCGAGGTCGCCGCCGGCAATCCAAACTTCAAGAAGGCGCTGGACTCGCTCACGGCCTATTCGGGTGCGGGCTATTCCTGGTTCCAGGTCGCCGAGGTCGGCTACGACAACTTCATGGCCCGGCGGTCGCAGAGCTGAGCGAGATTCCGTCGTTGCGAGCGCAGCGAGGCAATCCAGGGCTGCGCGCGTGCCCCTGGATTGCTTCGGCGCAAGGGCGCCTCGCAATGACGCGCTGATAGAGACGGTCCCAAACAGGTCCCAAACAAAAGAGGCGGCCCCAAACAAAAACCCCGGAAGCGGAGCTTCCGGGGTTTTCTTCATTCGGTCGGAGCCGCCGTCTACTGCTTCGGCGCACCGAAATCCAGCGGCGGCAGATCAATCTGCGGCACCTCGATCTTGACCTTGTCGAGGTCGACCTGGACCGGCTTGTCGAGCAGGCCGGTCACCGTGACCGGGAACGCGATTACGAGCAGCACCATGATCGCCTGCAGGCCGATCCATGGCATCGCGCCCCAATAGATGTCGGAGCTCTTCACTTCCTTCGGCGCGACGCCGCGCAGGTAGAACAGCGCGAAGCCGAACGGCGGATGCAGGAACGAGGTCTGCATGTTCACGCACAGCATGACGCCGAACCAGATCAGGGCGGCCTCCGGGCCGACCACCGGCGCCAGGATCTTCTGCGCGATCGGTGCGATCATCGGCAGGATGATGAAGGCGATCTCGAAGAAGTCGAGGAAGAAGGCCAGGAAGAAGATGAAGACGTTGATGAAGATCAGGAAGCCCCAGACGCCGCCGGGCAGGGAGGTGAGCAGGTGCTCCAGCCATTCGCCGCCGGAGACGCCCTGGAACACCACCGAGAAGCAGGTCGAGCCGATCAGGATGAAAGTGACCATGCAGGTGATGCGCATGGTTGTCTCGTAGCCCTGCTTGATCAGGTCGCGCAGGTCGGGGAGGGCGACGGCGCGGATGCAGAGCCAGGCAACCGCGAGATAGGTGACCGCGAAAGAGAGCTTGAATGCGAGGTTCTCGGTGAACAGCATCGCGATGATGGTGCCGATGCCGGCGGCGACGACGCCGACGATCAGGATGCTGCGATCGCTCTTGGTGAACTCCTTGTGGTGGATCACCGCCAGCACGATCGCGCCGACCGCGCCCATGGCGCCGGCTTCCGTCGGCGTGGCCAGGCCCATCATCATGGTGCCGAGCACGACAAAGATCAGCACCGCCGAGGGAATGATGCCCATCAGGCACTTCTTCCACAGCGCCCAGCCGGTCAGCGTACGCGCCTCCTTCGGCACCGGCGGCAGGTGGCCCGGCTTGACCAGGCCGAGCACGAAGGTGTAGCCGGCGAACAGCACGACCTGGAAGATCGAGGGGCCCCAGGCGCCGAGATACATGTCGCCGACCGATTTGCCGAGCTGGTCGGCCAGCACGATCAGCACCAGCGACGGCGGCACCAGCTGGGTGATGGTGCCGGACGCCGCGAGCACGCCGGTGATGTAGCGCATGTTGTAGCCGTAGCGCATCATCACGGGCATCGAGATCATCGCCATCGCGATCACCTGTGCCGCCACCGTCCCGGTGATGGCGCCGAGGATGAAGCCGACGATGATGACGGAATAGCCGAGGCCGCCGCGGATCGGCCCGAACAGCTGGCCCATCGAATCCAGCATGTCCTCGGCGAGCCCGCATCTCTCCAGGATCGCACCCATGAAGGTGAAGAACGGGATCGCGAGCAGCAGGTCGTTGGCGAGCACGCTGCCGAAGATGCGGCCCGGAATCGCCTGCAGGAAGTTGAGGTCGAAGAACCCTAAGTCGATGGCGAGGAAGCCGAACGACAGGCCGACGGCGGCGAGCGTGAACGCCACCGGGAAGCCGATCAGCATCGCCAGGACCAAGCCGCCGAACATCAGCGGCGGCATCATCTCCAGCGTAATCATTGCGTCGGCCTCTCGTATTTGGCGTCGATCGTCACTTCACCGCGCAGCGCGGCGGCGCGCTTGATCACCTCGGAGAGGCCCTGCAGCGCCAGCATCACGAAGCCCGCGGGGATGGCGAACTTCACCGGCCAGCGAAGCAGGCCGCCGGCATTGGCCGACATCTCGTTGACCGAATAGGACTGCATGAAGAACGGCCAGGACAGGTAGGCCAGCAGCAGGCAGGTCGGGATCAGGAAGAACAGTGTGCCGATCAGATCGAGCCAGAGCTGGCCGCGCTCGGACAGATAGAGATAGAGCAGCTCAACCCGAACATGCTCGTTGCGCCGGAAGGTGTAGGAGGCGCCGAACATGACCAGCAGCGCGAACATGTACCACTGCAATTCCAGCCAGCCGTTCGACGAGTAGCTGAAGGCATAGCGGATCATGGCGTTGATCGCGCTGACCAGGCAGGCCAGCAGCACCATGATATTGCAGACGTAACCGATCTTTTCGTTGAGCTGATCGATGGCGTTACTGATTGCCAACAAGGGGCGCATCATTGTCTCCGCTGCGGGCGCTGTCAGACGAGCGCGCCTGAGCTCTCAGGAGGCACGGCTTCGCGATCACGCAGAACGTGCATGTCGTCATGACGGCGCGCTTGAAGCGAATCCAACGAAACGTCCTCCCCCTCGATGCCTTCAGCTCTTGTTCGGCGCTTGTATGAAGGGCGAGCGCCCATCGGCCGCGCTGGGCCTGAAAGCGGGGGCACCATTTCAGCGCGCCGTCCTGCCGTCAATCGGAAAATGGACACATTGACGCGCCGGCAACAGTCTGGCGGCGCTGGCTAAACCCGGGTTCGGGGGGCGGCGTCCGGCCTGCCGAAAGAGCGGGCAGTTCGCTGCCGGCCGTCCATCGCTCCGATGGGGGCGGCCGTGGAGGATGGTCGCGTGGGCTGTCTGGGGCGGAGCGCGGGATCAGAATGTGGTGTGGTGATCCGGCGAGGCGTCTGATCCCCGGCAAGGGAATGTTGGCGTGGGGCCACAAGCTGGATAAAAGCGTCGGCGTGGACGTTTGATGCAGGGACCAACCGGATGAGCAAGCCGAGCAAGACCGAAGCCGAACTGATCGCGATGGCGGTGGCCGAGCTGAAGGCTCATACCGAGTACGCCGAGGGCATTCTCATCGCGGTCGTGCGGGACGGAAATTCCTGGGAGTTTCGCGCCAGTGCCGATCAGGAGACGATCGGCAGGCCCGGCTATCCCGAATGCGTCGCCATGTTGGTCCAGATTGGAGACCATCTGTCGAAGCAGTACGCGCTCCAGGAGAAGTGAAATGGCTTCGTGACCGCTGGCGGCGGGCACTCCGACACCGTCGAACCCGCAGGCATCTGCGGGATGCCAGGGGCCTGACCCGACGCGGCGAGCCTCCTCAAAAATCAAAAAACCGGCCGCGCCGCCTGATGTGCGGCGCTACAGCACCACCACGCCGGAATGCTTGGCCTTGTTCTCGGGTTCGACGTGGATGGTGATCCAGCTGTGCTCGTCGTGCTCGCGCAACGCGGCCTCGATCCGGTCGCAGATTTCGTGCGCCTGGTTGACCGACATCTCGCCGGGCACCACGAGGTGGAACTCGATGAAGGTCAGCTTGCCGGCATGGCGGGTTCGGACATCATGCGCCTCCAGCGCGCCGCCGGCATGCTGACTGATGATCAGGCGAATGCGCGCCAGCGTGGCGTCCGGGACCGCTTCATCCATCAGCCCGCTGGTGGATTCCTTCAGCACCTGCCATCCCGACCACAGGATGTTCACGGCGACCAGCACGGCCAGTGCGGGATCGAGGATCGGCAGCTGCAACATCACCGCGAGGCCGAGGCCGACCACGACGCCGCCCGAGGACACGACGTCCGTCAGCAGATGGCGTCCGTCGGCCACCAGCGCCGGCGACCGCAGCCGCTTGCCCCGCGTGATCAACAGCCAGCACCAGACCGCATTGATCGCGCTCGCCAGCCCATTCACCGCGAGCCCTTCGACGGGCGCCGAAAACGGCCGCGGATTGAAGAAATTCCCGTAGGCCTCATGGATGATGAGCAGCGCCGCCACGACGATCATGACGCCCTCGATCACCGCGCTGAAATACTCCACCTTGTGGTGGCCGAACGGATGGTTGGCGTCGGCGGGCTTGGCTGCGATGCGCACCGCGACGAGCGCGACGGCAGCGGTGACGACGTTGACGATGCTCTCGAGGGCGTCCGAGTACAGCGCGACCGAGCCGGTGATCCAATAGGCAAGATACTTCAGGCCGAGCACGATCGTTCCGACCACGAGGCTGCCGATGGCGAGCTTGAGCGATTGCGAGGCCATGATGTCCTGATCCGATCCCGCGCTGGGGTACTCAACGCTGCGGCGGAACGCAACCTCCGCTGCCGGCCGCTCGCTATCGGAAAAGCTGATATCCTCGGTTCATCGCCGTCGCGAATGCGCCGGGCGCGGCGTTGCCGCGAGCGCAATATGATCTGTGGAAAACAGAAAAGGCCGCGCCCACGGACATGGGCGCGGCCTTGTCGCGGCAACGCCAACAGGAATGACGCCGCCGACTACTTCTCTTTGATGACCTTGGTGGTGCTGGTGGAGCTGCCGACCGTGCCTTCGTCCTCGCAGACCTTGGTCTGGCGGATGCGGTCCTCGGCTTCCACGCGGCTGGTGAACGCCATCGGTCCGATCTGCGTGACGACCTCGCGGTCGGCGGGGCGTGTGGTGGTGATGGTGCAGCGATGGCTCGGTCCCTGCACGATGTAGTATTCGTCCGCGAGCACTGGCGCGACCGATCCGATGATCACTGCGCCGGCAAGAAGAAGGGGTGCTTTCATTGTCGCCTCTCTTTCCAAGAACAGCCAAAAGGGGAGCGGGATTCGATGAGGAGTTTTCTGCCTCATCGTTCGATGCTCCGCGTTTGCAACTCGGCCGGCTGGTCGGGGTTCCGGCAGTTCAAGCGAAGCCTGTGTTGATGCGGTGCAGTGTCGGCAGCGATGGACGCGAGATCCCGTCAGGGCAGCGACGCCAGCGCATGCCCGCGGTGGCTCGCTGGTCGATGTCGGCTGCGACGCGGACGATCTCGCCAAGTCCCCGCGACGGGACCCCGGCCATGCCGGTGGCGAAGCTGAACGAACGGTCTGTGCTCGTCCGGTCTGCACCGTTCCCCAAAACGCGAGCACTCGACGCGAAGATGTTTGCAGACCGGCTCGGGCTCGAGCGGTGACGTTCTTCCGGGCTTCACATTCTCATGCGACCTTATGTTGTGGGGCGGCCCACATGCGCCGTCGGCTCGGACGGGGAAGCGGGGACTCGGACATGCTTCGATTGCGTCTTTTCGGCTTGATCCTGGGAGGCCTGACCGCGATCGCGGCGATCGCGACGCCGTGTGCGGCAACACCGTGCAGCAACCTGCAGACGCTCGCGCTCGAGCATACCACCATCACGCTGGCGACCGACATCACGGGCGGCGTCTTCACCGTTCCCGGGAGCAATCCGGCGCAAGACATCACGGGACTGCCGACGTTCTGCCGCGTCGCCGCGACGATCGCGCCGGCCGTGGATTCGGCGATCAAGATCGAGGTCTGGCTGCCGACGTCGACCTGGAGCGGGCGGTTTCTCGGCCTCGGCAGTGGCGGATTCGGCGGCTACTACGACTACGGCGGCCTCGCGTTCCGCCTCAAGGCCGGCTATGCGGTCGCCTACACCGGTCTGGGAACCGGGACCTCCGGATGCACCGTTCACTACTGCGGATCGGACGGCAACAAGGGCAACGCGCTCGCGATCGCTCTCGGCGACAAGGCCACCCCGAGCCTGGGGCTCTACGGGCATCCCGACCGGATCACGGATTTCGGCCATCGGGCGGTCCACCTGATGACGCTGCGCGCCAAGGAGATCGTACAGGCGTACTATCAGCAGAGCGCGACCAAGGCCTATTTCTTCGGCTGCTCGACCGGAGGTCACAGCGGACTGATGGAGGCGCAACGCTATCCCGAGGACTATGACGGCATCCTGGTCGGTGCGCCGGCCTACAATCGCACGCACCTGTATGCGACGACGCCGCTCGGATGGCGCAACACGCATGCGACGCCGGGGCGGCAGATGCAAGCCGGTCAGATGTCGCGGATCAACAAGGCCGTCCTGGCGCAATGCGCTGGGCGGGATGGCGGCATCGTAACGGACCAGTTCCTGACCAATCCGCGGCGCTGCCGTTTCGATCCGAAGGTCCTCCAATGCACCGGCGGCGATGTGCCGCCGGCATGCCTGACCGAGGAGCAGGTCACGACGATGCAGAACTATTATGCCGGTACGGTCGATCCGGTCACCGGTGAGAGAATCGTTCCGGGCTTTGCGCCAGGCAGCGAGACCGAGGATCTATCGGTGAAGGGGATCATGCTCAAGCAGCAGCTTCCGGAGCCGCTGTTTGATGGTCCCCTGTATTGGGTCTACGGTCCGACCTTCGGTCAGCCCGGCAGCGCCGTCAACTACACGAATTTCGACATTCACCGCGACCTGCCGGCCGTGGAGGCCCTGCTGGCCGAGCCGCTGAACGCCACCAGTCCCGATATCACGGCCTTCCGGGAACGCGGCGGCAGGCTCGTCATGTATCAGGGGTGGGCCGATGAGCTGGTGATGCCGCAGAACACGATCGACTACTTCAACTCGCTCGTGAAATTCGACAGCCCGTCCTTCGCGGCGCGGCGAGGAGATGAAGCGCAGATCGATGCTGACCTCGCGGAAGATCGGTTCGGCGGCGATCATGTGCGAGCCGGGCTGCAGCGAACCCTGAGCTACGCCCGCCTGTACATGGTGCCGGGCATGTATCACTGCGGCGGCGGGCCCGGCCCCAACGCGTTCGTCTTCCTTCCGGCGCTCCAAGACTGGGTCGAAAACGGGATGCCGCCGGGGTCCATCGTCGCGACCAAGTACGTCAACGACACGGCGCCCGACGTGCAGATGACGCGGCCGCTCTGTGTGTTCCCGAAGATCGCACGATACAACGGCAGCGGCAGCACCGACGACGCGGCGAGCTTCTCCTGCGTCGAGGGTGGGCACCGTCATGACCACGGTCCGCACGACGAGCAGTGAGGCAGGTGTTTGAACAGAGCGAAGCGGCTCGCCGACAATCGATGATGACCTCGTCCCTGCATCAGAGAACCACGATCGACGTCGGAATTTCGACAAGCTGGTCCGCGCCGGCGACGATCGTGATTTAGAGCAGCCTGACGGTCACCTTCGCCTTGCCGGTATTGTTCGGATAGAATGCATCGTACACCCAGGGCAGCCCGATCACGGCGTCGTTGACGTAGAGGAACAGCTCACCGCCGCGCTCGGCCTTGAAGCGCGCTTTGTAGGCTTGAGGTGTGGTGTTGGGGGCGGGAACGGGGTCGAGGAAATATTCGTCGACTCCCGTCTCGCCGACCCTGGCGATCAGCCGATACCAGGGCCGGAAGAGAACGCGGCGCAGCAGGATGCCTGCGTAGAACGTCCCGCGGGCGTAGCCCCGGACCGTCGAGGTGCGATAGCCGGCGGGCGTGACCGGATGCCCGGCGTCCTCCCACGGGTCGGTCATGGTGACGACGATCTCGTAGGAGAAGCCGGGACGGACTCTCAACCCGGTGGGAGCGCAAACCGCATCGGTCGAGAAATCCCTGGCATCCTGCGGAATGCCTTTGTCGATCGCGACGAGCTCGTGGGCAGGGGTGCCATGGCAGAAGGCGCCCATCGAGTCCGCGGCGTTGAACAGGACATGGCTGATCAGCGTGGCTGCGAGCCAGACGGTGCCGAGCGCGAGCAGCAACGGGCCGACATGCCGCTTGCCGTTCCTGATGGCGAACTGATAGGCGCGATTGGTCCGGAGGGCGTAGATGGCTTGATGCATCGGGCCGGACAGCATCGGGGGCGCTGCTCGTTCGCGCCAGATCACGCGCATCAGGTCGCTGATGCGGTCGCTGAGGAATGTCCCGGCCGCGGTCAGCGCGACGAGGATGATGATCCCGCCGGCGAACCATTCGGGATTGGCGGCATACCAGTCCGTCTACCAGTGCAGCGATGTCGGCAGGAACGATTCGACCAGCCGGACCGCCTCGGAGACCATCCTGATGCGCGAGTCGTATTCGTGCGTGCGATCGAGGTCGTGGAACAGCCAGAAGGCCGCGAGGTGGAGGGAGGCCGCCAGCGTCGCGAAATAAGCGAGACGTCTGAACCACACCAGATTCCACAGCTTTTCCTGGGCGACGAACCGGGCGGCCGCTCCGGCCGGCGTTTCGAACGTGGTCGGCCCGAGCGGCGTCAGCGTGCCGTCGTAGCGGACGATGACGTAGTTGTCCGGCAAGCCGATGGGCGCATAGGCATTGCAGCCGCTGTCGATGCGGTCGAAGACGCTTTCGTGAATCTTCGGCATCGACACCTGGACGCCCGCCGCCGGGTCGTTGCACAGCTCCGACACCTTGCGCGGGCCGTATCGATAATAGGAGCCGAGCCCGGAGCGCGAGTTGTAGAGTCGGCCGTCCTTGTCCTGTGACGTGACGATCGACTTGATCGCATCCGGATCGGCCTCGGGCGCGGTCTTGAAGACCAAGCTGCGTTTGACGGCCTCGTCCACGAGCCAGGTCAGGGGGACGTAGGAGAGGGAATCGTCCGGATAGCCGCCGCCGACATTGGCGTGCATGCCGACGAACCAGACCTGCACCAGTCTTTCGTCATCGATCGTTTTGGCATCCTGCGGCTTGGTCTCACCCGCCTCGGTCCAGAGCACCGGATGGAAGGTCGTCCTCTCGTCGTCGAGCGCGAGCGCGTGGCGCGCGCATGTCACCCGCGGGCTGAGCACGCGATTGGGAAGCTCGAGCGGCCACACCCAGTTGGAGATGCCCCGCGTCATCTCGTCGATCGGAAGTCCATAGGCCGCGACGGTGTCCCACAGCCCGATGAACTCGATCGCCGGGAGGCTTTTTCGCACGATGAGGTCGAGCGATTTGCGGCCCATGATGCGGTCGATCACCGGCACCAGCATTTTGTCGCGAAGCCAGCGGAACGGCACCTCGATCCGCCAGATCGAATGGTATCCCTTGGCGCGATAGGCGCGATAGGCCTTCACGGTGCCGTCGTGCAGCTCAGCCTCGGTGTCGGCAACGATCAGCCCCTGATCGAGCATCAGTGCGGCGAGCACCCGGACGGTGAAGGCGCCGCGGCTGAAGCCGAACAAATAGATCTTCGAGCCGTCCGCGTGGTCGTAGTTGCGGCAGACGAACTTATAGGCATCCAGGATGTTGCGCTTGAGGCCGAAGCCGAACGCGCCGCCGAGCAGGGCGAGCGGAACGAACGACGATGTGCCGACGCCGTCATCATACTTGGCCGCCTGGGCATTGCCCTGCAGGTCGAGCGCCTGGAACATGCGCCAGACGTTGGTTCGCCACACGCTCGAGGCGGCGTTGCCTGTCCCGTCGGACAGGATGATGATCTTGGGACTCGCCATGCAAAGGACCCCGCTCGACATTCAGAGCCAAGGAGCGGAAGGGTAAACCGCGCGGGGGAGAAATCAACCTGAGATGGTATGGCGCCTTCTGCTGCGTGGCGGGAGGCGCGGGTGCGCCGCTGGAGCGACGCGGCGGGCGGGTAAAAAATGCACTGTCACCGAAATGCTCCGACGTGCTCGACGAGATGCGCGCGCGAGGGCGCTGCGTCGAAGGGATCACTGAAATATTGCGTCTCGTGCGCCACTCCGCCGTCGCGGAATTCCATGATGCTCACCACGTAGGAGGGGGCGCCATCATAGGTCAGGACCAGTTCGGTCACCCAAAGATCGCCGCTGCCCAGGATCCGCCGCACTGAGAAGCGCTTGTGGTTGGGCTGCACGAAGCGGCTTTTCTGAATGTTGCGCCGGCCGTGGATCCGCTCGCCCGATTGCGGATAATCCAGCACGGCATCGTCGCGATAGATGGCGTGCTCGGCCTCAAAATCATTTGCGTCCGATGCATCCCAATGGTGCTGCAGGGCAGCGCGCGTGGCGCGGTCATCCATGGCAATCTCCCATTCAGCTGCGCGCTCTCGTTGCAGAGCTACAGTCTGCAGGCCGGAGAATGGAGCATCCTCGAGACTTTCGCGCGTGGATGCGGGCATCCGCAGGCTTCGCAGCCGCTGACGCATCATAGGACGATGGCCGACGTGTCACCACTCCGATCCGAACGGGAGATGTGAGCGAGGTGACCCAGTCGCTGGAGAGAGTTCTCCGGGCCAGTAGCACCGCGCTGAGCTACGCGCGGCAACGACGCTGTCACGCTGGACGGGTCGCAATCCAGATCACGTGGCGGGCGCCGCCGCCACCGCGGCCGGTGGCGCGGATGTTGATCTCCTCGGCCGCGAAGCCGGCCTTGCGCAGGCGCGGGGCGAAGCGGTCGTCGGGATGTGACGACCACACCGCCAGCACGCCGCCGGGACGCAAGGCGGCGAAAGCAGTGCGCAAACCCGAGGGATCATAGAGCGCGTCGTTGGATTGCCGAGTCAGTCCCTGCGGGCCGTTATCGACGTCGAGCAGGATCGCATCATAGGCGCTGCGCGCTGCGGCGATCAGCTTCACGACGTCGGCCTCGCGGATGTCGACGCGCGGATCGGCAAGGCTGGCGCCGGACAATTCGGCCATCGGCCCGCGCGCCCAGGCGATCACTGCCGGCACCAGCTCGGCGACGGTGACGCGGGCCTGCGGACCCAACACTTTCAGTGCCGCCCGCAACGTGAAGCCCATGCCGAGGCCCCCGATCAACAGCCGCGGAGCCGGCTCGGCCTTGATGCGGGCGCAGCTCAGGGTCGCCAGCGCCTCTTCGGATCCGTGCAGCCGGCTGTTCATCAGCTCGTTCGAACCGAGCTTGATCGAGAACTCCTTGCCACGCTGCATCAGCCGCAGCGGCTCACCGCCGCCGGGCACGTCTGCGGTGTCGATCAGCTTCCAGGGAATCACGGGCGTCTCGCGTCAATTCGGTTGCGGCATTCCAGGCGACAGAGTCGCCACGCTGGAGCCTGCTTACCATGTTGCCCGCATCCCGTGCCAAGGGGCAGTCGCCACTCTCGCGACGACCTGCATCGCGTCGTTGCGCGTCATTGCGGTGGGGACACCAGCATCCAGGCGCCCGCGGCACTGCAAGCAATGCCGGCCGCGCGCGCGATCCACCGTCCGACCGGAGTCAGTTTCTCAAACAGCACGAGCAGGGTCAGAATGGCAATCCACATCACGCTCATCACCCCGCCGACGAACAGCAGCGCCATCAGAGCCCAGCAGCAGCCGACGCAATAGCCGCCGTGTCGAAGGCCCAGCAGCAGGCAGCCCTGCAGGTCGCCGCGAAAGCCGCCGTGGCGCATCAGGAACATTAGCGGCGACTGGCATTGGGCAAGGCAGGCGCTCTTCAGCGGCGTCCACTGATAAACGCCTGCCGCGATCAGCACGATGGCGCCGAGCAGATGGTTGTCGATCGCCATCCGCGAATCCAGCAGCGCAGTCCGCTCCACAAACCATTGCAGGCAGGTCGCCAGCAGCGAAAAGCCGCTCCAGGCGAGCAGATAGCCGGCCGCAAACCAGCCGGTCGCCGCGAACGGCTGGCCCCGCGCGCGACCGTGTCGACCCACACGGGCGTACATCAGGACCATGGGCGCGGCCGAAGGCGCCATCATCCCGACCATCATCACCGCCCACATCAGGAACACATAGGCGAATTCGATCGCGTGCCAGGGCTCGCTGGCCGGCAACATGATTCCGATGCCGGCCGGGATCATGCGAAAGCCGGTCATGTCCATGCCGCCCATGTCCATGTCGTTGGCGAGCCAGAGCACGTAGGCCCATGCCAGGGCGACCATGATCGCGATCGCGCCGCCCACGATCCAGCGATCACGCCGCAGCACGGCTTCCAGGGCGCTGCCCGTCATCTGCAAGGTGGGTTGGCGGCCTTGCCGCACGTCGCATCAGGCCTGGTTGGACCAACTGATCGACGCGTACAGGCCGTTCTTGCCGGAATTGTCCCAGCGCATGCCGTGATCGTTGTAGGTGTTGCCCGCAGCGCCGACGGCCAGCGCCATCCGGTCGGGGCTGACGGGATGGCCGATATTCACCCACATCTCACCGCTCGGATGCATGGTCGGCAGCGGATCGACGGACATGTGCAGAATGTCGGCGATGTCGGCGGACCGCGTCTTGCCGTCGATCCGGAAGGTGATGGCGACCTTGCGCACGCCGAGATTGGTACTGATCAGCGGCGTGAACGCAGCCATCGGGCCGCCCGCGGCGCCGGTGAAGATCGCGGCCATCGCCTCGGTCTGCTGGTCGTCGGCGCGCTGATCGATATAGGCGGCGATCGACCAGTCTCCCTCCGCCATCACGCCGGGCGCATGGAGCATCACCGCCGCGTTGAGGCCATCGAGCGCGACGTCGCCATAGCGGCCGGTTTCGATGTGGAACAGCAATGGTACGTTGCAGAACCCCTCGGTCGGTTGCGCGGTCAGGGGAGGGGCGGCCGACATGAGGCACGGACACAGCAGGCTGCAACTGCAATTCTCGAAATAGTCACCGGACAGGTGCCATGCGACTGGGTCTGCCATCGCTGTCTCCCGCTAGGCCGAACCGACAAATTGCTTTCGAATGCGCGATCTGCAGCTGAAAGCTACGCCGCATGGGGACGTGCCGCAAGCCCAGAAACGATGAGGTTCCGACTGCGATTGATCGCAGGGCCCGATGGTTATGGACGCCGATTACCCGCCCGTCACGCTCATGTGCCGGCTGACGCTCGGACGGTTGTGGCGGCGGTCGATGATGAAGTCATGGCCCTTCGGCTTGAGGCCGATGGCGCGGTCGATCGCGGCGCTGAGCTCCTCGTCGCTGGCCGAGGCACGCAGCGGCTTGCGCAGGTCGGAGGCGTCCTCGTGGCCAAGGCAGGTGTGCAGGGTGCCGGTGCAGGTGACGCGCACGCGGTTGCAGCTCTCGCAGAAATTATGCGTCATCGGCGTGATGAAGCCGATTGTGCCGCCGGTCTCGGCGACGCGGACGTAGCGGGCAGGGCCCCCGGTGGTCTCGTCGAGATCGGTCGTGGTGTAGGTCTGCGCCAGGCGCGCGCGCAGCAGCGACAGCGGCAGATACTGGTCGATGCGGCCTTCGCCGATCTCGCCCATCGGCATCACCTCGATCAAGGTCAGCGCCATGCCCTTGCCGTGCGCCCAGTCGATCAGCGAGGGGATCTCGTCCTCGTTCATGTTCTTCAGCGCGACCGCGTTGATCTTCACGGCGAGACCTGCGGCGCGCGCCGCCTCGATGCCGGCCAGCACACGGTCGAGATCGCCCCAGCGGGTGATGGCGCGGAACTTGTCAGGATCGAGCGTGTCGAGCGAGACGTTGATGCGGCGGACGCCGCAATCGGCGAGCTCGGCGGCATATTTGGCGAGCTGCGTCGCGTTGGTCGTCATCGTCAGCTCGTTGAGCGCGCCGCTCTTCAGATGCCGCGACAGCGAGCGGACCAAGCCCATCACGTTGCGCCGGACCAGCGGCTCACCGCCGGTGAGCCGGAGCTTCTTGACGCCCTTATGGATGAACGCCGAGCACAGCCGGTCGAGCTCCTCAAGCGTCAGCAGGTCGGCCTTCGGCAGGAAGGTCATGTCCTCGGACATGCAGTAGAAGCAGCGCAGGTCGCAGCGGTCGGTCACCGAGACGCGCAGATAGCTGATGCGGCGACCGAACGGGTCGGTCATCGGGCGCGTCAGGGCGGTGTCACTCAACGTCTCTGCGGTCATGAAAAGCCTTGGCTGGTGGCGGCCCAGGTGGCGGCGATGCCACGCGGCGGCCGCGCAAGCGCGGCCGGATGTCGATCTCACGACAATCTAATCATGATCGGCGCGCCTCACAATCATCGACGTGGATCCGTCGATGCTGCAATGCAGCTTCGCCCTGGCAGGTGGCGCGCGGGACGATGGTCCGCTACTGGCGTCCCGGTGCGGGGGCGGGGAAGGCTGAACCGGTGGTCGCGGGCGCCGCCGGCGCGGCGGCTGATTTCTGCGGCTTCGGCTTCTTCGGCCGCATGTGCTTGACGGCCTTCGGCGGCGTACCCGGCATCGGCTGCAGCTCGGCGACCACCGGGCTCGGGTCCATCACGACGGGCGGCGAGCTGTTGAAATCCCCGGTGTTGCGGATCACCTGCACCGGGATGGTCGCGGGCTGGTACCTGTCCATCGTGAAGGTGACGCTGAAGCCGGCATCGGGCGCCGGCACCGAGACCGAGCATGGCGTCTTGCAGCCCGGTCCGAGCGAGGTCTTGGCGTCGGCGCCCGGCGGCACCGAGTCGAGCTGCACCGGCACCTCGGGCGCTGCCATCTTGAAGCTGTCCATGGAGAAGGATGAGCACCCGGCCAAGCCGGCTCCCGCAACCGCAATTGCGATGACACGCCGCATCATGATGTCCGCCCCACAACCCTGCGGCCATCGGCCGCAATCCCAGGGCGACCATAGGAGCGTCAGAACAGCGGCGCAACTGCGGTCAACCCTATTCTCAACAGAACGTTAATGCACCGCAAGGTGCGGATTCAGGTCGACAGGGCAGTGGGTTAGGGTGCGATGCGGCAGTGGAATCGCAAGTCCGCTCAGGCGATCCTGAGCGATGGGCTGAGGGCCGTGACGGCCGCCGGCAGCTCGCGCATGTGGTCGATCAGGTGGTCCGGATTGAGCTCCGCGATCGGTACGTCGGTATAGCCGAAGGTGCAGCCGATCACCGGCACGCCGGCGCGGCGCGCGGCGCCGACGTCGGTGCCGGCATCGCCGACCATGATCGCTGCCCCGATCTCACCGCCGGCCTGCGCGATGGTCTGGCGCAGGATCGCCGGATCCGGCTTGGCGACCCCGAACGTGTCGGCACCGCAGATCGCGGCGAAGCGGGAGGACAGGCCGAGCTGGTCGAGCAACCGCTTCGACAGCCATTCCAGCTTGTTGGTGCACACCGCGAACTGGCAGCCGCGCGCGGCGAGGTCGTCCAGCGCCGACTCCAGCCCCTCGAAGGGACGCGATTCGACCGCGATGTTGTCGGCGTAGAAATCGATGAAATCGGTGGTGAGGCGGCCGATGTCATCGGTGCTGGCCAGGCGACCCTCCGCCTCCAGCCCGCGCTCGATCAGCTTGCGGGCGCCGTGGCCGATCATCTTGCGGGCCGAGGCCAGCGGCATCGGCCGCAGACCCTCGCGCTGCAGGATGTGGTTGAGCGCGCTGATGAGATCCGGCGCCGTGTCGACCAGGGTGCCGTCGAGATCGAAGACGATGGTGCTGGAGATGGGCATCGGTATCCGCTAGCGGCCGGCTCATGTCCTTGCAAGAGGCCCGCAATGGCTTTTTGTCCGATTTCGTGGCCGGCGAGAGCTAGGCCCCGCGTCAAAACATCGCTAGATATGCGCCGGCTTTCGGCCCCCGTCCGTGGGGGTCTCGGGGTGTGAAGGGCGGGTTCCTTGGTCGACATGGATGCATTGAAGCGGCAGGCGGCGGCGCGTGCGCTGGAGGAGGTCGAGAGCGGCATGAAGCTCGGTCTCGGCACCGGCTCGACGGCCAAGCATTTCGTCGATCTGCTCGGGGAAAAGGTGCGCGCCGGCCTCAAGATCGTGGGCGTGCCGACCTCGGAGGCGACAAGGGCGCAGGCGCAAGCGTGCGGCGTGCCGCTGACCACGCTCGATGAGATCGACCGGCTCGACATCACCATCGACGGCGCCGACGAGATCAATCCGGCGCTCGACCTGATCAAGGGCGGCGGCGGCGCGCTGCTGCGCGAGAAGATCGTCGCCAGCGCCTCGGATCGCATGATCGTGATCGCCGACGACAGCAAATGGGTGGCGCAGCTCGGCCGCTACCCGCTGCCGGTCGAGGTGGTTCCGTTCGGCCTCGCCGCGACCCAGCGCGAGATGAGTGACGCCTTCGCCACGGCCGGCGTGTCCGGGCCGATGAGCCTGCGCAAGTCCGCAGACGGCCACGTTTTCGTCACCGATGGCGGCCACTGGATTATCGACGTCCGCCTTGGGGAGATCGTGGATCCCCCGCGCCTGGCGGGTCTTTTGAGCGCAATTCCGGGCGTGGTCGAGCATGGGCTGTTCATCGGCCTCGGCAGCACGGCGATCCTGGCAGGCGCACAGGGAATTCGCGTTATCCAGCGGCCCTGAGCGCGGCACGAGGCTGTGCTCAGGGCGGCAACTCACAGGAGACTTGGAATGAAGAGCGTGTTCAGAATCTTGCCGGCCGCCGGAATCGTACTGGCCTTGGCCTCGGCAAGCCCGGTTGCGGCGCAGGGGCAGGCACCGGCGCTGAAGCCGGCCTCGCCCGCCTGCATGGCCGGCGCGCGCGAGATTCTGGGGATGAAGAACGCGGCTGCGATGTACGCCAATGCCGTCCCGGGCATCGTGCAGCAGACCAAGCAGGCGCTGCTGCAGTCCAATCTCAACTACCAGAAAGACCTCGACGAGGTCGCCGTCTCGGTCGCGCAGACCTATGCCGGCAAGGAGAAGGAGATCGGCGAGAAGATGGCGCAGATCTACTGCAACGAGTTCTCCGACCAGGAGATCGCCAACCTCGTCGCCTTCTACAAGTCAGCCATCGGCCAGAAGCTGCTTGCGGCGGAGCCGAAGGCGATCCAGATGAGCATGCAGGCGATGAACCTGTGGGCGGCGGAGTTTTCCGACACCGTCACCGCGCAGTTCCGCGCCGAGATGCGCAAGCGCAACAAGCCGATCTGAGGCTTGCGGCCGAAAGGCCAGGTCGGGGGAGAGATGGCTGAATTCGACGTCGACCTGTTCGTGATCGGTGGCGGCTCGGGGGGCGTACGCGCCGCCCGTATCGCCGCCGGCTATGGCGCCCGCGTGATGGTCGCCGAAGAATACCGCATGGGCGGCACCTGCGTGATCCGCGGCTGCGTGCCCAAGAAGCTGTTCGTGATCGGCTCGCATGTCCGCCAGGAAATCGCCGATGCCGCCGGCTTCGGCTGGACGATCCCGACCGCGACCTTCGACTGGCCGACGCTGATCAGGAACAAGGACAAGGAGATCGTGCGGCTCGAGGCGGCCTACACCAGCAACGTCGAGAAGTCTGGCGCCAAGATCGTCAAGACCCGCGCCGTGCTCGAGGACGCCCACACCGTGCGGCTGACGACCGGCGAGACCGTCCGCGCCAAGTACATTCTCATCGCGACCGGCGGAGCGCCCAACCACGGCACGCCGATTCCCGGCATCGAGCACGTCATCTCCTCCAACGAGGCGTTTCATCTCGACGAGCTGCCGCGCCGGATCTTGATCCAGGGCGGCGGCTACATCGCGCTCGAATTCGCCTGCATCTTCGCCAATTTCGGCTCCGACGTGACCGTCGTCTATCGCGGCGACAACATCCTGCGCGGCTTCGACGAGGACGTCCGCAAGCATGTCCGCTCCGAGATGGAGAAGGAAGGCATCACCATCCTGACCGGCTGCACGGTGACGAGCGTCGACAAGCACGGCCAGGACTACACCACGCATCTGTCGAACGGCTCCAGCATCGCCTCCGACAAGGTGATGTTCGCGATCGGCCGCCATCCGGCCGTGGCCAATCTCGGCCTGGAGAAGGCCGGCGTCGCCATCAATCCGAGGAACGGCGGCATTGCGGTGGATGCGTTCTCGCAGAGCTCGGTGCCGAGCATCTACGCGATCGGCGACGTCACCCATCGCTTCAACCTGACGCCGGTCGCGATCCGCGAGGGCCACGCCTTCGCCGACACCGTGTTTGGCGGCAAGACCGTTCGCGTCGATCACGCGGACATTCCGACGGCCGTGTTCTGCCAGCCTGAAGTGGGCACCGTCGGTCTCACCGAGACGCAGGCGCGCGAGCTGTACGACCGCGTCGACATCTACAAGACGAACTTCCGCCCGATCAAGGCGACGATGTCCGGCCGCGACACCCGCGTGCTGATGAAGCTCGTCGTCGACGGCGCCAGCGATCGCGTGCTTGGCTGCCACATCGTCGGCGACATGGCCGCCGAGATCACGCAAGCGGTGGCCATCGCCATCAAGATGAAGGCGACCAAGGCCGATTTCGACGCCACTATCGCGTTGCATCCCTCCGCCGCCGAAGAGCTGGTGACGATGCGCACGGTGACCGAGCGCCACGTGCGGCAGGCGGCGGAGTAGGGCGCCAACTGCTTTTGGGGCTCGTGCGCGGCCGGCGTCCGTAGCGACTGCGGTGGGCCGGTGCTCACGGTCTGACGACGGTCCACACCGTGGCCGATCGGGCTTGCTGCCGTTGGAACCGTTCAGCGGTTGGAGAGCGACCAGCATGTCCCAAGATGATTGCCTTGCGACCTATCCGCCGCTGAACACCCTGAAGCCCGTTGCCGAGAACATCTGGATCGTCGACGGGCCCGTGATCCGCTTCGGCATTCCCGGGCTGAAATTTCCGTTTCCCACCCGCATGACCGTGGTGCGATGCGCCTCCGGAGATCTGTTCATCCACTCGCCCACGCCGTTGACGCCGGCACTGCGGGCCGAGATCGACCGGGAAGGCCGCGTGCGCGACATCATCGGTCCGAATCGCATCCACTATTGGTGGATCCCCGACTGGCAGGCGACCTTTCCCGACGCGGCGATCTATCTGGCGCCGGGCATTCGCGCGAAGGCGAAGGGCCGCATCGAATTCGAGGGCAGGCCGTTGGATCGCAGCGGTGGCTATCCCTGGGATGATGAGATCGCGACCTTGCCCGTCGTCGGCAGCTATATGACGGAGGTCGTGTTCTTCCATCGCCCTTCGCGCACGCTGATCCTGACCGATCTGATGGAGAATTTCGAGCCGGCCAAGATCGGCGCCGGCTTGGCGCGCTACCTGAGCTGGATCGGGGGCGTCGGTCCGCCGCATGGCGGCCTGCCGCGCGAACTCCGGCTGACATTTACCTGGCGGCACCGACCCGAGTTGCGGGCTGCGGTCGAGACCATGCTTGGGTGGCACCCCGAGCGGATCGTGATCGCCCATGGCGCCTGGCACCCGACTGACGGCACCGAGATCCTGCGCGAGGCATTCTGCTGGTTGCTGCGGCCTTGAACCGCCGGCTGGGCTTCATGAGACCGGCCTTCGTGATGCCGTGCTTTTCTCTTCCCGCGACGGACGTATAGGCTCGTGCGATTGAGGTTGGCGCCAGGCATCCCTCGGCCGCGGAGGAGCTGGTGACGATGCGCACGGTGACCGAGCGCCACGTGCGGCAGGCGGCGGAGTAGGTGGACGACCGCGACGCGCGGCCGGGTCAGGGGCCGGCTCGCCGGTAAAGCGCAAGGGCGCCGGCAAGGCTCAGCAGCGCGCCGCCGCAGATGCGATCGAGCCAGAGGGCACCGGAGCGCTTGAGGAAACGCATCGCTTGCGAGCCCGCGCTCGCGTAGGCGAGCATGATCAGGACATCGAGCATCGCGAAGGTGAGGGCCAGCGTGAGATATTGCGGCAGCTGCGGCGCGGACGGCACCACGAACTGCGGCAAGAATGCCGAGAAGAACAGATAGCCCTTTGGATTGGTGATCGCGACGAGGAAGCTTTTCAGAAACAGCGCGTGCGGCTGTCGTGACCCGTCCTTGCCGTCTGCGGACGCCGCAAGGTCGATCGACCCGCTGGACCGCAGCAGCATGAGCCCGAGATAGGCGAGGTAGGCCACGCCGATCCACTTCACGACCGAGAACCAGAATTCGGAAGCGGCCAGCAGCGCGCCCAGGCCGACCGCGACGGCGCCGATGAGGATGAAGTCCGAAGCCACCGCGCCGGCGATGCCGGCCCAGGCGCGGCGTACACCGACACGCGAGCCGTTGGTGAGGGCCAGCAGCACCGTCGGACCGGGGGTCGCGATCCCGATGAAGGCGACGATGGCGAAGCTGAAGAGCGTAAGAGCGTTCACGTCAGAATGGCCTCGTTGGCGGAAGACGCGCCAGTAGGGGGCGGTTCGGCCGCGAACGCAAGACGTTCCTTGGAGGCGGCCAGCGATCGTCTTCGCTGACGCACGCTCGACCTGCCGGATCGCCAAGAGGCTTGACTCCCTCCCGGAAAACGCCGCTGGGCGCGATTGCCCGTTCAGCGCTCCACCCGCGAGGCGGTCAACTTCGTCGCGACGTAGGGCAGCGCGAACAGATACAGCCCCGTGCCGAGCAGCACGATGAGCGGAATCAGCGCCAGCAGGCCGACCCACAGCGGGGCTTGCGTCTGCGTCATCGCGGCGATGTTGACGATGACGGCGACCGTGAAGGCGATCGATACCCAGCGATGGACCTGCCGGACGGTGTTGTTCCAGTTCAAGTGCTTCTCCCCTGATGACGTCGTGATGCGCACGCCTCAGCCGAGGCGCGCGACGCTCTGTTCGAGCGCATCGAAGAATTTCGGCCAGCCATAGCGTGCGCCCTGATAGGCGCGGGTCTGGTCGGCTGCGAAGCCGGTCTGCTCCATGCGCAGGTGCGTGCCCAAGGCGGTCGGCGTCAGCGTCCAGGTCACGATGCTGTCGAGGCCAGCCGCCGCCCAGGTGTAGGACAACGTCTTGTGCGGCTCGATGGTCACGACCTGGCAGTCGACGACGCCCCAGTCGGCCTTCAGCTTGAAGCGATGATCGACCGACGGCGCAAAGTCGTTGGTCATCAGCCACTCCGCGATCAGATGCGGCTGCGTCAGCGCGCGCCAGAGTTTTTCGGGCGGATGCGCGAATTCGCGCTCGACGACGACGGTGCGGGTTTCTGGCGCAGGTGAGCTCATTGATCCATCCTGTTGAGCAGAGTGTCGAGTTCGTCGAACCGGCTCTCCCAGAACGCAGCCATCCGGCTGGTCCAGTCGAGCAGCGGCGCCAGCGCCTTCGGTTGCGCACGGTAATGCGTCTGGCGGCCTTCGTGACGCTCCCGCACGAGGCCCGCCTGCTTGAGCAGGCCGAGATGCTTCGACACCGCCGGCTGCGATACGCCGGCCTTGGCCGTCAGCGCCCCGACGGTCTGCTCGCCATGCCGGCACAGGCCTTCGAAGATGGCCCGCCGCGTCGGATCGGCGAGGGACCGGAACAGGAGGTCGGGGGAGCGCGCCATTCAATCCATAACTCGTTGGTTATGGATATTCCCATAACCGTTCGGTTATGGATATGTCAAGCGCAGGCTTTGTCGGGGGAGATTGATGATGTGATCCGGACGGCGTGGCCGCCCGGATCACTGCTCCTGCTCGATGCGATCAGGGCGTCAGCGTCCACAGCTGCGATCCCACCGCCGTGGCGGCGGTGGTCAGCAGCTGGTTGCCGACCGAGGTGCCGTTCTGGCTGACGACCTCGATGGCATAGCTGCGCAGCGCGATCGTGCCGGTCGCAGCATCATAGCGGAAGCGCTGGTTGTTGTTGCCGGTGCAGGTCCAGATGATCAGTTGTGCACCATCGCCATAGGTGCCGTTGTTGTCCACGCAGTAGTGCGGATCCTGCATGCTGCGGATCATGCCGCTGGCGTCGTCGTAGCTCCAGGTCTGGTTGGCGGCGCCGGAACAGTACCACTGGATCACGGCCGTGCCGTCGGCCATCGCGCCGCCATTGACGTCCATGCACAGCGCGGACGTGCGGTTGACGATGCGGACCGGCTGGCGCGATGGTGGCGCGGCGCTGGAGACCGGCGCGTAGACGACGCCGAGCTTGTCGATCCCGTCACCGGACCGGCCATGGAAGCCGGTGATCTGCCAGCCGCTCGGCGCGGCGTAGCTGGTGCAGGTCGCGGTGGTCGCGCCGCCCGCCAGCGTGCGGCCCGTGCTGGTGGTGAACGCAATCCGGAAGATGCGCGTATGGCCCTGGTACTGATCGCTGCACAGACCGACCGAGGTGAGATATTCGCCGCTGCCGAGCGTCAGGCTCTGCGCCGTGCCGCCGGTGCCGCCATGGCTGTAGACATAGCCGTTGGAGAGCGTCAGTTCGACCTGGTCGACCCGGCTTCCGGTGCGGATGGTCAGCTTGCTGACCGCGGGATCGGCGGGCAGCGCCGATGAATCATTGTAGCTCGTGCCATGCGGGCCGCCGAACTGATCGCTCAGCCTGCGGTTCGCGGCCGTCGAGAAGCTCCACTTCACCTCGATCGGGTGATGGTCGGAGAGCTGCGCGCCGCTCGAATCGAGCGCGTCCTGCCGGTCGACATAGGACGTGGCCTGCAGGTTGAGGACGCCGTTGTTGCGCCACAGCACCTTGTCGACGATCTCGCAATCCGGCCGTGCCGTCTGGGGATCGCCGCAGACCAATGCAGCGCCGATCGGAGGCACGCTGCCGCCGCGCATCGTCTCGATCCAGGCATCGCTGAAGCCGTGATGCAGGAATTCCCACATGTTCTGGCCGGCCCGCGTGTAGCGCGTGTTGGTGTCGCCCATCACCATGACGGCATTGCCGGCGGAATTCGCCTCGATGTAGCTCAGGATCTGCACCACGTCGGACTCGCTATAGGCGAGATCGGTGGAGGACGTGCCGGACTGGGCGTGCAGGTTGTAGAAGTCGAGATAGACGCCCTCGGCGAGGCGAGTGCGGACCAGGGAGAATCCCTTCGGCGTCAGCGCGTCGGAATCGGCCCGCTTGGTCCAGGTGACGCGATCGAGATCGTCGAACGCGTAGGTGCTGAGTGTGTTCATGCCGTCGCCGATGCCGGCCGTGCCCGAGGTCGGCGTGCGATACGGATGGTTGTCGCAGGTGTCATAGAGCGCGGCGTGCCAGAGAAAATCCTCCTGCACGTTGACGATGCCGAACTGGCGCAGGTAGCAGCTGATCACGCGCGAATGTGCGTCGCTGCCGCCGTTATAGGCGGTCGGCGTTTCCGCCACGTTGTAGGTCAGCGTGCTGAACGTTCCGTCGGCTGCGTGTAGCGCGCTGCCGAGCAGACTGGCGCATCCAAGCGCGATTGCGCCCGCCCATAGGCGAAGTGTCATTGGTCGAATCCCCTCGATGATGCCGGATAACGGGGCGCGCGATATCATCTGTCGCGTGTCGGCCTGATGACGGATCGATGCATGTTCTCTGCGCGGCGTGTCGGAACAGCGGGTGCAAGCTGGAGTTGCTGCGCTTCCGCACGGCCCTTTCGCCTGCGCTCTCCGATCGTCGGCGGCCATAGTGGCGGTTCGGGATGACGAGCGGAGAAAGGCCGACCAACCCCGCTTCTTCCGGCTCGCTGGGCGTCCTTGTCTTCCGTGAGATCAACGACGCGCTGTTCAGGAAGATCATCCTGAGCATTCTGCTGGCGTCAGGGCTGCTGCTGGCCGTCTGACGGGAGGGACGTCGTTGCTTGCTGAGCATTGCGGGTGATGGCCGATCACTCCACCCATCCCGTCGCGATGGCGTTGGCCCAGTCCGGCCGGCCGCCGCGTCGGGCAAGGGCGGCCATCGCTGTGCCGTCATAAGGCACGTAGCGAAACGTCAATGACCAGCATCCATCTCGGCGCTCTGCGATCGCATAGCAGGCGTCCGGCGTGCCAGTCTGCACGTGATAGCGCTTGGGCGTGGAGATCCGATAGCCCGGCAGCCCGACGCTGCCGGGATTGACGATCAGCCGGCCATCGCCGAGCCGGACGATGCGCGGAATGTGGCTGTGCCCGCACAAAATCAGCGAGGCATCGATGCCGGCGGCCCGCGCTTCGATGCTGGCAAGATTGCTTGGACGCGGTGTGTCGCCCTCCGTGATCCCTTCGAGCCAGAACGCCGCATCGTCGTCCGGGGCGGCGTGACACAGGAACACCTCATCGCGATACAGCAACGTCGCCGGCTGTGCCGCCAGCCACGCGACTTGCTCCTGCCGGAGCGCACGTACGTCCCCGCGGGACAAATCTCCGGCACGATGCCGATCGATCATATGCCGGTCCTGATCGCCCCTGACCGACGGGAAATCGCGTGCCATCAGCATCTCGGCCGTCTGTATCGGCGCGAGCGGGCCGCTGAGATGGTCGCCGAGATTGACGACGTCATCAATGCCAAGCGAAGCGATGTCGGCCAGCACGGCCGCCAGCGCGTCGCAATTTCCGTGGATGTCGGCGATGGCCGCAAACCGCATGAGAGCCTCCGTTCAGGGAACGGCGGGCAGGGCGTTGCCATGCAATGAACCGTTCGCTTTAGCTGCACTTTGAGACGCGCCCGCAAGCTGATGGTCAAATCGGCGCTTGGCACGATCAGTAGCACGCTGCGGATGAGGACGACAATCAGTGGGCCGAGGCCGGATGTCGCTACGCTCGCGGTTCTGTCGACGGCAAAAGCGGTCGTTCCGACGAAGATTCTTCTTTACGAATATCAGAAATCATGCTCTATTGCGCGCATCCCGCCTCACTCGGAGGGGCGTTGCGCGCGATCGTCACGACACGCGGGGCGGGGAGCGATGGCCGCGAGTAAGCCGCAGCGTGTCTTCGGACACGCGGACGAACGGCTTGGCGCGGACGTGAAGTCGCAGCGTGCTGACACCCCGATGCTGGTGTCCCACGCAAGGCGCGTAAGCGCGTTGCGTGCATGGTGGCCAACAAGCCCGGCGCACCAGGCAGACTGCGTATAAGCGTTAAGACTGTCGCGCAGGGAATGCCGGTTGAAACGGCTTTGCCTGTGGTACCTGCCGCCTGCATTTTTTCCGCAGGCGGGCCATGGGTGAGGCCTTCACCCGGCATTCCCTGCGCCCTCCGACTTGATGAGGGTGAACGACATCAGCACAGCTCGGGCAGCACCTGCCGCGGGAGCGCTCGCTCATGGGCCATGACGAACCAATCGCGTCAGCTTTCGAGCAGCCACTCCGTCGCGCTGCGCCACAGCGTGTCGCGATGCGCCGCGCGGAAGAAGCCCATATGGCCGATTGCGGACGCGCCGACGTCCTGCGGCGCGATGCTGAGCAGCTCCGGCGTCGTGCCCGTATAACCAGCGCACAGCAGCTCGACCGCCGGCCGCGTCGCCCAGGGATCGTCGGCGAGGCACAGCGCCCGGACGGGACTCTTGAAGTTGGCGTAGTTGGCAAGCGGCAGCGATGCGTCATCGAACAGATAGCGCGGGCTCATGATCCAGCGCACCCATTGCAGGAAGACACCCTTCGGCAGGTCCTCGCCGACGCCACTCCAGCCCGGCGTGTAACCCAGCGCATGAGTCAGCGGGACGCCAACGCCGTTGAGCATCGTCGCCACGCGCCAGCGTTCGCCCGGGGCCATGAGCTTCCAATAGCCGGCCTGCGAGGCGATGAAGAGGGCGCGCGACACCTCGGTGTTGTTGGCGAGCAGGCCGAGCGTCTGGCCGCCGAAGGAGTGGCCGACATAGCGCAGCGGCAGCGCACCGTAGCGCGCACGCATCCAACCGACCGCGCCGGTGATGTCGAGTGCGGCCCAGTCGGTCATCGAGGCCGCAAAGCCCTTCAGGGAGAGGGGACGGCTGCCGCCGATCCCGCGATAGTCGTAGGTCAGAACCGCGCAACCCTGCTGGGCAAGATGAGCAGCGAAGCCGCGATAGATCCGGCGCGGGATCGCCGCCCCGGAATTGATCAGCACGGCATGCGCGGGTGTACCGCGCGGCGCGAACAGGGTGCCCGCGAGTTCAAAGCCGTCGATGGCCGTAATGGTCAGATCCTCACTCGAAACGCCATTGGATCCCGTCTCGCCCACGCCTCGTCCTCCCATCACGCGCCGAGCCGCAGCAAAGTCAAATTCGGCTTGCGGTGCAAGCCCTTGTGTCTGCGCCCTAAATTCCAAGTGGCGGCGCGGAGGCAGGCTGTGTATAAGGCGCGCGCCGCAGTAGGGGATGAACGCGCGGTATTCGCAAGGGAGTTGAAGCCATGACCGAGCGCTGGAGCCCGGAGAGCTGGCGTTCCAAGCCGGTGCAGCAGGTGCCTGACTATCCCGACCAGAAGGCGCTGGCCGAGGTCGAGGCGCAGCTTGCGACCTTCCCGCCGCTGGTGTTCGCCGGCGAGGCGCGCAACCTGAAGAAAGCGCTGGCGCGGGTTTCGGCCGGCCAGGCCTTCCTGCTGCAGGGCGGCGACTGCGCCGAGAGCTTCGCCGAGCACGGCGCCAACAACATCCGCGACTTCTTCCGCGTGCTGCTGCAGATGGCCGTGGTCATGACCTATGCCGGCGCGGTGCCGGTGGTGAAGGTCGGCCGCATCGCCGGCCAGTTCGCCAAGCCGCGCTCGTCGCCGACCGAGAAGATCAATGGCGTCGAGCTGCCGAGCTATCGCGGCGACATCGTCAACGACACCGCCTTCACGCCCGAGGCGCGCATTCCCGATCCGCGCCGCCAGCTCGACGCCTACCGGCAGTCGGCGGCGACCTTGAACCTGCTTCGCGCGTTCGCCACCGGCGGCTTCGCCAATCTCGGCAGCGTGCATCAATGGATGCTCGGCTTCGTCAAGGATAGCCCGCAGTCGCGGCGCTACAAGGAGCTCGCCGACCGCATCTCCGAGGCGCTCAACTTCATGCGCGCCTGCGGCCTCGACCTCGAGAGCCATCCGGAGCTGCGTGCCACCGACTTCTACACCAGCCACGAGGCGTTGCTGCTCGGCTATGAGCAGGCCTTCACCCGCGTCGATTCCACCACTGGCGACTGGTACGCGACCTCGGGCCATTTCATCTGGATCGGCGACCGCACCCGGCAGCTCGATCACGGCCATGTCGAATATTTCCGCGGCATCAAGAACCCGATCGGCCTGAAATGCGGCCCCTCGCTGAAGCCCGACGAGCTGCTGAAGCTGATCGACATCCTCAATCCCGACAACGAGCCGGGCCGGCTGACCCTGATCAACCGCTTCGGCGCCGACAAGGTCGGCGATCATCTGCCGGGACTGATCCGCGCGGTGCAGCGGGAAGGGCGCAAGGTGGTGTGGTCGTGCGATCCGATGCACGGCAACACCATCACCTCGACCTCGGGCTACAAGACGCGGCCGTTCGACCGCATCGTTGCCGAGGTGCGTGCGTTCTTCGCGGTGCATGCCGCGGAAGGCACCCATGCCGGCGGCATCCATCTGGAGATGACCGGCAAGGACGTCACCGAGTGCATCGGCGGCGCGCGGGCGATCACCGACGAGGATCTCAACGACCGCTATCACACGGTGTGCGATCCCAGGCTCAACGCCGAGCAGTCGATCGACATGGCGTTCCTGATCGCCGAGCTGCTGAAGCAGCAGCGCGGCGGCAAGTCCGCACCGATGCCGGCCGTCGCGGGCTTCTGATGCTGCGCATCTGGCGCGCGACGCTCAACTCGCGCAACGGCCTGGCCTTCGCGCTCCGCTCCGAGCAGGCGGTGCGCGAGGAGGTGGTTGCGTTCCTGCTGGCGCTGCCGCTGGCCTATGTCGTCGGCGCGACGCCGATGCGCAGCGTCGAGCTGGTCTGCGCGGTGGTGCTGGTGCTGGTGGTCGAGCTGCTCAACACCGCGATCGAGAAGCTCGCGGACCGGCTCACCACGGAGCATGATCTGCAGATCGGCCGGGTCAAGGACCTCGGATCGGCCGCGGTCGGCGTCGCGCTGCTGATGTCCGGCAGCTTCTGGCTGTTCGCGATCGCCGAGCGGCTTGGGCTGCTTTGAATGAGTTGAGCGATGGCCGCTGACATCTTCAGGATCACGCTGGCCCAGCTCAACCCGACGGTCGGCGACATCGCCGGTAACGTCGCCAAGGCGCGCGAGGCGCGCGCGAAGGCTTCGGCCGACGGCGCCGATCTCGTGGTGCTGCCGGAGCTGTTCATTGCGGGCGATCCGCCGCAGGACCTCGTCCTGCAGCCGGCATTTCAGGCCGCGTGCCAGGCCGCGATCGAGGCTCTCGCGCGCGAGACCGCCGATGGCGGGCCGGCGGTGCTGATCGGTACGCCCTGGATCGAGGACGGCAAGCTCTACAACGCCTGCGCGCTGCTCGACGCCGGCCGTATCGCCGCGACGCGCTTCAAGGCCAACCTGCCCGATGGTGATCAGAAGCGCCTGTTCACGCGCGGCCCGGCTGCCGGCCCGCTCAGCGTGCGGGGCGTTCGCATCGGCGTCGCGATCGGCGACGACATCTCGCTCGAAGAATCCTCGAACTACGAAAACGTCATCGAGACGCTGGCAGAAACCGGGGCCGAGCTCATCGTCGTGCCGAGCCGCTCATGCTACCTGCGCGGCGGCGGCGACCGGCGCCTGTCGGCCGCCGTGGCCCGCGTCACCGAAAGCGATCTGCCGCTCGTCTGGCTCAATCAGGCCGGCGGACAGGATGGCGAGGTGTGCGACGGAGCGTCCTTCGCGCTGAACGCCGATCTCTCGGTGGCGGCACAGCTCCCCGGTTTCGTCGCTGAAATCACGACCTTGGCATGGAGCAGGGGCGACGATGGCTGGCAGTGCCGGGGACCGGTCACCACGCTGATCGAGGGCGACGAGGCGGACTACGCGGCCCGCGTGCTCGGCCTGGGCGACCATGTCGAGAAGCACGGCTTCACCGGCATCGTGCTCGGCCTGACCGGAGGCATCGAATCCGCGCTGTCATTGGCGATGGCCGTCGATGCGCTGGGAGCTGCGAGGGTTCGCGGCGTGGTGCTGTCCGGGCCCGACATGCCGCAGGAGGCGCGGGCTATTGCAATCGCGGCGCGGCTCGGCGTCACCGCCGAGGTGTTGCCGATCACGGCGGCAGTGGCCGGCTTCGAAACGGTTCTGCCCGGTCCGCTGGCGGGCGGGGCCCGTCACGATCTCCTGGCGCGCGTGCGCGGCACGCTGCTGCTGGCGTTGGCGAGTCTTTCTGGTGCGCTTGCCGTCGCTACAGGCGAGGAGTCGGATCGGAATAGCTGTGAGATCGGTGACGCGATCGGCGGTGTCGCTCCATTCGACGACATGTCCCAGGCCGAGATCGTTCGTCTCGCAGCGCTGCGCAATCGTTGGAAGCCTGCGAACGCGCTGGGACCGTCGGGCGAAGTCATCTCGCCCGATCTCGCTGGCCGCGCGTTCTCAGATGCGTTCGAAGGATGACCCGATGACCCGGCGATCTCGCTCAGCGCGCCGGGATGAAGGTCGGTCCGACCGTGCGGATCTGCTTGTCGCCACCGGCGCCCGTGGTGTCCGCGGTCGCGGGCGCTGCGGCCTCGGCCGGCGCGGCACCCTTCCGGGCGGCGTTCGCAGGCGGCTTACCGGTCTGGCGCTGCTGCATCCGCTTGGCGCTCTCCTCGGTGACGATGATGTCGCCCTGCTGCTCGGCCGCGGCCTTGTCATCGATCGATTTCAGCGCGTCGGCCCAGGTCTGTCCCGCGGCCTTGCAGGAACAGCTCGGATTGAACTCGGTGCGATACTTGAAGGCGTTCGGCAGCGCGGTGTAGGGCTGGCCGTTGACCGAGACCGCCTGGTTCATGTCCTCGCCGGGATTGCGATAGGTGAACAGCGTCGCATCGGCGGCGGGGCATTGCGCCTTGCAGGCGCGCTCGTCGTCGGCGAAGCGGCCGGGAACGGTGGCGAACGAGATCGGGAAATAGGCGCCGTCGCAGCTACGTACGCACACGGTCCGGTAGGTGCCCTGCGGCGCCGCGAGATCGGCGCTCGGCGGGGGCAGCGATGCGGCCGGATTGCTGTCGGCGCCGCCGCCGAACAGGCTGGTCAGGAAGTTGCCGCCGCCGCCGCGATTGGCGTTGGCATATTGCTGGTACTGCGGGCCGCAATTGTTCTGGCCGAGCGCTGCCAGCACCGAGCGGCGCTGATTGTCGCGCTCACCACCAAACCCGCCGCCGCGCAGCCGCTCCAGGCTGTTGGTGATCTGGTCGAGATTGGTTCGCATCTGCTGGATCTGGTTGTTGACCGGAGCGCATTCCGCGGAACGGCCATTGAACAGCGAGAAGAAGCCGGTGCTGTCGCAGCCCATGCGCTTGGCCTGCATGCTGACGCGGTCGAGCTCGCCTTGCTGCTTGGCGGCCGCGTCCTGATAACGCCGGATCTGGTCCTCACGCGCGGGATCGCCGCCACCGCCGCGATCGATCGAGGCGAGCTGCGCTTCCAGACGCGGGCAGATCGGATTGACGCCGGCCTGCGGCCCGGGCTGGCCCGGCGGCATCTGCGCATAGGACTCGGAGCTGGATTGCGCCAGGGCGTGCGAGCCGGTCAGGGTCAATCCGAGCAGCGCAGAGACGGCCAACAGGCGCGGAGACAAGGATGCGATCAAGATGCGGTATTCCGGTCCATGGGTGCAGCCGCGGGACTAGCACAGAATTCGGAAAAATCGCGGCAGCGGCGGGCTTCCCATAGCCGCTTTGTCGGGCATCGTCACGTCGTTTCCGGGGCGCCGGGGTGGCGGGAACAGCCGTTCCCTGCCGTCTCAGCGCTGGCAGGTGATCGCGACGAAGTCGCTGCAGCCGCCGTGGGCACAGTTTGCGCCAGCTTTCGGCACCGATCCGGTGATTTCATCGGGGTCGACGCGGCGATAGGAGGAGGCCTGTGCAAAATCCCGTGATTGGCAGTACGACCGCGCGGCCGAGGCGCCGCATCGGTCGCCCTTGGCGAGGCACTGGTCGACGCCGTAGCCGTCGGCTTCGTTGGCGATGATGAAGATGCGGCTCTCCGCCGTGGCGGTGGTCGCGGCGGCGAGGAGAACACAGCAGGCGAGCAGCGCCGAGGAGATTCGCATGGTGCACCGGTGGGTGTAGGAGACAACTCATGGTTAGGCCCAAAAGGTTAAAAATGATTAACCATGAGGCGGGGCGCGAGCATTTGGGCAGTGAAAACGGCCGTTTTGCGGCTCTTGACGGAGACAGCCTGCTGCAGCATGGTGAGTTTCATGAACGGTTTCCTCGCCATCTGCTGCATTTGCCGCGAGATTACGCGCTAGCGATTCGCTGGCTGAGGCCGTCTTTTCTCAACAGAGATGATCAGGACGCCCGGCCGGCAGGTCGGGAGCGTGATTCGTGCCGTGGCGGCCCGCTCGCGGGCGGTCGTTCGGCGTAGGACACCCGTTGCGCCTCGTCATGGACTGTCGGTCCGGCGGGGCGGTGAGCACAGGGCATTCGGGGACGGACCATGGACTTGCGTTTGTACGACACCGCGTCGCGGGAGAAGCGCTCCTTCGTGCCGCTCGATCCCAACAATGTCCGCATGTATGTCTGCGGACCGACGGTCTACGACTTCGCCCATATCGGCAATGCGCGCCCGGTCATCGTCTTCGACGTGCTGTTCCGGCTGCTGCGGCATCTCTATGGCAAGGATCACGTCACCTACGTCCGCAACATCACGGACGTCGATGACAAGATCAACGCCCGCGCCGCGCGCGACTTTCCCGGACTGCCGCTGAACGAGGCGATCCGGAAGGTCACGGAGGTGACGGCCAATCAGTTCCACAGCGACGCGGCTGCGCTCGGCAGCCTGCCGCCGACCTTCGAGCCGCGCGCCACCGATTTCGTGCTGCCGCGCCCTGATGGCAAGGCGGATATGGTGACGCTAATCCAGCAGCTGATTGCGCGCCGCCATGCCTACGAGGCGGGCGGAGAGGTGCTGTTCGATACCCGGTCGATGCCGGATTATGGCGCGCTGTCGGGCCGCAAGCTCGACGAGCAACTCGCCGGCGCGCGCGTCGCGGTCGATGCGCACAAGAAGAGCCCGGCGGACTTCGTGCTGTGGAAGCAGTCCTCGGAGGACGAGCCGGGCTGGGACAGCCCGTGGGGCCGCGGACGGCCGGGCTGGCACATCGAGTGCTCGGCGATGAGCGCAGCCTATCTCGGCGAGGTCTTCGACATCCATGGCGGCGGGCTCGACCTGATCTTCCCGCATCATGAGAACGAGATCGCGCAGTCGCGTTGCGCGCATGGCACGTCCGTGATGGCGAACTACTGGCTGCACAATGAGTTCGTCCAGGTCGAGGGCGCGAAGATGTCGAAGAGCCTCGGCAACTTCGTCACCATCCGAGACCTGCTGGCGGACTGGCCCGGAGAGGTGTTGCGCCTCAACATGCTCAAGATGCATTATCGCTCGCCGGCGGATTGGACGGTCAAGGGCCTGGAGGAGAGTGCCAAGACGCTCGACGACTGGTATCGCGTCGCGGCCGATGCGCCGGGCGAGCAGCCGGAGCCTCAGATCATCGCCGCCCTCGTCGACGACCTCAACACGCCGCTGATGATCGCAGAGCTGCACGCGTTGCGGAGCCGTGCGGCGTCCGGCGGCGAGATGGATCGCGCTGCCTTTGCAGGCTCGCTTCGTTTTGCGGGCTTCCTGTCAGAAACCGTCGCGCAATGGGAGGCGCGAAAGCAGCAGGCCAAAGGCGTCGACGCCGCCAAGGTCGAAAGCCTGATCGCCGAGCGCACCGCGGCTCGCGCGCGCAAGGACTTCAAGGAGTCCGATCGCCTCCGCGACGAGCTCGCCGCGATCGGCGTGGTGGTGAAGGATGGCAAGGGTGCCGACGGCAAGCCGGTCACGACCTGGGAGATCGCGCGATGAGCAAGCCCGACACGCCGTTTCCGCGGCACTGGCTGTACTACATCCTGCTCAAGCTGGTTCTGATCGCGGGCGCAGTGGCGCTGGTCACGAAACTCTACGGGATGTGGTGACGCATGGGACAGGCTCTTCCGAGGCCCGCGCTGCGGCCGTTTCTTCCCGCTGATGCGCCGGTTCTGGCCGCGATCTTCGTCGCCAGCATCCAGGAGCTGACCGGTGACGATTACAGCGAGGTGCAGCAGGAGGCCTGGGCTTCCGCTGCGGACGATGAGACGGGCTTCGGCAAGAGGTTGGCGTCCGAGCTCACCTTGATTGCGACCCTGCAGGGCTCGCCGGTCGGCTTCGCCGCGCTGAAGGGAAACGATCACATCGACATGCTCTACGTCCATCCGAACGCGGCGGGGCAGGGCGTCGGGGCCCTGCTATGCGACGCGCTGGAAAAGCTGGCGGGCGCGCGCGGCACGACCGGTCTGTCGGTCGACGCCAGCGACACGGCGGTCGAATTCTTCCGCAAGCGCGGCTACGTCGCGCAGCAGCGCAATAGCGTCTCCATCAATGGCGAGTGGCTCGCCAACACCACGATGAAGAAGACGCTCGGCTCCGGGGGAGCACAGGCATGAGCACGGCAGGCACAAGCAGGGAACGACTTTATCTGTTCGACACCACCCTGCGCGATGGCGCGCAGACCAACGGTGTCGATTTCACGCTGGCCGACAAGCAGGCGATCGCGCGCTTGCTCGACGATCTCGGCATCGACTATGTCGAGGGCGGCTATCCCGGCGCCAATCCGCTCGACACGGAGTTCTTCGCCGCCAAGCCCAAGCTCGGCCACGCCCGCTTCACCGCCTTCGGGATGACGCGCCGGGCGGGACGCTCGGTGTCCAACGATCCGGGCGTAGCGGCGTTGCTGGAGGCCAAGGCAGACGCGATCTGCTTCGTCGCGAAGTCATCCGCCTATCAGGTGCGCGTCGCGCTGGAGACTACCAACGAAGAGAATCTCGCCTCGATCCGCGACAGCGTGACGGCTGCAAAGGCTGCGGGGCGCGAGGTGATGCTCGACTGCGAGCATTTCTTCGACGGCTACAAGGAGAATGCGGAGTTCGCGCTGGCCTGCGCACGCGCGGCACATGAGGCCGGCGCGCGCTGGGTCGTGTTGTGCGACACCAATGGCGGCACCATGCCGCACGAGATCGAGGCGATCGTCGGCGAGGTCGTCAAGCACGTGCCGGGCGATCACCTCGGCATCCACGCCCACAACGACACCGAACAGGCGGTGGCGAATTCGCTTGCCGCGGTGCGTGCCGGCGTGCGCCAGATCCAGGGCACGCTGAACGGGCTCGGCGAGCGCTGCGGCAACGCCAATCTGTGCTCGCTGATCCCGACCTTGAAGCTGAAGACGGAGTTCTCGGATCGCTTCGAGATTGGCGTCTCCGACCGGCAGCTCGCCGGGCTGATGAAGGTCTCGCGGACGCTCGACGACATGCTGAACCGCGCGCCGAACCGCCACGCGCCCTATGTGGGCGAGAGCGCCTTCGTGACCAAGACCGGCATTCATGCCTCGGCCGTGCTCAAGGATCCACAAACCTATGAGCACATTCTGCCCGAGAGCGTCGGCAATCGTCGCAAGGTGCTGGTATCGGACCAGGCGGGCCGTTCCAACGTGATCGCGGCGCTGGAGCGTGGTGGCATTCCCTTCACCAAGAGCGATCCGAAGCTGACGCGGCTGGTCGAGGAGCTGAAGGAGCGCGAGGCCGCGGGCTATGCCTACGAGTCCGCCAACGCGTCGTTCGAGCTGCTGGCGCGGCGCACGCTGGGCTCGGTGCCCGAGTACTTCCGGGTCGAGCAGTTCGACGTCAATGTCGAGCAGCGCTACAACGCGCTCGGCGAGCGAGTCACGGTGGCGCTGGCCGTGGTCAAGGTCGACGTCGCCGGCGAGCGGCTGATCTCGGCGGCCGAGGGCAACGGTCCGGTCAATGCGCTCGACGTCGCGCTGCGCAAGGATCTCGGCAAGTACCAGGGCTATATCGATGGTCTGAAGCTGATCGACTATCGCGTCCGCATCCTCAATGGCGGCACCGAGGCGGTCACGCGCGTGCTGATCGAGAGCGAGGACGAAAAGGGCGAGCGCTGGACCACGGTCGGCGTGTCGCCGAACATCATCGATGCCTCGTTCCAGGCGCTGATGGATTCGGTATTCTACAAGCTGGTGAAGTCAGGCGCGCCGGGGTGAGATGGTGTATCCGTCATTGCGAGCGAAGCGAAGCAATCCAGAGTCTTTCCGCGGATCGAGTCTGGATTGCTTCGTCGCTCTGCTCCTCGCAATGACGGAGGAGAGGGCAGGAGGTAACGCATGATCGACCACGTCTCCGTCGGCGTCAGCGATCTCGCCCGCAGCGCCCGCTTCTATGAGCTCGCGCTGGCGCCGCTCGGGATGACGCGCCTGGTCGCGCGCCCGGCGACCATCGGCTTCGGCAAGGCCTATCCGGAGTTCTGGATCAATCTGCGCCCCGCGATGGCGCGGGTATCGTCCGACACCGGCTCGCATCTGTGCTTCCGTGCCAGGAGCACCGCCGAGGTCGATGCATTCCATGCGGCGGCGCTGGAGGCGGGCGGTGTTTCAGACGGCCTGCCTGGGCTACGGCCGCATGATCGCGTGCGCTACTACGCCGCCTTCGTGCTCGATCCCGACGGCAACCGGATCGAAGCCGTCACATTTCCCGCGGAGTAGGGATCAGAGCCGCTTGGCGATCTCCGGTGCCATTTCGGTCTCTTCCCTGGCGATGCCGGCGGCAGCCGCGCGCAGGCGCGGCAGGATGTCCTCGACGCGCTCGGCCTTCAAGAGCTCGATCGAGAAGCCGGGGCGGATGAACTCGGTCTCGCGCATATGGGCGAGCAGCGAGAACAGCGGCTCCCAGAAGCCGTCGATGTTGGCCATCAGCACCGGCTTGGCGTGGCGTCCGAGCTGTTTCCAGGTTAACTGCTCGACCAGCTCCTCGAGCGTGCCGATGCCGCCGGGCAGCGCCACGAACGCATCGGAATGCTCGAACATCAGCCGCTTGCGTTCATGCATGTCGGGCGTGACGATGAGATCCTTCAGCGGCATCATGACTTCCTTCTTCACAAGGAAGTCCGGAATGATGCCGGTGACGTCGCCGCCATGGTCGAGCACCGCCTTGGCAACCGCGCCCATCATGCCGATGGAGCCGCCGCCATAGACGAGCCTGACGCCGTTCTCGGCGAGCGCCTTGCCGAGCGCTTTCGCTGATTCGATGAAGCTGGGATTGGTCCCGGGGCCGGAGCCGCAATAGACACAGACGGTGCGGATTTCAGTCATTGGACGGATGTGACACTGCAGTTGAAAGGCGTCAAGACGAGGGCGGAGGGCGTGGATTCGCGGGCTTTCACGGAATGATGCGGACTGGATGGATCCATTTGCCTGGGAATGGAGTATGCAAATACTGCGCCGCGGCAACGGAATCCGCCGACGCACGGGTGCATCCGGCGCCCGGACACTCTATATGACCAGCAACGCCGGCATCACAACATGCCGAGACACTCGCTGTTCCAGAACGTTAGATGCCGCCCGATTCCTCCTCCGAACCAGCCGCCAGCCAGCCATCGTCCCTCGAGCAGGGAACGCTGGCCGGCACGCTGCGCCATTTGTGGCCCTTCATCTGGCCGAGCGATCGCGCCGACCTGAAGATGCGCGTGCTATGGTCGGTGGTGCTGCTGATTGTGGCGAAGGTCGCGACGCTGGTCCTGCCCTTCACCTTCAAATGGGCGACCGACGCGCTGACCGGCGCCAACACCGCGCCGATTGCGCCCGCCAACTGGGCGTTCTGGCTGGTGGCCTCGCCGCTCGTCATGACGGCAAGCTACGGCGGGATGCGCGTCCTGATGGCGGTGCTGACGCAGTGGCGAGATGGTATTTTTGCCCGCGTCGCCATGCATGCGGTGCGCAAGCTCGCGACCATCACCTTCGTCCACATGCACGAATTGTCGCTGCGCTTTCACCTGGAGCGCAAGACCGGCGGCCTGACCCGCGTGCTCGAGCGCGGCCGCAACGCGATCGAGACCATCGTGCGCATGGTGATCCTGCAGCTGATCCCGACCATCGTCGAGGTCTCGCTGCTGACGGCGGTGCTGCTCTGGCAGTTCGACTGGCGCTACGTGCTGGTCACGCTCACCATGGTCGCAGCCTATCTCTACTACACCTACATTGCGACCGAGTGGCGCATCGAGATCCGGCGCCGCATGAACGACTCGGACACCGACGCCAACACCAAGGCGATCGACTCGCTCTTGAACTATGAGACGGTGAAATATTTCGGCGCCGAGGCGCGCGAGGCCGAGCGCTATGACCGTTCCATGGAGCGCTACGAGCGCGCCAGCGTGAAGACCTATACCTCGCTCGCGGTGCTCAACGCCGGGCAGGCCGTGATCTTCACGATCGGGCTGACGGTGGCGATGCTGATGTGCGCCCAGGGCGTGCGCCAGGGCCGCAACACGGTCGGCGACTTCGTCATGATCAACAGCATGATGATCCAGCTCTACCAGCCGCTGAACTTCATGGGCATGGTCTACCGCGAGATCAAGCAGGCGATCATCGACATCGAGAAGATGTTCGGCGTGCTCACGCGCGATGCCGAGGTGAACGATTCACCCGGGGCGACGCCTTTGGTGGTAACCTCCGGCCATGTCCGCTTCGAGGACGTCCGCTTCGCCTATGAGCCGGAGCGGCCGATCCTGCAGGGCTTGAGCTTCGAGGTGCCGGCCGGCAAGACGGTCGCGATCGTGGGTCCGTCAGGTGCCGGCAAGTCGACCATCTCGCGGCTGCTGTTTCGCCTCTACGACGTCTCCGGCGGCCGCATCCTGATCGATGGGCAGGACATCCGTGACGTCACCCAGGTGTCGCTGCGCGCCCAGATCGGCATGGTGCCGCAGGACACCGTGCTGTTCAACGACACCATCCGCTACAACATCCGCTACGGACGCTGGGATGCCGACGACGCCGCCGTCGAGGAGGCGGCCCGCCTCGCGCAGATCGACGGTCTGATCCGGATGGCGCCGAAGGGGTACGAGACGCAGGTGGGCGAGCGCGGCCTCAAGCTCTCCGGTGGGGAGAAGCAGCGCGTTGCGATTGCCCGCACCATCCTGAAGGGGCCGCCGATCCTCGTGCTGGACGAGGCGACCTCGGCGCTGGACAGCCATACCGAGCACGAGATCCAGGAGGCGCTCGATAGCGTGTCGCGCAATCGCACCTCGCTCGTGATCGCGCACCGGCTTTCGACCATCGTGGCGGCCGACGAGATCATCGTGCTCGACCGGGGGCGAATTGCCGAGCGCGGCACCCATGCCGAGCTGCTGGGCAAAGGCGGGCTGTATGCCGGCATGTGGAACCGGCAGCGCGAGGCCGAGGAGGCGCGCGAAAAATTGGCGCAAATCGGCGACGATGCGGCGGCGCCGAACCGCAATCCGCCGGATCGGAGCGAGCCGGACGCGGTCGGGCCCGATCGGACCGGCCAGGTGGCGAGTGCCGCCGAATGATGCCGCGGACCGCCCTGATCTGAACTCAAGAATGCATTAAGGATTCATTTTGACCTTCGCCGGCCATCGACCTAGTCAAGGCGGCGGTCCGCTCTGAGGTCAGAGCGACAACACTCAACGAAGCAGGCCATGTCGATCAGCAATTCCATCCGCGCTCAGATCCCGCCGATCCACCCGGAAGGTTATCCCTTCATCGGGGGATTTGCCCTCGTCAGCCTGATCCTGTTCTGGATATTCACCCCGCTCGGCTGGATCGGCACGCTGCTCACCGTCTGGTGCGCGCTGTTCTTCCGCGACCCGATCCGGGTCACGCCGCAGCGGGAAGGGCTGGTGGTGGCGCCGGCCGACGGGCGCATCTCCATGATCACGCGCGCCCTGCCGCCGGCCGAGCTCGGCCTCGGCGACCGGCCGCTGCTGCGGGTCTCGATCTTCATGAGCGTGTTCAACGTGCATGTGAACCGCAGCCCGGTGGCCGGCCGGATCGAGAAGATCTCCTACCGTCCGGGGGCCTTCATCAACGCCGAGCTCGACAAGGCGAGCGAGGACAACGAGCGCAACTCGCTCGCGATCTCGACGCCGCATGGCCGCATCGGCGTGGTCCAGATCGCCGGCCTCGTGGCGCGCCGGATCGTGTCGTTCGTGCGCGAGGGGCAGACCATCGGGGCTGGCGAGCGCTTCGGCCTGATCCGCTTCGGCTCGCGGCTCGACGTCTATCTGCCTGACGGCACGGAAGTTCTGGTCTCGGAGGGGCAGACGGCCATTGCCGGCGAGACGATCCTGGCCGATTTCGACGTGCCCGTGCCCGGCCTGACCTTCCGGAGCCAGTGAACCGTCGTCGGCCGATGATGACTCATTAAAGGTCCTTGAGGCACCTTCCGACACAAGGTTCCGACCAACCCACACGTGGTGTGATCATGAGCTTCGATCCGAACTCTCCCGAACTGCGCCGGCGCCGTTTCCGCCCGATCCCGGTGCGGCTGCTGGTGCCGAACATGATTACCTTGTTGGCGATCTGCGCCGGCCTGACCGCAATCCGGCTGTCGACCGAGGGGCGGATGGAGCTCGCCGTCGGCGCCATTGTCTTCGCTGCCTTCCTGGACGGCATCGACGGCCGCATCGCCCGCATGATCAAGGGCCAGTCGAAGTTCGGCGCCGAACTCGACAGCCTGGCCGATTTCGTCAATTTCGGCGTGGCGCCCGGTCTGATCCTGTATTTCTGGCAGCTCCATGAGCTGCGCGACGGCGGCTGGATCGCCGCCATGATGTACGCCATCAGCGGCGGCCTGCGGCTGGCGCGCTTCAATGCCAGCATTGACGATCCCAATAAGCCGCCCTTCGCCGCCAATTTCTTCACCGGCGTGCCGGCCCCGCTTGGCGCCATCACGGTGCTGCTGCCGGTCTATCTGGCGTTCCTGGATCTGCCGAGGCCGCCGGCGCTGGTGACGGCTTTCTACACGCTGCTGATCGCCTTCCTGATGGTGTCGCGGCTGCCGGTGTTCTCCGGCAAGACCACGCGGATGCGCGTCTCGCCCGAACTCGTACTGCCAGTGTTCGCCTCGGTGGTGTTCTTCGTGGCGCTGCTGGTGGTCTATCCCTGGCACATCCTGTCGGCAGGATCGATCCTCTACATCCTGAGCCTTCCGTTCGGCTGGCGGCTGTATCGGCAGCAGGCGGCGCGGCACTCCGCGGTCCTTGGTGCCGCGGCTGCAGCGCCGCACGCCTCGTCTTCATCCGCGACGGCTTTTGCGCCGACCGGCGCGCCAGCGGCGGAGCAGGGGCAGCGGCCGCCGGAACGGCTGCACTGAGCGCAGGGCCCCAAGACCCAGCGCGCGCTTTGCCGGCTTCGGCGCCTCAGTTATACCGGATGGCCAAGGACGGCCGCGAATGCCGTCCGCATCATCCGGAGAAAACGCCCGTGACAAGCACTGCCGCCGCGCCCCTCGCTGCTTCCGTTCTCGAGGCGCTCGCGCGCTACGATACGCCGACCATCTGCAACGCGATGGAGATCGTGGCGCCCGAACGCCGCCTGGTCGGCTACACGACCAAGCCGCTGGTGTGTCCGTTCCCCGATCTGCCGCCCATGGTCGGCTACGCGCGAACGGCGACGATCCGGTCCGTCGTCAAATCGGGTCTGCCGGCGGACGAGCAGGCGAGGCGGCGCACAGACTACTACGAATATGTCGGCACCGGTCATGGTCCCCGCATCGTCGTGATCCAGGACATCGATGGTCCCGACATCGGCTACGGCGCGTTCTGGGGCGAGGTGCAGAGCAATGTCCACAAGGCGCTCGGCTGCCTCGGCGTGATCACGGATGGATCGATCCGCGACATTCCGCAATGGGCTGCCGGCTTCCAGGCTCTGGCGGGCTCGATCGGTCCGTCGCATGCGTGGGTGCATGCCGAGAGCTTCGGCGGCGAGGTCCGCGTCGCCGGGATGACCGTGCGCTCGGACGATCTGATCCACTCCGATCGCCATGGTGCGATCGTCATCCCGGCCGACATCGCGGCGAAGCTTCCCGAGGCGGCCGAACTGTGCGCGCGCCGCGAAACGCCGATCCTGGAGATCGCGCGGTCGGCGGATTTCTCGCTCGAGAAGCTCAAGGCCGCCTTGAAGCGGTCGGCGGAGATTCATTGAGCCTCGCTTCGCTCCGGTCCCAATGAGCGAGAGCCGTACCGCTCGGCGGTGCGGCCCGGCCGGTTCGGGCCTTGCGCAGGGCCGCTCGCCGAACTGCGACGCTGCAACCGCATCCGGATGACTACGGGGGGACGGCCGAGCTTCCGCCGAAAGTATCGGGCGTGGTGGCGAATGACCCGCAAACAGGCCGGGATTTGCCGAAGGTTAAGCGGCCGTCGCTCGTTGAGAAGATTTTATCCATCAAGCTTTACCTGATGGCCAGCCTGTCCCGATAGGCATGTCGCCCGAGGGCGAAGGACATGCGCAGGCTGATATCGAAATCGAGGCCGTTGTTCGGGCGGCTCGACCGGACCGTCGACAAGATGGTTCGGCTGATCGGACATTTCGGCAGCGCCGCGATCGGCCTCTCGGCGATCGCCCTGGTGTGGGCCGGCATCTTCTACACGGTCTCCGAAGAGTATACTCGCACCGAGCAGTCGGCGCTGAAGAACGGCGCCAACCTGGCCCGCGCGTTCGAGGAGCAGATCATCCGCTCGATCCGCGCGGCAGATCAGACCTTGCTCTACGTCCGCGACTCCTATGCCAGGGACCCGCACAACTTCGACATGTCGCTATGGTCGAAGAACAGCCAGTTCCTGTCCGACTTCTCGTTTCAGGTCGTCGTGATCGGAAAGGACGGCATCATGCTGTCCAGCAACATCGATCCGAACATGCGCGGCCTCGACCTGCGCGACCGCGAGCACTTCCGCGTTCATGCCGGCGGAAAGGATGATTTTCTCTTCATCAGCAAGCCGATCTTCGGCCGCGTCTCCAACAAATGGTCGATCCAACTGACCCGCCGCATCATCATGCCGGACGGTTCGTTCGGCGGCGTCGTCGTGGTCTCGCTCGATCCCGAATATCTGTCGAGCTTCTATAATTCGGTCGATCTCGGCAAGAAGGGCAATGTCACGCTCCTCGGTCTCGACGGCATCGTGCGCGCACGGGCCTCGGCCGGCCCGGGGGGCGTGGGATCCTCGCTCGCCGGCAGCCCGGTGATGAGCGCCATTCAGCACAGAAGCAGCGGCTTCTACACCTTCAAGAGTCTGATCGACGGCGTCACGCGCATCTACTCGTTCCAGCGCATCAAGGATCTGCCGCTGGTGGTCATCGTCGGTCAGGCCTCCGAGGAGATCTTCAGCGCCTTCAAGCTCAACCGCGATCGTGATCTGCTGGTCGGGGCGTTGCTGACGGTGGTCATCGGCATCATCACGATCCTGATTGCGCGCTATCAGGCGGGGCTTGCCGCCTCACGCGACGCCGCCGAGGCCGGCACGCGGGCGCGCTCCGAATTCCTGGCGATGATGAGCCATGAGATCCGCACGCCGATGAACGGCGTCATCGGCCTTGCCGATCTCTTGCTGTCGGCGGACCTCGCGCCGGAGCAGCGCAAGATCGCGACCACCTTGCGCGAGTCGGCCGACTACCTGTTGCAGCTGCTCAACGACGTCCTCGATTTCTCCAAGCTCGATGCCGATCGTCTGGAGATCGAGCACATCGAGTTCGACCTGCACCGGTCGGTGACGGCGACCGCCGAACTGCTGGTGTCCCGCGCCAAGGAAAAGGGTCTGCAGCTGACCACCTCGATCGCGCCGGAAGTGCCAAGCTACGTGGTCGGCGATCCCGCGCGATTGCGCCAGGTGCTGTTCAACCTGGTCGGCAATGCGCTCAAATTCACCGAATCGGGCGGCGTCCATGTCGATGTCCGTGCCGAGAACCTTGCCGGGCCGAACCTGACGCTGGTGTTCTCGGTGGCCGATACCGGCGTCGGCATTCCCGCAGACGCCGTCAGCCGGCTGTTCAAGCAGTTCTCGCAGGTCGACAATTCCATCTCGCGCCGCTTCGGCGGCACCGGTCTGGGGCTCGCGATCTGCAAGCGCCTCGTCACCTGCATGGGCGGCGACATCAAGGTGCAGAGCAAGGTGGGCGTGGGCAGCACCTTCACCTTCTCGATCCAGGTCCAGCCGCAGCCGGACGTCGAGCAGGTGAGCGCGCCCGAAGCGACCATCGCGCCGGTCGGCGAGGCGATCGCCGAGGAACGTCCGGCCAGCGTCGAGCCACTGAAGATTCTCGTTGCCGAGGACAATCTGACCAATCAGTTCGTCGTCAAGAAGCTCTTGGACAAGCTCGGTCACCGCTACGACATCGTCGAGAACGGAACGCAGGCGATCGCGGCCGTGCAGAGGCAGAGCTACGATCTCGTGCTGATGGACATGATGATGCCCGAGATGGACGGGCTCACGGCGACGCGGATGATCCGCTCGCTGCCGCCGCCTGCCCAGGACATCTACGTTATTGCCCTGACGGCCAACGCCACCAGCCAGGATCATCTGGCGTGCACGGAGGCCGGCATGAACGACTTCGTGACCAAGCCGGTCACGCGCGATCGACTGAATGCCGCTCTGCTTCGCGCGGTCGCTGCTACACACAAGGAAAGGCTTGTCGCATGACCGACTTGGTGCAATTCGACGAATCCATCTATCAGACCCTGGTCTCCGAGCTCGGCGAGGAGGATGCGCTGGAAGTCCTGCGCACGTTCCTCGACGATACCTCGGGAAAGTTCGGCACGCTTGCCGCCAAGTTCGAGGATCGCCTCGAACTGAGGCGCGAGGCGCATTCGATCAAGAGTTCGTCGGCGACGTTCGGTTTTTCAGCGCTGTCGCGCCTGTCGCGCGAACTCGAGGTCGGATCGTCGACGATGGAGCCGGCGCAGATGCTGGAGATGATCCACAAGATGCAGCGATCATTCGATCAGTCAGCCGTCTTCGCCGCGGCTAACCTGCTCAAGTCCGGAGCGTCAGCCGCTTGAGCGAGGTCGGCGTGGTCTGCGGCGCTGCCGTTTACCTTTCATTATGCCTACCGAATTCAGTAACTCGTCCTTAATGGCGGACATTTAGGGTCGTGACACGCGGTCCAGAAGCACCGCGTCGGTCCGGCAGGGTCCGTGGTTTGCGTACGCGGGTGGAGTTGACTCATGGATATTATGACGAGTGCGGGGCTCGTGGCTGGCGTGATCGTCATCGCGACGATGATGCTGCTGGGCGGCGATCTCGAGATGTTCGTCAGCGAGCACGCCGCAATCATCATCTTCGGCGGTTCGATCGCAGCCACCATGATTCGCTTCCCGCTGGGCGTCATGCTGCACGGCGTTCCGCTTGGAATGAAGTACGCTTTCACCATGAGCCGCCTGTCGGCCCGCGAGCTCGTCGACGAGCTCGCCCGCATTGCCGAGATCGCGCGCAAGCAGGGCCCGGTCGGCCTGGAAAAGGTCGAGACCGACGAGCCGTTCCTCGCCAAGGGAATCCGCTACGTGGCCGACGGCTACGATCTCGAATTCATCCGCGACAATCTCGAGCGCGACCGCGACAATTTCCTGATGCACCTGGACGAAGGCAGCAAGATCTATCGCGCCATCGGCGACTGCGCCCCGGCGTTCGGCATGGTCGGCACGCTGATCGGCATGGTGCAGATGTTCGCCAACATGACCGACCCCTCGAAGCTCGGCCCGTTCATGGCGACCGCGCTGCTCGCGACCCTGTACGGCGCGTTGGTGTCGAACCTGATCTGTCTGCCGATCGCCGACAAGCTGCATGGCAAGCTGCTGGACGAGGAAACCAACCGGACGCTGATCATCGACGGAATCCTGATGATCCGTGACTCCAAGAGCCCGGCCCTGGTCCGCGAAATGCTCCTGGCCTATCTGCCCGAGAAGCATCGCCACGCCGAAGGCGAACCCGTGCCGGCCTGATCGGCTGAGGCGGGGCGATCCGGGGTGGGGTAGGCAATGGCAAAGAAGAAGAGGGGCGATGCGCATGGCGGCGGTCACGGCTGGTTCGTGACCTTTGCCGACCTGATGGGACTTCTGGTCAGCTTCTTCGTGATGCTGGTCGCGTTCTCCACCATGGACAACAACAAGCTGAAAGTCGTCGCAGGCTCGATGCGCGACGCCTTCGGCGTGCAGTCCGAGTCGCGCTATTCGGGCATCGTGGAATCCGACGGCCTGCCGACCCGGCCGAAGCTCAAGAACGCCGCCCACATCTCGCCGGAGGAGACCGCGCGCGAGCCGAGCCCCGAGCAGGAGGAGCGCCAGCATACCAATGGCGCCAAGCTGAAGATCGATCGCCAGTTCGCGCTGGCGTCCGCCTCGCTGCGTCAGGCGCTGCAGGACATGCCGGAGATGACCGAGATCTCCAAGCACATCATGTTCGAAGAGACCAAGCAGGGGCTCAACTTGGAGATCGTCGACCAGGACGGGCGTTCGATGTTCGCGGATGGCTCGAAGGTGCCCTTCGACCGCACGCGACGACTGATCGAGAAGCTGGCCGCGCCGCTGAAGGCGACGCCGCTTCGGGTCCAGATCACCGGGCACACGGCCGCCGGCTTCGTTCCCGCCCGCAGCGATTATGGCGGTTTCGACCTGTCGGCGGATCGCGCCAACGCGGTGCGGCAGATCCTGGAGCGGGAAGGGCTGCCAGCGAGCCACATCTACGCGGTCTCCGGCAAGGCGGACACCCAGCCGCTGTTCCCGGACGACCCCTCGCTGGCCGCCAACCGCCGCGTGACGATCACCCTGATGCGGGAAGACCCGCCATTGCCGCCCGATCTGAAGCCCTAGCCGGGACGCTTCGCTTCCCGCATCATATTGCCGCATGGCGGCTTGCGAACGGCAACGAAGAGCATCGGCAGGCACTTGATTCGCCCGAGGCAGATCCGACATCTGCCTCAGGATGCTTGGGCTAAAGGCGCCTGCCGCGATGCGGCATGCGGCATGCGACATCGGCGTCAGCCGTGCCGTTTGGTTGCGGCCTGGGAACATCGGTCTGTTTACGGTAGAGGCTTGACCTGCGAACGGTCTGCGTTCACACGCGCCGGGCCAGACAGGAAGATGCGTTCCAAGCAACATGACGGCCAGCGCGACATCGACCGAAGGACAGGACACCGCGAGCACGTCGGGGTTCTGGGGACTGACGCTTGGCAGCATCGGCGTGGTGTTCGGCGACATCGGCACCTCGCCCCTCTACGCCTTTCGCGAGGCTGCGCACGGCGCTGCTCAGGGGCAGCCGGTGTCGCGGATCATCGCGCTCGGCGTGCTTTCCCTGATCCTCTGGTCGCTGTTCATCGTGGTGACGGCCAAATACGTGCTGCTGCTGCTCCGTGCCGATAACAATGGCGAGGGCGGAACGCTGTCGCTGATGGCGCTGGGACAGCGCGCCCTGGGCCGGCGCAGCCTGTTCCTGATGTCGCTGGGCGTGATCGGCGCGTCGATGTTCATCGGCGATTCGATGATCACGCCCGCGATCTCGGTGTTGTCGGCGGTCGAGGGCCTCAAGCTCGCGGCGCCCGCGCTCGAGCACTACGTCGTGCCGCTGACCGTGTTCATCCTGGTCGTGCTGTTCGCGGTCCAGAGCAAGGGGACGGCGCGCGTCGCCTCCGCGTTCGGCCCGGTCATGATCACATGGTTCACCAGCCTCGCCGTGATGGGAATCGTCCACATCAGCGACGACCCCTCCGTGCTTGCGGCCATCAATCCCTATTACGCGGTGCAGTTCCTGCTCTCGCATGGCACGATCGGCCTGATCACCCTGGGCGCGGTGTTCCTCGCGGTCACCGGCGGCGAGGCGCTCTATGCGGATCTCGGTCATTTCGGCCGCAGGCCGATCCAGTCGGCTTGGCTGTTCTTCGTGCTACCGGCGCTGCTGATCAACTATTTCGGGCAGGGCGCCCTGGTGCTGTCCGATCCCGCCGCGATCGAGAATTCGTTCTACCGGATGGTGCCTGAACTGTTGCTGCTGCCGCTGGTGGTGCTGGCGACCGCCGCGACCGTCATCGCGAGCCAGGCCGTGATCACCGGTGCCTATTCGCTGGTCGGCCAGGCGGTCCAGCTCGGCCTGCTGCCGCGTTTCGAGGTCCGCTATACGTCCGAGAGCCATGCCGGCCAGATCTATCTGCCGCGCGTCAACCGGTTGCTGCTGATCGGCGTGCTGCTACTGGTTCTGCTGTTCCGGACCTCGAGCAATCTGGCCTCCGCCTACGGCATCGCGGTGTCCACCACCATGGTGGCCGACGGCATCATGGGCTTCGTGGTGATCTGGAAGCTGTGGAACTTGCGTGCGGCCGTGGCGGCGGCCGTGATCGCTCCCTTCGTCATCGTCGACATGACCTTCTTCAGCGCCAATCTGCTGAAGCTCCTCGAAGGAGCCTGGGTTCCGCTGCTGTTCGGTGCGGCGATGGTCGTGACGATCTGGACTTGGCGGCGTGGCTCGGCGATTTTGGTGCTCAAGACGCGCAAGATCGAGGTTCCGCTGGACGACCTGATCACCAGCCTGGAGAAGAGGCCTCCTCACATCGTCAAGGGCACGGCGGTGTTTCTCACCAGCGATCCGACCTCCGTGCCGACGGCCCTGTTGCACAATCTCAAGCACAACAAGGTGCTGCACGAGCACAATGTGATCCTGACCATCGAGACCGCGCAGACGCCGCGGGTCGATGTGTCGGAGCGCGTGCGCATGGAGAAGATCAGCGAGAAGTTTTCCAAGGTGCGGCTGCGCTTCGGGTTCATGGAATCCCCGAACGTGCCGCGCGCGCTGGCGGTGGCGCGCAAGCTCGGCTGGCAGTTCGACATCATGTCGACGTCGTTCTTCGTCTCGCGCCGCTCGTTGAAGCCATCGTCCCAATCGGGCATGCCGACCTGGCAGGACCATCTCTTCATTGGCCTGAGCCGGTCGGCCAATGACGCTACGGACTACTTCCAGATTCCGACGGGCCGGGTCGTCGAGGTGGGTACCCAGGTAACGATTTAATCGATTGATCTTCCCTGGCGGCTCATGCATGCTTAATTGCATGGCTGAAGCGCATTCTCTTCAGGTCCATAGCAGCGCTCTGCCGCTATAAGCCGCGCGCTCTGCCGCGTTGTGCAGTGAAGCATTAACGAGTCCTCGAGGGGGCTACCCCATGACAGTCGACGTCGCAGCTACGCCCGCGGAAGCGCCGGCGACCAACGGGCATGGCAACGCCCATTCCACGGCCAGCTTCGCGGCGCTGACACTGGGAAGCATCGGTGTCGTCTATGGCGACATCGGCACCAGCCCGCTCTACGCGTTGCGTGAAGCGGTCATGGCTGCGAGCAGCGGCGGCGAACCTGCGCCTCACGCCGTGATGGGGGTGATCTCGCTCATCCTGTGGGCTCTCATCGTCGTCGTAACCCTCAAATACGTCGTGATCCTGCTGCGCGCCGACAACCACGGCGAGGGCGGAACGCTGGCGCTGATGGCGCTCGCCCAGCGCGCGGTCACGCGCGGCGCCAGCGTCATCGTTCTGCTCGGCATCATCTCGGGCGCGCTGTTCTATGGCGATGCGGTGATCACGCCGGCCCTGTCCGTGCTGTCGGCGATCGAGGGCATCAAGCTGGTGACGGCGGCGTTCGATCCCTACGTCGTGCCGCTCACGGTCATCATCCTGGTCATGCTGTTCGCGGTCCAGGTGCGCGGCACGGCCAAGGTGGCAGCGTTCTTCGGCCCGATCATGCTGATCTGGTTCCTGGTGATCGGGATCGCGGCGCTGCCGCCGATCCTGCGTCATCCGGAGGTACTGTGGGCGATCAATCCGATGAAGGCCGTCACCTTCATGCTGCATCACGGTATCATCGGCTTCATCACGCTGGGCGCGGTGTTTCTGGCCGTCACCGGCGCCGAGGCGCTCTATGCCGATCTGGGCCATTTCGGCAAGCGGCCGATCCAGACCGCATGGCTGTTCATCGTGTTGCCGTCGCTGGCGCTGAACTATCTGGGGCAGGGGGCGCTGGTCATCGCAGACGCGAAGGCGATCGAGAACCCGTTCTTCCTGATGTTCCCGGACTGGGCGCTGATCCCGATGGTCGCGCTCGCCACGATGGCGACGGTCATCGCGAGCCAAGCGGTCATCACCGGCGCCTATTCGCTGACGCGGCAGGCGATCCAGCTCGGCCTGCTGCCGCGCTTCGAGATCCGCCACACCTCCGAGGCGCATTCGGGTCAGATCTACATTCCGCGCATCAACAAGCTGCTGCTGATCTCGGTCATGCTGCTGGTGCTGATGTTCAAGTCGTCGAGCGCACTGGCCTCGGCCTACGGCATCTCGGTCACCGGCACGATGGTCGTCACCGCGATGATGGGCTTCGTCGTGATCTGGAAGGTCTGGCGCTGGTCGCCGTTCGCGGCGGCCGCGCTGATCGCGCCGTTCCTCTTCCTGGACCTGACCTTCCTGGCGGCGAACCTCCTGAAGGTGCTCGAAGGCGGCTGGGTGCCGCTGGCGCTGGGCGGCTTCGTGATGACGCTGATGTACACGTGGCGGCGCGGCAGCCGGCTCTTGTTCGACAAGTCGCGCAAGCTCGAGTTCCCGCTCGCCGATCTCGTTGCGATGCTCGAGAAACGTCCGCCGCAGCGGGTGGCGGGAACGGCCGTGTTCCTGACCAGCGATCCCTTGAGCGCGCCAACCGCGCTGATGCACAGCCTCAAGCACTACAAGGTGCTGCACGAGAAGAACGTGATCCTGACCATCGAGACCGCGCCGACGCCGCGCATCGATCCGTCCGAACGCGTTCGCCTCGAGCAGATCAGTCCGACTTTCTCCAAGGTGACGTTGCGCTTCGGCTTCATGGAATCGCCCAACGTGCCGCGCGCGCTGGCGATCGCGCGCAAGCTCGGCTGGCAGTTCGACATCATGTCGACCTCGTTCTTCCTGTCGCGCCGCGCGCTGAAGCCGGCTGCGCATTCGGGCATGCCGCGCTGGCAGGATCACCTGTTCATCTCGATGAGCCGCTCCGCCAACGATGCGACCGACTATTTTCAGATCCCGAGCGGACGGGTGGTGGAGGTCGGCACCCAGGTCACGATCTGAGCTCTGGACCCGCCGCGCCAGTGTGCCGAAGCGCTTGATTTTCGTAGCGTCTGGGGTGAGTTTGGCGGCCGGATCAGGGTCGGTACGGCCCTGCTGAAGGCTTGGAGGATGGGCGTGGCTGTTGTGCACGATTTGACCCCGCAGGACGTGGCCCAGGGGATCGCGGAAGGGCGAATTCTTCTGGTTGACGTGCGAGAGCCGAACGAAGTCGCTGCGGAAGCCTATCCCCACGGCGTCGTCGTTCCGCTGTCGGGCTTCGACCCGAAGCTGATCCCGGATCCCCAAGGCAAGGATGTCGTGTTCGCCTGCCGCTCCGGCAAGCGCTCGGTGACGGCCTCGCTGGCGGCGCAGGCCGCCGGTCTGCCCTACGACAAGCATCTCCAGGGGGGCATGCTCGGCTGGAAGGCGGCCGGCCTGCCGACCAGGACCGGCGGCTGACAGGCAATCATGATCTCGCAGAACAAGGTCTTCGCCGACCTGCCCGTCACCATTTTCGAGCAGATGTCGCAGCTCGCGCGCGACAACAACGCGATCAATCTGGGGCAGGGCTTTCCCGACGATCCGGGCCCGGAGGATATCCGCCGCGCGGCGGCCGACGCCGTCCTCAACGGCTACAACCAGTATCCGTCGATGATGGGCCTGCCCGAGCTGCGCCAGGCCATCGCGGCCCACTACCGGCACTGGCACAAGCTCGATCTCGACCCGATGAGCGAGGTCATGGTCACCTCCGGCGGCACCGAGGCGCTGACGTCGGCGATCCTGTCGGTGGTGGAGCCTGGCGACGAGGTGATCTGCTTCCAGCCGGTCTATGATTCATACTTGCCGATCATCCGCCAGGCCGGCGGCATTCCGCGCCTCGTCCGGCTCGAGCCGCCGCATTGGCGGCTCTCGGAGGAGATGCTGCGGCAGGCGTTCTCGCCGAAGACCAAGGCGGTGCTTTTCAACAACCCGCTCAATCCGGCCGCCGTGGTCTATCCGCGCGAGGACCTCGAGCTGTTGGCGCGCTTCTGCCAGGAGTTCGATGCGGTCGCGATCTGCGACGAGGTCTGGGAGCACGTGGTGTTCGACGGCCGCGCGCACATTCCGCTGATCACCATTCCCGGCATGCGCGACCGCACCATCAAGGTCGGCTCGGCAGGAAAGATCTTCTCGTTGACGGGCTGGAAGATCGGCTTCGTCTGCGCCGCGCCGCATCTGTTGCGCGTCGCCGCCAAGGTGCATCAATTCCTGACCTTCACGACCGCGCCGAACCTGCAGGTCGCGGTCGCCTACGGCCTCGGCAAGTCGGACGACTATTTCGTCAACATGCGCAGCGAGCTCGCGCGCAGCCGCGACCGGCTCACGGCCGGTCTCGAAAGCCTGGGCTTTCCCGTGCTGAAGGCGCAGGGAACCTACTTCCTGACCGTCGACCTTTCGCCGCTCGGCCTCAACGAGACCGACGAGCAGTTCTGCCGCCGCATCGTCCACGACTACAAGGTGGCCGCCATCCCGGTGTCGGCGTTCTACGAGACGGATGCCGTGACCTCCGTGGTGCGGTTCTGCTTCGCCAAGAAGGACGCAACCTTGGATACGGCGTTGGAGCGCCTCTCGGACGCCATCCACCGGCGCTAGGAGACAAGAGTGATGACGCGCGGCTGCATGGGTTCGGCTCTGGCGCTGGCTGTCGCGGCGTTGACGCTTTCCGTACCGGCGGGGCGCGCGGAGGAGCGCGTCGTCAACTTCTACAACTGGTCGAACTACATGGCGCCAGGTGTCCTTGACGACTTCACCAAGGAGACCGGCATCAAGGTCGTCTACGACACGTTCGACGCCAACGAGACCCTGGAGACGCGGCTGCTCGCCGGCAAATCCGGCTACGACGTCGTGGTTCCGACCGCGTATTTCCTGCAGCGCCAGATCAAGGCCAGGATCTTCCAGCCGCTCGACAAGGCGAAGCTGCCGAATCTCGCCAATGCCTGGCCTGTCGTGACCGAGCGTCTCGCCACCTACGATCCCGGCAATCAGTTCGCCGTCAACTACATGTGGGGCACGACCGGGATCGGCTACAACGTCAAGGCGGTCGAGAAGATCCTGGGTCCCGGCGCGCGGATCGACAGCTGGGACATGGTGTTCAAGCCGGAGAACCTCGCCAAGTTCAAGGATTGCGGCGTCCACATGCTGGATTCCGCCGACGACGTCTTTCCGGCGGCGCTCAACTTCCTCGGTCTCGATCCGAACTCGACCAAGCAGGCCGACCTGGAGAAGGCGGGCGACGTGGTCGGCAAGGTTGCGTCGTCTGTCCGCAAGTTTCATTCGTCGGAGTATCTGAGCGCGCTCGCCACCGGCGAGATCTGCCTGGTGGTCGGCTGGTCCGGCGACATCATGCAGGCGCGCAGCCGCGCCGAGGAGGCCAAGAACGGCATCGAGATCGGCTACGCCATCCCGACGGAGGGCGCGCAGATGTTCTTCGACAATTTTGCGATTCCCGCCGACGCCCCGCACGTGGCTGAGGCGTATGCGCTGATCAACTACCTCTACCGCCCTGAGATCGCCGCCAAGAACTCGGACTTCCTGTCCTATGCCAATGGCAACCTGGCCAGCCAGAAGCTGATCGACCCGAAGATCCTCGGCGACAAGAACATCTATCCGGACGAGGCGATGCTGAAGAAGCTGTTCGTCATCACCGCCCGCGATCCGGCCACGCAGCGGACCATCAACCGGTTGTGGACCAAGGTGAAGACGGGGCGGTGACGCGACACCTGGTGTCCGAGACGATTGTCTCTGGATGACAACATCGCGCAACAGTCAGTAGCATGGCGAAGCGTAAAGGATGGCTCGAGCCCGTAGGCGCGTGGGCGCGTACGGGCTCGTCGATGCGGTTGAACCTGACTCGAAAGGGTCACGACCAGCGCTGGAAAACGATGCTGGCGTTGACTCCGCCGAAGCCAAAGCCGTTCGAGATCGCACGGTCCATTCTCATTGATCTCGGTTCACCGCGGACCAGGTCCACACTGTCGGCCGCGGCGTCGGGCGTGGTGATATTGCGGGTCGGCGGCGCGATCTGATCGCGCAGAGCCAGAACGGTGAAGATCGATTCCAGCCCACCGGCTGCTCCGAGGAGATGGCCGGTCGATGACTTTGTCGCGCTCACGGCAATGCGCCTGTCGCACCCGAACACCGCCTTGATCGCTTCGAGCTCGCTGCGATCGCCCGACGGCGTAGAGGTCGAGTGAGCGTTCAGATGCTGCACGTCGCCCGGTTCGAGCCCGGCCTGTCGCAGCGCAGCCTCCATTGCGCGCCGCGCGCCTTCGCCGTCCTCGGGCCCGGACGTGATGTGAAAGGCGTCGCTGGTTGTGCCATAGCCGACGATCTCGGCGATTGGCGACGCCCCGCGTGCAAGCGCATGCTCCAACTCCTCGATCACCAGGACGCCGGCGCCTTCCCCCATGACGAAGCCGTCGCGGTCTCGATCGAACGGCCGGGACGCGCGGTCCGGCGTGTCATTGAAGCGGGTCGATAGCGCCCGAGCCGCGGCGAAACCTCCCAAGCTGACGAGGTCGATGCAGGCCTCCGTGCCGCCACACACCGCAATGTCAGCTTCGCCCGATCGGATCAGGCGTGCTCCATCGCCGATCGCCTGTACGCCCGCTGCGCATGCGGTAACCGGCGTTCCTACGGGCCCCTTGAAGCCAAACCGGATGCTGACATGACCCGCTGCGAGATTGGGCAGGAATGATGGTACTGTGAAAGGCGACAGCCGTTGCACACCTCGCTGCTCGGTGGTCCTGACCGCCTCGACGATAGCCGGAAAACCGCCGATGCCGGACGCGATGATCGTGGCGGTTCGTCCGGCCGCGTGTGCATCAGCGGGCACCCATCCGGCCTGGGCGATCGCCTCGGCGGCAGCCGCCAAGGCGAAAATGATGAACCGGTCCATCCTGCGCTGGTCCTTTGGCGATGCGGCAAGGTCGGCATCGAAGCCACCCTCGGCATCCTCGCTCTTGCTGGGCACGATCCCGGCGACTTTGGCCGGCAAGGCTGCAGCCCATTCGGGTAGCGCGCGGAGTCCCGACCGGCCGGACAGCAGACGCGCCCACGCAAGTTCGACGCCGCATCCCAAAGGGGACACGACACCCAATCCCGTCACGACAATCCGACGCATGCTGCTCTCCTAGCTAGTCTGGCGAGGAAGACGTCTCCGGGCGCATTGCTCTGATCGAGGCGAGACGCTTGCGCATGCCTGCGCTTGCTCGCGGACCAGGGAGAAGCACCGCGTTCGTCGGCGTGATCGGCGTCTTGCTGCAGGCATCCACCACGACCGGATCGAACGTGCGTGCGCTGTTGCGATCAGCCATGACAATCGATTTGCCCTCGGGGGCGAGGTGCCTGTTTCCCCACGCGAACATCGCCACCACGACCGGGAAGAAGTCTTGGCCCTTGGGGGTGAGAACATATTCGTATCGGGGCGGGTGTTCGTTATAGAGCCGCCGTTCGAACATGCCCGTATCGGTGAGATGCGCGAGGCGACGCGACAGGATGTTGGACGCGATACCCAGGCTGTCCTGAAATTCGTCGAAGCGAGTGAGTCCCTGGAACGCGTCGCGCAAGATCAGAATGCTCCACCACTCGCCGACGCACTCGACCGCCCGTGCGGCGGGACATTCCGCAGATTTGAATTTCTTCGGCTGCATACCGCCACCATGCCCGAGTAACTTGCTAATTGCAAGTCACAAGCCAGAGCCGTGCCCGCACACTGGTGCCGGGCGCTTCACACCATGACGGTCGGGCAACGCGGCTCGTCGCTCCCGGCGACTGAGGGGTTCGTCTGCAGGAGGGGTGGACGGCACTTCAGCGAGCTGGCGGCGTCTCGCGCGAGTGATGCGCCGCTTTGATGGCGTCGGCGCGACCAGACGACTGCGTAACCGTCACCGGCCGCGCCGAGATCCATTTAGATCAGCGTTTGGAATGACGGGGTCGTCGAGCTTGACCAGGTCTGGAGGAAAGCCCTCTTGGCGGTCCGCTGTCGCGCGGCGTCCATCTTATGCGCTGACTGGTGCGCGACCTGATCAGGCCCAACGGGCGTGTCCCAGTCGATCGTCAGCCCCGCGCCTTCATCGACCGGAACCGCCCGGCAATGGGCGATCCCCGCCGTTGGCAACCTCTCGGATCACCCCAACCGATGCATGGCGCAGAGCTTGTTGCCGTCGAGGTCGCGCAAGTAGGCGAGGTAAAGCTTGCCCGTCGAACCTTCGCGGATGCCGGGCGGATTTTCGCAGGTGGTGCCGCCGGCTTCCAGGCCCGCTGCATGCCACGCGTCAGCCTGTTCGGGCGAGCTGCAGGCAAAGCCGATGGTGCCGCCATTGGCAGGGGTCGCGGGCTGGCCGTTGATCGGCTTTGACACCGAGAAGATGCCGGTCGGCGTGATGTAGAAGATGCGGTGGCCGTCGACCCTGGCCGGGCGCACGCCCAGCGTCCCCAGCAGCTTGTCGTAGAAGGCCTTGGCCTTGTCGAGGTCGTTGGTGCCGATCATCACATGCGAAAACATTCGCGCTTATCCTCCCTGGAGCTTCCGAACAGCTATCGGATAGGTGGCCAAGGTAGCGGCCGTTGGTGCAAGAGGTAAGGGTTTTGTTCGGATGGGCCGATCGACGGAATGGGATGCTGCGGACCGGCTTCCTCGTGGTGGAATTTGGTGCGGCGCCGACTACCGCCAGCGCCGGTGCAGCCAAAGCCACTGCTCCGGATATTCGCGGATCCAGCCCTCGACGACGTCGGTGACCGCCTGCGTCGTGCCCTGGATGTCGATCTGACCGTCGGCCGTCCGCACCGGCTTCACTTCCTCCGACACTTCGGCGCGGAAGCGATTGCCGGGAAGGCGGATGATGCGGACGCCGTGCACGGGGCATTCGACCTGGCGTAACAGGCGAGCCAGCATCGGATTGGCGCGGGTCTTGCGGCCGAAGAAGGTGACCTCGACGCCACCGGTCAGATACTGATCGACCAGCATGGCAACGTGCTGGCCGTTCTTGAGCGCCTGTGCCAGCCGCAGCGGCGCGTCGCGGCCGGCCGGGACCAGTGTGCCCATCTTGACCTGCCGAATCTCCTGGATGATGCGGTCGGCGGCGGCGATGTTGGGTCGGCGATAAAGGATGGCCGTATCGAGCTTATGGGCGACCGCCGCCAGCGCCGGCATCTCCCAATTGGCGAGATGGCTGGCAAAGATCAGGGCCGGCTTGCCGTCGAGACGGAGCTGATGAAACAGCTCATGGGTGCGCGGCGACAGCTCGATCCGGCTGAGCTCGGGATGCGCCTCGTCGTAATCCCAGATCTTGTCGAGATGGGCGAACTCGGCGCCGACGCGGCCGAGATTGTCCCACACGCCGGCGAGGATCTTCTCGATCTCCGCGGGCGATTTCTCCGGGAAGGCCGCGGTGAGATTGTCGCGACCGATGCGCTGCTCGCGCAGGCGTGGCCCGATCATCTGCGCGATGCGCGCGAAGCGGTCGGCCGTCTTCTGCGGGTCGAAATAGCGCGTGGTCCTGAGCATGCCGACCGTCAGCGCGCCGACGGCGGAAGCCCCGGCCGACTTCACGACTCGGCGGATCACGAGCTTGGTCCGGAGTGGCAGGAGACTCATCGATGGCAGCGGCGGATCAGGCCGGTTCGCGCGTCAGGATCAGCGAGGCGTTCTGGCCGCCGAAGCCGAACGAATTCGACATCACGGTGGTGACCCGCGCGTCGCGGGCCTTGTTGCCGACCACGTCGAACAGGATCGCGGGATCCGGAATGTCGTAGTTGATGGTCGGCGGAATCCGCTGATGCTCGAGCGTCTGCAGCGAGAAGATCGCCTCGACCGCGCCGGCCGCCGAGATCGTATGCCCGACCATCGACTTGTTCGACGACACCGGGATCTTGCCGGTGTGCTCGCCGAACACCGCGGAGACGCCGACATATTCCATCTTGTCGTTCTCGGGCGTCGCGGTGCCGTGGGCGTTGATGTGGTCGATCTGCTCCGGCGCCATGCCGGCGTCGGCCAGCGCCTTGCGGATGCAGCCGATGATCGGCTTGCCGTCCGGCGAGGAGCGGGTGCGGTGGAAGGAGTCGGTCAGCTCGCCGCAGCCGGCGACGACGCCGAGGATCTTGGCGCCGCGCGCGACCGCCGCATCATAGCTCTCCAGCACCAGCGCCCCGGCGCCCTCGGCCATCACGAAGCCATCGCGGTTCTTCGAGAACGGCTTCGAGGCGCCTTGCGGCGGGTCGTTCTGGGTCGACAGCGCCGACAGCAGCGAGAAGCGCACGAGCCCCTCCGGATTGACCGAGCCCTCGGTGGCGGCGCACAGCGCGACGTCGGTCTCACCGCGTCGAATGGCTTCGACGCCGAGCTGGATCGCGGTCGCGCCCGAGGCGCAGGCGGTCGACAGCGAGATCGGCGAGCCCTTGGTGCCGAATGTGTCCGACAGCGAATCCGCCACCGAGCCGAACAGGAAGCGGTGGTGATAGTTGACGAACTTGCCGCCGCCGCAGACCTTCAGCAGGTCGTCATAGGTGAACTGGGTGCCGCCGACCTCGTGCGCGAGCTCGAGCCGCTGCGGCCATTCGATCTCGACCGGGGCGACGGCGAGAAACAGCGGCCCCGGGAAGTCGCCCTTGGAGCCGATCCCGGCCTGCGCGATGGCTTCCTCAACGGCCATGTGGCCCAGCCGTTCGGACAGACCCGTCGACGTGAACGGGGCCACGGGAACGAAGTCCACCGTGCCGGCCATCGTCGTCTTCAGGCCGTCGATCGGGAAGCGCGTGATGGTGCGGATGCCGGACTCGCCCGCAACGAGCTTGTTCCAATTGTCCGACTTGCCGGCCCCGAGCGAGGTGACGATCCCCATCCCGGTCACGACCACGATGGGACGTCCAAACTTGTCGCGTACACTCATGATGTCCCCCGTCGTGAATCGGTCTGCCGAGCCGCGTTCACTTGACTGCTTCGACCAAGGCCATGCCTTCGCCGCGGTAATGGCCGGCGCCGACCACTACGATCTGGGTCGGAGCCTCCTTCATGTCCGCCTCGACGCCCGAGGAGTCGCCCGGTGCGAACAGGGCACCGCGCGAGATCGACAGCGCCGCCAGCGCGAGATCGAGCGCGAAATGCGCCTCCATCGTGTGGCCGAAGCGGGTGCCGCTCGAGCGCACGGCGTAGGATTTGTGATGGTCGAGGAACGCGCGTTCCTCCGACGTCACGGGCTCGGCACCGGTCGCGCCGGTGATGATCGCGCCCGGCGCGTCATGCACGTCCAGCGCCGACCAAAGGCGGTCGAGCGTCCCGGTGACGGCACCTGCCTCCTTGCGGCGGGCGCGGTCGGCGACGACCTTGCTGAGCCGCGCCAGCGGCTTGGCGCCGCGGGCCTCGGCATGCGGCTTGGATTCCAGCACCAGGAACGCGCCGGCCGATCCGAGCGCGAAGCCCGGATGGTCCTTGCGGGCCCAGACCGGCTTGAACTCGTTCTTCAGATTGTAGTCGCCGAACTCGTACAGCACGAGCAGATCCTTGCGCTCGCCATTGTGCGAGCCGCCGACCAGCGCGATGTCGCTCTGGCCGCCGGCGATGCGGGCCAGCGCGATCTTGAAGGCGTCGACGCCCGCAACCTCCTCGCCCATGAAGGTGCGCGAGGTGCCGCAGACGCCGTGCGAGATCGCGATGTTGCCGGCGAGCAGGTTGGACAACTGCGCCAGGAACAGGGTCGGGCGCAGGTCGTTCATCAGCCGGTCGTTCAGGAAGCCGGGCGTGCAATTGCCCTGGGCTTCCGCGTTGAGGATCGCGATGTCGACGGAGATGTCGCGCTCGCCGCCGCCCGCGGCCACGATCATGTCCATCCGGGACAGGATGTCCTTGTTGCCCTTGAGGCCGGCGGAATCCAGCGCCAGCCCGGCGGCATAGGTGCCGATGCGCTGCCACGCCTCCATCTGGCGCTGCTCCTTCTTGGGGATCTGCGCTTCCAGATTCACCTTGGCCCAGGGATGCACGATGTAGGGCGCGAAACCCTGCTCGTCGATGTTGATCTGGCCGGAGTTGAGGGCGTCCCAGTTCGCATCGAGTCCCTCGCCAAGTGAGGTCGCAAGACCGATACCGGTGATCCAGACTTCGACGGGATTGGAGGTCACGGCTGTCGTCTCACTCATCGCTGCAGGACCTGTTGCGGAAAGCCGACGCGCTCGGCGACGGCGTCCATGTGTCCGCGCAGCTCCGGATTGGGGAAGGGGACGTGGCTGAAAGTGATCGTCGCGTTCGAGCGCAGCTTGCCGCCGACCTTCACGCGCGCTTCGGTCACGGCGTAGCCGGAGCCCTCGTGCAGCACGTTGGCCTCGACGGTCAGCACCTCGCCCGGCGACACGAAGCCGCGCATCTTGGCTTCCTTCACGGCGGCGAGGAACGGCATCCGCTCGAACTTCATCAGCGCGAGCAGCAGCCAGCCGGACGTCTGGGCCATGGACTCGATCAAGAGAACACCGGGCATGATCGGATAGCCCGGAAAGTGTCCTTCGAAGATCGTGCTCTCGGTGGGAACCTTGGCTTCGACAGTGATGGCCTTCTCGTCCAGTCGGAGGTCAAGAATGCGGTCGATGAGCAGGAAATATTCGATTTGCATGGCGGGCGCTCAGGCGCCCTTGGCGGCGACCAGCTCGTCGATGCGGGCGCACAGGTTCTTCAGCACGAAATACTGCTCGGTGCTGGCTTTGCCGTCGTTGACTTCCTGCGTCCACTTCTCGAGCGGCAGCTTGATCCCGAAGGCCTTGTCGATCGCAAACGCGATGTCGAGGAAATCGAGGCTGTCGATGCCCAGATCGTCGATGGCGTGGCTATCCGGCGTGATCGTGTCGCGCGGGATGTCGCAGGTTTCAGCGATGATCGTGGCGACCTGATCGAATGTTGAGGACATCACTAAGCCTTTGATATTTTGGAGCTAATCCGGTAGGTGGCGACGGGAGGACACCGCGCCCCCGGGGCCGTCTGATGCGAGCCCTTCTACCCCCCCGCCGCCCGGGAGTCGTGTGCCCGTATATCGGAGCGACGCGGTGAGTTCAATGGAGCCGGACACGGCGGTTGTGGCGGGATTGTGATGCTCCGCCGCTGGCGGCCGAGAGGCGTCCAGCAGGGATCAGGGCGTGTAGGTCTCGGTGATGATGCGGGCGCAGTCGCGCCGTCCGGTCAGCAGGCAGTCCTGGGTCTTGCGCAGGTCGGCAATGCTCATCGCCAGCCAGATGCCGATCGCGGTCAACGCGACCGTGAAGGCGATCGCCGCGATGTTGGCCAGGATGCGGTGCCGGAAATCGTCGGGCTCTTCGCGCGGCTGCTCATATCGGGAGAGATCGAGTGTCGGCCGCTCGCGCCGATGCAGCTGAATCGGTGGGCTGCCGCCCTCGGTCACGCGCCGCACCGGACTGCTGCGCGGCCGGAACGGCACCACGCGATGCTCCTCCTCCGCTGCAATGGGGCGCTGGGACTTCATGCCTCGACTCCGATGGTCCTTTTTAGCACGCGGGCCCAACCTCTCACAAAGAAACTTTGCCACAATTGAGCTGCATCAGCAAAACATCTCCCTCCTCGGATCCATCCAATCGGTGCCCGCTCCGCGGGTGATTGGAACCTGCCGCGGCCGGTCCGAACGGCGTCGCAGCTACGGGCAGATGCACTGGAACGGCTCGGCAGGCGTGGCATAATGCTGATCATCCCCCGGGAGCCCAGGCCATGGCCAATACCCGCGAGCCGCTGCTTCATCCCGTGCCGATCCTGTCGCTGCGCCCGACGCAGATGACCGTCGGCATGCGCGAAGTGAAGGAGAAGCGCGAGCGCTGGCGCGAGCACAAGTCGAAGAAGAAGCAGGCCGAGCTGCTCGGCAAGCACATGATCCCGGTGGTGCTCGGTCCCGACCAGCGGCACTACGTCGTCGACCACCATCACCTCGCCCGCGCGCTCCATGACGAGGGCGTCAAGGACGTGCTGGTCACGGTGATCGGCGATCTGTCGATGGTCGATCGCGAGGCGTTCTGGGGCGTGATGGACAACAAGCGTTGGGCCTATCCTTACGACGCCAAGGGCGAGCGGCGGCATTTCAAGGACCTGCCGAAGACCGTCGCGGATATGAAGGACGATCCGTTCCGCAGCCTGGCCGGCGAGTTGCGCCGCGCCGGCGGCTTTGCCAAGGACACGACGCCGTTCAGCGAGTTCCTATGGGCCGACTTCCTGCGCCGCAAGGTCAAGCGCAAGACGGTCGAGACCCATTTCGCCGCCGCCATGGAGCACGCGCTGGCGGCCGCAAAGAGCCACGACGCCGTCTATCTGCCCGGCTGGTGCGGACCCGCGTCGGACGACTGACTGGCTCACTTCGCCTTGGGCAGCCGCCCCATCAGATAGAACTCGTCGTTGGGCCGCATGCCCGTGACATTTGCCATCCGGTTCGACAACGCGAAGAACGCCGCGATTGCGGCGATGTCCCAGATGTCGTCGTCGCTGAAACCGTGGCCGGCCAGCGCCTTGAAATCGGCGTCCCCGACCGTCTGCGCTTCCAGCGCCACCTTCATTGCGAAATCGAGCATCGCCCGCTGCCGCGGCGTGATGTCCGCTTTCCGGTAGTTGATCGCGATCTGGTCGGCGAGCAGGGGATTCTTGGCGCGGATGCGCAGGATCGCGCCGTGCGCGATCACGCAGTACTGGCACTGGTTGGCGCTCGACGTCGCGACAACGATCATCTCGCGCTCGGCTTTGGTCAGCCCGCCGTCCTTCTCCATCAGCGCGTCGTGATACGCAAAGAACGCGCGGAACTCGTCCGGCCGGTGCGCGAGTGTCAGGAACACGTTGGGCACGAAGCCGCTCTTCTCCTGCACGCCGAGCAGCCGGGTGCGGATGTCGTCCGGCAGGGCTTCGATTGCGGGAACGGGAAAGCGGCTGATGGCGGGCTGGGTCATGGCAACGGGTCCGGCATGTGTGGCAGGGGACGAACCTTAGTGGATCGCGGCGCAGGCGCAACGTTCCAGCTCAGCCCATCACCTCGCCCCGTGGCGGAATGCCCGCGACACCTTCTCGAAGGCGTCGTCGATCGAGATTTGAGAGGGGCCGCCGCCGTATTTAGCGCAGCGGCTTCTTCAGCAGCGAGAAGCGGTCCGGATCGAGGCCCATCGAGGGCTGCAGCATCGGCGCGTCCAGCGAGGCCGACAGGTTGCCGCGATCTCCGAGGCTGCCGGCGCCGCTGTCGCCGCTCGCAGCGTCGCGGCTCGAGGTCGCTCCGCGCCAGCGCTCCAGCACGGCACTGACGAAATGCATGTCGTGTCCGGCATTGACCGAGCGGACAGTCGCGATCGTCGCCTCGCTGCGCGGCAATTGATGCAGCGGCACCTCCTTGAAGCGCAGTCGGGTTGGTAGCGCGACGCCTTCGCCGAAGGCCAGCACCTCGCGGGTGCCGAGCGAGGGAACGAAGGAGAGCAGGTTGGCGGCGGCGTCGGAGACCGCCGAGCGCAGCAGCGACTGGTCGCGCTCGTTGGCGAGGCGCATCGTGAACAGCGTGTTGCACTGGGAGATGATGGTGGCGTCGAGCTCGGCCGGCCGCTGGGTGATCAGGCCGAGATAGACGCCGTATTTGCGGCCTTCCTTGGCGATGCGCGAGATCGCCTTGCGGGTCGGACCGAAGCCGATCGAACGGTCTGCGGAGGCGTAGCGGTGCGCTTCCTCGCAGACGAACAGCAGCGGCGAGACGCCGTCGCTCCACAGGCCGAAATCGAACGCCATGCGGCACACGACCGAGACGACGGAATCGACGACCTCGGCCGGGAAGCCGGCGAGCTGCATCACCGTCATCGGGCGGCCGTTGGCCGGCAGGCGGAACAGATGGCTGATGACCTCCGCCATGGTGTCGCCGCCGACATTGGCGTTGTCGAACATGAAGGCGTAGCGCGGGTCGTTGCGCACGGTCTCGATGCGCGAGATCAGCTTGTGATAGATGATGCGCGAGGAGCGGTTCTCCAGCTTGCCCATGCGCTCGTCGATCAGGTTGATGAGGTCGACAAGGCGGTAGGGCACCGGCGTATCGACGGTGTAGCCGACCATCTTGGGATCGACGCGCTTGAGCCCGATGCGGTCCGTATTCTGGTATTGGGTGTAGATGCCCTTCGCCAGCGGGATCACCTCGGCGAGGATGTCGAGCTCCTCCGGCACGCCGGGCCGGCCGCCGAACAGGACGTCGACGATCTCCTCGAAATTGAACAGCCAGAACGGCAGCTTCAGATTGCGGGGGTTCAGCACCAGCGCGCGCTCGCCGAAGCAGCGGCCATATTCGTTGTGGACGTCGAGCAGGAAGATGCGCAGGTTCGGCCGCGCCTTGAGGATCTCGTTGAGCAAGAGCGACACGCCCGTCGATTTGCCGACGCCGGTCGAACCGAGCACGGCGAAGTGTTTCGACAGCATTTCCTCGACGTTGACACAGGCGCGCACGGAGGTGTCCTGCTGCAGCGCGCCGATGTCGATGTGGTCGCCGGCGGTCGGCGTGTAGATCGTGCGCAGCTCCTCGCTCGTGATCATGTCGACGGCGTCGCCGATGGTCGGGTAGTGGGTGACGCCGCGCTGGAACTTGGGCCGTTCGGCCGGTCCGAGGATCTCGCCCAGCAGGTCCACCGACGCCGTCGCGACGTATTCGCTGGCATGCGACAGGTCTTCGCTGGTCACCTCGGTGATGATCGCAATGATCGTGGCGCTCGGGCAGCGAATGCTGATGAAACGGCCGACTGTGGCGCGGATATCGGAAACGGTCATCTGCTGGGTCGACAGAATGCCGACGCGGGCCTGGGAGCCCCGCACCGAGATCACGCGTCCGAAGGATGTCACGGTCATGAAACCTGTGGTGAATTGTTGAGCTGACACCTTCTCTGCTGGGACTGGAAAATTTGTTAAGCGGGCAATGTTTGTGAACGTGCTGCCGCCCAGCCCGGCGGTCCGGAGGGGCGCGCGGAGCGTTGCGAATGCACCTTCTCAATGGCGCCTAACACCTTGCGGCATAAGGCTTTCTGCATCCTTCCCTAAAGCGTCGCGCGAGCCGCTCGGATTAACGTCCGGTTCACCATCTCCAAGGCTCTTCCTGGAGGCTCTTCCTGTAAGGCTCTTCAGCTCTGGGGCGCCGGCGTGGATGGACCGTCGAGGCTCCTTTGAATGATCCCGTGCCGATCGGAGTGCGTCCCGGGCCGCTCAGCGATTTGATCGCAATCAATCTGGAACCGGGGCGTGCCTGCAATATTTTTCCCGTCAAGCGCGAGGGAGCGGATGCCGGCCGATCTCGTCGAACGCAATGGTCGCGCCCATGCCGCGGCAGACCTGATCCTCGCGTGAAGCAGGAGGATGATGTCATGGCTGAACCTACCAAGCTGCCCGTCAACACCGAGAAAGCAGGTGCGCCATCCATGCAGGGATGGCGGCCGTTCGAGAACCTGCGCCGCGAGATCGATCGCGTGTTCGAGGACTTCCATGGCGGGATCTGGCGCACGCCGTCGCTGTTCGACCAACTGCCGGGTCTGGCCCGCGCACGGTCCTTTGCCGTGCCGGCGGTTGACGTCGCCGAGCACGACAATGCCTATGAGGTCACGGCTGAGCTGCCGGGCCTCGACGAGAAGAACGTCGAGGTGAAAGTTGCGAGCGGCGTGCTCTCGATCAAGGGCGAGAAGCAGGAGGAGAAGGAGGAGAAGAAGAAGGACTATTACGTCCGTGAGCGCAGCTTCGGATCCTTCGAACGTTCCTTCCAGATCCCTGACGGCGTCGACACCGACAAGATCGAGGCCGTGTTCAAGCAGGGCGTGCTCAAGGTCACCCTGCCGAAGAAGCCCGAGGTGCAGAAGGCCGCCAAGACCATCGACATCAAGGCTGCCTGACCGGGCGCGGAGTCGCGCAAGCGCGCCGCGCTGTCCCATGATCATGGGACAGACGATGGATTGGACGCCGAGGAAGGGCCGCGCGCGCGGCCCTTTTTTTCGCGGAGCTGCAGGGGTAATCTGCCTCCCAAGCAAACGGTCGGCGATGCCGGACCGGGGAACGACCGGAAGGGAGACGAGAGGATGGGCAAGCTCGCACTGGCGGCCAAGATCACGCATGTGCCGTCGATGTATCTCAGCGAGCTGGATGGTCCGGCCAAGGGCAAGCGACAGTCGGCGATCGACGGTCATATCGAGATCGGCCGGCGCTGCCGCGAGGCCGGCGTCGACACCATCGTCGTGTTCGACACCCATTGGCTGGTCAATGCCGGCTACCACATCAATTGCGCGCCGCATTTCGAGGGGCTCTACACCTCCAACGAGCTGCCGCACTTCATCGCCAACATGACGTATGAATACAACGGCAACCCGGAGCTCGGCCACATCCTGGCCGAGGGCGCCAACGCCCATGGCGTTGCCACCATGGCCCACGATGCGACGTCGCTGGCGCTGGAATACGGCACCTTGGTGCCGATGCGCTACATGAACCCCGACCGCCACTTCAAGGTCGTCTCCGTCTCGGCGCTCTGCACCTCGCATTATCTCGCCGACAGCGCCAAGCTCGGCTGGGCGTTCCGCCGCGCGGTCGAGGATCATTACGACGGCACGGTGGCCTTCTTCGCCTCGGGCTCGCTGAGCCATCGCTTTGCCCAGAACGGCACCGCCGACGAATATCGCGACCGCATGTTCAGCCCGTTCCTGGAACGGCTCGACCACGAGGTGATCCAGATGTGGGAGCACGGCGAGTGGCCGGATTTCTGCGACATGCTGCCGGAATATGCCAGCAAGGGCCATGGCGAGGGCTTCATGCACGATACAGCCATGCTGCTCGGCGCGCTCGGCTGGAACCATTACGACCGCGGCGTCGAGGTGGTGACGCCGTTCTTCCCGTCGTCGGGGACGGGCCAGATCAACGCGGTCTTCCCGGTGACCCCGATGCCGCATGTGCTCGATGATGTCGGCCGCCCGCGCGCTGCGGCGCTTGCGGGCGGACGGCTGTAGCAGGGAGCCGTCACCACACGCGTGCACGCGTCAATATGTCGATGATGTCCTCGGGGTGGACGGTGTCGGCCGCTTCCGCGAGCTCGGCCTGCCGCCACCAGTGCTGTCCTGCAATCGCGGCGCGCTCGAGTTCGGTCCAGTGCATCGACGACAGGTCGGCGCGCGCAACTCTGACGAGGAAATAGCGCTCGTCCGAGCTGACCTCCTCGCCATCGACCATCGTGAAGGTGACCAAGCGCTGCGCGATCTGCGGCCCAGGGTCGTCGATGCAAATGCCTGTCTCCTCGAACATCTCGCGGCAGGCTGCGGCCTCGTAGCTCTCGCCTGGATGGACGCCGCCGCCCGGCGTGGCCCAGAACTGCGTCCCAGTCAGCGCGCCGGCAAGGTGGACGAACTTGAACAGCAGAAGCCTGTCGTGGGGATCGAGCACCAGCAGGCGGGCGGAGGGGCGTTCACGCATCTGACGACTTTTTTCGGGTCAGCTTCGTGCAAGCATAACACCTTCTCGAATGAAGCAGGCAGTCTTGCGTGAGGGCCGCACCCATGGCCAGGCTCCATCGAGGCAGCCGATGCGCATGGCGGGCCCGGCGCAGTCGCCTATCGCGCGGCGTTGAACTGCGGCGCTCGCGGCACGACCAATCCGAGAGGAATCCGAGGCCGGTTGACCGCATGACGCTGACGAAAATTCTGTTGCTGACGGCGCTGCTCGCGGCGCCGAGCGTGGCCGCTGCGCAGGCGCCTCATCGCGAAGCCTGCAACGTCGAGGTCGACATCGCCGACCGCGATCCGAACGGCGCCAATGTCCGCGCGGAGCCGGGCGGCAGCATCATCAAGGCGCTGAAGAATCCGACCAGCGACGGCTGGATCGTCGTGCATCTCACCGCGCAGCAGGGCGACTGGTTCGAGATCGACCGGGCTGTGCTGAACGACGTCGATCAGGGCAAGGAGAGCGTGATCTTTCAGGGCAGGGGCTTCGTGCATCGGAGCGTGGTGGGCGTCGGCGGCCTGCAGAACGGTGCGGTGATCTATCGCGACCATGCCGCCTCGAGCCCGAAGCTCGATCCGCATGCGAACGGCGACCAGGCTGTCGAACTGCTCGGCTGCTTCGGCGACTTCGCCAAGATCCGCATGAAGAAAGGCGTCGGCTGGACCCGGCAGCTCTGCACCAACATGGTGACGACCTGCTCGTGAGCGGCCGCGTCCGCCGCCGACGGAAGCGGATCAAACCCCTCAGGCCGCGTGCTGCCGGTGCCGCGACAGCCGCTCGCGCTCGCGCCGGCACTTGGCCGCGAATTGGCGCAGCCGCTCGATCGTCAGCGTGTCCGTGATGCTCCGCTCGAGCCGCTCGGCCCGCTCAATCTGGTCGTCGAGGTCCGTCAGCTTGGTCATGTCACGTCTCCCTGGCCAGACAATTTGAAGCAAATTGCATCGTTCCGGCTGGATGAGGATCGTGGTGAATGACGGGTTAATTCCGTGATCGGGCGCACGTTGGCGGAATCGTGACGGCGAGCCGACGATGATCGGCGGGACTGCGTCATCGATGCACCGCAAGCGTCGGCATGGGTCGAACGGCGCACGGGCGCGACGCTGTGCCGGCCGGACGAGATCTGATTCAAGCGCTAGCCGGTCGTCGCTCGTGCGCAATAGTCACGCCAGAACGTCCGGTATCCCTGCTCCACATGCTGCGTGTAGAGCGCGCCGTTTCCGGCGGTTGAATTCAATACCCTGGCCGGCAGCTCAGCGCGGAGCTCGGCAAGCTCGCTGGGGCGGGAGCAGAATTTCAGCGCTGCCGCGAGATAGCCTTCGTCGTCATCGGCGACCCACGCGTCGAGGCCGACCGCCTTGACGATCGCTCCGCCGGCGCGTGCCGAGGGGGGGCTGCCGAGCTTGGTGACGACAGGCACGCCCATCTGCAGTGACTCCCACGTCGATATGCCGCCATTTTGCGGGAACGGATCGAGTGCGATGTCGATATCGGCGAACATCGCAAGATGCTCCTCGCGCGACGTCTTTCCGACGCAACGGAGGCGTTCCGCGGCGATGCCGTGGGCGACGAAGCGGGCGATCAATCGGTCGCGCAGCAGGGGATCGCTCATCGCATGGTTCTTGACGACGATCATAGAGCCCGGCGTCGCAGCCATCAGCTTCGACCATAGAGCCAGAGTGGGCTCCGAAAACTTGTCGGCGCGATTGAATGAGCCGAAGGTGACGTGACCGTTGCGAAGCATGGGCAGCGGCGACGGTGGAATTGGCGGCGGCGGTTCGATCGTGATCAGCGACGGTAGGTCGTAGATCCTTTCGGCAAACAGATGCCGGACCGCGGCCGGGATCGTCACCGCATCGGCCAGCAGATAGTCCATCACTGGCAGCCCCGTGCCGGTGACGCTGCCGACGGCGGAGACCTGGATCGGGGCGGGCTTGCGCGCAAACAAGGTGAGCCGATGGCCGGCGGAATGCCCCGAGAGGTCGACGAGGATGTCGACCTTGTCGGCCCGGATCTGCTCGGCGAGCCTCTCGTCGGTCAACTGCCAGGCGTCGACCCAGCGATCGACCAGCGAACGGCACAACTCCGTCTTGGCGTCCTTTGCCGGCGAACAGGAATAGGCGATGATTTCGAACTTGGCGCGATCGTGATGGCGCAGGATCGGCAGGAAGCCGAGAGCCGCCGAATGCTCGCGGAAATCGGAGGAGACGTAGCCCACGACAAGCTGCCGATCGGGGTCGAGATCTCGCCCACCGAGTTGGACACGGGGTAATCGCGAGCCGATCGCTTCCCACCAATATCTCCGTTCTGCCTGGAGACGTTCGACTCCGATCTCGGGCAGGAAATCCAGCGCGAAGATCTTCTTGGTGATCGCGTCCTCGTAGTTCGGGTTGATCGCGAGCGCGCGGTCGTAATCTGAGATTGCCGTGGCGATGTCGCCTTGCATCGCAGAGCAGACCCCGAGCAGGGTCCAGGCGCTCTCCTGCTTCGGGTTCTGCGCCAGGATCTTGTCGACGAACGAGATCGCCAGGGCGATGTTGCCGCGCACGAGCGAAACTGTGGCCTTGCCGCGCAGGGCGTCTTCGAGCAACGGTTCGAGGACCAGTGCCGCGTCAAAATCGGCTTCTGCCTCGTCGAACTTGCCCTGCTCCTGATAGGCCCGCCCGCGCTGGGCGAGGGCAGGGGCCGCATTCGGATTGATGGCCAGCGCCGCAGTCAGCGCCGCCAGTGCAGCATCGAAATTCCGCAGGTTCATGCTGACCAGGCCCTTGCCGAACAGGGCCGTCAGCAACCGCGGCTGCAGTGCAAGCGCGCGATCGAAGCTCTGGCCGGCGTCCTCGTACCGGCCCGTGAGCAGCAGCGCCATCCCGCGATTGGCGTGGGCGTCGCCATAGCCGGGCTTCAGCGCGATGGCGCGGTCATGCGCAGCAATCGCCTCCTCGAAACGCGAGAGGCTCATCAGCGTAGTGCCGAGATTGGTGAGCGCGGCCGGGAAGTTCGGCTGGAGTTCGACGGCGCGTTCGTAACGAGCGCGGGCCTCCTGATAGCGGCCGAGCCGGAACAGCGACAGACCGAGATCGGACTGGGCTTCGGCCGAGCGCGGGTCGATCTCGACCGCGCGTGTCAGGACGAGCACCGCCTGGTCGAAACGGCCGCAATCCCGTTCGGACACGCCGAGCAGATGCAGGGCGCCGAAATGATGCGGCAGGTCCTGCAGGATCTGCTGGCACAGTGCCTGAGCTTCCGGATGTCGGCCTTCGCGGTAGGCCTTGACCGCCGCTGGCAACAGCACGTCCGCCTGCTTCTTGGCGCGCTTCTGCAGCCTTGCGTTTTGAAAGGCGCGGGAGCCAACGCTGCTCTGCAAGTGCAATCCTCCGGGGAGCGCTTCATCGCTCGCAATGGTTGTTTTGTTTTCGCCGATTCGCAATCGGGAGGACTGTGTTCCCGGCAATTCGGCGCCGGGTCAGGCGGTGTCGACCATCCGCCATCGCAAGCATCGCGCTGGAGGATCTGGAAGAACAGGGCACCGCTGCGATCGAGAAAGCTCTCCGAGGACGAAGTGCGCGGAGACGCCGAGGTGCAGTGACGGGACGAAGTGTGCGCGACAACGGGGTGACATTTCGTTCGCGAGTCGAAACCGGCTGACCTCAAGAATAGTGGGTCAGCGCCGAAATGGCTGGGGAACCTGGATTCGAACCAAGACAAACAGAGTCAGAGTCTGTTGTGCTACCGTTACACCATTCCCCACCGAAGTCACTGATATCGCAGTGATTTTTTCGGAAGTTTTGCAATCAGGGCCAGAAGTTTTGCAAATCAGCCCCAACGCAGCGCCCATATAGCCGCCTAGCTGTTCGCGGTCCAGTCCCCTTTTTTCAACCTGCCAGTGGTGGAAAACTCGCCGAGTGTAAAATTCCAACACTCGCGGTTCCGGAGGCGCAGCCCCATATTCCCGGCGAAGGCGTTGAGGGGGACTCCAATGGACTGGTTTGAGCGCTTTACTGCCAGCCTCGCGGCTGGGATCTTCTTGAACTATATTCTCGTGCCCCTAATCATGTCGACGGCGCTGGGTGGAATGATCCGACTAGCCTTCGGCAAACTCAAGGATCGGAAGCAGCAAATTGCGTTCGGCGCTACATCCTTCGTCCTTTTCTTGCTGCTGATCTTTTCAGTTGGGACGCGATCTCCGCGACCCCAGTTGTCTGGTGGGATTCAAAGCGTGATGGCTGGAAATGCCGGCCAGGACGAGCGCAATACGATTGCTGTGCTTGCGCTTAACGTAGTCAATACGGGATCGATGCAGACGATCGTCAAGAACTGGAGAGTATCAGCAAGATCGAATGGTAGGATTTATGACGCTGTTTTTCCTACAATGCCCGACAACTTTGTATTCAACAACATTCCATCGACGGTTCCGGGTCAACCGGAAGCAGTCACTTTTCACAAGGTTGATAGTCTCCTCGAGAAGAGCCTGACCCCGATTCAAACGGGCGCAATGCTGCCTGGCATTCTCTTCGTAATGTTTCAGAACGTAGATCCGGCCGTATTCAAAACCGGAGTCGATTACTTAGTGACATATGAAGACGTGCTATCACATCAATATTCAATGGAGATCAAATCAAGCGGTAGCTTTGGAGCGATCGGTCTCACACCAGGGGTCAAAATGGAGGCCACGTGTCGGGTTCCACCCGGAGGCCTACCAAAGCTCGGAAATGACATAACAAGCTCTATCAAACCTGCGGATTCGCAAGCGGTCTCTCGATGATGGATTGCCTATTGCCTCCGGCCCCGGATGCAGCCACGGCGGCAGTGGGTAGCGACACCAGAGAATGCAACCTAATCCAGTGTCCCGTTCAATGAGACTAGTTAGACGGCGCTCGAGTTGTTGATTAGGCGCAGTCGCTTTTGACCATCTACCCTGACCTTCATCTGGTCCTTGAACCGCATGTAGTGCTCGACGTTCTGCCGGGACATGCCGATGTCGTTGGCGATCTGGTTGACCTTGCCCCTCGGGCTTAATCCAGCTTGAAGTTCGTTCTGGCTCCAACGAGGACCAGAGCATGAAGCGCAGCCGCTTTACGGAAGAGCAGATCATCGGGATTTTGAAAGAGCACGAGGCCGGCGTTCCGGTCGCCGATCTGTGCCGCAAGCATGGCGTGAGCGACGCCAGCATCTACAAGTGGAAGGCCAAGTTCGGCGGAATGGACGTCTCGGAGGCCAAGCGGCTGAAGACGCTGGAGGACGAGAACACGCGGCTCAAGCGGCTGCTGGCGGACGCCATGCTGGACAATGCAGCGCTGAAGGATCTCCTGGGAAAGAAGTGGTGACGCCCGCTGCGAAGCGGAAAGCTGTCGCACATCTCATGGGTGTTCACGGGATGAGCGAACGGCGGGCGTGTAAAGCCATCGGATGTTGCCGCATGACGGTCAGATATCAAACGAGCCGGGCCGATGATGCCGGGCTGCGGCAGCGCATGAGGGCGATCGCCCATGAGCGCCGCCGCTTCGGCTATCGTCGCCTGCACGTCCTGCTCAAGCGGGAGGGCTATCTGGTCAATCGCAAGAAGCTGTTCCGGCTGTACCGGGCGGAACGGCATGGCGTCGGCGAGGGCGTGTCCAACGCGGAGATGGCGCGGCAGTAGGCGAAAAGAAGCGGCGGATTATTCCGCCGCTTCCTTGACCGGACCTGCCGCTGCGGTCTCGGGCTCGTGGTCGATATGCGTGCGGCCCCAGCGCGCGAAGGCGTTGTTGACCTTGTCGAGATAGAGATAGACCACCGGCGTCGTGAACAGCGTCAGCATCTGGCTGACGATGAGGCCGCCGACCATCGCATAGCCGAGCGGCTGGCGGATCTCCGAGCCGGTGCCGTTGCCGAGCATCAGGGGCACGCCGCCGAGCAGCGCGGCCATGGTCGTCATCATGATCGGACGGAAGCGCAGCAGGGCGGCTTGGCGGATCGACTGCTCCGGCGGCAGATGCTGGTCACGTTCGGCGGCGATGGCGAAGTCGACCATCATGATGCCGTTCTTCTTCACGATGCCGATCAGCAGAATGACCCCGATCAGCGCAATCAGGCTGAAATCGTAGCCGAACGCCATCAGGATCGCGAGCGCGCCGACGCCGGCCGAGGGCAGCGTCGAGAGAATCGTGATCGGGTGGATGTAGCTCTCGTAGAGGATGCCGAGGATCAGATAGACCACGACGAGGGCGGCGAGGATCAAGAGCGGCACGGTCGACAGCGACTGCTGGAACGCCTGCGCAGTGCCCTGAAAGCTCGAGTTCAAGGTTGCCGGCGCGCCGAGCTCGACCATCGCGCGCTGCACCGCATCGGTGGCCTGGCCGAGCGCGACGCCCTGGGCGAGGTTGAAGCTGATCGTGATCGACGGGAACTGGCCCTGGTGGCTGATCGACAGCGGCCGCACCGGCACGTTGGTCCAACTGGCGAAGGTCGAGAGCGGCACCTGGTCGCCGGTGGTCGGCGATTTCACGTAGAGCTTGTTGAGCGTGTCGATGTTGCCCTGCAGCTCAGGCAGGATCTCCAGGATCACGCGGTAGGAGTTGAGCTGGGTGAAGTACTGCGCGACTTGGCGCTGGCCGAACGCGTCATACAGCGTGTCATCGATCAGCTGCGGCGAGATGCCGTACCGCGAGGCGGTGTCGCGGTTGATCGTGAGCTGCACGGTGGTGCCGTCGGCCTGCTGGTCGGTGGCGACGTCGCGCAGCTGCGGCAGCGAACGCATCTTCTCAAGGATCTTCGGCGCCCATTCGTTCAGCTCTGCGACGTTGGGATCCTGCAAGGTGAACTCGAACTGGGTGCGGGACGGGCGGCCGCCGAGCCGGATGTCCTGCGCTGCCTGCATGTAGAGCCGCGCACCCTCGACCTTCTCGAGCTGCGGCCGCAGGCGGGTGATGATCTGCTGCGCCGTCGCGTTGCGCTCCTCGCGCGGCTTCAGCGTGATGAACATGTTGCCGTTGTTGCCGGCGCGGCCGGAGCCGCCGATTGCCATGGCCACGCTGGCGACGTCGTGATCGGCCATTACAATGTTGGCGAGCGCCTCCTGGCGCGACTGCATCGCTTTGAACGAGATGTCCTGGGAGGCCTCCGAGGTCGCGGTGATCAGGCCGACGTCCTGCTGCGGGAAGAAGCCCTTCGGGATCAGGATGAACAGATAGACCGACAATCCGAGCGTGGCGAAGAACACCATCAAGGTGGCGAAGCGCCAGCGCAGCGCCACATCGAGCCCCTTCTCATAGGCGCGCAGCATCGCGTCGAACGCGGCCTCGCTCCATTGATAGAACTTGCCGTGCTGCGCGGCGTGCTCGTTGCGCAGGAAGCGCGAGGCCATCATCGGCGTCAGCGTCAGCGACACGATCATCGAGACGAAGATGGTCATCGCCAGGGTGACCGCGAATTCGCGGAACAGCCGGCCGATGATGCCGCCCATCAGCAGCAGCGGGATCAGCACCGCGACCAGCGAGATCGAGATCGAGACGATGGTGAAGCCGATCTCCTTGGCGCCCTTGTAGGCGGCGGCCATCGGCGATTCGCCTTCCTCGACATAACGCGAGATGTTCTCGAGCATGACGATGGCGTCGTCGACCACGAAGCCCACCGCGATCGTCAGTGCCATCAGCGACAGATTGTCGAGCGTGTAGCCAACCCCCCACATCATCGCGCAGGCGCCGAGCAACGCCAGCGGCACTGTGATGGTCGGGATCACCGTCGCCCAGAAGCTGCGCAGGAAGATGAAGATGACCATCACCACCAGGAAGATGGTCAGGATCAGCGTGAACTGAACGTCCTCAACGGCGGCGCGGATGGTGGTGGTCCGGTCGGAGATGAGATCGATCTTGATCGCCGGTGGGATCGCCGCGACCAGCCGCGGCAACAGCCCCTTGATGCGGTCAACGGTCTCGATGACGTTGGCGCCGGGCTGCTTGAAGATCACCAGGAACACGCCGCGCTTGCCATTGGCCCAAGCCGCCTGCTTGGCGTCCTCGGCCCCGGTCACAGCCTTGCCGATGTCGCGGATGCGCAGCGGGCCGCCATTGCGGTAGGCGATGATGACGTCGTTCCAGTCCTTCGACTCGGTGAGCTGGTCGTTGGCGTAGATCGTATAGGCCCGCCGCTCGCCGTCGATGTTGCCCTTGGGCGCGTCGACCGTGGTGATCGCGATCTGGCTGCGCACATCCTCCATCGACAGCCCTTTGGCGACGAGCTTGGCCGGGTCGATCTGGATGCGGATGGATGGTTTCTGCTGGCCGCCGATGATCACCTGGGCGACGCCCGAGATCTGGCTGATCTGCTGAGCGAGACCGGCGTCGACCGCGTCGCTGACGGTGGTCAGCGGCAGCGTCTCGGAGGTCGCCGACAGCAGCAGGATCGGCGAGTCCGCCGGGTTGACCTTGCGGTAGGTCGGCGGCGACGGCAGATTCTTCGGCAGCTGGCCGGAGGCGGCATTGATTGCGCCTTGGACGTCGTTGGCGGCGCCGTCGATGCTGCGATTGAGGTCGAACTGGATCGTGACCGATGCGGTGCCCAGGTAGCTGGTCGAGGTCATCTGGGCGATGCCCGGGATCTGGGCGAACTGCCGTTCCAGCGGCTGGGCGACCGAGGTTGCCATCGTCTCGGGGCTGCCGCCCGGCAGGTTGGCCGTGACCTGGATCGTCGGGAAGTCGACCTGCGGCAGCGGCGCGACCGGCAGCAGGGGATAGGCGACGAGGCCGATGAACAGGATGCCCGCCATCAGCAGCGAGGTACCGATGGGGTATTTGATGAAGGGTGCCGAGATGCCGCCGCCGTTCATTCCTGCCGGACCTTAGCTGGCGCCGGCTCCGAGCTGGCCACCGCGGTGGTCACGACCGAGCCTGGCTGCACTTTGAATTGACCGCCCGTAATCACCTGCTGGCCGGGGGTCAGCCCCTCTTCGACCACGGTACGGCCATCGATCGAAACGCCGACCTTCACCTTGCGCAGCTCGGCCTTGTTGTCCGGGCTCACCGTGTAGGAATAGAGCCCGTTGGTCGAATGCTGGACGGCGTCGTCGGGAACCACCGTGGCGTCCTTCAGTGTCCGCACCAGGAGCCGCGTCGACACCGACTGTCCAGGCCACAGCACGTGGTCCTTGTTGTCGAACACCGCCTTCAGCCGGATCGTTCCACTCGACGTGTCGACCTGGTTGTTCACGACCATCAGCTTGCCTTCGGCGAGCTGCTTCTTGCCGTCGGTGGTGAGCGCAATCACCTTCAGGGCAGCAACCTTCTGCGCCTCGTTGATATAGGGCAACTGCTCCTCCGGCGCGGTGAAGATCACCGCAATCGGCTCGATCTGCGCGATCGAAACGATGCCGGTCTGGGTCGAGGCATTGACGATGTTGCCGATGTCGACCTGGCGCAGGCCGGCGACGCCGGAGATCGGCGCCTTGACCTGCGTGTAGCTGAGCTGGGTCTGGGCATTGGCGATCGCGGCGTCGTCGGCTGCGATCTGAGCGGTGAGCTGCGCGACGGTGGCGCGCTGCGTGTCCTGCTGCTGCCGGGTCGCGAACTCGCCGAGCTTGGTGGTGCGCTGCAGGTCGAGATTGGCGTTGTTGAGATTGGCCTCGTCCTGCGCCCGCTTGGCCTTGGCCTGATCGAGCGCCGCCTGGAACGGCCTCGGGTCGATCTCGACCAGCAGGTCGCCCTCGTTCACGAGCTGGCCTTCGGTGAAGGCGATCTTGTCGATCTGGCCGTCGACGCGGGTGCGGACCTGGACCGTATTGAAGCCTTGCACGGTCCCCAGGCCGGTGAGGAAGACCGGGAAGTCCGTCTTCTGGACCAGCACGGTCGAGACTCGAACGGCCTGCGGCCCGGCCGATTTCTGCGCAGCCGTCTTCTTCGCTGCCTCAGCGCCCTGATAGCGCTGCCAGCCGTAATAGCCGGCGCCGCCGAGAGCCGCCAGCAGCAGGATCCAACCTATGGTTCGCGATGTCTTCATGCTGGCCCACATGCTGAGACGAACAGGATAACCGGTCTTTAAAACCATTCCCAGCACGCCAGATATAGTACGCACGCAATTAATGTGTAAACACACGAGCGCGTGGACAAACCTAAACAATCGGCAAGCTTCGAGGGATCGCAAGGGAGTTCACAGCCATGTCGCTGGATATGAGACGTCAGCTCGTTGCGCAGCTTGTCGAAAGCTCGCGCATCCTGCGCAACTATATTGATCATCGTGCCAAACAGCGCGGCACGACCCGCGCACAATGGGTGGTGCTGTTTCGGCTGCGCGCGCATGAGGGGATGTCACAGGTCGATCTCGCAGAAGTGCTGGAACTGCAGCCCATTTCGCTGGTGCGTCTGCTCGACAGGCTGGTCGAGCAGGGGCTGCTGGAGCGCCGGCACGATCCGAGGGATCGCCGCGCGAACCGTCTCCATCTCACCGCCGCGGGACGAAAGCTCGTCGATGATCTCGACGAGCTGCGCGATGCGATTGCCGGCGAGGTTCTGCACGACATTCCGGACGAGGCCGTCGCGACCAGCCTGTCCACGCTCAGGGACCTGAAGGATCGGATCAAGACGCTATCCGATCCGAAAGCCGAGGTCGCGCTCAAATAGCCGAGCCGCAGCGCGGACCGTCTTGATCCCATCTTGAGTTGCGTCGTTATACTAAAACATCTTGAGTGCGAAAAATGGCGCAGAAGCTTGCCATTGCCGCGGTGCGGCCTGCGCGAGAGCAGGGCGGTCTGCGGCATTCCTCTGCCGCCATCGTCGGCCAGCGCGCCGCGCCGGATCTGTCGCTGACCGCGCGGGTCTCTCGTGCGAAAGCCGCACTCCGACCTATTCTCGCCGTCTTGTCGCGCCCGATGGGAGCTGATTAGAAGCCGATGAGTCCGGCCGCCGTCATGGCGCCGTCGGGCAGGGGCAGGATTCAACCGGAGCGAGGCTGCGTCGCCCGACGATGCGCCGTGCGACGATAGCGAATGGGGAGCTCACGATGGAAGAACTGAATGGAAAGATGCTCGCGTGCCAGATCCTGGTCACCGGCCTGATCGCGCGCGTCGCCAACGAGCAGCGCGATCCCTTGCGCTTCCTGACCGATTTTCGCGATGAGATCAGGGCCGTCGTCAAGGGCGTGCGGATCGCGGGGGTCGATGATTCCGATCGCGTGCGCCAGATCGCGGTGCAGACCGTGGACGAGCTGTTCTCGCTGATGAAGCCGCCGAGCAGCGACGAGCCGGCTGGCTCGTCGAATTGACAAGCGCAGCGATTCGACGGCAGCGCGAGTCAATTCGCGCTGTTTAGAACGATTTCAAGTTTCGCATGTTGTTAGTTGAGCGTTTTAGAATTGTTTTGATCTGGAACTATTCAAGGCCAAATTAGGGCTCCTCAAATTGACCCCCTGAAACGCGCCCGATACCAACGACACATCGTTGCAGCGCAAATGATCCGCGTTCGCGATGTGGAATGAAAAAATCTGGGGCGCGTGAAAATAAAATGGGACAGGTGAGAGCACCGCGTTCGCTGCGTGGGGTCGCAGCGATGAAGTTCAATGACGGACGAGGAGAGGGGCCCTCCGTCACCAAGGTGTCGGCGATGGCCGGGCTGATGGCGGTGGCATCGATGTCCTCGGCCGAGGCGCAGCCGGCTTCCGACCTGCCCCCGGTCAACGTCGATGCGCCGATCGCGCGCGCCAAGCCGACGTCCTCCAAGCCGACCGCCGAGCAGGTCCGCGCGCGCAATGCCCTACGCCGCGCGGCGGCCCGTCAGCAGGCGGCGCAGCAGGCCGCGGTGGCGTTCCCGAACGCAGGCGGGCTGTCCGCGCCGGACGCCAACCCCTACGCGGACGCAGCCGAGCCCTACAAGGTCAACCGCGTGCAGGCGTCGGGCAAGTTTCCTGAGCCGCTCCTGAATACGCCCAAGACCATCACGGTGATGAGCAAGGAGGTGCTGCAGGACAAGCACATCACGGCGCTCAAGGAGATCGGCCGCTCGACCGCCGGCGTCACGCTCGGATCGGGCGAAGGCGGCAATGCGTTCGGCGACCGCTTCTTCATTCGCGGCTTCGATGCCCGCAACGACGTCTTCATCGACGGCATCCGTGATCCCGCCGTGTCGATCCGCGAGAACTTCTTCACCGAGCAGATCGAGATCCTGCGCGGTCCGGCCTCGTCCTATGCCGGACGCGGCACCGCCGGCGGCGCCATCAACATCGTCACCAAGCAGGCTGGCGATACGAACTTCAAGCGGATGGATACCGAGTTCGGCACCGACCAGCAGAAGCGCGTCACGCTCGACGTGAACCAGGTGATCTCGCCAACCTTCTCGGTGCGCACCGGCGGCCTGTTCCAGGACTCCAATGTGGCGGGGCGCAACTTCGTCACCGACGACCGCTGGGGCGCCTTCCTCTCGACCAAGTGGACGCCGATCGACGATCTCAAGATCACGACGAACTATGTCCATACCGATCTGTCGGGTTATCCGGATTTCGGCGTACCCTACTACAAGCGAGGCAACGTCCCCGTGACCTCCGCGGGCATTCCGCGCGGCACCTGGTATGGCTTCCTCAATCGCGACTTCCAGACGGCGCGGCAGGATTTCGGCACTGCCGCGGCCGAGTACAAGGTCAACGAGGCGATCACACTCAGCAGCAAGTTCCGCGGCGAGCACTCGCTGCTCAACTATATCGGCACCTTGCCGCAGAATCCGAACACGACCAGTCCCAATCCGCTGCTCTGGACCACCACGGCGAGCGCGCAGAGCCGCTATCAGACGGTGGACGTCTGGGCCAACCAGAACGACGCCACGTTCAAGCTCGATACCGGCGGCGTCAAGCATACCGCCGTTCTCGGCACCGAGTTCTCGAACGAGAACATCTCGATCGATCGCTACACCGGCCTCTCGTCCGAACTGTTCGGCGGCGGCTCGACCAGCTCGGGCGCGGTCACCGGCGTCAACGTGTACTCGCCGCAGTACACCTACATCCCATTCAGCAATACGCCGTCGCTGGTCGGCAACCCGACGCGCTACGGCGTCAACACCAACAGCGTCTACGTCATGGACACGGCCAACTGGCAGGACACGGTCATCCTGAACGGTGGGGTGCGCTATGACGGCTACACCATGAGCTCGTCGACCAATTCGCCGAAATACCTCAAGATGAACGCGGATCTGGTCAACTACAATGTCGGCCTGGTCTACAAGCCGATGCCGATCGGCAGCATCTACGCGGCCTATGCGACCTCGGCCAATCCGTTCGGCTCCGAACTCGACGCCACCGGCACCGATTACGGCGGCGTGCCCGCCAACACCGCGGTCCTGCTCGGACCCGAGCGCAACAAGGCGGCCGAGCTCGGCACCAAATGGGAGCTGGTCGACCGCCATCTGCTGGTCTCAGCCGCGCTGTTCCAGACCACCAAGGACAATGCCCGCGAGACCGTCGGCGGCCTGCTCACCTCGGGCGCGGCCTACCGCATCCAGGGCATCGACATCGAGGCGGAAGGCAAGCTCACCGATCGCTGGAGCATCTTCGGCGGCCTGGTGCTGATGCAGTCGAAGGTCACGCAGAGTGGCGTCGCTTCCAACATCGGCCTGCAGCTCGCCAACATCGCCCACCAGTCGTTCAGCATGCTGTCGAAGTACAAGCTCGACAATGGCTGGGAGATCGGCGGCCAGGCGGTCTACCGCTCCAAGGTCTATGGCGGCACCTTCGCGGCGAACACCGGCAACGAGCTACCGAGCTACTGGCGCTTCGACGCGTTCGTCGAGAAGAAGCTCGACGCGCACTGGACCATGAAGCTTTATGCCCAGAACCTGACCAACAAGCTGTACTACGACACGCTGTATCGGAGCGCGGTGCCGTTCGTCGCCGTGGCCCCGGGGCGCGCCTTCTACATCGTCACCACTGCGAAGTTCTGATCATGCTGATCTGCATCCCCGACGTTCTGTCGAAAGACGAGGTGGCCGAGTTCCGCCGCATCATGGATGCGGTGGAGTGGGAGGACGGCCGCTCGACGGCCGGGGCGCAGTCGGCCATGGTCAAGCGCAACGAGCAATTGCCGCCGGATGGCGAGGCGGCGCGGGTGCTCGGCCAGCGCGTCATCCAGGCGTTGACGAAGCATCCGCGCTTCCTGTCGGCGGCGATCCCGCTGCAGATCTTTCCGCCCTTGTTCAACCGCTACACTGCCTCGCGCGGCGACCATTTCGGCATCCATGTCGACAATGCCGTGCGCGGCGATCCGCTGACCGGCCTGCGCATCCGCACCGATCTGTCGATGACCTTGTTCCTGGCCGAGCCCGACAGCTATGACGGTGGCGAGCTTGTGATCGAGGACACCTACGGCTCGCACGAAGTCAAGTTGCCCGCGGGGCACGCGGTGCTGTATCCGTCATCGAGCCTTCACATGGTCACGCCGGTCACGCGCGGCGCCCGGGTCGCCTCTTTTTTCTGGATGCAGAGCATGATACGGGATGCCCACGTCCGGAGCATGATCTTCGATCTGGACACGGCGATCCAGAGCTTGGCGGAACGCCTCGGGAGGGACGATCCCGATGCTGTCAAGCTGACCGGCATCTATCACAATCTGATCCGGCAATGGGCCGAGGTCTAATGGGCCGAGATATGATGACATCGTTCCTCGTTAGGTTTGCAATCGTCCTGTCATGTCTGTCTGTTGCTGCGGGGCTACCTGCATATGCGCAGCAGGAGCCGGCCAGGTCCGCCCCGGCGGTCTCGACCGATCCGTCCGCGACGGCGCCGGGCACGGCACACACGATGGCACCACCGGCATCGGTCCAGGCCGCGCTGACGGCTGCTGCGCCGGCCGGCGCAGAGAGCGGCACCCGAAGCGGCAAGTCGGTTGCCACCGGACTCGACGAGCTGTCGCCACTCGGCATGTTCCTCAAGGCCGACATGGTCGTCAAAGCGGTCATGATCGCGCTGGCGCTGGCTTCGGTCGCGAGCTGGGCGATCTTGATTGCCAAGAGCATCGAGTTTTCCGTGCTGCGCCGGCGGCTCGTCGGCGCGCTGCGCAAGCTCACCGGCGCCAAGTCGCTGGCGGAAGCGCAGCTCGCGCTCGGCCATGGAAGAAACGTTGCGGCGGTACTGCTGCAGGCGGCGATATCGGAGGCCCGGCTGTCGGCAGGGCTGAACAGCGATGAGGGCATCAAGGAGCGCGCGGCCTCGAGCTTCACCGAGATCGTGCGTGCCGAGGCCCGGCGCGTGCGCGTCGGCATGGGCCTGCTCGCCACCGTCGGCGCAATCTCGCCCTTCGTCGGGCTGTTCGGCACCGTCTGGGGCATCATGAACAGCTTCATCGGCATTTCCAAATCGCAGACCACCAACCTCGCAGTGGTCGCGCCGGGCATCGCCGAGGCGCTGCTGGCGACCGCGATCGGGCTTGCCGCCGCGATCCCTGCCGTCATCATCTACAATCACTTTTCGCGCGTGACGAAGGGCTATCTTGAGCTCGTCAACCGCGCATCGGGCGCCGCCGGCCGCCTGCTGTCGCGTGATCTCGACCGCAGCCAGGTCGGCATTCACGTGCGCGCGGCGGAGTAGCAGGCGATGGCCGTTTCGCTCTCCGAAGGCGATCTCGACGACGATTTCGACGAGACCCACGACATCAACGTGACGCCGTTCATCGACGTCATCCTGGTGCTCTTGATCATCTTCATGGTGGCGGCGCCGCTGTCGACCGTCGACCTGCCGATCGACCTGCCGTCCTCCAGCGCCACGCCGCAGAAGAAGCCGGACAAGCCGACCTATGTCTCGATCAAGCCGGACCTGTCGCTGGCGATCGGGGAAAACCTGGTCAAACGCGTCGACCTGGTGCGCGAGCTCGACGCCATGACCGATCAGCCCAAGGACCGGCCGATCTTCCTGCGCGCTGACAAGCTGGTGCCCTATGGCGAGCTGATGGGAGTCCTGGAGCTGCTGCGCGCCGGCGGCTACACCAAGATCAAGCTTGTGGCCCTGGAAGCGCCGCCAGCCGCGGCCGCCCAGGGACCTGCGCCAGCGCCGCCGGCCCAGCCCGCGCAGCCGTGAGGAGCGCCGACTTGTGATGAGCGACCTCGACATCGGGCACTCCCCCTCGCGCCGTCTGTGGTTTCTGGCCATCATGGGCGCGCTGATGCTGCATGTCGGCGGCGCCGCACTGGCGCTGACGCATCTGAAGGACGACGAGGACGCCGGCGGCCTCGGCGCGGCAGGCGCTGAGGTCATCGACATCGACATGGGCTCGCCGAAGGTCGAGAACGACGAGGTTCCGGTCGGACAGGACTCGGTGGCGCAGACCGCCGCTCCGCAGATGCAGGAGCAGAAGGCCGAGGTCGAGCAGACTGATCTCCAGAAGGACGTCCCGACCACGACCGAGGAGGCCGACCGCGAGGTCACGACCTCCGACGTGAAGAAGCCGACCGAGGAGCAGAAGGTCGCGACGGTCCAGACACAGGCATCAGAGGCGCAGGAAGCCTCCGAGGACACGGCGCGCAAGGCCCTGGACGAGAAGGTTCCTGAAGCCGAGAAGACCAAAGCGCCGAATGCCGGCATCGGCAAGGACGTGCAAAGGCTGACGGCCAATTGGGGCCGCAAGATCAGCGCCTATTTCGAACTGCACAAGAAGTATCCATCCGGAAAGAAGGTTGCGGCCCAGCTCAAGCTGGCGCTCGTGCTCAACCGGCTCGGCCGTGTCGTCTCGGTGGACGTCAGGGAAACGTCCGGCGATCCGGAGTTCGATCAGGCCGCCGTCAGCATGGTCCGCCGTTCGGATCCCGTGCCAAAGCCTCCCGCGGGCCTCACCGACGACGAATTCTCCTTCATCCTGCCGGTCAAGTTCAACCCGCCGAAATGAGCGGGTAGGGTTCGGCTGACCTCACTGCCAATACAGCCTGACTCCGACATAGACCGCGCAGAGCGCGGCGAAGATCAGCGCGACCGGCAGCTTGCGCGGAGCGGTCGTTCCGCTCTGCGCGGCCTTCGGCTTCGGCGGCAGCTTGCGGAAGGCGGTGACGTTGTCGGTCACCGGCTCGGCGGCGACCGGCTTGACTTCGGGCGGGGCGCCGCCACCGCCCATCTCGGCATAATAGGCCTTGTACATCTCGCGGATGGTGGCCTCGGTGGCCTCGTCCTCCGACATGTCGCCGAGGCGGGTCTTGTAGCTTGCCAGAAAGTCCTGCGCCGCCGGCGGCAGGCCGGAGGCGCCGTTCAGTTTGGCGATCATCTTCCAGGTCGCGAAATCGGCACGGGCGCGGGTGTCGGCGCGGCGTGCGATCATCATGTCGGCGGCTTTGACCAAGAGTGCCTCGGGGCTCGTTCGTTACCATCCCTGACGGGTAGATTTAGACGTTACCCGTCAATAACAGAAGCAGCTGCTTCAGAGAATCGGTCGTGGCGCGGAGCAGCCCCGACACAAGATCAAGATTGAGACCGAACTGGGAACCCGCCAGCGGCAGAAGGATCAAAAATCCGATCAGAATCAGCATGCCATAGGGCTCGAGCCGGGCAAGAGGCCGCGCCAGCACCGACGGCAGCAGGCCGACCGCGACCCGGCCGCCGTCCAGCGGCGGTATCGGGAGCATGTTGAACACGGCGAGCAGGATGTTGAACGAGAAGGCATTCAGCAGGTTGTGGGCAACCCACTGCGCGCCCCCGGCCGGCACGAACGGCATGAGGTGAAAGGCCAGGGCGGCCGCAAGCGCCAGCGCGATGTTGGTCGCCGGGCCCGCGAGCGCCACCATCACCATGCCGGCCCGCAGCGGCTGCAGATTGCGAAAATCGACCGGCACCGGCTTGGCGTAGCCGAACAGGAACGGCGAGCCGGACAGCAGCAGCATGCCCGGCAGCAGGATCGTGCCGAACGGATCGATGTGCTTGAGCGGGTTGAAGCTGACGCGACCGAGTCGCAACGCCGTGTCGTCGCCGAAGCGCCAGGCGACGAAGGCGTGAGCGGCCTCATGAAAGGTGATGGCGATGATGATCGGCAGGATCCAGACGGAGATGCCGTAGAGGGAGATGTTCAAGGATCGGGGTTCCGGACGCGTTACGGCCCTACATAGGCACGATGGTTCCCCGATGCTACGCGGGATTCTCCGGAAATTGCGGCAGGCCGTCGTTGAGTTGCACCCAATCCATCTTTTCAGAGACCCAGATGTGCTCGGTCGGGGCAAAGGCGTTGCGGTCGTCGAAGCAGGCCAGGGCCACGCCGACCACCGCGCGCGTGTTGCGCCATGAGAACAGCCTGACGCCGCAGCGCGGGCAGAACATGCGGTCGAGCGCGTCGGAGGAGGGGAAGCGCGCGGTTTCGCCGGTGATCGTCAGCGCGTCGTGCGCGAACAGCGCGCGGGCGAAGAACGGCGCGCCCGTCGCCCGCTGGCAGTTGCGGCAGTGGCAGACGCGCACGTTGATCGGCTCGCCGGTGCATTGGAAGCGCACCGCGCCGCAGAAGCAGCCGCCGTGGTGGGTCATCAGGCAAGCTCCATGGGTCAGAAATCGTGTCGTCAGCGAGACGTGTAGGGTGGGCAAAGGCGCGAGGCAGTCATGCCTGTGTTCTCGCAATATCTCCGGCGCGCTGTGCCCACCGTCCTGATGGGCGAAAGCCGATGGTGGGCACGTCGCCGTCTGCGACGGCGCCTTTGCCCACCCTACACATGGGACGTACCAAACTAACCAAACTAATAAGTTGCGCGGCCGCCGGAAATGTCGAATACGGCGCCTGTCGAGAACGAGCATTCTTCCGAGGCGAGCCACGACACCAGCGCGGCCAGCTCCTCGACCAGCACGAAGCGGCCCTTCGGGATCTTCGACAGCATGAAATTGATGTGCGCTTCCGTCATCTGGTCGAAGATGGCGGTCTTCGCCGCGGCGGGCGTCACCGCGTTGACCGTGATGTTGTGCTGCGCCAGCTCTTTGCCGAGCGACTTGGTCAGCGCGATCAGGCCGGCTTTGGACGCCGAGTAGTGCGCAGCGTTCGGGTTGCCCTCCTTGCCGGCGATCGAGGCGATGTTGACGATGCGGCCATAGCCCTGCTTCAGCATCACCGGCACGATCGCCTTGGCGCAGATGAAGGGACCGTCGAGATTGATGCGCAGCACCTTGCGCCACTCCTCGAGATCGGTCTCCCACACCGTCTTGTTGATGCCGGCGATGCCGGCATTGTTGACCAGGATGTCGATGCCGCCCAACGCGGCCAGCGTCGCGTCACGGGCGCCTTCGACCGCTTTGGTGTCGGTGACGTCGACCTGCAGCGCCAGCACCTCCGAACCGATCGCCTGCGCGGTCTTCTCCGCCAGCGCGATGTCGTGATCCCAGATCGCGACCTTCGCGCCCGACGCCTTGAAGCGCTCGGTGATGGCGCGGCCGAAGCCCTGCGCGCCGCCGGTGACCACGGCGCAGCGGTTGGTAAGGTCGATGTGGTTCATGATGTTTCCCCGGTCGATCTTTGTTGTCGTCATTCCGGGGCGCGCGCAGCGCGAACCCGGAATCTCAAGATTCCGGGTTCAGCCCTGCGGGCTGCCCCGGAATGACGGAGCAGAACTACAGCGTCCAGCCGCCGTCGATGGTATGCGCGACGCCGGTCGTGAACGCGCTCTCGTCGCTGGCGAGATAGACCGCGAGATGGGCGATCTCCTCCGCCGTGCCGAGCCGGCCCATCGGCTGGCGCGAGATGAACATCTCCAGCCCGTTCGGGCCGGCCGAGGCCGCGCGTCCCAGCATCGAGGGCGTTTCGATCGTGCCCGGGCAGATGCAGTTGCAGCGGATGCGCTTGCCCACGAAATCGGCGGCGACCGAGCGCGTCAGCGCCGCCACGGCCGCCTTGGTCGCACCGTAGACGTAGCGGTTCGGCGCCGCCTTGAACACGCCCGCGGCGGAGGCGATGTTGACGATGGCGCCGCCGCCCTGATCGAGCATCTTCGGCAGGAAGGCGCGGATGGTGCGATGCATCGACTTGACGTTCAGATCGAACGAGAAATCCCAGTCGTCGTCGGAGCAGTCGAGGATGGTGCCGTTATGCACGAAGCCGGCGGCGTTGAGCAGGATCTCGACCTTGCCGACCCGCTCGGCCATCGCGTTCACGGCCGCGGTGTTGCGCACGTCGAGCGTCGCGACCTCGGCAATGCCTTCGCTCTTCAGCATGTTCAGGCCGTTCTCATCGATGTCGGTGGCGAATACGGTGGCGCCTTGACGCGCGAAGGCAATGGCACAGGCGCGGCCGATGCCGGCAGCGGCGGCAGTGACGAAGGCGCGCTTGCCCTTGAGACGGTCGGACATGGGGTCTCCCTGGAGATGCGATTTGATGTCTTCCGTCATCGCGAGCGCAGCGAAGCGATCCAGGGGCCGAACGAGGACTCCGGATTGCTTCGTCGCTTCGCTCCTCGCAATGACAGGGGTTGGCTTTGTGCGTTGTGATTAGTGATTATGCCGCGCCACACCGACGGTGCCGGCGATGTTGTGATAGCGCGTGGCAAGCTCCATGCAGGCGCCGGTGGACTGCTGGCCCACCGTGTTGCGATAGAGCTCCTGCCACGGCGTCTGGTTGGCGGGGTGCGGGAAGCCGCCCTTGGCCTTCAGCTCGGCGCGCCGCTTCGCGAGCTCCTCGTCCGAGATCAGGATGTTGGCCGAGCCCTTGTTGAGGTCGATGCGCACGCGGTCGCCGGTCTTGAGGATTGCGAGCCCGCCATCGGCGGCGGCCTCCGGCGACGCATTGAGGATCGAAGGCGACCCCGAGGTGCCCGACTGCCGGCCGTCGCCGATGCAGGGCAGGGACAGGATGCCACGTTTGATCAGCGCCGCCGGCGGCTGCATGTTGACCACCTCGGCGCCGCCGGGATAGCCGATCGGCCCGGCGCCGCGGATGAACAGCACGCAGTGCTCGTCGATCGCAAGCGACGCATCGTCGATGCGGTCGTGATAGTCCTCCGGACCCTCGAACACGATGGCGCGGCCCTCGAACGCGTTGGGGTCCTTCGGGTTGACGAGATAGCGGTCGCGGAATTCCTTGGAGATCACGCTGGTCTTCATGATCGCGGAATCGAACAGGTTGCCGCGCAGCACCAGGAAGCCGGCGTCCTTCACCAGCGGCTTGTCGTAGGACCAGATCACGTCGCCGTCGGGCTTCGGCGCCTCGCGGCAATTCTCACCCATGCTGCGGCCGTTGACGGTGATGACGTCCTCGTGGATGCGCTTGTGGCGCATCAACTCGCCGATCACGGCCGGCACGCCGCCGGCGCGATGGAATTCCTCGCCGAGATAGAAGCCGGCCGGCTGCATGTTGACGAGCAGCGGCACGTCATGGCCGAACGTCTGCCAGTCGTCGATGTCGAGCTCGACGCCGACATGGCGCGCCAGCGCGTTGATGTGGATCGGCGCGTTGGTCGAGCCGCCGATCGCGGAGTTGGCGACGATGCAGTTCTCGAACGCCTTGCGGGTGAGAATGTCAGAGGGCTTGAGGTCCTCCCACACCATGTCGACGATGCGTGTTCCCGTCTCGTAGGCGATCTGGCCGCGCTCGCGATAGGGCGCTGGGATCGCGGCGCAGCCGGGCAGGGACATGCCGAGCGCCTCGGCCAGCGCATTCATCGTCGATGCCGTGCCCATGGTGTTGCAATGGCCAACCGACGGCGCCGAGGAGGCGACGATCTCCATGAACTCCTCATAGCCGATCTCGCCGGCGGCGAGCCGCTCGCGCGACTTCCACACCACGGTGCCGGAGCCGGTGCGCTGACCCTCGTGCCAGCCGTTCAGCATCGGGCCGCCCGAGAGCACGATGGCGGGGATGTTCACGGTCGCCGCGGCCATCAGGCAGGCCGGCGTCGTCTTGTCGCAGCCGGTCGTCAGCACCACGCCGTCGAGCGGATAGCCGAACAGGATTTCGACCAGGCCGAGATAAGCGAGGTTGCGGTCGAGCGCGGCCGTCGGGCGCTTGCCGGTCTCCTGGATCGGATGGGTCGGAAATTCCATCGCGATGCCGCCGGCGGCGCGGATGCCCTCGCGGACGCGGTGCGCCAGCTCGATGTGATGGCGATTGCAGGGCGAGAGATCGTTGCCGGTCTGGGCAATGCCGATGATCGGCTTGCCCGACTGCAGCTCGGCGCGGGTCAGGCCGTAATTCAGATAGCGCTCGAGATAGAGCGCGGTCATGCCCGGATTGTGCGGATCGTTGAACCACGCCTGCGAGCGCAGCTTGCGGCTCTTGTCAGCGCCGTTGCCGGCATGCCCGTTCGACTTCGTCATGTGTCTTCTCCCGCAGTGCAAACGTGGCGAGGCCGGTCCGTCGTCTGCGCGCCGTCGGCCCGCTGTCGAAGATCGCCTACGTCTTTCGTTCAAGTCGTTGTTGGTTCGAGTGGTTCTAGTTCATGGTCTTTGGTTGCGCTACCATTTTGTTCCGGAAGCGCGCCCCGACGCGGGCTGCGGACTTGCGGCGGCGCGCTGCAAGGTCGAGCTCTGCCGTTCGATCACCTCGAAGCCGAGATCGACGACGCGCTCCGCCACGGGACGCCCTTCGACGGCGTCCATGATCATCGTCGCCGCGCGCCGGCCCATCTCGTAGCGATTGGTGCGCACGCTGGTGAGCGTCGGAACCGCCGCGGCCATGAATTCCATGTCGTTGAAGCCGACGATCGCGACCTGCTCGGGCACCGCGATGTGCCGGCGCTGGCATTCGAACAGCACGCCGAGGGCGAGATCGTCATTGGCGCAGAACACCGCGTCGAGATCCGGCGCCTTCATCAGCAGATCGGAGAACAGGCTGCCACCCATTGTGGTCGAGGTCGGAACAGGCGCCGTGACGATGAGACGCGGGTCGAACAAGCCGGCCTCCTTCATCGCGTTCTGATAGCCCTGCAGCCTGCGCTGCACCCTTGGGTCCATGCGGGCGCCGATGAAGCCGATGCGGCGGCAGCCCTGCGCGAGAAGGTGTGAAATGGCTGCAAAACAGGCATCGACGTGCGAAAATCCGATCATCATGTCGATCGGGTCGGCGCCGAGCTCCATGATCTGCACGACGGGACAGTCCGCTGCCTGGATGATCGACCGGCTCTCCGCCGTCTGGTCGAGACCGGTCACGATCAAGCCGGCCGGCTTCTGCATCAGGAACAGCCGCAACAGGCGTTCCTCTTGCAGCACGCTGTAGCGGGTGTTGGCGAGCTGGATGCTGTAGCGGCTACCCTCGAACGCGTCATAGATGCCGCGCAGCACGTCGGAGAACACGTTGTTGGTGAGGGACGGTATCAGCACGCCGATCACTTCGGTGCGCTGCGAAGCGAGCGCGCGGGCGGCGAGGTTCGGCACATAGCCGAGCTCCTTGGCGGCACTCTCGATCCGCGTGCGGCGGCCGGCCGAGACCGTGGCGGGATTACGGAAGAAGCGTGACACCGTGATCGGGCTGACGCCCGCCAGTGCCGCAACTTCGGTCAGCCGGACTTTGCCCGGCTCGATGCGTTTCCGTCCCATGCCTCGCTCATAGCATAGGCGGTCTGGTACACAAGCGATATTGACAGCGCTATCACGCGGTTGCTAAGCGAGGCATTGCGGAAGCGAACTGAACTGCGGACAATGTCAGCCGAGCTGGTCCTTGTTTCAGATCCAGTCGGAGCGACCAGAGCCAACAACAAGACCACCAAAAACAAGACTGCCAAAAACAAGACTGCACGACCAAGACTACAAAACGACAAGCGGCCTGATCAAACGGCCGAGAACAACGGTCAGAATGCCGCCGGCAAGCAGCCAATGCTGTCGGTCTTTGAGGAGGAAATTGATGTCGTCGGTGCAAATTCGCGACGTGCGCAAATCATTCGGCGGATTCGAGGTGCTGCACGGCGTGACGATTCCGATCGAGGATGGCGAGTTCGTCGTGCTGGTCGGGCCGTCCGGCTGCGGCAAGTCGACGCTGCTGCGCATGCTCGCAGGGCTCGAGAACATCACCGCCGGAACCATCTCGATCGGAGAGCGCGTCGTCAACAACGTGCAGCCGAAAGAGCGCGACATCGCGATGGTGTTCCAGAACTACGCGCTCTATCCGCATATGACGGTCGCCGACAACATGGGCTTCTCGCTGAAGCTGCGCGGCGCACGGCCCGAGGACATCAAGAAGGGCGTCGCGCGCGCCGCCGAGATCCTGGCGCTGACGCCGCTGCTCGACCGCTATCCGCGCCAGCTCTCCGGTGGCCAGCGCCAGCGCGTCGCGATGGGCCGCGCCATCGTGCGCGATCCGCAGGTGTTCCTGTTCGACGAGCCGTTGTCGAACCTCGATGCCAAGCTGCGCGTCGCGATGCGCACCGAGATCAAGGAGCTGCATCAGCGGCTCAAGACCACCACCGTTTACGTGACGCACGACCAGATCGAGGCCATGACGATGGCCGACAAGATCGTCGTGATGCACGACGGTATCGTCGAGCAGATGGGCTCGCCGCTCGATCTCTACGACAAGCCGGACAACCAGTTCGTGGCCGGCTTCATCGGCTCGCCGGCGATGAACTTCCTCAACGGCCACCTCAAATCCAACGGCTCGGTCTATGTCGAGACCGAGAACGGCGCCAGGCTGCCGATCCTCACCGCGCCGGCTGCCTCCGACGGCCGCCCCGTCGTCTACGGCGTCAGGCCCGAGCATCTCGAACTCGCCGATGACGGCATCGAGGCCGAAGTGGTCGTGGTCGAGCCGACCGGCTCGGAGACGCAGATCGTCGCCCGCATCGGCACCCAGGACATCATCGCGGTGTTCCGCGATCGCCACGAGGTCAATCCTGGGGCGAAGATCCATTTGCGTCCGCGCGCGTCGGCGGCGCATCTGTTCGACAAGGACAGCGGCCGGAGAATTTGACCAGCCGCACGGCGCGGAACTGACAACAAGCAAAACAAGCAAAATACTCAACGGGAGAAAACTTCAGATGGCTCATTTCCCCACCGATCGACGGTCTCTGCTCAAGGGCGGCGCGACCTTGCTGGCGGCTGCCGCGACCATGTCGGCCGAGGACCTGCTCGGCTACGCCAAGGCCTGGGCGCAGACCTCGCCCTTCAAGCCGGAGCCCGGCGCCAAGATCAACATGATGCGCTGGAAGCGCTTCGTCGAGGCCGAGGACGTGGCCTTCATGAAGATCGTCGACGCCTTCCAGAAGGCCAACAACGTCACCATCAACGTCTCCAACGAATCCTATGACGACGTCCAGCCCAAGGCCTCGGTCGCGGCCAATACGGGGCAGGGGCTCGACATGGTGTGGGGCCTCTACACGCTGCCCTTCCTGTTCTCCAACAAGTGCGTCGACATGACCGACGTCGCCGACTACCTCGGCAAGAAGTGCGGCGGCTGGACCGACTCGGGCAAGGCCTATGGCATGCTCGACGGCAAGTGGATCGGCATCCCGGTGGCCGCCACCGGCGGCCTCGTCAACTACCGCATCTCGGCGGCCGAGAAGGCCGGCTTCAAGCAGTTCCCGAAGGATCTCGCCGGCCTGTCCGAGTTCTTCAAGGCGATGAACAAGAACGGCACCCCGGGCGGCATGGCGCTCGGCCACGCCTCGGGCGACGCCAATGGCTGGGTGCACTGGGCGCTATGGGCGCATGGCGGCAATCTGATCGACAAGGACAACAAGGTCGTCATCAACTCGCCTGAGACCGCCAAGGCGCTCGAATACGTCAAGGGCCTGTACGACAATTTCGTGCCGGGCACCGCGTCGTGGAACGACTCGTCCAACAACAAGGCGTTCCTCGCCGGCCAGCTCTACGCGACCGTCAACGGCATCTCGATCTATGTCACCGCCAAGAAGGAGGCGCCGCAGATCGCCGAGGACATGAACCACGCGCATCTGCCGCCCGGCCTCGACGGCAAGACCCGCGAGATGCATTTGGGCTTCCCGATCCTGGTGTTCAACTTCTCCAAGTACCCGCAGACCTGCAAGGCGTTCACCGCCTTCCTGCTGGAGCCGGAGCAGTTCAATCCGTGGATCGAGGCGGCGCAGGGCTATCTGTCGCACTTCCTCAAAGGCTACGACGCCAACCCGATCTGGACGGTCGATCCGAAGAACACGCCGTATCGTGAGGTCGCGGCGACCGCGACCACGCCGGCCGGCCTCGGCAAGCTCGGCGAGGCGGCTGCGGCCGCGATCGCCGACTTCGTCCTGGTCGACATGTTCGCGAACTACTGCACGGGCCGCGAGGACGTGAAGACGGCGATGGCGAGCGCCGAGCGCTCCGCCAAGCGCATCTTCCGCTGAGGAGGATCGCCGACCTTGTAGGGTGGGCAAAGGCGCGCCGAGATCGAATCGAGAGATCGCGATCTATCGCGCGCCGTGCCCACCATACGGGTTGCTGACTGTCGTCATTGCGAGGAGCCGAAGGCGACGAAGCAATCCAGTTTCTTTGCTCGGCCCTGGATTGCTTCGCTTCGCTCGCAATGACGGAACGACTTTTCTATCCGTCCCGAACGCCGGTGGGCACGCTACGCTTTGCCCACCCTACGGTTCGAAGGGAGCTGCTCGACCCATGAGTACCATTCAGACCTCGTTGCCGCGAGGCGCCGCCGTCGGCGAGCCCTCGGCATGGGTGCGCATCAAGACCAACCGCAATGTCATCGCGCTGTGGTTCATGCTGCCCGCGGCGGCTTTCCTGATCCTGTTCCTGGCCTATCCGCTGGGGCTCGGCGTCTGGATGAGCTTCACCGACGAGAAGATCGGCCGCACCGGCGTCTTCGTCGGGGTCGAGAACTATGAATGGCTGTGGGACGACTCGATCTTCTGGCTGTCGGTGTTCAACACGCTGCTCTACACGATCGTGGCAAGCGCCATCAAATTCGCGATCGGCCTGTATCTCGCGCTGCTGCTGAACCGGCACATGCCGTTCAAGGCCATGATCCGCGCCATCGTGTTGATCCCCTTCATCGTGCCGACCGTGCTGTCGGCGATCGCGTTCTGGTGGATCTACGATTCGCAGTTCTCGATCATCTCCTGGTCGCTGATCAAGCTCGGGGTCATCACTCAGAACATCAACTTTCTCGGTGACACCAACTGGGCGCGTGCCTCCGTCATCATCGCCAACATCTGGCGCGGCGTGCCGTTCGTCGCCATCACCTTGCTGGCCGGCCTGCAGACCGTGTCACCCTCGCTCTATGAGGCCGCCACGCTCGACGGCGCCACCAGTTGGCAGCGCTTCCGCTTCATCACCTATCCGCTGCTGACGCCGATCATCGCAGTCGTCATGACCTTCTCGGTGCTGTTCACCTTTACCGACTTCCAGCTGATCTGGGCACTCACCCGTGGCGGCCCCGTCAACGCCACCCACCTGATGGCGACGCTAAGCTATCAGCGCGGCATCATCTCCGGACGGCTCGGCGAGGGCGCCGCGATCGCGACCGCCATGATCCCGTTCCTGATGGCGGCGATCGCGATCTCCTGGTTCGGCATGCAACGGCGCAAATGGCAGCAAGGATCCGACCAATGACCGACACCACGCTGCACGCCAAGGCGCCCACCACGGCCGGCTCCGACGAATCCGAGGGCATGAGCTACCTCGAATCGCTGCCGCGCCGGCTGATCACGCTGTATCTGCCGCTGTTCATCATCCTCGTGGTGCTGCTGTTCCCGTTCTACTGGATGGGGCTGACGTCGATCAAACCCGACGAGCAACTGATCGACATGGAGAAGTACAATCCGTTCTGGGTGGTGCATCCGACCTTCAAGCACATCTCCAAGCTGCTGTTCGAGACGCAGTATCCGCGCTGGCTCTGGAACACGATGTACGTCGCGGTCGGCGCGACCACGCTGTCGATCTTCGCCTCCGTGCTCGCGGCCTACGCGATCGTTCGGTTGCGCTTCAAGGGCGCCGACACCGTCGGCGTGCTGATCTTCTTCGCCTATCTGGTGCCGCCGTCGATCCTGTTCATCCCGCTGGCCTCGGTGATCCAGGCCTACGGCTTGTTCGACTCGCCGCTGTCCTTGATCCTGGTCTATCCGACGCTTCTCATCCCGTTCTCGACCTGGCTCTTGATGGGCTACTTCAAGACGATCCCGTTCGAGCTCGAGGAGTGCGCCCTGATCGACGGCGCCAGCCGCTGGCAGATCCTGGTCAAGATCGTGGTGCCGCTCGCGGTGCCCGGCCTGATCTCGGCCTTCATCTTCTCGTTCACGCTGTGCTGGAACGAGTTCATCTATGCCCTGACCTTCCTGCAGTCGACGCCGAACAAGACGGTGCCGGTCGCGATCGTCAACGAGTTCGTCGACGGCGACATCTACAAATGGGGATCGCTGATGGCCGGCGCCCTGGTCGGCTCACTGCCGCTGGTGATCCTTTACGCCTTCTTCGTCGAGCATTATGTGTCGGCGATGACCGGCGCGGTGAAGGAGTAGGCGAGATTCGCGTGTTCCGTCATTGCGAGCGCAGCGAAGCAATCCAGAGCTATGGAGAAGACTCTGGATTGCTTCGTCGCTTCGCTCCTCGCAATGACGACCAGTTTTCGTAGGGTGGGCAAAGCGAAGCGTGCCCACCGTCGTCCGGCATCACCCGGTGCTGCGGTGGGTGCGGCGCTATGCGCCTTTGCCCACCCTACATTTTGAAGGAGCACTCCCTTGCATATTCTCGTTCTCGGCGCCGCCGGCATGGTCGGACGCAAGCTGGTCGAGCGGCTCGTTCGCGACGGCCGCCTCGGCGAGGCCGCCATCACCCGCATGACCCTGCAGGACATCGTGGCGCCGGCGAAGCCCGATACGTCCATCGCGGTCGAGACCATCGCCGGCGATTTCGCCGTCGCAGGTTTTGCCGAGAAGCTGGTCGCCGCGCGTCCGGACGTGATCTTCCATCTCGCTGCGATCGTCTCCGGCGAGGCCGAGCTCGATTTCGACAAGGGCTACCGCATCAATCTCGACGGCACGCGGATGCTGTTCGACGCGGTCAGGCTGATCGGCGACGGCTACAAGCCGCGGCTGGTCTTCACCTCGTCGATCGCGGTGTTCGGCGCGCCGTTCCCCGACGCGATCGGCGACGAGTTCGTCAATGCGCCGCTGCTCAGCTACGGCACCCAGAAGGCGATCGGCGAGCTGCTGCTGGCCGATTATTCCCGCCGCGGCTTCTTCGACGGCGTCGGCATCCGCCTGCCGACCATCTGCATCCGCCCCGGCGCGCCCAACAAGGCCGCCTCCGGCTTCTTCTCCAACATCCTGCGCGAGCCCTTGGCCGGCAAGGAGGCCGTGCTGCCGGTTTCCGAGGACGTCCGGCACTGGCACGCGACGCCGCGCTCCGCTGTCGGCTTCCTCCTGCATGCCGCGACCATGGACACCGCGCGGATCGGCCCGCGCCGCAACCTCACCATGCCCGGCCTGTCGGCGACGGTGGGCGAGCAGATTGCCGCGCTCCGGCGCGTCGCTGGCGATAACGTCGCGGCTCGCATCAAGCGGGTTCCCGATCCCTTCATCATCGGCATCGTGAACGGCTGGCCGCGGAATTTCGAGGCCAAGCGGGCCCGCGAACTCGGCTTCACCACGGAAGAAAAGACCTTCGACGACATCATCCGGATTCACATCGAGGACGAACTCGGTGGTAAGTTCGTGGCCTGAGAACGCCAGGCCCTGGACCTGAATGGCGCGAAGCGCCATTTTGGGAGAGGGAGACATTCGGGAGAGAGATCATGACCGCCAGCATTGTCGGATGGGCGCATACGCCGTTCGGAAAGTTCGACGCCGAGACCGTCGAGAGCCTCGTCGTCAAGGTCGCCAACGAGGCGATCGCAGATGCCGGCATCTCGGCCGGTGACGTCGACGAGATCGTGCTCGGCCATTTCAACGCCGGCTTCTCGCCCCAGGACTTCACGGCGTCGCTGGTGCTGCAGGCCGACCCGGCGCTGCGCTTCAAGCCGGCGACGCGGGTCGAGAACGCCTGCGCCACGGGCTCGGCTGCCGTGCACCAGGGCATCCGTGCCATCGCTGCCGGCGCCGCGAAAATCGTGCTGGTCGTGGGCGTCGAGCAGATGACGCGCACACCGGGCCCGGAGATCGGCAAGAACCTGCTCAAGGCCTCGTACCTGCCGGAGGATGGCGACACCGTCGGCGGCTTCGCCGGCGTGTTCGGCAAGATCGCGCAGGGCTACTTCCAGAAATACGGCGATCAGTCGGACGCGCTGGCGCTGATCGCGGCCAAGAACCACAAGAACGGCGTCGCCAATCCCTTTGCGCAGATGCGCAAGGATTTCGGCTTCGAGTTCTGCCGCTCCGAGAGCGAGAAGAACCCCTATGTTGCCGGCCCCCTGAAGCGCACCGACTGCTCGCTGGTGTCCGACGGCGCCGCCGCGCTGGTGCTGGCCGACAGCGAGACCGCGAAGTCGTTCGCCAAGGCGGTCAATGTCCGCGCCACCGCGCACGCGCAGGACTTCCTGCCGATGAGCAAGCGCGACATCCTTGCCTTCGAAGGCTGCACGGTGGCCTGGCAGCGCGCGCTGGAGAAGGCGGGCGTCACGCTGTCCGATCTCTCCTTCGTCGAGACCCATGACTGCTTCACCGTCGCCGAGCTGATCGAGTACGAAGCGATGGGCCTGACCCCGAAAGGGCAGGGCGCCCGCGCCATCAAGGAAGGCTGGACGCTCAAGGACGGCAAGCTGCCGGTCAATCCGTCCGGCGGCCTCAAGGCCAAGGGCCACCCGATCGGCGCCACCGGCGTCTCCATGCACGTCATGACCGCCATGCAGCTCACCGGCACGGCGCCCGAGGGCATGCAGCTGCCCAACGCCAAGCTCGGCGGCATCTTCAACATGGGCGGCGCCGCGGTCGCCAACTACGTCTCAATCCTGGAGCCGGCGAAGTAGCCATTTGTCGGGGGGTCTATCCTCCGTCATTGCGAGCGAAGCGACGCAATCCAGGGCCGAGCATGCTGCCCTGGATTGCGTCGTCGCTGCGCTCCTCGCAATGACGGTGATACAGGAGAGCTTCCGCGATGCGGAAGCTCTTTGTCATTCGCTGGTCCGATTGCCTATCATGATCATCTCCACCGAACGTCTGACCTTGCGCGAGTGGCGCGACGAGGACCGGGCGCCGTTCGCGGCGATGTCCGCCGATCCGGCCGTGATGCAATTCCTCCGCGCGCTGCCAACGCGGCAGGACTCGGACCGGTGGATCGATTTCCAGATCGCCCATCAGGCCGCGCACGGCTTCGGCTTCTGGGTGGTCGAAGACCGCGCCACCGGCACTTTCCTCGGCGCCACCGGTCTGTTCCGCGTCACCTTCGACGCGCCGTTCACGCCGGCGGTCGAGATCGGCTGGCGGCTGGCGCGCGCGGCCTGGGGGCAGGGGATCGCGACGGAGGCAGCGCGCGCGTCGCTCGCGTTCGGCTTCGATGAGCTCGGCCTTGATGAGATCATCGCCTATGCCGCGCCGGCCAATCACGCCTCGCAGAACGTCATGCGCAAGCTCGGCATGATCCGCGACGAAGCGTCCGATTTCGATCATCCGCGGGTCGAGGCGGACAGTCCGCTGCGCCGGCAGGTGATGTACCGGCTGCCACGCGAGATGTGGGCCAAGAGCGAGATGCGGTAGGGTGGGCAAAGCGGCCGCCGAAGGCGGCAGCGTGCCCACCGTCGGGCGGCGTGCGCATCAGCAGGATGGTGGGCACGGCGCCATTGCGAGCGCACGCGTGGAGAGAGCGCGGCAGCGCCTTTGCCCACCCCAGGGTGCCATTCTGGTAGCCCGGATGAGCGCAGCGATATCCGGGTCCATCGCGACAGCTCGTGTGACCCCGGATGTCGCTGCGCTCATCCGGGCTACGGCTTCCAGACCTTTTCCTCGCTGAAGCCGAGCTCGGCAAAATCCTTCGTCCGGAACGAGGCGTCATCCGCCGGAAAGAACTCATCCAGCTGCGGCGGCTTCACCGACGTGCTCGACAGCATCGCATGCGCCTGGCCGCGGTGGTGGATGTCGTGCTGGAACAGATGCAGCAGGAGGCGGTCGCAGCGCTCGTTCTGCACGCGGCTCTCGCGGTTGATGCGTACATTCACGTCGAGCCGCGCCGGTGTCAGCGCCTCGCAGAACGCAATCAGCCGGCGGTCCATCGCGCTCTGCGCCTTCGCAAGATCGGCCAGGCGCGGGAACGGCACCTCGTTCTGCCACGCCATCGGGCCGAGCCAGCCGCCTTCCAGCGCATCGATGTAGAACAGATCGATGATGTAGATGTGGTTCAGCGTCCGCTGCAGGCTCGGGAAAAAGCCCGTGCGCTCGGCGGCGAAATCCTCGGCGCTGAGCTGGCCGCAGGCGGTCAGCAGCCGGTGATTGGCCCATGCATTGTTATAGGCGAAGGCGCGAAAGGTCTGGACGAGATCGGCGGGCATTGGGACAGGGCACCCCGTGATGGCTCGCTTCAGATCATACGGAACTGATCACGCCATTCACCACCGATTTTCGCAGCCATCCGTGCACCATCCCCATGCGCGTTGCGGAACTCTGCCACAATTGGTCGCGGTGCATCGCTGCGCCTGCTGTGCAACAAGTTGAGATGCCGCACGACACACCCCTCATCGCGACCATCGTCGCCGGCCTTGGACTGGCCTTCGTCTTCGGAGCGCTCGCGCAGCGGTTCCGGTTCCCGCCGCTGGTCGGCTACCTCCTCGCCGGCGTTGCCGTCGGTCCGTTCACGCCGGGCTTCGTCGCCGACCAGGCGCTGGCGACCGAACTGGCCGAGCTCGGCATCATTCTCCTGATGTTCGGCGTCGGCCTGCATTTCTCGCTCAAGGACCTGATGTCGGTGCGCGCCATCGCCGTGCCCGGCGCGATCGTGCAGATCACGGTGGCGACCCTGATGGGCATGGCCTTGAGCTGGGCGATGGGCTGGTCGATCGGCGGGGGCCTCGTGTTCGGCCTCGCGCTCTCGGTCGCCAGCACCGTGGTGCTGCTGCGCGCGATGCAGGAGCGCCGGCTGATGGACACCGAGCGTGGCCGCATCGCGGTCGGCTGGCTCATCGTCGAGGATCTCGCGATGGTTCTGGCGCTGGTGCTGATCCCGGCCTTTGCCAGCCTGCAGAACGGCAATGGCGACGTCGCCGCCGCCGATCCGCTCGCTGCCCGCTTCGGCCTCGGGCTGACCGGCGTGCTGCTGCTGACCTTCGTCAAGGTCGGCGTGTTCATGGCGGTGATGCTGCTGGTCGGCCGCCGCTTGATCCCGTGGATCCTGCACTACATCGCCCACACCGGCTCGCGCGAGCTGTTCCGCCTCGCCGTGCTCGCGATCGCGCTCGGCGTCGCCTTCGGATCGACAAAACTGTTCGGCGTGTCGCTGGCGCTCGGCGCCTTCTTCGCCGGCATGATGCTCGGCGAGTCGCCGCTGAGCCAGCGCGCCGCGCAGGAATCGCTGCCGCTGCGCGATGCCTTCGCGGTGCTGTTCTTCGTCTCCGCCGGCATGCTGTTCGATCCGGGAAGCGTCATCCGCGAGCCCTGGCCGCTGCTCGCCACCCTGTTCATCATCCTGTTCGGCAAGTCGGTCGCCGCGTTCCTGATCGTGATCGCATTCCGCCATCCCACGTCGACGGCGCTGACGATCTCCGCAAGCCTCGCCCAGATCGGCGAGTTCTCCTTCATTCTCGCCGAGATCGGCGGCGCCTCGAACCTGCTGCCGAAAGCGGGCCGCGACCTGATCCTGGCCGGCGCCATCATCTCGATCATGCTCAATCCGCTGATGTTCGCCGCGCTCGATTGGCTGCTGCCGCGGCTGGAGCGCCGCCGCGCCGATGCCTCGACGCCGGCCGCAACACCGCCGGCCGAGATCCCGGTGACGCAACTGACCGAGCACACGATCATCGTCGGCTATGGCCGCGTCGGACGCCTCGTCGGCGAGGCGCTGCAGCAGCGCGGGCATCCGTTCCTTGTGGTGGAGACGTCGGAGGACATCCCGAAGCAACTGAAAGGCGCCGGCGTCGAGAACATCACAGGCAACGCCGCCCGCAGCAACGTGCTGCGCGCGACCAATCCGGCCCTGGCGCACGCGCTCGTCATCCCCGAGGCGTTCGAGGCCGGACAGATCGTCGAGCAGGCGCGCGCCGCCAATCCGGCGCTGCACATCGTGGCGCGGGCGCATTCCGATGCCGAGGTCGATCATCTCAAGTCGCTGGGCGCCGACAAGGTCATCATGGGCGAGCGCGAGATCGCGCGCGGCATGATCGAGGAATTGGATACGAGGCCACCCGACGCCGCCCCCGAGCTGGCGCCGGAGCGGACGGCGGAGGGGGTGCAGATCCAGGCGTAGAACGCGCAGCCCCGGGTGAGCGAAGCGACACCCGGGTTCATTCGCACAGCTCGTGTGACCCCAGATATCGCTTCGCTCATCCGGGCTTCGGGCCTATGGCTGCGTCGAGCGGCGAATTTCGCTTGTGCCTTCAGGCTGATTTGCCCTGTCCAGTCCCCGCGCGAAAAATATTCATGTTTCGTTTTTACAGAAAATATGTTTCACTCCCGCCATCCTGCTTCGCCACGAGGGGCGCTTCGCGATCGTCACGAACGTTGAGGCAGGGAGGCGGTGGCCGCGACGTGTCGCAGCGTAGCTTGTCTGCGCGGACGAACGGCATGGCGCGGACGTGAAGTCGCGTGGTCCCGGCATCCCGACGCTGATGCCAAGCCTAAGGGGCATGATGATCCCAACGGCGACGGTGGCCAAAAGCCGGTGCACCGAGGAGATCGCGAAGTAAGCGTGAAAACCATCGCGCAGGGAAGGCCGGGTCGGTCCGGCTGAACCTTGTATGGGGAGTAAGTTGTCAAGAGGGGCGTCGTTTGTTGGGGGCGGTCTTTGGCGCCAAGGA
>NZ_JAUHJJ010000009.1:0-233508 GCF_032381175.1 Bradyrhizobium sp. SZCCHNR1093
GCGCGAAAACCATGGTGTTACCTTTGAAACATTGTCCGCCGAAGTCTTCTCGTCCGATCCCAGAACCAAAAGCCGAAGCTCTCAATCCCGAGACCCGCAAGGACTCCGCCGTCCACGTTTCTCTTTCTTCATCTTCACTTGTCAAACAGCCCGCACTTGTTAGTTCGCTTGAACTAATTAGTGCAACTTCTCTGGTCTCTTTCGCCGTCGAAGTCCCCGTTGCCGGGGCGCTTCACATAGCTGATTTTGAGAGACCGTCAAGAGCTTTTCTGAAGAAAAACTCAGGAGCCAGTCGGAAGAAAAAACACCAAAGAAAGCAACGTTGGTCCCGAAAGTCGGGGGCCTCAGTCATCAGTGATGTCCGGCTGGCGTGGTGGTGAGATAGTGCGGCGCCGCATCCCGTGCAAGAACTTTTTGCGACGGCTGTGCAGAAATGTGGATAGCGCTGTCGCCCCCCACGCTCGGACCCGTCACACGCCGTTTCCGTTCCATTTTGAAACGGTTGGCGCGCGCAGCGTCAGGAATTGCTCGTGTGCGGTTGCACCAGCGCACGATACGAGTGCGGCATCCGCATGCGGGACGAGATCTTTCCGCCGGACGACGTTGGTCGGATGGAAGCTGTCGAGATTGCTGGTGTCGATGTCGACGGTCTCGATCCCCTCCCCCGCCTGCGACGATCGCCTCACGGCGCGGAAACGCTGATGTATCCGGACCGAACACGCCGCTGAGCCCGGGATCGAAATTCGCGGCGTCGCACACATTCGCGAATGCGAAGTAGGCGTTGTTCTCACCACCGCGAACACGGAGGTGAGGCCAGTGCTGCAGATCGGCACCGGCCGGGATGCGTCTTGCGATAGGTTGAGAGGGTGCCGTCCGGAATTGGCCCGGCCTCGGCCGGATCGGTCAGCCCTGTTGCCGCAAGTTCCGGAAACACCACTGGCAGCGCCGCGCCCCCCTCGTCCGACGCCGGCGCGAGACGGCGTCAACGCGATCGCGGCGGAGTGCTGCGTGCTGGAGCCGTCAGGAAGCGATCGAGCTCGACGATCGCTTCGGCCTCGCGGGCGCGCCGCAGCTGCCTGGCCTGCTCGATGCCCGGCGGCAGACGTTTCGCCCTGTCTCGCGCCTCGCGCGCCATCTCTAGCAACCGCTCACCCAACGACATCGTCTGCTTGACACGCCGACGCCGTTTCTTCCGACCTTCTACTTCCATGCGGGTTTGCATCCAGTTTCATTGATGCGCACCGACAACTCTAGATCAGGAGATGCCGGGCGCATCAACATAAGTGAATCGGCCGCGACCACCCTAGTCCGGGCGGCAGAGCAGCAGCGGCCGGCCGCGCCGGGAGCATCGAGGCTAGCTGCAGCGCCGGCCCGCTCTCGTATCATTTGATATGCGATACACAGGTCTTCCGGCAGGCCTCTGCAAAGGCCGCTCGAGAAGTTCGAACGCTCGATCCGATGCCCCACGCAACGCCATGCGACGCGTAATCAAGCCGTTTCGATCGTTTGAGCGTTCCAAATCCGAGACCAACGCCGCCGCTCAGGATTGCGTGAACTTGATGGTCGACACCGGCCAGCGCCCGTCATGACCGCGAAGGGTGATGCGCAATCCATGCAGCTCATCAAGATACACCTGCTCCACGGTTCCGGCCTTGCCGTCGCTCAAGGCCACGCATTTGCCGATCAGCTCGGTCTGGACGTGCTCGAACTCGCACAGAATGGTGAAGGCTCGCGTCTTGGCAACCATGAGGGACCGGTGTGTGGGCTGATGGAGCCGCAACGCTGCGGAGACAGGTCGGCTGGCAGATAGATCGGCTCATCCCCCTCCCGGGTCAACCGCTCATCAAGAGATCGTGCACACCGTGCAGACGGCATGCACGACCTGTTCAGCGGCACTCGAAATTCGCTGCATCCTCGAGGCTGCCGCTGCCCTTGGAGGTCAGCACCTTCGGGAACGCGCAGAGATCGCGCGTGCGCCCGGGCCGTGGTACATCGGCCGCACGCCGCGCGGTGGCGTGGATCGCCTCAGGCGCCGCGGCCGTGCCCTCCGCCCATTGGTCCAGAGCGGTCAGCAAGTGAAACTGATTGGTGGCGGGTCCGCCGCCGCAATGGTTCATGCCGGGAACCAGGAACAGCCACGCGACCCGGCAAGCGGCACGCGATAGGCCCGGCGCGCCCGCGATGACGCCGTCGAACAACTCGGGGAAGCGCTGCCCCAGAGGCGGTCACGCCCGCGGGTGCCGGCGGTGCCAGTTGCACGCCGCCCGCGGCGACGAACTCGGCCGTGACGACGCGCCCGCTGTCGGCGAAGCCTTGCGCGAGCGCGGCGCAACTCGCCTTGAAATCCTGCGCATGGACGGAGGCCACAGCCGACGATGTCAGTACCAGCGCGGCCAGCGTCGTGATCCGGATCGCCGTCAATCTCGTCCTCCCCACGTGCGGGCCACGGCCCGTCCTGCGCCGTCATTGATCCGCGGCGCGCAGCGGCCGTGCGCATCCACGCGATTGAAAACCATAGGCGAAGCGTGCCATCTGGTCGGCTCAAGACAGCGTCGAGGACATCATGGCTGCGGACATCCGGTTGAATGCGTTTGCGATGAACTGCGTCGGGCACCAATCGCCCGGCCTGTGGCGGCATCCGCGCGACCGCTCCTCCGACTACAATCGCCTGCCCTATTGGCTCGACCTCGCCAAGACCTTGGAGCGCGGCCGCTTCGATGGACTGTTTCTCGCCGACGTACTCGGCGTCTACGACGTCTATGGCGGCAACCCCGACGCGGCGCTCCGCCACGCCATCCAGGTGCCCGTCAATGATCCGATGATGCTGATCTCGGCAATGGCCGCCGTGACCGAGCATCTCGGCTTCGGCGTCACCTGCACGCTGTCCTATGAGCCGCCCTACCCGTTCGCGCGGCGGATGTCGACGCTCGATCATCTCACCGAGGGCCGCATCGGCTGGAACGTCGTCACCGGCTATCTCGACAGCGCCGCACGCGGCATGGGCAGGGAGCGCCAGACCGCGCATGACGACCGCTACGACGTCGCCGACGAGTACATGGAGGTCGTCTACAAGCTGTGGGAAGGCAGCTGGGAGGACGACGCCGTCAAGCGCGACCGGACCAGCGGCGTGTTCACCGATCCCACGAAGGTTCACCGCGTCAGCCATCGCGGCGAGAACTACCAGCTCGACGCCATCCATCTCTGCGAGCCGTCGCCGCAGCGGACGCCGGTGCTTTATCAAGCCGGCACCTCGCCGCGCGGCCGCGTGTTCGCCGGCCGCCATGCCGAATGCGTGTTCATGTCCGGCCCGTCGGCCAAGATCATCGCGCCGCGCGTCGCCGCCATCCGCCAGGCCGCCGCCGACGCGGGTCGCGCCGGCAGCGACATCGTCATCTTCAGCATCGCCACCGTCGTGCTCGGCGAGACCGATGCGGCGGCCGAGGCGAAGTTTGCCGACTACCGCCGCTACATCGACCACGAGGCGTCGCTGACCCTGATGTCGGGCTGGACCGGCGTCGACTTCTCGACCTACGACCTCGACCAGCAGGTCCGCCACGTGCTCAACGATGCCGGCCGCAGCGCCATGGACAACGTCACGCGCGCCGATCCGGACCGGGTGTGGACCGTGCGCGAGGTTGCCGAGCATGTCGGCATCGGCGGCATCGGCCCGGTGTTCGTCGGCGGGCCTGCGAAGGTCGCCGATCTCGTCGAGAGTTGGATCGAGCAGACGGGCGTCGACGGCCTCAACCTCGCCTTTGCGCTGTCGCCGGAGAGTTTTGCCGATGTCACCGACATGCTGGTGCCGGAGCTGACCCGACGCGGCCGCTACAAGAAGGCCTACCAGCCGGGAACGCTACGCGAGAAGATGTTCGGCCGCGCCCGGCTCGCGGCACCGCATCCGGCGGCGAGCTACCGGCCGTAATGCTGCTGGCACTCAGCCCGACAGACGCGACAGCAGCACAGCCACCGCTGCCTCGATCGGCTTGATGATCGGCACGGCGAATTGCCGCTGCAACTGATCGGCGGCCTGCGCCAGCGGCCCGCCGCCGATGATCACGGCCTCGGCGCCGTCCTCGGCAATACAGGCGCGCGTGGCGTCAGCCAGGGCGGCAGCAAGCCGCGCCGGATCGGTGGCGAGCGCGGCCGGGGCGCCCTCGGTCAGCCGCGTCCCGGTGAACTGCGCCGACAGCCCGAGTTTCTCTGCAAGGCCTGCGATGCTCACGACCAGCGCCGGCGTCACCGTGGCGACGCCGAAGCGCCGCCCGCTTTGCGCGGCCTCGCGCATCGACGCCTCGCCGATCCCGACCACCGGCAGCGGGCAGAGCTTGCGCAGCTCCGCGGCGCCGGGATCGCCGAACGCCGCGACGATGATGCCATCGCAAGCATCGCGATGCGCGCGGCCGATATCGACCACTTCCGCCGACGATGCGGCCAGCGCCTCGGCATCCACGATCATGGCCGGCGCCCGCGTCGCGGTCGCGCCGACCACCTCGGCCCGGCCGGCGCAACAGGCGGCCGCAATCGACACCATCATCGCGGTGGTCGCGGCCGAGCTGTTGGGATTGATCAAGAGGATGCGAGGCATGCAGGTCGGTCGCTCATGATGACGGGACTCTCCTCGTGAACAATCGTCGGCCAAACGTCAACTCCAGGCACATTCGCCTATGAGGGTGGCGGGCATCGCCGTTCGTCGCCGGCCGCTCACACGATCCGCATCGACAATTCGACTTCGTCGCCGAACGGCACCGACAGATAGCCGTTGGCCGGCGAACGGACGTAGGCGAGGTAGTCGGGGCTGTGGTCGGCATTGTCAGCGACGATGAACGCGCCGGCGCTGAGCCGGCTCTCGAGCAGCGCCAGGATATCGCCATACAGCGGCTTGGCGCCGTCGAGCAGCACGAGATCGATGGTCTCCGGCAGATCGGCGCTCAGCGTCTGCAGCGCATCGCCCTGGCGGACCTCCACCAGATCGGCCAGGCCGCCCTCCGCGAGGTTGGCACGGGCACGGGCGACCTTGGACGGCTCGAACTCCGTGGTGATCAGCCGCCCGCCGCCATTGTCACGCAGCGCCGCGGCGAGGAACAGCGTCGAGATGCCGAACGACGTGCCGAATTCGACGATCGATCGCGCACTGACGCCGCGCGCCAGCATGTAGAGCAGCACGCCGGTGTCGCGCGACACGGGCAACGGAAAGTCCTTGAGCTGCGTGTAGAGCTCGACATGGCCGGACCTGCTGCGCATCAGTTGCGCGCCCCGTTCGGCCATGCCGGCGAAGATCGGGCTCGTCTCCGGCCGCAGCAACGTGGCCTCGGCAAGCAGGCGATCCAGCAGCGGCGCTACCGGCTGAGTGGTCAGGGTGATCATTGATATTCTCCGTGTTCTCGATGCGTGTCGTTTGCGTCGAAGTCAGAATACGAATAATCATTCGCATTCGCTAATCGCATTTCGGAACGCTCCATGGCCCTGGTTCGAAAAGCCCCGATTTCCCTGCGAAAACTGCCGAAACAGGCACGCTCGGCCGACCTCGTCGCGGCCATTCTGCAGGCGGCTGTTCAGGTTTTGACGAAGGAAGGCGCGCAACGCTTCACCACTGCGCGCGTCGCCGAGAAGGCCGGCGTCAGCGTCGGCTCGCTCTATCAGTATTTTCCGAACAAGGCGGCGATCCTGTTCAGGCTGCAGAGCGACGAGTGGCAGCAGACGACGGAACTGCTGCACGGCATTCTGGAGGACACGCGCCGTCCGCCTTTGACGCGATTGCGCGCACTCGTTCACGCGTTCCTGCAATCGGAGTGCGACGAAGCCGCGGTGCGCGGCGCGCTCGACGACGCCGCCCCGCTCTACCGCGATGCGCCCGAAGCGCGCCGGGCCAAGGCCAGTGGCCGCCACGCCATGCTCGCCTTCATGCACGAGGTGCTGCCTGGTGCTGGAGAGGCCGAGCACGCGCGGACAGCAGACCTGATCAAGACGACGCTCAGCCAGGTCGGCAAGCACTTCTCGGAGACGCCGCGCAGCCGGGCCGAGATATCGGCCTATGCCGATGCGATGGCCGACATGTTCTGTGCGTACCTCTCCACCGCGAACAAGCCTCACAGACGCAAGGCCGGGTAGTCCCGCAGCCGGCGCGTCCCCGCCTCTCCTTAGCGCGATACTTCTTAGGTGTTTGCGCAAGGACGGCGGACAGGATTGCACTTGTTTGTTCGCACGTCGAGGTTTGCGAGTACGGCGAAGCTGAAAATCCACTTGGGCGGGAAGTTTCCTGCCTCGGGATCGCGCAGCCATCCTACAAGGAACTGTTTCCGCATCACGTGAAAGCGTACGAAAGTCGGCTCAAAGAGTGACATTCGTCCGCTTCTGCCCATCCCGGGCCTTTCGGTCGAAGCTTGCGACGTCGGTTCTAGGGGTTCAACCGGAAGTAGGCCGTCGGACGGCGGCTTTGACCCAAAGCGAACGATCACGCTGCACCGGCAGAGTGCGTGGAGCGGCGTCACATTTGGGTGGATCAGAGGGGCTAACCTCTGACGCCGGGACCGCCGTTGCGCTGGGGCTTGGGCGCACAGTTGTTGTTCTCGGAGGTAGGTTCGCACTTCAAGACGTGGTCCTTGACGAAACCTCGGATCGTGCCGCCCGCCCGCCTCAGGATGCCGGGGTCGGACGGGGTGTAGGTCTGGTCGCATTTCGACATTACCGAGGCGACCTTCGTCATCTCGTTGCTCGCGCCGATCTGCACCGACTCCTTGCCGCAGCTGCCGGAATTGATCTGCTTGAGCAGTTCGATTCGCTTTCTCCCGAGGGCGAGAATGGGCCCGCACTGCTCACGCTCGCTGGCCCTCTGCCACAGACCCTTCAGCCTGTCGTCGTGAGCCTGCAGCGAGGCGATGTTTCCCGCCTTGCAGGCCCGATCGGGGGCGTCGGCCACCGTATCGGAGGCGCGCGAACGGGCGCTCGCCGGCGCCGGCCCGATCCGAGTCGCGGTGGCCGTGCCGGTCGACATCGACTTGCCGTCGGGCGCCAGCGTGTAGTTCCAGGTGCCGAGGCTGTTGGTGTAGGTGAGGACGTTGCCCGAGCAGGTCCAGGTGCCCTGCACGCAGGCGGGATGTTCGCTGCACAGCGCGCGGCCGTCGGCCTTCACCGAACCGCGGTTGCCACTGCCGGAATGCCGCCACTCGCCGACGAACTTGGAGGCACAGCTGGCGGGCGGCGCGGCTAACGCCGGGGTGGCGAGGGTAGCGAAAATCAGGGAAGCCGCAATCAACGATCTCATCAATATGTCTCCTTTGGAATGCGGCAGCAATCCTACAGACCGGCGTCGGCGCGGCAAGGCCGACCGCCTGCCTTTTCCCCGACATGAGTCGAGGCAACCCCGCGATAGCTGCGGGTTCTCCAACCATGCAGGCGTCGTCGGTGTGGGCGGCGGCTTCACCAACGTGCTGCGCAATGTAAACACGGCGCATGGCGACAAAGATTGTCACCATTCAGCTGATCGAGTGGACGTCCTGAGGAATGTGCTTGGCGACGACGAGTTGCCGCCTCCATTGCCATGTCCGCCCGTGGCCCGGGCTCGGACTACCCGGTCTACGCTTGGGATGCCCGCAATGGGCTGAGTGCGAACGCCGCTGACTCGGTCGCGGAGGCTTGCTTTAGTCACGGGCTGTCCTCCCGAATGCGCTTGCTCCGCGGCTCCTGCCCCCAATGGCTGCCGATTTGTCGCACCGCGCAAGTCGGAGGCCTCAGGCCAAATCCGCTCATGAGCTCCCGCGCTTCATCTCGGCCGGCAGATGCAAGGCCGTTCGATCGGACAACCCGCCCAAACCTCTGCGGAGAGTTACTAAGACGTAGATGGCCGGGACGAGGCCCGGCCATGACGTGGAGGCAGAGGGGCTCAAGCTGATTGTCATATGCCAAAGCTCCAGGTCTTGCGTGACGAGCCTATTGCTTCTCCTCGCGCTTGCGCGACGGAACGAAATTCGCCCGCGTTCTCAAGCTGATTTGCCCTGTCCAGTCCTCCTGCGAAAAACATTCTTGTTTCTTTTTTTCGGAATTTGTGGTTGTATCACCCTATCCCGCCCGATCGAGAGGGGCGCTTCGCGAACGTCACGAAACGTTGGTGCGGGATGCGATGGCCGGTTCTCGTCGCAGCGTGCGTCAAGCGCGCGGACGAACGATGGGAGCCGGACGGCGAAATCGCGTGGTCCTGATACTCCGACGCTAGTATCAAGTTCGCGAAGATGCTTGCGTGTCTCGCGGATGACGGTGGCCAGAAAGCCCGGCGCACCGGGGAGATCGCGTATAAGCCGTAAGCCCATTGCGCAGGGAAGGCCGGATGTCCGGCTGATCCTGTGGTAACCGCCGCGTGCTTCCTTTTTTGCACGCGGGCCATGGGTGTCAGTCGACGCCCGGCCTTCCCTGTGCCCTCTCTCGATGGAGGGACGAACGGCAGACACATCTCGGACGCCCTGCGCGTCGCGAGGATGCGAGCGGCTGTCTCGTCAGATCTCGCGCGCCAAGAAAACAAAACCTCTCGCGGCACGGGCACATGAGAAACTTTCATCTCCATATGAACATATCTGCAAAATTGCGCAGGGCTCACGATCCTGCGAATGATCCTGGACAATTGCATGCAACCGCCTGTTTGGGAGATTGCCGAATGACACCGTCCTTCAGCGGCCTGCGCCGCGCGCGGCCCTTGCATCTCGCCCGTCGCGGCGTCCTGATGATGGCCGCGGCCCTGCTCGGTGCGCTCGCCACGTCGCAAGCCGACGCAGCCGAGACGCTGCGCATCGGCTATCAGAGATCCTCGACCCTGATCGCCCTCCTCAAGACCAATGGCGAGCTGGAGAAGGCGCTGGCGCCGCTCGGCATCAAGGTGTCGTGGCACGAATTCTCCAGCGGCCTGCCGCTGCTGGAAGCGATCAACATCGGAAGCATCGATGTCGGCGCCGATGTCGCCGATACCGTCCCGGTGTTCGCGCAGGCCGCGGGCGCGAGGCTCGCTTATGTCGCCGAGGAGGCCGCCTCGCCGTCGGCGCAGGCGATCCTCGTGGCAACGGCTTCGCCGGCCAAGACGCTCGGTGAGCTGAAAGGCAGGAAGATCGCGGTGACCAAGGGCGCCGGCAGCCACTATCTGCTGCTCGCCGCGCTCACCAAAGCGGGTCTCACCTTCAAGGACATCACCCCCGCCTATCTGCCGCCCGCCGACGGCAGAACCGCCTTCGTCAGCAGCAACGTCGACGCCTGGGTCGCGTGGGATCCGTTCCTGACCAGCACCCTCCGCCAGTCAGGGGCGCGCGTGCTCGCCGACGGCAGCGACGGGCTTGCCAGCTACAAGCGCTACTATCTCGCATCCGCCGACTACGCCGCCGGGCACGGCGACGCCCTCAACGTCATCTATGGCAAGCTCGTCGAAACCGGCAAATGGGTGAAGGCCAATCCGGGCGCCGCGGCGAGCCAGCTCGCAGCGCTCTGGGGCATCGATGCCGCCACCGTCGAGGAGGCCAACAGCCACCGCTCCTACCAGGTCGGCGCGGTCACCGCGGCCGGCCTCTCGGAGCAGCAGAAGATCGCGGACGCTTTCCTTGCGGAGCGCGTGCTGCCGGTGAAGGTGGATACATCTGCGTTGGCGATCTGGACTCCCAAAGCGCCGTGAGCCACGCAGAGGCGAGGATCGTGCTCCGCAGCGACGCGCGGCACGAGGCCCGATGACGAGTCTGAACGAAGGAGACCCCCGTGACTGCCCATCTTCCCCCGCCGACCGACCGCGTCACCGAGCATCCGGCGCATCGCATCTTCGTCGATCGCTGGTCGCCGCGCGGCTTCAGCGACGAGGCGCTTCCGGAGACGGAGCTCCTGACCTTCATCGAGGCGGCACGCTGGGCGCCCTCCTCCTACAATTCGCAGCCCTGGCGCTTTCTCTACGCGCTGCGCGGCTCGGCCGAGTTCGACACCTTCCTGGCGCCGCTGGTCGAGTTCAACCGCGGCTGGGCGCAGCATGCCGCGGCGATCGTCTACGTGCTGTCGAAGAAGACCTTCATCCCGGCGGGCAAGACCGAGCCGGCACCGACGCGCACGCATTCCTTCGATGCCGGCGCGGCCTGGGCCAATTTCGCCAACCAGGCGGCGGTGTCCGGCTGGATCACCCACGGCATGAGCGGCTTCGACGTCGCCGCCGCACAGACAGCGCTCGGGGTGCCCGACGGTTTCGCCGTGGAGATCGCGATCGCGGTCGGCCGCAAGGGCGATGGCGAGAAGCTGCCGGCCATGCTCAAGGAGCGCGAGAAGCCGAGCGCACGCCTGTCCATCGCCGAGATCGCCTCGGCCGGCCTGTTCCCGCAGCGCTTCGGCGGCTGATCGATGTCGCAGGGGCGGCGCACCGCGCCGCTCCTGACTGACGGCGAAATCTGTGGCAGAAGATGCGATCTGCTTGAGGAGAGTTGATCCGCATGCCGCCGCCGAAACCGCCCGCCTTCGAGACCCTGAGCCTGCACGCGGGCCAGCACCCGGATCCCGCGACCGGCGCCCGCGCGGTGCCGATCTATCAGACCACGTCCTACGTGTTCGACGACACCGAGCACGCCGCGGCGCTGTTCAATCTCGAACGCGCCGGCCACATCTATACCCGCATCTCCAACCCGACCACGGCCGTGCTCGAGGAGCGGCTCGCCGCGCTCGAAGGCGGCGTCGGTGCCGTCTGCACCGCGAGCGGCCAGGCGGCGCTGCATCTGGCCATCGCCACGCTCCTGAATGCGGGCGATCACATCGTGGCCTCCTCCTCGCTCTATGGCGGCACCATCAACCTGCTCGCGCACACGCTGCCGCGCTTCGGCATCACCACGAGCTTCGTCAAGCCCAGGGATCACGACGGTTTCCGCGCCGCGATCAAGCCGAACACGCGGCTCCTGATCGGCGAGACATTGGGCAATCCCGGTCTGGAGGTGCTGGACATCCCCAAGGTCTCGGCGATCGCGCATGCGGCCGGCGTGCCGCTCCTGATCGACAACACCTTCGCGACGCCCTATCTCAGCCAGCCGATCGCCCAAGGCGCCGACATCGTGATGCACTCTGCGACCAAGTGGCTCGGCGGCCATGGCATCGCGATCGGCGGCGCGATCATCGATGGCGGCCGGTTCGACTGGCGCGCGTCCGGCAAGTTCCCGCAGCTCACCGAGCCCTATGCCGGCTATCACGGGATCGTCTTCGACGAGCAGTTCGGCGCGGCCGCCTTCATCATGCGCGCGCGGACCGAAGGCCTGCGCGATTTCGGCGCCTGCCTGTCGCCGACCAACGCGTTCCATCTGCTGCAGGGCGTCGAGACGCTGCATCTGCGCATGGAGCGGCACGTCGCCAACACCCGCGCCGTGCTGGAGGCGCTGACTGCCAACAAGGCCGTCGACTGGGTGCTGCATCCTTCGCTCGAGACCCATCCGGACCATGCGCTCGCCAAGGAGCTGTTGCCGCGCGGCGCCGGCTCGATCATCTCGTTCGGCATCAAGGGCGGACGTCCCGCGGGGCGCAAGTTCATCGAGAGCCTGAAGCTGATCAGCCATCTCGCCAATGTCGGCGATGCCAAGACGCTGGTGATCCACCCCGCCTCGACCACGCATCAGCAGATGGACGCAGCCCAGCTCGCTGCGGCCGGAATCGGCGAGGAGCTGATCCGGCTCTCGGTCGGCATCGAGGCGGCCAGCGACATCATCGACGATCTCGGACAGGCGCTGCGCGCCTCGCAGAAGGTGTGAGCCATGCAGCTGTCGATCGGAGATCACGAGGTCTTCGCCGCCACGGGCGGCCGCGACTTCGATTCGTCCCTGCCCGCCGTCGTCTTCATCCATGGCGCCGGCTTCGATCATTCGGTCTGGGCGCTGCACAGTCGCTGGTTCGCCCATCATGGCTTTGCCGTGCTGGCGCCCGATCTGCCGGGCCATGGCCGCTCGGCGGGACCGTCGCTGCCGACCATCGCTGCGATGGCCGATTGGATCGTCGCGCTTTTGCAGGCGGTGAACGCGAAGCCCGCTCACCTGATCGGCCATTCGATGGGCTCGCTGATCGCGCTGGATGCCGCGGCACGCCATCCCGATCGCGTGTCGGCGCTGAGCCTGATCGGCACCGCGGCGACGATGACGGTCGGGCCTGACCTCCTGAAGGCCGCCGAAGCCAACGATCACGCCGCCATCGACATGGTCTCGATCTGGGGCCTCGGTTTTGCCGCCGAGCTCGGCGGCAGCCGCGCGCCGGGCTTGTGGATGCATGGCTGCGCGCAGGCGACCTTGGAACGCTGCGCGCCCGACGTGCTGTTCAACGATCTCTCGGCCTGCAACGAGTACCAGGATGCGCTGGCATCGGCGGCCAGGATCAAGGTGCCGACGCGGCTGATCCTCGGCGAGAAGGACATGATGACACCGCTGAAGGCCGGCAAGGCGCTGGCGGCTGCGATTGCGCAATCGCGCACGACCGTCCTGCCCGGCGCGGGACATACGATGATGACAGAATGCCCGGATGCGCTGCTCGATGCGCTGATCGAATAGCTTGCGGTCACGGTTCCGGTCGCCGACCCCAGCGACGCAGAACGCGACCGAGCCGCAGCAGGTGCAATATCGCCACTGGCGCGGCGGTTACGGTCCTCGCCACGGCTATTACGGCCATCGCCACGGCTATGGTGCGGGTGCCGCCGCCCTCGGCGGCCTCGCGGCCGGCGCGATCATCGGGGGCGCCATCGCCGACAGCCGCGCCGAGGCCGCCAACGCCCAGGCCTATTGCGCCCAGCGGTTCCGGTCCTACGACCCGGGCTCCGGCACCTATCTCGGCAATGACGGCCTGCGCCATTCCTGCCCGTAACGACACCAAGGTCGATGCCCCCCCCGGCATCGACCGCCGCCTGGACCAATGGCGCGTGACAAAACGTCCGCTGCGACAAATGCAACGAAGTTCGTCTCGTCCGGTTGAGCATAGCGCTGAATCAACGGGAGACATCAGGATGGTCACCTTCAAAGCCGCCGCGACGCTCGCCATCGCCGGCGCACTTTCTGTATCCACGCTGCACTCGGTCTCGGCTGCGCCGCTGACGTCGCTGTCGGCAGCCGCCAAACCGAGCGTCGAAAGCTCGAATGCCGTGCAGGTCCGCTACGGCGGCTGGCATGGCGGCTGGGGCGGCGGTGCCGCGATCGGCGCGGGGCTGTTGGCGGGTGCCCTGATCGGATCGGCGATCGCCGCACCCTCCTACTATGGCGGCTACGCGCCCTATCCCTACTACGGCGGGTACCGCTACGCCGCCTATCCCTACGGCTATGGCGGCTACTACCCGGCCTACCGGCCCTATTACGGCGGCTATGGCTACAGCTACGTGCCGCGCCCGATCTATCGCAGCTACGGCTATTCCTATGGCCCGCGGCCGTGGCGGCACAGCTACGGCTATTACCGCGGTCCGGGTTGGGGCCATCATGGCTGGCACGGCGGCCGTCATTTCGGACACCGCTACGGTCATGGCGTGATCCGCGCCCATCATCGCTGGTGATGTGATTTCGCTGGTGCGTGGGGCTCGCCCGACGCACCGGCACGGCGATGCGCAACCTCCGCCGCGCGGATGACGTACTCGTCATGATCGCGCCAGACGAACACGACAAATGTCGCCAACGCCTCATTGCGCCGGGCGCGATTACCCACCAGATCTGCTCGAGAGCCATGACCGTGGCGAGGAAGGCGCAGACGACTCCGGTGCGGAATTCCTTGGCAGCTCGACGTCCTGATCATCCTCTTCCCGCAGATGGAGCTGCTGGACTTCCGCGTTTTCCTTGATCCGCCCATACCCACCCCACCGATCGCGCGCAGCGCCGCTGTCGAACGTCGCAATCGCAAGCCGGGCAAGTGAGAGGTCCGCCGACGAGATGCCCGCCAGCGAGCCGCATGGTTTGAATCGGCAGTCCGGCTCTGCTGGGCCCGCACGATGTCCCGAAACTCACCGCAGGTAGCTGGCCAGGTTCAGGCTCTGGATCTTGGAGATGGCGGTATAACTCGCCGTGAGCTGGGCTTGATAAGTCGAGAGCTGGGCGGTGACCGCAGCGACGTCCACGCTGGTCAGGTCGGTCGCCAGACTCTCGGCATAGCTCTTGTAGTCGGTCTGCTGAGACTTCGCGCTCTCGATCCGGGACGCTGCATCGGAGACCTTGGCCTGCACCGTGGCGACATCGTCCACTGCTTGATCGGCAAGCGTCAGCGCGGAGGTGATGTCGGTTCCAGACAGGGTCGAGCTATTCGCAACGAACTTCAGAACACGCATGACCTCCTCGAAAGCAGGGTTGTCGGCGGTCACGCCATACGTCACGGACTGGCCGTCGGAGACACGGACCGAGGCAAGCTCGCTGTCGCCCTGATAATAGCTGGTATCCGTCGTGGCCAGCGATCCCGAGCCGGACGCGAAGGTCGAGGTATCGGCAGCCGGAGTCGAGGTGCGCCCTCCGCCGAACAGATATTGCCCATCATACTGGGTGTTCAGAATGCCCGCCATCTGCTGCAGCAACTGCTGCGCGGTACTGATCGCCGACGAGGTTCCCGTGCTGCTGCCGGAGCTCGCGGCGCTCAGGGCCGTGCGCAGCTGACTGACGATGTCGGACACCTGTCCCACCGCGGAATACATGACTTGCACCTTGCTGTCGGCCAGGGTCGCAGCATCGATATAGGATTGCGCCCGCGTGACCGAGACCTGAAGATTGACCACGTGCTGAGTGTCGGCGCCGTAGCCGGCGAGATACTCCGATTTCAGCCCCGAGGCTTCCTGCACCTGGAGATTGGCCATGGTCGCCTGCGTCCGCAGCGCGCTCGTGATCATCTGGTCGGAGTTCGAGAATGTCGCAATCCGCATCGTCATGATCTGCGCTCCGGACTAGGTCGATTGCACGGCAGTGAGCAACGAAGAGAACATGCTGTTGATCACGGAGATCAGCTGCGAGGCGGCAGCGTATTTGTTCTGCAGCGAGCTCAGCCGCGCGGTCTCCTCGTCGAGATTGACGCCCGATTGCGAGGACAGCGAGCTGGCATAGCTCGACTGGGCTGTCGACTTCGCGGTGTAGGCAGTGGAGGCCTGCGAAGCCTTGCTGGCGACATTGGCGACGATCGCCGCGGCATAGTCGGAAAACGAGCCGGTCGTTGCGCTGAGGCCTTCGGCCGACGCAAAGCTGGTCGAGCCGGTGAGCTTGTCGATGAGCGCATTGATAACCGTCGCCGAGCCGGCCGTCAGCACCTGGCTGCCAGTCGTCAAGGTCGCAGAACCGTCGAGCGTGCCGGTCGGCAGACCAGAAGCGCCGCTCGAGATGCTGCTGTTGACGGCAAAATTGGCGGCGCTCGTGCCGGTGACGAGATCATTCATGCCGAAATAGTTGGAGAAGCCGCTGCCGCCGACCGCACTGGTCATATCGTTGATCGCGATGCCGCTCGACGACGACGTGGCGCTGATCGACAGGTGTCCGCTGGAGTCGATCGAGGCGGAGACCCCGGAGATGCCGTTGAGCGCCGTGACCAGATCGCCCACCGTCGCGTAGGACGACAGATCGAGATCCTGGTACGAAACGAGATTGCCGCTCTGGTCAGCCACGGCGATGCGGACCGTTCCGGACGCCGACAGGGCGGTCGTGCTGCTGACGCTCGCCGACCCGGTCAGAGTGGCCGGAGGTGGCACGGCCGACGCGCCATTGCTGATCTCATTCAGCGCCGATTTCAGCTGCAAAGCCAACTGATCGAGCTGGGTCTGCGCGGCCGGCAAGGTCTCGTCCCGCAACGTGACCAGCGAGCCGATCTTGCCCGACGTGATCTGGGACGTGACGTCGACGCCGTCGACCATGATGCCGCTGAAGCCGCCGGACGCATAGCTCGAAGCCGCCGAGACATTCGCCGAGGCCGTGTAGCTCAGCGCGTGCGCCGAGCTGTCGACGAGGGCTCGCCCCGACGAGGTATAGACCTGAAGATCGCCATTCGACGCCGTGTAGTCGCTGACGTTCATGTAGGACGAGAGGTCCTGCAGCGCGGCATTGCGTTCATCCTCGAGATCCGCGGTCGATTGGCCGGACGCTGCCATTCTGCGGATCTCGACATTGAGATCGGCGATCTGCTGCAGGTCGTCGTTGACGCTCTGAACCGACGACGCGATGTCCTTGTCGGCGTTGGCGCGCAACGTCTGCACGCCACCAGAGGTGCTGCGCAGCTGGCTGGCGAAATCGTCCAGAGCGCTGACGACGGCCGATTGCAGCGAAACACTGCTGGGCGAGCTTGCCAGCGACGACAAGGCGGACGCCAGCGATGCAAGAGAGTTTGCCAGCGACGTTCCCGTCGTCGAAGTGCCGGATGTGGACGCGCTGCCGAACAGCTGCTGCAGTTGCGTCAGGTAGTTGTTGGTGGTGTCGGCCGCGCCGAGCTCGGAATTGGCTCCGATCAGGGATTTCAGCAGCAGCTTGTCGACATTGCTCGAAATGCCGGTAATCGAAACACCGGTCCCAACTCCCCCGGTCACATTCGTGACCTGGTTGGCCGTCTTCTGCGTATACCCCTTCGTGTCGGCGTTCGAGATGTTCGACGACGCCACGCTGATCTGCAGCTCCGTGGCCGAGATGCCGCTGAACGCGACCAGCCGTGCTATGTCGAGCGACATCACTCTACTCCCGCTGCTGGGCGGCCATCATGCCCTGACATTGGTTCCACAGGACGTCGCACGCGCGGTGCGTCGCCCGCCTGCGCCATAGGGCGACGCATTCGCGATCTGCTCGCGGATCGCCTGCATGACTGCCTCGATGCGACGATTGCTGGCTTCGATCGCAGCCCGCAGCCGAACGAGGTTCTCGTCCATCGCGCCACGCAGGTTAAAGATGTGCTCCATGAGCTGTTCGCGCAGGACGCGGTCGCGGACGTCGAGACTCGCCGTTCGCCTGGCGCATTCGGCAACCCGCTGCTCAAACAGCCCGGCGAGCCGATTCTTGTCGTCAAGCTGCTTGGAGCGCGAGGCCGGGAGCCCTTTGGCAAGCTCCGCATTCTCCTCCGACACCACCGCGATGAGCTCGTCAATCAGCGCGATCAAGGTCCGCACTTCATCTTCGCTGGCCGGCCGCTGATCGGCCTGAACTGCGTGTTTCATCCTGTCGCTCCCATCCTACTGTTCACGCTGCGGTCGGCGGCTGATCTGCGCGACACGGGCGTAGGTATTCAGCGCCGTCACCCTCACGGTGGCGACCTTGAGCTCTTCGTCGAGCAGCGCGCATTCACGCAGAAGCTTTCGTCGGACCGTTTCGATATCGTCAATCAAGGTCAACAGTTGCGCGCGGTCGTCCTTGCCGACGGTCGCGGCGCGCAGTCTCAGCCGCCGCAGCTTCTTCAGCAGAGCCTCGCCCTCGCCGAGCCGCTCCCTCTTCAGGTCGGCCATGATCTACCTCATCGACGAGATCAGGGTGTCGTACATCTTGTTGACCGCCGAGATCACCTGCGATGCCGCCGAATAGGCCTGCTGAGCCGAGATCATATTGCTGAACTGGCCCGTGGTGTCGGTCGTACTCGACTCCAGCTCACTGCCGTAGATGGTTCCTGCACCATTCTCGCCGGATGCCTGCAGGGTCGCATTGCCCGACGTCGCCGTCGACGTGTACATGCCGCTGCTATGCGCCACGAGGCCATTGGGATCGGCGAAGGTCGCCACCGCGATCTTGTAGATCGGAACCGTCTGGCCGTTGGAATACGTCGCCTCGACGAGGCCGTTCTTGCCGACCGAAATGCTGCTCAGCGTACCGAAAGAGATGCCATCGGAATTGGCACTGAAATTGGAGACGCTCGGCGTCGTGCTGCCGGATGACAGCTGGGTCAGACCATCGGTGCCGCCGCCCGTCGTGCCGAAGCTGAGCGCGATCGAGCTGGCCGCCGCGCCGTTATTCCAGGTGATGCCGAGATTGGTCGAAGAGACCGTGCTCAGCGAGCCATCTGAGTTGAAATCGATTGTATAGGTGCCGCTCGTCACGGTGCCGTCCGACGCCGTGGCCGGCGCGAAATCGGCGGTCCATTCGTTCGCCGTCGCCCCCTTGGTCCAGGTGACGTTGAGCGTGTGCGATTGCCCCAGCGAATCGTACACCGTCATCGAGCTGCTGAAGGTATCGCCGCTCGCGGCATCGGCCGGCAGGTTGGCGGCGAGCGACGTCTTGGTGGTCGCTCCACCATTCGTCAGCGCAACCTTGGTGTTGATCGATTCGAGCCCATTGCCGACCACGTTGCCGCTCGCATCGGTGCGCCAGCCTTCGAGATAATAGCCGTTGTTCTCGAGGTAGCCGGCATTGTCGGTGGTGAACGCGCCGTTGCGGGTGTAGAAGGTCTCGCCTCCGGCCGAAGTCGAGTTGGTCGCGACGAAGAAACCCGAGCCCTGGATTGCGACATCGGTCGCGTTGGTGGTGGCGGCCAGCAGCCCCTGCTGCGTGATATTGGCACGGCCGGAGACCGAGACGCCACCCGAGGAATAGGCTTTCGAGCTGCTCGATGCCGTCACCAGCTGCTCGAACAGGCCGGACGTGGTCTTGTATCCGGTCGTATCGGCGTTGGAGATATTGTCGCTGATCATGGCGAGCGATGAACTCTGCGCGTTGAGCGCCGAGATCGCCGATGACAGGGCTCCAGAAAGACTCATGATTGTACTCCGGGTAATGCCGTCAGGAGGTGACGCCGATAATGTTGCTGGCGCTGACCGGAACGCCGCCGACGGTGAGCGACGGCGTGCTGGTCGAGGTGTCGATGCCGGTTACGGTCCCGGTGATCGTCGTGTAGTTGAGAACCGAGGTGCCCGCGGAGTCCGTCGCCGTCACGGAGATCGTGTACTGGCCGCCGTCGCTGAGCTGATTGCCGCTGGAATCGGTGCCGTCCCAGGTGATCGAATTGGCGCCCTTGTTGCCGGTCCCTGTGCCGGTCCAGACCGTGCTTCCGGAGGAATCCTTGATCGATATCGAAACGTTCGATGCCGCCGACGAGAGGGAATAGCCGAACGTCGCCGAGCCATTCGAGAGAACGGCAGTGTCACTCTTGGCCTCGACGGTGTGACCGATGTAGTTCACTGAATTAAGCGTCACCAGGCTCGAGAACGAGCCAGCCAGCGAGGTCATGCTGCTGTTGAGCGACTGCTGCGAGGTGTAGTTGGCGTAGGACGTCATCTGGTTGATGAAGTCGGTCACGCTGGTCGCGTTGAGCGGATCCTGGTTCTGCAGTTCGCTCACCAGGAGCTGAAGAAAGTCGGTCGAACTGAGTGTCGTACGCGATGCGTCGCTGGATGATGAGGTCGATGAGGTGGTCGCGGTCGACGAACTCGCGGCGGAAACAGTCATGACGGAACTCCGGCTCGCGCCGCGAACGGCGGCGGGACACAGCACGACCACACGGTCGCGAAGGCGTTTGCTGATCAAACGGCCGGAGCGCCGAATCCAGGCGCACAATTAGTCGGTCGAATTAGTTGATCCGACGGCAGAATTTGCCGGCGCGCGGTTGCGCAGGGGCGGCAAAAATCGCCTGGTGCGGGGCCCCGCTCTGCATCGGCAGCGCGGCCTCGCGGCGCACTCGGCCGGTGGGCAGGACGAGACCAGCAGAGAGTATGGACGGCGCGACCAGGTCAGATCGGCTGCACCCGTCGCGTCATCTCCCGCGCCACGGCTCGCGTCGTCGCACTCGGGCGCCCCCGATTCATGCGCAAGCGAGCTCGACAAATTGAGGGTGATGGTGTTGCGGTTCCGGCGCCCACGGCCCAACCGGCCGAAGCGCAGTCGCCCAAGCTCGGCCCTGGCGGAGCTCAGCCGGGCTGGTGGGCGTCAGCCGGGGCGGTTGACGCTTCCTCTTGGGTCAGGCGGTTGGCCGCAGCAAGGATACGCGACGTCAAGCCCGCGGGTGCACGAACCGGCGGCGACGACAGCGCCTCACGAACAAGACGTGCCTCGGACAGCAATCGATCGGCCTCGGGAGAGGATGCAAGCAGATCAGCAGCCGATTGACGCTGCTCGGCTGGCCAGCGCGAGATGTCCTCACCCAGCCTACCGATCAGATCCTCGAATTCCCTGACGTCCATCGTCCGCCCAATCCAGCGCTTCCGGCTTGGTCATAAAGCATTCAGCCCGCGAACGAAATTGATATCGGCAATTGTGACGATCGACCGCAACCGGACGCGGGAAACTCCGTATTTTTCGGGAGCCGTCTGCACGCGACGCCGCACTGGATACCGAAACGGGAGACAATGCAGCCCGTTTCTGATCGGTTTCCCAAGATTTCCGCAGTGCGGCAGGTGCCTGATTCGGACAGAGCTACCGACGGTTGGCCGAATCACCGGCTGCTCGCTTTCCCCGGGCTGCCGCATCGACCGCCTCCCACGCCTCCCGCAGCTCCAGCAAACTTTGAGTGATCCGCTGGAAATTCTCGCGCATGTGAGGTCGACCGTAGGCCCGCAGCGCGGCCACGATCAGGGCGTTGTAGGTTCCGAACAGCTGGTCGGCGACCGGCCCGCCGCGCGTTGGATCAAGGTGAAGGCTCAATCCGCGCAGGATGGCGGTCGCCCGGGTCACATGGATGTGCCCCTCCTCGAAGCGGCGGGCCTCCTGCGCCTGCAGCGACTTCTGCAAGCTCAGCATCGCTCCGTTGAGCAGCATGATGACGGCCCGGAGCGGCGGAACGGCCACCGCAGCACCGCGATAGGCCTGACTTGCGAATTGCGCCATCGAATTTTGGGTCATCAGTTACTCGAACTCGCGTTGAGAAGGGCTTTTAGATAAGTGAGCGTGTTGTTGGCGCTCTCGATGGCGGCCTGATATTTGGCGTATTGCGCCGTGAGCTGAGTCTGGAACGTGGCGGCCGAGCTCTTGATGTCATCGACCTTGGCCTGCATCGTCTCGTCCTGCGAGGTCAGATTGTCGATCAGCGTCTGCAGCGATCCCGTGCTGGACGATGCGGTCTTGGCGATCTGGTAGATCTGGGTTGCAAGCCCCTGTGTGGAGGTCACGGTGACCGATTGCGACGTCGAGCCGGTGTAGGTGAAGGCCATCCCGGCATAGATCGTCCCGGAATTGCCCACGATCGTGTTGCCGCTGACCGTGAACAGCGAGCTGTCGCCGCCGACCGACGCGGTCGTGAGCGTCCCCGACGAGTCCACAGTCAGATCCAGGGTGAACGACTGCGGCGACGATCCGGTATTGACCACGCTGAGCTGGCTCGACGAGGTCGTGGTCTGCGCCGACAACAACGTCGTCACGCCGCTCAGATTGGTGCTGAGGATCGTCGACAACGTGCCGGTATCGAGCTCGAGCTCGTTCTTCTCGTTGAACGACAGGCCAAGGTCGGCCATCGTCAGCCCGCCGACCGAGGTTCCGAGCACGGCCTGGAGCGAGTTCATGATGTCGCGCATGGTGCCGTCGCCGAACAGGACGGAGCTCGAGGACGCCGTCCCGTCTGAATTGGTGGTCTGCTGCGCGATCACGGCATCGCGGAATGCGTTGTAGTCGGTGACGAATGTCTGCAATGCCGACGAGATCTGGCTCGTGTCCGTCCCGATGGTGACGGTCAGCGTCGTTCCGGACGGAGTCGCCTGCAGCAGATCGAAGGTGACGCCGCTGAGAACGTCGGTGATGTCGTTGGTGTTGCGCGTCAGGCTGATCCCATCGAGCGTGAATTCCGCCTCCTGCGCCGTCTGCAGCACGGTCGTGAAGGCACCCGAGCTGTCGGTCACGCCAAGCTTGTTGAGCACGTCGTCGCCGGACGAGCTGGCATAGGTGATGTCAGCGGAATCCTGGGTTCCCGTCAGCACCAGCTGATACGACCCGCTCGATACCTGGACGATCGACGCCTCGACATTGGTCGTAGAGGTCTGGGCATTGATCGCGTCGACGACATCCTGCAGCGACATGCCGCTGGTGATGGTGATGTCGGCCGTGCTGCCGCCGGATAGGCCGAGCGAGAACGTGCCGGAATAGCCGAGTGCCGCGGTCTGGCTCGACTGCGCCGTGCCCGTCACCTTATGTGCGGTGGCGATCTGGCCGATCGTCAGCGTGTGGCTGCCGGTCGCAGCACCGTTGCTCACCGACATCGACAGAGCCGATGAGGCGCTGACGTCGCCGGTCGCGCTGATGGTGGCGGCCCGCGTGGCGAAGGCGTTCGTCGCAAGCGAGTTCACCATCGACGTCGCCAGTGACGACAATCCCGAAGACAGCGTCTTCAGCGCAGTCTGCAGCGTCTGGTAGGCCGTGATCTTGACCTCATTGGCCGTGATCTTGGTCGAGATCTGGGTCGCCTGGGTGAGCTTGGCATTGACCGCGGATTCGATCAGCGCAGTCCAGTCGATCGTGCTCGTCGTGCTCGTTCCCGACGTCGTGAGCGAGCTGCTCGAACTCGTCGATGATGAGGAAGAAGACGACGTCGTGCCGCTCGTGCTCGAGGTTGCGCTGCTCACCGTCATCTATCGTCGTCCTCCGAGGGAAGGGCCGGACCGGCGTGGCGCCGGCCCGGCAGATCGCAACTCAGCCCAGCAGCTTCAGGAGGTACTGCGGGATCTGGTTGGCGGCAGCTTCCGCCGACACCGCGGCCTGGGTCTTCACCTGCGCCGACGACAGTTTCGCCTGCTCCGACGCGATGTCGACGTCCTTGATCGCAGAGTTGGCCGATTGCAGGTTCTGCGTCTGCGTGGAGATCGAGTCCGCCGAAAAGTTGAAGCGCGATTCCTGCGCGCCGATGTCGGCGCGGGCCTTCGACACGGTGTCGATCGCGGTGTCGAGAGCGGTCAAGGCTGCGGTCGCGCCGGTCTGGGTGCTGACGTCGAGCGACGAGACGCCGAGCGTGCTCGCGGTGAGATCCGACAGCGTGATGTTGATGGTGTCGGACGCGGACGAGCCGACCAGGACCGAGACGCCCGACGAGAAGGTGCTGGTCCCGTCGAGCAGGCTCTGGCCGCTATAGCGCGTTCCGGTCGCGATCGACGAAATTTCGCTGATCAGCTGCGAGAATTCCGACTGGATGTAAGTGCGGCTGGTTCCGACCGTGGTGCCCGATGCGGACTCTGAGGCCAGCGACTTCATGCGCGCCAGGATGTCGCTGATGTTGGACGCGCCGCCATCCGCGGTCTGCAGGATCGACGTCGCCTGCGCTGCGTTGGTCGCGGCCTGCTGCAGCGTGGTGATGTCCGAAGAGATGCGCGTCGAAATGGCGAGACCGGCCGCGTCGTCCGAGGCTGACGTGATGCGCGAACCGCTCGACAGCTTGGCGAGCGAGCTCGTCTCCTGGTTGGAGTTGATGTTCAGGTAACGGACGGCGGAGTTGGCGGCGATGTTGGTGGAAATTGCGGGCACGGTGAGGACTCCTGAGTGATCGGCAAAGCACGCCGCATCGTGGAAGGACTGACGGTGCGGATCGGCCCCGTCTGACCGATCAAACGGAAGCGCCTGCGGGATTCAGGCGGGATTTCTCCTGCGCCGAGAATTTTATGGTTAGCAATCCGTGAAGGCGCCGCGAATGTCGCGCTCGTGACGCCGCAGCATGTCGCGCAGTTGCTGGCGTCCCCGCTTCAACAGGGACTCCACGGCGGCCACTGTCGTGTCCATCACCTCGGCGATCTCGCCGTTGCTCATGTTCTCGTGATACGACAGGATCACGGCGATCCGTTGCTGCTCCGGAAGCCGCTGCATCGCCCCCTCCAGGAGGACGCTGAGCTCCGCACGCTCGATGACGCTCACTGCATCCGGCTTGCCGTCCGCAACCTCTGGTACCACGTCGACATTCTCGGTCCGCGGCTTGCGGCGGATGTCGATGCAGCGATTGCTGACGACGCGATAGAGCCAGGTCGAGAATTTGGCGCGACCGTGCTGCCACCGCCCCCGGTGAGTCCAGACCTTCAACATCGTGTCCTGCACGACGTCCTCGGCGTCGGCGGCATTGCCGACGATGCGCAACGCAATCGCATAGGCGCGATCGATGTGGCGCTCGACGAGAAGACGAAATGCGAGCTCCTCTCCGGTGGCGAGCCGGTCGAGCAGGTCCTTGTCCTCGTCGAAGACCGCGGCCTCGCCTGGCGGCGCGGAGTCGGGAACCGTGCTGGCCGACTCGCTCGACGACAGCGCCGCGACGTCCGGGGACCCCGGCTCTTTCGAAGATATGCCATCGGCCGGGGCCCAGACGTCCAGCGCGTAGCTCATTTCCGAATCTCCAACCCGCAATGCCGAATGCGGCATTCGCAGACGGCTTCCGATCGTTGAACGCGGCGACCGAAAGAAGCAGGCGAAGATTTTTTGTGATTTTTCAGGTAGTTAGATGGAATGTTTTGCCTAGGGACAGGCAAATTCTGCCGCACGCGGATCGAGCGCCCGACGATCGTTGAGAAAGAGAGGCCGATGTTCGGCATGGCGGGGGATTCATTCCAGAAGACGAATTCAGCAGAAAACGCGAGCTGCAACGCTTACTAACAGCATCCGTGGATGCATACCGCGCACACAAAGTCCGCGGTTGAGCAAGGTTCGGAATTGTTGCGAAACGATCATCTCGCCCGGCAATTTTTTCCGAATCACCTCGACGAAATTATCGCATTTTTCGACTCTGTCAGTTGCCGCGGACGCGATTTTTGAATCGCGTGACGATTTTTGCGACATTGCGCGCCTGATCCATCGCGTTCGTACGAGTTGCTGATAGCACGATAGATGAAGCGATCGACGCGCTGCGTCGCGCGCCGCCGACGCGCGCGTAGATGGCCATCATGTCTATAGCGTCAACGAATGTTGCTGAATGTTTCGATCTGCATCGAGGCTCCAGAGCCTCACCGCACTCGATATATCCGGTGTGAAACTCGTGATCCGCACTGCGACTTCGTTTGCGAGACCAATCGTCCGCTTCGGCCTTGATAAGGCGCATCAGACCGAAGTGATTGCGAATACTTCTGCTCGCGCAGCCACGGTGTTTGTCATCTGTTGCGGCCTCGAGCAGCGCGCCCGGCAACATTGCGAAACGAAGTTCGCGTTTTCCGTGTCGAAAGCCCGGTCTTACTCGCATCATCGCAAGACACCGACGCAAGCGCATGCGCGATCGACGCGCCTGATTGGCCGACGTGGTCCGTTCTATTGTGCGGGAGGGCCCGGCATGACGCGACAAGATCTGAAGACCAACGACCACGACCCGGTGCAAAGCCTGCGCGCTCACGGCGTCAGGCTCGGTCAGCGGCAAGGTCATCGTCTGCAATGGCTGTCGCGAACATTCGGGCCGGTGGTTCACTGCGATGACCTTCCACCGCCTGGCCGTGGCCGCACTATCGTCCTGATCGACCCGCCAACGGGCGCCGGGGCGGAGCTGCTGTACGGCGCGCTGACCTCGCATGACGCCGTGGTGATCCCCTTCGGCGAAAACCCCGCGTTCGATTTCCTGAAATCCAAGTTGACCGAGTTCGGCACCGTCGGCACCTCAGCCGACGGCCCGCACGAATTATGGTGGGGCGGCCGCGACTGGCCTGCGCCGGACGCAGCACCGGCAACTGCGGTGCGTGTCGTGTCCTGCCATCCAACGACGGTCGGCGACTTGCACGTCTATCATCTCAGACGCTCGTTGCAGCGGCTCGGGCTCCCATTCGACGTCGAGGCGATCGATCGCCGCCCCGGCGAACGCCTGAGCGCTGCGGACAAGGCCGACTTCATCGCGCGGATGTGGCAGCGGAATCGCGAACCGCTGTTGTACGTCGAGGCCGACGTGATGTTCCAAGCACCTCCGGACCTTCCTCATCTGGCAGGCTGCGACTTTGCCGTGCATAAGTGGAACGGCTGGGAGATGTCGCCGCGCACCCTCTATTTCGGCCGGTCCAAGGCGGCCGGGACAATGCTGACGACCTGGCGTGAGATCGCCTCTTCATATCCCGATATCTGGGACGGCTATCAGATCGATCAGGCCTGGAGTGCGGTGAGCTCCCAGATCGCGCTCGACACGGTCTGGCTTCCCCGCAGCTACCATGCCGTCGCAGGGGAAGCCGGAGTCCGCAACGCGACGATCGTCCACAATCTGAAGCCGACAAAGGCTGATCTTGGTCCCGACCCGGACTTTGCCGAGGTGGCGCGGTCGCCCCGGCGGGCCGGGCGCGTCGGCGCGTTGGAGTCGCTACTCGTGGTGCGCTCGAAAGTAAAATCCGGCAGAGGTGTCACGGTCATCCTGCGCGACGTCGGAAGCAGCAGCGCACGCGCCGCCGCTGACAGCATCGAGAAGCTGACCAGCGCCTTCGTCGCTGATTGCGGCGGCTTTGGCCGCCTCGAGCTCTCACTGTGCTCGTGGCAGCCGGAGGTTCGCATCGCGCGGGAGGCCGCTTTGCTGGCCGACAACATGGTGCTCGAGATCATCCCCGGTCAGGAGCTGCCGGCCAATTTGTTCGCCGCGACGGCCACCTCGGGAGCTGCGCACCGGCCCACCACCTTCAACGCCCATCGCCGCTGACGCCAACCAGGACAAATCATGTTCGACACCATCATTCTTCTCACCGGCAGCCGCGACCAGCAACTTGCGCTGTCGGAGCTGCTACGGGCGCACAACCCTGCCCTCGCATTCCGTTTCGCGGTCAGCCTGCAGGACATCGAAGCCATCGAACGCGATGTGCTCGGCAGATCCCGCCTGCTTGCCTTCACGACCGGCGTCATCGTGCCTGCCGACATCCTTCAGGCGCTCGGCCACGGCGCCTACAATTTTCATCCGGCCCCGCCGGATTATCCGGGCTGGGCGCCGGCTCATTTCGCGATGTACGACGGTGCGACGCGCTTCGGCGCAACGGCCCATGTGATGGAGACCCGTGTCGACTGCGGCCCGATCGTCGGTGTCGAGACGTTCGACATCCCGCGCGGCGTGGATGTCCGTGGTTTGGAACAGATGACGTTCGTGCGGCTCGCCTATTTGTTCTGGCGCATGTCGCGCGAACTCGCCTGCGACGCCGGCCCGCTGCCGGCGCTCGGCGTCGGTTGGAGCGGAGCGAAGAGCACCAGACAGATGTACGCCGCCAAGTGCGACATGTCCGCCGACATCGATCCGGCCGAAATGGCGCGCCGCATCCGCGCCTTTCACGACGACTTCCGCGGCATTCCACTGACCATCAACCTGCACGGCACACGGTTTCAGCTCATGAGCGCCGCGGGCGCTGTTGGCGAGCCAAGGACGGTTGACGCACCGGCGTTGGCGCTCGCATCGTGACCTAGCGCTTGAGCGGCTTGATCACTGTCTGGTCGAGCCGCGTTTCCCAACCGTGACGTTCCAGCTCGGGATCGTCATGTTCCTCCTGCGGCCAGCCGACGCAGAGATACGCAATCAGGCTCCAGTCGGACGGCAACGCGAGTTCGCGACAGACAGCCGCTGGATCCAGGATCGACACCCAGCCGACGCCGAGACCTTCGGCGCGCGCCGCCAGCCAGAACGTCTGGATCGCCGCCACCACCGAGTAGCGGAGCGTTTCCGGCATCGTGGCGCGGCCGAGCCGATGACCGGTGGCAGCGCCCTCGTCGGCACAGACGGCGAGATGGATCGGCGCCTGCGTCAAGCCTTCCAGTTTGAGGCTCGCATAGAGCGCGCGTCGCTCTCCATCATAACCGGCGAGCGCGGCCTGGTTCGCGCACTCGAAGTTCTCGATGACCGTCGCGCGACGTTCGGGGCTCTCGACGAGCACGAATCGCCAAGGCTGGCAGAAGCCGACCGAAGGCGCATGGGACGCGAGCGCGAGCAACTGTTCGATCAGCTCTGGGGAGACCGGATCGGCGCGGAAACGGCGGACGTCGCGACGCCAGCGCACCAGCTCGGCAAAGCGCTGCCGGAATGTCGCGTCGAACTGCGGAGGACGCCGGCCTTGCTCGCTCATGCGCCCTCGCCGCTCAGGACGTGGAGGAACGATCCCGTCACCGACCCGCGCCGGGCGCCGCGCTCGGCGATGGCGCAGCCCGACGCATCGCGGCACGCGATCAGCGGATCGTCGGCCTCGCTCAGGATGGTCGCATAGTGGAATTCGTGACCGTGAACGACGGCGCCCCTTCGGCCGAGGCTGCAATCGGCCAATAGGGTCGCTTGACGGTAGCCGAGATGCAAGCGGCGTCGTGCGAACGAGGTTTCCAGCGACAGCAGCCCCGCCATCGCATGCCGGACACCGTGGGCATCTTCGAGTCCCGCCCCCAGTGTCATGTAGCCACCGCACTCGCCGTGGATCGGCACGCCGCGCAAGGCCATCGCGCGCAGCGCATCGAGGAACGACCGCGCCGAGGCCAACCGTCCCGCATGCAATTCGGGATAGCCGCCTGGCAGCCACACCGCGTCGGCTGCGGGATCTGGAGCCTCGTCGTTCAACGGCGAAAACGGGATGGCCTCCGCGCCCTGAGCGCGCCAGTGCCGCAGGAGATGCGGATAACTGAACGAGAAGGCCGCATCTGCGGCGAGCGCAATGCGCTGTCCGGGCGGTTTGATGCCAGGGCCAGATGTCTGCGCAGCGAGATCGGTAGAGCGGATCGGATTCGCGAGACCCAGCAGCGCCTCGAGATCGACGGCTCCGGAGACGCTTGCCGCGAGACGCTCGAGATGGGCTTCGAGGGCCGTGATCTCCTGGGCCTGGACCAGTCCGAGATGACGTTCGGGAAATGTCAATTGCGCGTCCCGCGCCAGCGCGCCGAGCAGCCTGATTCCGATGGTCGCGAACGCCGGCTCGATGAGCGCCCTATGCCGCTCGCTCGCGACCCGATTGAGGATCACGCCGGCCACGTGAACATCGTCGCGAAAACGCGCGCAGCCGAGCGCGACGGCAGCGGCCGTCTCGGTCTGCCCACTCACATCGAGAACGAGCACCACCGGCCAGCCGGTCAGGGCTGCGAGACCCGCGGCCGAGCCGCTGCCCGCGCGTCCGGGATGCGACGCGCCATCGAACAGGCCCATGACGCCCTCGACGATGGCGATATCGGCGTCGGCGGCAACGTCGCGGACAAGCCCCAGCAGTTGCGGCGCCGACATCGCCCAGCTGTCGAGATTGTAGCTCGTCCGTCCTGCCGCAACCGTGTGAAAGGCGAGATCGATATAGTCGGGGCCACATTTGAAGGGTTGCACGCGCGTGCCGCGCCGGCTGAGGGCACGCAGCAGTCCGAGCGTCACCGTCGTCTTGCCGGCGCCCGAACGCGGCGCGGCGATGATGATCCCGCTGGGTGTCACCATGGTCATGGCCGCAACGCCGCCGAGGCATGGCAAAATGTGCTATGCGAACGGACATGATGGAAACCGCGGATCCGCCGAACCGACCGCTGAAGCGTGGCTGGACGACCGGCAGCTGCGCCACGGCCGCGGCGCGCGCCGCCTACGAGCTGCTGATCACGGGCAACTGTCCTGCCATGGTCGAGATCGCCCTGCCGGGCGGACGTCGTGTCGGCTTTGCGGTCGCGATGCACGAGGCCGACGGCGCGAAGGCAACCGCCGGCGTCATCAAGGACGCCGGCGACGATCCTGACGTCACGCACGGTGCGCTGGTCAAAGCGACTTTGCGGCGCGGTGCAGACAATTCCGGCGTGACGTTCCGCGCCGGCCCCGGCGTCGGCACAGTGACGCGACCAGGATTGCCGCTGCCGCCGGGAGAACCTGCGATCAATCCGGTGCCGCGCGAGATGATCGCGGCGGCGATCAATGAGGCCGCTGCAGCGCTCGGCGCGGCGCGCGACGTCATCATCGAGATCTCCATTCCTGGCGGCGAGGAGCTCGCCCGGAAGACGCTGAACCCGCGCCTCGGCATCGTTGGCGGCCTGTCGATCCTCGGCACCACGGGAATCGTCGTGCCGTTCAGCTGCGCCGCCTGGATCCACTCCATTTATCGCGGCATCGACGTCGCGCGCGCCGCCGGCCTGCCGCACATCGCCGGCGCGACGGGAAGCACATCGGAGAAGGCCGTGCAGCAGCTCCACGGCCTGCCGGAGACGGCGCTGATCGACATGGGCGATTTCGCCGGCGGCATGCTGAAATATCTGCGCCGGCATCCGGTGGCCCGCATCACCGTGGCCGGCGGCTTCGCCAAGATGACCAAGCTCGGCCAGGGCCTGCTCGACCTGCATTCGCGCGCCGGCGAAGTCGATCTCGGCTGGCTCGCGAAGACGTTGCATGATGCCGGCGCGCCGGACGCGTTGGTCACGACCGCACGCACCGCCAACACCGCGTTGCAGGTGCTTCAGGAGGCCGAGCGGCTCGGATTTCCGGCCGGCGAGGTCGTCGCGCACGCCGCCTGGCAGACGGCGCGGCGTGCGCTGGGCGACAACGACGTTGCGCTCGATGTCGCTGTGTTCGACCGCGATGGCCGGCTGGTCGGACAGAGTTACGGGCCGGCTCATTCGCCCCTCCCGCGGAAGCGTCGCTGATAATCGGCATCGTACAGCGCGCTATCGCGAAAATCCTCAGCTGCGAGCGCGCGGCCCACCAGGATCAGCGCGGTCCGCTCCACGGCGGAAGTCGTGATCTGCCCAACGATCGTCGCCAGCGTGCCGGTCAGGATCAGCTGATCCGGCCAGCTCGCGCGATAGACGATCGCCACCGGACAGTCGTCGCCGTAGTGCGGCCGCAGCTCCTCGACGACTTTGTCGAGAACATGGATGGAGAGATGGATGGCGAGCGTGGCGCGCGACTGCGCGAACAGCGAGAGCTGTTCCGTCTCGGGCATGGCCGAAGCGCGGCCGGAGGTCCGCGTGAGCACCACCGATTGTGCGAGTCCCGGTAAGGTCAGCTCGCGACCGAGCGCGGCCGCCGCCGCCGCGAACGAAGGCACGCCGGGTGTGATCGTGTAGGGTATCCTCAACGCGTCGAGGCGCCGCAGCTGTTCGCCGAGCGCGCTCCAGATCGAGAGATCGCCGGAATGCAGCCGCGCCACATCTTCGCCCGCGAGCGTGGCACGCTCGATCTCGGCCACGATCTCGTCGAGCGACATCGGTGCCGTATCAACGATACGCGCACCGGGCGGACAATGATCGAGCAGCGCCTGAGGAACCAGCGAGCCCGCATAGAGACACACCGGGCAGCGCGCGATCAGGTCGCGACCACGCAAGGTGATCAGGTCGGCGGCACCGGGACCGGCGCCGATGAAGTGCACCGTCATGGCGCAGGCTCCGCATCGGTGACAGCCTCGCCCTCCGCCAGCGCGCAGGTCGCCGCGGCGTTTGCGACGCGCGCGAGGATCAGCCGGGCATTCGCGCCGGCGGCAGCCAGCGCGGCCGTCTCGGCCACGGAAGGTACACCCTTCAAGCGCCTGACGCGATCGCTTCGCGTGATCGCGCGATCGGCGACAGCCGTCATCGCTGCAGAGGCAATTCCGAGCAGCGGACGGCCAAGCCGCTGCGCGGCGCAGATCACGCCAGGCTCGCTGACCTTGTCGGCCGCAGTGGCGAGCACCGCCACGTCCGCGGGTGCGAGGCGCGCAAGCGAGAGCGCATGTGCAATCACCGCCTCGATGTCTGCGACGCTGGCGGCACGGCGGCAGCCAATCCCGAGCGCGATCATGGCTTCGTCACCCGCCACTGCGTGATCGGCATGGCCTGACGCCAGCCATGCATGCGGCCAACCGGCTCGATGCGCGAAACGGCGATGCGGACCAGTTCACCGCCATGCTGGCCGAACAACGCGCTCAGCCGCGTCTCGCCTTCTAGCGACACCACGTTGGCGACGAGGCGGCCGCCGGGTTTCAGCCGCGACCAGACGGCTTCGAACACCCCCGCTTCCGAAATGCCGCCGCCGATGAAGACCGCATCCGGCATCTCAAGATCCGCCAACACCGCCGGCGCGCGCCCCATCACCAGCTTCAGCTCGGGAGCGCCGAGCGCCAGCGCGTTGCGCATCGCCCGGTCGGCCCGGTCCTGCCGCGCCTCGATCCCGAACGCGCGCAACGAGCCGTGACGCAGCAGCCACTCGATTGCCACCGAGCCCGACCCCAGCCCGACGTCCCACAGCAGTTCGCCCGGACGTGGCGCCAGGGCCGACACCGTCACGGCGCGGACCTCGCGCTTGGTCAACTGGCCGTCATGCTCGAATAGGTCATCGGCAAGACCGGCCGTCAGCGGGATCACGGGCGCATCAACCTCGGCGTCAACCTCGATCGCGATCGTGGTCAACGGATGAATATCGGAAAGATCGAACGCATCGGCCGGCGCGCTGCGCACCCGTTCGTGCGCGCCGCCGATCGCTTCCAGCACCGTCAGGCGCGAGCGTCCCATGCGGCGTGAGGTCAGCAGCGCGGCGAGCCTTGGGGCGGTGGATCCATCCCAGGCCAGCGCCAGAATGCGCGCCCCCGGCGCAAGATGGCGGATGATCCCTTCGAGCGCGCGGCCGTGCAACGTCACCTGCGCCACGTCCTGCAGCGGCCAGCCGAGCCGCGCCGCCGCGAGGCTGAAGGCCGAGGGCTGCGGGACGCATAGCATCTCGGCGGACGCGAAACGCTGCATGAGCTGCTTGCCGATGCCGTAGTTGAAAGGATCGCCGCTTGCGAGAACGACGACGGGCTCTCCCCGTCGCGCCGCGACCTGATCGAACGCGAGCTTCAGCGGGCTGGGCCACGCCAGTCGTTCCCCTGCGATCAACGGCGCTGCAAGCTCGAGATGACGGGCGCCGCCGATAACGAGGGCCGCCTGCGCAATGAGACGTCGCGCAGGCGTCGAGAGGCCGTCGACGCCGTCCTCGCCGATCCCGACGATGGACAGCCAGCGCTGCGCGTTGCAAGTTGCGGCCGGGTTCACCATGGACGCTTCCCCGCATGCGTATCCTCATTCTCGGCGGGACGACCGAGGCTTCGGAGCTGGCGCGGCTGCTCGCCGGCGACGATCGGTTCGCGGCGACGCTCTCGCTCGCCGGCCGCACCGCTTCGCCCAAACCGCAGCCGCTGCCGACGCGCATCGGCGGCTTCGGCGGCATCGCCGGACTGAAAGCATGGCTGCGGGATCATGTGATTGATGCCGTGGTCGACGCCACCCATCCGTATGCCGGCCAGATCTCGCGACATGCCGTTGCGGCCTGTCATGCGCTGTCGGTGCCGCTGGCGTCGATCCGGCGCGCGGCATGGCAACGCCAGGCCGGCGATCGCTGGATCGAGGTCGACAGTGCCGACGACGCGGCTTCGGCGCTCGGAGCGGATCCGGCGCGTGTGTTCCTCAGCCTTGGTCGCCTGGAGCTCGCAGCGTTCGGCGCAGCGCCACAGCATCACTACGTCGCGCGAACCATCGACCCGCCCGGCGACATCGCGCTGCCGCCCGACATTCGCTTCGTCAGGGATCGCGGGCCGTTCGACGAGGCCAAAGAGCACGCCTTCCTGACGCAGGAACGCATCGCCTTCGTCGTGTCGAAGAACTCTGGCGGAGCCGCGACCTATCCGAAGATCGCAGCCGCGCGACGGCTCGCGATTCCGGTGGTGATGATCGCCCGTCCCGACAAGCCGCATGGCGTCGCGTTGGACGGCGCGCGGGCCACGTTGCTGTGGCTGGAGGCGCAGCTCGCTCATGCGCCGCCCTCGACTTCACGACGCAGCGTATAGACGAAGGGCGGCTTGCCCCCGCGCGCGATCAGGCGCGTGGCCGTCGATCCGATCAGCACGAGCGTGCGCATGTCCGCCTTGTCGGGATCGACCTCGCCCAACGTGGTGATGATCTGTCTGACCTCACCACTGCCCGCGGCCCGCACCATGACGACGACGGTCGAAGCCGGCTTGATCTGCCGCAGCAGCGCGAACGCCTCCCCCAGCTGATGCGGTCGCGCCTTGGACAGCGGATTGTAGAGCGCGATGACGAAATCAGCTGCAGCCGCCGCCTCAAGGCGGCGGCTGATGGTCGCCCAGCTCTTGAGATTGTCGGACAGCGAGATCGCACAGAAGTCGCCGCCGAGCGGCGCCCCGACCTTGGCCGCCGCCGCCAGCATGGCGGTGACACCAGGCTCGACACGGATGTCGAGGTCGCGCCAGGCCGCCGGTCCCGCCTCGACCGCTTCGAACACCGCCGCGGCCATCGCGAAGACGCCGGGATCACCGCCCGACACCACCGCGACCTGTTTGCCGTCGCTTGCGAGCCCGAGTGCGTGGCGGGCGCGGTCGAGCTCGACGCGATTGTCGCTGGCGTGCCGGATCTGGCCCGGACTCGTCGTGGTCACTCTGTCGAGATACGGTCCATAACCGATCAGATCGGTCGCGCGAGCGATGGCGGCCGAGGCGGCCGGCGTGATCAGTTCGGCTCGCCCCGGGCCGACGCCGACAATGGTCAGCGTGCCCGTCATAGCCGCCGCCCCTGTCCGGGGATCAGGATCATCGAGAAATAGGGGCCGCGGTCCAGTTCCACCTCGGCCAGGGGCGCGACACGCTGCGCCTCCATCGTGCCGCGCTCGACATAGAGCGCGCGATCGAGCAATCCGGCGCTGATGATCGCGCGCTTCACCTTGGTGAGGTTGCGCCCTACCTTCATGATGACGGCGGCCTCACAATGCGTCAGCCGGTCATGCAGGACGTCCTCGCCCAGCGTGCCCGGCAGCACGGAGAGAACGTCGTCGCCCCAGGTGATAGGAACATTGGCCTTGGTCCAGCAGCCGGACATGCCGGTTACGCCCGGGACGACCTCGACCGGATGATCGTGCTCGAGCCGCCGCCACATGTGCATGAACGAGCCGTAGAAGAACGGGTCACCTTCGGACAGCAGACCGACCGATCGCCCTGCCGCCAGATGCGCGGTGATGCTGTCCGACGCACGTCGGTAGAAGTCGGCGATCTGGGACTGATAGGACAGGTCGGCGACGGGCAATTCCTCCGTGACCGGATATTCGAGCCGCAGCTCGTGCCGGCCCGATTCCATCAACGGCGCTACGATCCGTCGCGCGTTGCCTTCCATGCCGCGCTTGGCAAAGAACGCCACCACATCGACGGACCGGACCAGGCCGGCGGCGCGCAAGGTCAGATAACGAACGTCGCCCGGACCGACGCCGATGCCGTAGAGCGTGCCCGGATTTGCCGAGCCCGCGATGGTGTCCAGCAGGCTCATTCGACATCACTCGCGATGGCATTCACCGCCGCGACCGCCATGGCGCTGCCGCCCTTCCGACCCTTCACGATCAGATACGGCACACGGCCGTCGGCCGCGAGCGCCTCCTTGGATTCCCGGGCTCCGACGAACCCAACGGCCGTTCCGATCACCGCGGCCGGTCGCGGCGCGCCCTGATCGAGCATGTCGAGCAGATGAAACAACGACGTCGGCGCGTTGCCGATCGCCACCAGCGCGCCGCCGAGATGCGGCCGCCACAGCTCCAGCGCCGCCGCGGATCGGGTCGTGCCGAGCTGCGCGGCGAGCGCCGGCACCTCGGGAGCATCGAGCGTGCAGATGATCTCGTTCCTCGCCGGCAGCCGCGCCCGCGTGATCCCCTGCGCCACCATCTTGGCATCGCACAGGATTGGCGCGCCACGATCGAGCGCCGCCCGCACCTCGGCGGCGAAGTGTTCGGACATCGCGATGTCGGAGGTGATCTCGACCATGCCGCAGGCATGGATGATGCGCACGGCGATCTTCTCTTCCAGTCCGTGGAAGCGCGACAGATCGGCCTCGGCGCGGATGGTCGCGAACGAACGGCGATAGATCTCCGCGCCGTCCTTGATGTAGTCGCGCAGCTCAGACATCGGCCCTTTCTTTCGTTTCGAACAGCCCGTCGACGTCGATCTCGGTGGGATCGAGCATGCCGCAGGGCTCGCTCTTCACCGTGCCGTTGCGGACGATGTGATAACCTTCGCCCTCGCCAACCAGCACGACGTCCGCGGCTGCCGAGCGTGCGCAGCCCTTGGCGCAGCCGGAGACGTGCAGCGTGCCGTTGAATCCGGTCCGGGCCATCGCATCCGCGAGCACGCGGGCATCCTGTCGCGTCGCCAGTCCCGTCGACGGACAGCAGCCGACGCCCGAGCAGGCGTCGATGCGCATCAATGGATCGGTATCGTCGACGACCAGGCCGAGCCGGGCTGCATCCGCCACCAGTTGCTCCGCGGTCACGACGCCCGCGGAGACATACAGCGCGCGCCATGGTGACAGGCGGACCTCGGCGACATCGTGCGCCGCGAGCATGGCCGCAAGCCGCGCCAGCGTGCCACTATCGATGCGGCCGAATGGCACGCCGAGACCGACGGCGCAGGTTTGATCCGTCAGGGCAATGATGCCGCAACGTCGTTGCGATTTCGCGGCTGATGGCGTCGCGATGACGTTGGAGAGATCAAGGCCCAGTTCGGCGCCGACGGCGGCGCGCGCGTGCGGCGGCAAATCTGCGGAGCGCCGCGTCGGGCTGTGTTGCAGCACCAGCCGCGCGAGCCGCACAGCCGTCGACGCCGCATCGGCATCGGCTGTCGTTCCCAGCCACACGGACTCAACAGAACCGGCGATGCCAACGGCGACACGCCGGGCTTCAGGACCGCTACAGGCGACGAGACGAACATCCGCAGCGAGCCCAGTCAGCGGCAACCTGCCGCCGCCATCCAGCGCAAAGCCGAACTTGGGCGGCAGAGCATGGAGCGCCTGATCCGAGGCCAGCAGTGTCTCCAACTCGGCGGCGACGGGACGCATGTCGACCCATTCGGCCGGGTCGAGTCCTGCCAGCGGATTGACGACGATGTTGCGGATGGCCTCGAGCTCGACACTGTCATCGAGCAGTCCGAGCGATGCCATCAGCTCCCACAGCGGCACAAGCGTCTCGGGCGATACGCCGCGAATCTGCAGATTGGCGCGGCGCGTGAGGTCGATCTGGCCGTTGCCGTAGTGCCGAGCAGCCTCGGCAAGCTCACGCAGCGCCGACACCAGCAACGCGCCGCCATGCGGCCGGACGCGAACGATGAGCCCGTCGCCGCTCGGCATCGGACGCCGCGCGCCCGGGCACCAGCCCTTGATCTCGACCGAGGCGGTCATGACGCGCTCTCCGCTTGCGTCAGGCGCGTGCGGGCATGCGCAAGCTCATCGGCGACCGCATTCCGGCGTGGCACCCATAGCTGCCGGCGTAGCGCATCCTCAAATCGCGAGACGATCGCGGCGACCGCCGCCGGATTGCGCGCGACCATGTTGTCCAACACGGCCTCGTCGCGCAGCAGCGCCCCATGCGCCAGATCGAACAGGTGCTCGGCGACGGCGTCAGAGGTGGCGGCAAAGGCGTAGAGCGCGTCGACGCCCTGCGCGATCTCGGCGACGCCGCGATAGCCATGCGCGAGCATTCCCGCAATCCAGCGCGGATTGGTGAGACGGCCGCGCACCACGCGGGCGATCTCCTCGCCGAATGTCCGCGCCGCCGGCGCCTCCGGACGGCTGGTGTCGAGATGCAGCAGCGCGGGCGACGCGCCGAGCGACGCCGCGGCCGCCGCAAAGCCTCCGGCAAAGTCGGCGACCTCCTCGCCATCGAGCAGGTCGCGCTCACGATCGTCCTGCGGATGCACGAGGGCGTCGGCGCTGCGGACGCGGGCGCGGAACGTGTCGGAAGCAGACGCGCCGTCATGCGTCCCGCCAAAGCTATAAGCGGCGCTCTCGAGATACGCCTCGCCGAGCTGCGACCGGCTCGTCCAGTCCATTCCGAGCGCAAGGTCGGCGGCAACGGCACCGTAGCTGCCAGGCGCCCCGCCGAACACGCGCGCGAGGCTCTCGCCGCGCCGCCGTGCCGCGGCCAGCGGATTGTCGGCATCGTCCTCGTCAAGCGCGGCCACCTTTTGCACGGCGAGATCGAACAGCGCGATCTGCGCTTCGAACAGGTCGCGAAACAGCCCCGAGATCCGCAGCGTCGCATCGATGCGCGGGCGGTCGAGCATCGCCAACGGCAGTACGTCGACGCCGGTGACACGATTGGAGTTGAGGTCCCAGCGCGGCCGCACGCCCAGATAAGCCAAGGCCTGGGCCAGATCGTCACCGCCCGTGCGCAGCGATGCGGACGCCCAGAGATCGAGCATGAGCGCGCGCGGGTAGTCGCCATGATCCTGCAAATAGCGCCGGATCACCTCGTCAGCCGCGCGTACGCCGACCACAGCGGCGGTCCGGGTCGGGATCGCACGCGGGTCGATCGCGGTGAGATTGCGCCCCGTGGGCAACACGTCGAGCCGGCCGCGGCTCGGCGCGCCGGCGGGACCGGCAGCGACGCGGCGACCGTCGAGTGCCGCGAGCAACGCACTGCGTTCGGCTGCAGCGCTCGCGGCGATCCGTGCGGCGATGGCGGCGCGATCGACCGTCGCGGCCGCCGGCCCCATGGCCGCCGTGATCGCATCCGCAAGCAGGCCGGTCGCCGCCGTGTCGGGCGCTTCCCCGAACACATGCAGGCGGTCGCGCACCGCGAGCTCCTTGATGTCACAGAGCTGCGCATCGAGCTGTGCGATCGCCTCGCGTCCGGTCATCGCACGGTCGAGCCCGCAATCGGCGGCCAAGCCACCCTGCCAGGCCCGCGCGACGATCTCCTCCTCGAGCAGCTTCAGCCGGCGCTTGTCGAGGCCATCCGCCTCGGCATATTCCTCGACCAGCCCCTCCAGCTCCAGCAAGGGTCCGTGCAGACCGGCCTGCGACAGCGGCGGCGTCAGATGCCCGAGCGTCAGGGCCGACAATCGCCGCTTGGCCTGCATCGCTTCGCCGGGATTGTTGACGATGAAGGGATAGATCACCGGCAGCGGGCCCAGCACGGCCTCCGGCCAGCACGCATTTGAGAGCGCCAGTGCCTTGCCAGGCAGCCATTCCAGCGTGCCATGCGCACCGAGATGAATCAGCGCATCGATCCGCTCGGCCTCACGCAGATGCGCATAGAGCGCGACATAGGCGTGCCGCGGAGGCACGCTCGTGTCATGGTAGCCAGACTTGCGATCGGCGCGATTGCCACGATCCGGCTGTAGCAGGATCGAGAGTTTTCCCGCACGCAGCACCGGAAAACGGAAGGTGCCATCTCGAACCGCCGGGTCGGCTTCCGCCTCTCCCCAATTGTCATGCGAGGCACGCTGCAGCTCATCCGGCAACAGCGCCAGAGCACACCGATAGGCCGCGAGCGGCACCACGAGCTCATCTGCCTCGTCCCGCAGCAGCGCGTCGACATCTTCGGCGGTCGGCGCTGCGCGGCCGATATCGTACCCCGCCTCCGCCAACAGCCGCGCAATGGCGGCTGCGCTTTCGCTGGTGTCGAGACCGACAGCGTAGCCGCGGCGCCCGCCGCGCGCCGGATAATCGGAAAGCAGCAGCGCCACGCGCCGCTCGCTTGCCGGCAGCGCCCGCAGCCGCGCCCATCGCGCCGCGAGCCGGGCGACGTAAGCAATGCGGTCGTGTTGCGGTACATAACGCATCGTGCCGAACTGCAGACGCTCATCCGCCGGCATTTCACCCTTGAACGCAATCGGGCGCGCCAACAGCCGGCCGTCGAGCTCCGGCAGAACGACATTCATGGCCAGATCCGTCGGCGACAGTCCGCGCGCCGACGAGGCCCAGGCCTCTTCGGTGCTCTGCGCCTGGATGATCTGCAAGACCGGCGCGTCCGCGAGGTCGAGCACCGTGGTGCCGTCGTCGCGCAGCGCCGAGAACGCGGTGGCGTTCAAAATGATCGCAGGACGCCGGCGCTGGACGAGTCGCGCCAGTGCATCCCCGATATTGGGATCCTTCAGGCTGGTCACCGCGACCGCGACCGCCGCCAGCCCTTCACCTTCGAGCGCCCGCATCAGCTCCGCGATCCCTGCCGTATCCGCGGCGAGCAGGCCCGCACGGTAGAACACGATCAACGCGGTGGGCCGCGCATCATCGTGGCCGCAGAGATCATCGATGCCGACCGCTCCGCGATCGGGCATGAAGCCGACGATCGAACCGATCGCGACCGGCTCCGCAAAATGCGCGTCGCGCCCGAGCAGCGTCGCGAGATAGCGCAGGGCCTCGCGCGCATTGCCGACGCCGCCCTCGTGCAGATAGCCGTAGAGACGCGAGGTCGCGTCCTTCGGCAGGGTCGAGAGCGCATCGAGCCTCTCGTCGGCGCGATCGTCACCCGGCAGTGCCGCGAACGGGATGTGGCGGCTGCGGCAGACCGATGCGATGCGCTCCAGCCCGTAGCGCCAATAGTCGAGCCCGCCGAGACAGCGCACGACGACGGCGCGCGCGCCGAGCACGACACGGTCGACATAGAGATCGACCGACATCGGATGCTTCAGCCGTTTCAAGCTGGCGAGGCGCAGGCTCGGCAGCTCATCCGACGACGCGGTCCAGGCCTCGGCCAATGCCGACAAATCGCTATCCGAGAACGACAGCACGACGATTTCGGCCGGCGACTGTGCAAGATCCACGGCCTGTTCGAGGTCGTCGAGATCCGCGCCCGTTGTCGCCAGCAGGTGCATCGGTCCCGCCTATCCTGTGATCAGGCTCTGGATGGCGGCGGCATCGAGGCCGCGCTCGCCGATGATCACCAGCCGCCCCTGCCGCGATTCGCCGGATCGCCACGGGCGCTCGAACTGATGCTGGATGCGGTTGCCGACGGCCTGCACCAGGAGGCGCAGCGGCTTGCCGGCGACTTCCACGAACCCCTTCACGCGCAATACGTCATGCGCGTCGACGGCGGCCGCGATGCGGTCGACGAGCGCATCGGGCGAAGCCTGCGCCGGAACGTCGAGCACGAAACTCTCGAAATCGTCGTGGTCGTGCTCGGCCTCGTTGTCGTGATGTGACGGTCGGGCCGCGAGATCGTCCTCCGCTGCGGCACCGAGCCCGAGCAGAATTGAAGCCGACAGCCTGCCGTGCTCCGTCGCGATCACCTTGACGGCACGCTGCACCTTCGCCGTGATCTCGGCCGCGACATCCTTGCGCTGCTCCTCGCTCATCAGGTCGCTCTTGTTCATCACGACGAGATCGGCGCACAGCAGCTGGTCCTCATAGACCTCCTCCAGCGGGTTGTCGTGATCGAGCGAAGCATCACTGGCGCGCTGCGCGGCGAGCGCGTCGGGATCGTCGGCGAAACGGCCGGCGACCACCGCCGGGCCGTCGATGACCGCCACCACACCGTCGACGGTGGCGCGCGTCGCGATCTCCGGCCAGTTGAAGGCCTGCACCAGCGGCTTCGGCAGCGCGAGCCCCGAGGTCTCGATCACGATATGCTCGGGCGGCTCCTTCTGATCCAGCAGGCTCCTGAGCGCCGGCACGAAATCATCGGCAACGGTGCAGCACAGGCAGCCGTTCGACAGCTCGACGATGCGATCCTCCGGACAGTCCGGCACGCCGCAGCCTTTCAGGATGTCGCCGTCGATGCCGACATCGCCGAACTCGTTGACGATGATGGCGAGCCGGCGGCCATTCGCGGTCTCGATCAGGTTGCGCACCAGCGTGGTCTTGCCGGCGCCGAGGAAACCGGTGACGATGGTGCAAGGCGTCTTGGCGAACGACTTCGTCATGGCGATACGATCTCTCGTTTCAGCGTGGTGCTGACAGCGCGGGAACGCGCGCAACGGTGTTCTTGCGGATGTATTCGGGACGCTCGCGCCAGGCCGGCAGGCCGGCGTCATGGCGCTGATGCAGCTGCGCGAATGTCAGCACATCCTGAACATGCAGATCCGGATCGAGCGCGCCGAGCACGTAGGTCCATTTGCCCGGCGCCGTCACTGCAACCGTGCACGCACGATTGCAGTTGGACAGGCACTCGACGCCGACCACGGCGACACCGGCGCGCTGCGCGGTCGGCAACGTCTCGATCGCGGCGAGCAGACGGGCTCCGGCCCGCGGCTGATCAGGCGGCGTAGGTTCCGTCGCCTGCGAACGGCAGGTGACGCAGACGAACAGCGTCGTCTCACCAGTCTCCGATGCGGTCATCAATCAGCCGATCACGCCGGCCGCCGTCGCCGCGGCGACCCCACCCACCAGCACGATGGCAGCGCCCGCGAGCCGCAGCGCCAGCGGCGCAGCCGCCTTGGCCTTCGCCGACAGCAGCCTGGTGCCGAGGAACGCGCCGGCGGCGATGAGGGTCTGGATCACGAGCAGACCGACGAGATAGGCCCCGAGCGGGGTGTTCTCTGCCCCAACGATCGATTCACCCAGCGCATATCCATGGACGAGGCCGGTCACGGCGAACAGGCCGGCGACGGGCAGCACGCCGAAACCGCCACGCATCACCACCACCAGCCCAACCACGACGGTGGTCAGGCCGACCAGCAGCTCGGCAGCCGGGATGTTGGCCTTGGCCACATGAAGGCCGACGCCCGCGATCATCGCTGTGGTGAAGGCGAGCACCGGCGCGAAGCCGCGGCCCAGAAGCGCTGCAACGATGCCCGCACCGACGATGGCGGCCAGATGGTCGATTCCGATCACAGGATGGCCGAGGCCGGACAGCAGGCCCTGCGCAAACGTCTGCGGCAGTTTGCCATCCATCATGTGATGCGCGAAGGCGGGATCGGCGGCGAGCAGCACCAGGCTCGCGGCTGCAAAGGTCGTGGTACGGGTCAACTTCATGGCCGTCTCCGTCGCTTGCCGGCTCCCCAGAGGACCGGACGATGCGCTGCATCCGACGGCATCCCGCCCATCCCGGCGGGATCAGAACCAGCATCGCGACTCCCCGCGCGACGGGTCGGCCAACAGCAATGTCGACGGCAGGTCTCCTGGCTCTCGGGTCACCGCATGAAGCCACCTTCCCGGTTTCCCAGTGGTGCTTTGGCCTCACACTCGCCGATTACAGTTGCGGGGGCAGCCACGGCCTTGGGTCAAGAACCCGCACCGTGTTCCCTAAATCTCTCCTTTCGGAGAACCGTCATCTGTTAGATACGGGTCGCGCCAAAGCCCGTCAATCGGAATCGTCCCCCATGGTCCCCGCCCGCCCGCATCCCGCCCTGCCGCGCCTCACCCTGGTGCTCGGCGGCGCGCGCTCCGGCAAGAGCCGCCATGCAGAGGCGCTCGTGACCGCCCTTCCCGCACCTTGGACCTATGTTGCGACCGCGCAGGCGTTCGACGATGAGATGAAGGACCGAATCGCGCAGCACAAAGCGCGCCGCACCGAGGGATGGCAGACGTTGGAGACCACGCATGATCTTGCAGGCCTGGTCCGTGCACGGGCAAATTCGAGCGCGCCGATGCTGATCGATTGCCTGACGCTGTGGCTCAGCAATGTGATGCTCGCCGACATGAACGTTCCGGCACGATGCGCCGAGCTGATCGAGGCGTTCAGGGACGCGCCTGGCCCCATCGTGGCCGTGTCCAACGAAGTCGGACTCGGCATCGTGCCGGACAATGCGCTTGCCCGCGCCTTCCGTGATGCGCAGGGGCGACTGAACCAGGACGTCGCGGCCTTAGCGGATCGCGTGATCCTGATGGCGGCCGGCCTGCCGCTGACATTGAAGTAACGGGAAGGACATGCCGATGACCGAAAGCGCCGACGATTCACGCCACAAGGCGAAGATGGAGAACCGCAAGGCGGTGCAGGATGCCGAGGTCGCCTCGAAGACCGTCGAAAAGGGCCTGCTGATCGTTCACACCGGCAAGGGCAAGGGCAAATCGACGGCGGCCTGGGGCCTGATGCTGCGCGCACTCGGCCGCGGTTTTCGCATCGGCGTCGTGCAGTTCGGCAAGGGCGCGTGGGAAACCGGCGAGCGCAAGGCGATCGAGCGGTTCGGCGACCAGGTGTCGTGGCACACGCTCGGCGAAGGCTTTACGTGGGAGACGCAAGATCGCGCGCGCGACATCGCCGCGGCCGAACGTGCCTGGGCGAAGGCAAAGGAGCTGATGGCGGATCCGTCGATCCGGTTGCTCGTCCTCGATGAGCTCAACATCGCGCTGCGCTATGATCACCTTGATATCGCAGACGTCGTCGCCACGCTCGCAGGGCGCCGTCCCGATCTGCACGTCGTCGTCACCGGGCGCAACGCCAAGCCGGAGCTGATCGAGGCCGCCGATCTCGTCACCGAGATGAACCTCGTGAAGCATCACTTCGCAGCCGGCGTGAAGGCGCAGGAAGGCATCGAGTACTAGGCTCATGAGCGCGCGCGCCATCATGTTCCAGGGCACCGGCTCCGACGTCGGCAAATCGCTGATCGTCGCGGGGCTCGCGCGCGCGCTGACATTGCGCGGCCTCAAGGTGGCGCCGTTCAAGCCGCAGAACATGTCGAACAACGCCGCCGTCACCGCTGATGGCGGCGAGATCGGCCGTGCCCAGGCGCTGCAGGCGCGCGCGGCGCGGCGGCCGACGACCGTGCACATGAACCCGGTGCTGCTGAAGCCGCAGAGTGAGATCGGGTCGCAGGTCGTGGTCCAGGGTCGCGTCATCGGCAACGCCAAGGCATCCGCCTATCAGGCGATGAAGCCGCAACTGATGGCGGCCGTGCTCGACAGCTTTCACCACCTCGCCGCTGAGGCCGACATCGTGCTGGTGGAAGGCGCAGGCTCGGCGTCCGAGATCAACCTGCGCGCCGGCGACATCGCCAACATGGGCTTCGCACAGGCCACCCAGATCCCGGTGGTGCTGATCGGCGACATCGACCGCGGCGGCGTCATTGCCAGCCTGGTCGGCACCAAGACGGTGGTCGCACCCGACGATGCCGCGCGCGTGGCGGGTTTCCTCGTCAACAAGTTCCGCGGCGACCCCGCCTTGTTTGCATCGGGCATGAACGAGATCGCGCAGCGGACGGGGTGGACGTCGCTCGGGCTCATTCCGTATTTCTCGGATGCGTGCCGTCTGCCTGCGGAGGATGTGCTCGGCCTCGCTGAACGCGGATCGTCCGGAGGACACCGACCGAAGGTCGTCATCCTCGCCTACCCGCGCATCTCCAATTTCGACGAGTTCGATCCGTTGCGGCTGGAAGATGGAATCGATCTGCAGTTTTTGCGGCCTGGCACGCCGATCCCCGGCGACGCATCGATCGTGATCCTGCCGGGCTCGAAGGCCACGATTGCCGATCTCGCCGCCTTGCGTGAAGTCGGCTGGGACATCGATCTTATCGCGCATCTGCGCCGCGGCGGCCGCGTGCTCGGCATCTGCGGCGGCTATCAGATGCTGGGGCGTGTGATCAGCGATCCCGATGGGCACGAGGGCACGCCCGAGTCCGTCGCGGGACTTGGCCTGCTCGACGTCGAAACGACATTGACCGATGACAAGGCGTTGCGCGAGGTCCAGGGCACGCTGACGCACGATAAGCTCTCGTTCCGCGGCTACGAGATGCACATCGGCCACACGGAGGGACGGGCGACACAGCGCCCCTTCCTGACCTTCTCCGATGGCCGGCGCGATGGCGCCATCGCGCCTGATGGCCTGGTAGCCGGCTGCTACGTGCATGGCCTGTTCGCCGACGACGGCCTGCGCAGCCATTGGCTGCGCAGCCTCGGCGCGACGACCAGCGGCCTCTCCTATGAGATCGATGTGGACACGACGTTGGATGCACTCGCGGCGCATCTCGAGCGCTACGTTGACGTGGACCGTATCCTTGCATTGGCGAGCAAGCCCGCGCCGCCCGTGGCGGCTACAGGATCCTGACCAGGACGAGTCCTGCGACGACCAGGGCCTGAACCAGACAGGCCAGCCGATACAGCCGCAAGGCCTGCCGGATGTCGGACGCGTCGAGATCGGCGCGCCCGTCGCCCATCCAGGCATCGGTGACCAGATGGCCGTGATAGACGCGCGGCCCCGCCAGGCTCAGTCCGAGCGCACCGGCCATCGCCGCTTCCGGCCAGCCGGCATTGGGCGAACGATGCTTCGACGCATCACGTGCAACGGCTCGCAGCGCGGCCGGGGCCGAGGCGCTCGGGATGCAGGCCGCAGCGGCTGCAATCCACAGCGCAGACAGGCGCGAGGCCGGCAGGTTGACGAGATCGTCGAGCCGCGCTGCCGCCCAGCCAAACGCGCGGTGACGGTCCGAGAGATGACCGATCATGCTGTCGGCGGTGTTGAGAGCCTTGTAGATCAGGATGCCCGGCAGCCCGCCGACGACGAGCCAGAACACGGGCGCGACGACGCCATCGGAGAAATTCTCAGCCAGGCTCTCGATCGCGGCCCGCGCAACGCCGGCTTCATCCAGCCGCTCGGGATCGCGGCCGACGATCATCGCTACGGCTCTGCGGCCGCCTTCGAGCCCCTCCTGCTCCAGTCCCTCCGCGACCGCTGCGACATGCGTGTCGAGACTGCGCTGGGCCAGCAGGCTGCTTGCCGCCACACCAAGGATGATCGTTGCGGCCGGCTCGCCCACGACCGCCTGCGTGACCCATGCTGCGGCGAGGCCGACGGTCATCATGCCGGCCACGAGCAGACAGACGAGCCCGACGCCGCGGGCTCGTCGCGCGGCAAAGCCGTCTCCTGCCCCGTTCCAGCGGCGGTCCCCCCATGCTATCAGCGCGCCCATCCACATCACGGGATGGCCGATCCGCTGCACCAGGACCTGGGGATAACCGACCGCCGCCTCGATGAGCAGCGCCGTGAGCGCGAGAGAGACGAACATCGATCTCCGCTGAAGGAGCTGAAGGAAAAGACATGGACGACAGAGCGACTAGCACGCGCGCGAACCAGCCGGAAGCGATCCTTCATGGCGGCGATCTCGCTGCGATCAGCCGTCGCTACCCGGACGCGCCGCGGCCGTGGATCGATCTGTCGACCGGCATCAATCCCGTAGCCTACCCGGTGCCGACCATCCCGCCCGCAAGTTGGGCGCGTTTGCCGGCCCAAGCCGAAGACGACGCGCTACACACAGCGGCCGCTGCGCGCTATGGCGTGGCGCAGCCCGAGATGATCGTTGCCGCGCCCGGCACGCAGGCGCTGTTGCAGATCCTGCCGCGGCTGCGCCCACGCTCGAGGGTTGCCGTGCTCGCCCCGACCTACGAGGAGCATGCGCTGTGCTGGCGCCGCTGTGGGCATCGCGTCGGTCTGGTCGATGATGTCGATGCGCTCGCCGATGCTGATGTTGCCGTCGTCGTGAATCCCAACAATCCCACCGGCCGCCTGCTGCCCCGCGATGTGCTGGTCGGATTGGCCGCGACCTTGCGCCGGCGCGACGGCCTGCTGATCGTCGACGAAGCATTCATCGATCTTTGTCCCGCCGACGCCAGCCTCGCAGCCGACCTGCCGCCGGCGACGATCGTGCTGCGCTCGTTCGGCAAGACCTACGGCCTTGCCGGCGTCCGCCTCGGTTTCGCGATCGGCTCCGCTGACGTCGTCCGCCGACTCCGCGACGAGCTCGGGCCTTGGGCCGTATCCGGACCTGCGCTCGCGATCGGAACGACGGCCTTGGCCGACGCTGCTTGGCTGGAGCAGACACGCGCGCGGCTGGCGAACGACTGTCAGCGCATCGACGATCTTCTGAGCAAGGCCGGCTGCGCGGTCATCGGCGGCACGCCGCTGTTCAGGCTGATCACATCGCCGAACGCGCCTGACATCGCCGAGCGGCTCGCCCGGCACGGCATCCACGTCCGGCGCTTTCCGGCTCAGCCGAGCTGGCTGCGCTTCGGCCTGCCGGGCAATGCGTCCGAGTGGCACCGGCTGGCGCCGGCGCTCGGCGATGCCTTCTAACCGAGCACGCAGGCGGCAAGCAGCAGCGTTTCCGTGACCTCGATGCTGGCGCCATGGCAATCGCCGGTGATGCCGCCGAGCCGCCATTGCCAGTAGAACGCGACCGCCGGAACGAGACCAATCGCAACCAGCGTCGGTACCGCGCCGGCGAGCGCACCGATCGCGAGTCCGCCGCCCCAGGCGACGATGACGTTCCAGCCGACGCTGTTGGAGATGCTCGCCCCCAGCCCCGGCTTCAGCGAAAGCAGCGTCTTGTTGCACACCAGCGTTCCCCAGCGCGCCCAGGCCGGGATCAGCACGAGCGCCCAGGCCGTCGGCCCCGTCGCCAGCTCGGCGATCAGCACCAGCTTCGCGGCGATCTGCAGGGATATCGCGACGACAGCGAAGCTGCCGGCGTGGGGATCGCCAAGCACGGCGATGAAGCGCTCCGGCTTGCCATGCGAGGCGCCGAACGCATCGGCGACGTCGCCGAGCCCATCGAGATGCAGCGCGCCGGTGATCCCGATCCAGGCGACCAGCACGGTCAGCGCGACGATCCACGGATCGGCATCATGAAAAAGGCGGGCGACCAGCGCCAGACAGGCGCCAATCACCAGTCCGGCTGCCGGAAACCAGACCGACGCCCGCGCCAGATCGTCCGGTCGTAACTCAGCGACCCGCGGTGTCGGCAGCCGTGTCAGGAATTGCAATGCGATCCAGAATTCACGAAGCATCATGGCTGGATGATCTCGACGATTTCGCCCCAAGGTACACCATCATCGCCCTGCCCGGCTTCGAGCGTGATCCGCGTACCAGGGCGAATGCGTAAGCTCCACAGCTGGTGCAGCGGCCAGCCGAGCAGATGCGAGAGCGCTGCGCGTATGGCGCCGCCATGGGTCACCACGAGAACCGGCGCAGGCTCGGGCCGGACAAGGATACGATGTGTCGCGCGCGCCACTCGCGCCTGCAAATCGGACCAGCTCTCACCGCCCGGCACCCGGACCTCAGCATCGGCATGGAAGGTGTCGAGCAAGGCTTCGCCTCCGGGCTCCGCGGCGATGTCGCGATGCGTCCGCCCGTCCCAGCGTCCGAAATCGAGCTCGCTCCAATCCGCATCGATGTCCAGCGCACAGTTGGTCTGCCGGGCATAATCCTCCGCTGCCGCACGTGCGCGCGCCAACGGCGAGCTGACGACGCTGTGCCAGATCAGGCTCCGCGTCTGCCGCCGGAATTGATCCCAGCCGAGGTCGCTGAGCGGCGGGTCGGTACGGCCGTCGAGATAGCCGTCCCGTCCTGTCGTCCCGTGCCGCAGCAGATCGATCCGCATCAGGACTTGGCTCCCGAGACGGCGGCCTCCGCAAAGGTGGCCATGCCCCCGTGGAGCACACAGGCCAGCCGGATGATCGGCAGCGCAGTGGCGGCGCCCGAGGCCTCGCCAAGCCGCAGATCGAGGTCGATCAGCGGACGGGCACCGAGCGCGTCGAGCACGATGGCGTGGCCGCGCTCGGCCGAGCGATGCGAGAACAGCAGCCACGGACGGCAGGAGGGATTGAGGCGGACGGCGACCAGCGCCGCGACAGAGACGATGAAGCCGTCGACCAGCACCGGCCAGCGCCGCTGCGCGGCGGCGACGATCGCGCCGGCCATCGCAATGATCTCGAAGCCGCCGACGGCAGCCAGGACGTCCGCGACGGCCGCTCCCGCCGTGAGCCCGTATCGCCCCAACGCATCGGCAATCACCGCAGCCTTCCTGGCCCGTCCGTCGGCGTCGAGCCCGGTGCCGCTGCCGACGATGTCCGCGGGCGCGCATGACAGCAGCGCGGCGGCAATCGCTGCCGCCGATGTCGTGTTGCCGATCCCCATCTCGCCGAAGATCACGAGTTGCGGCGCGTGATCGTCCTGCCGCACCACCGCGCGCCGTCCGGCTTCGGCCGCGAACGCAACCTCCTCCAGCGTCAGCGCCGCCTCGGTGCTGAAGTCGCGCGTGCCGCGCCGCGGCTTGTCGACGACCACGCCGGGCACCGGCTCGCTCGCCAGCGTGCCGACGTCGACCACCTCCAGCGGACAGCCGAGGCTGCGCGACAGCACCGAAATCGCCGCACCGCCGCGGGCGAAGTTGTGAAGCATCTGGACCGTGACTTCGGGCGGATAGGCCGAGACCCCGCGCGCCGCGATGCCGTGGTCGCCTGCGAACAGCACCACCGGCACCCGGTCGGCCCCTGGACGTTCCGACGCCTGCAGCGCGGCCAGATCGACCGCCACCTGCTCCAACCGCCCAAGGGCGCCAAACGGCTTGGTCAACTGGGCCTGGCGTTCCAGCGCTGCCTGCCGATGGAGCTCGGACGGGGCCACACAATCAAGGCTGATCCATTCGGGAAGCACCACGGATCCTTTCAGCATCACTCGGGTTCGGGACGATTGCCACTGCGAGGCGACCGAGACAAGCTCCGTGAGGCGCCCTATTGTCATCGAAGCGTCATCGAACGTGACGACAGGTGGCTGCCCACCCAGCCCGAAAGACTGTCATGGAATACTTCCGCCGCTTCACCTTCCTGTTCGCCGCGCCCGTGTTCGAGACCGACGACCTTGCGGGGCTCCGCTTCAACCAGATCATCGAGGAGATCCAGCGCTCGGGCTTCGAGGTGGTGCGCGCCCGCAAGCTGGAGGACGCCGAGATCGCCGTGCAGACGGATGCCGCGATCGGCTGCATGGTCGTCGATTGGGGCAAGAAGGGCCTGGAAGGCAAGACGGCGTCGCTGATCAACCTGATGCGCCGTCGCGGACTGGACTTCCCGATCATCCTCCTGATCCGCCGCAAGCGGTTCGAGGATCTGCCGGTCGAGGTGCTCGACTTCATCGACGGATACGTCTTCCTGTCGGAGGAGACTCCAGCCTTCATCGCCAAGAACCTGGTCAGCCGGCTGAAGCAATATGCCGAGACACTGAAGACGCCATTCTTCGGCGCGCTGGTCGACTATGCCGAGGAAGGCAACCAGCTCTGGACCTGCCCCGGGCACAATGGCGGCGTGTTCTATAGCCGCAGCCCGATCGGCCGGGTCTTCGTCGAGCATCTCGGCGAGGCCGTGTTCCGCGACGATCTCGACAATTCCGTGCTCGATCTCGGCGATCTCCTGACCCATGAGGGGCCGGCGCTGCGCGCGCAGAAGGAAGCCGCGCAGATCTTCGGCGCCGAGAAGACCTATTTCGTCCTCAACGGTACCTCGACCTCCAACAAGGTCGTGCTCGGGGCCCTGGTCACCGACGGCGACCTCGTGCTGTTCGATCGCAACAACCACAAGGCCGCTCATCACGGCGCACTGCTGATTTCGGGCGGCGTCCCGATCTACATCCCAACGGTTCGCAACCCCTGGGGCCTGATCGGCCCGATGCGCTGGGATCTGCTGGACGAAGAGCATCTGCGACAGCAGATCCGCGACAACCCGCTGGTCAAGGACCCCGACGCCTGGCGCAAGGAGCGGCCGTTCCGCGTCGCGGTGGTCGAGGAGTGCACCTATGACGGCACGATCCACAGCGCCGAGATGATCCTGAAGCGGATCGGGCATCTCTGCGACTACATCATGTTCGACGAGGCCTGGGCGGGCTTCATGAAATTCCACCCGCTCTACGCCGGCCGCTTCGCCATGGGCCTCGGCGAGCTCGGACCCGACGCCCCCGGCATCATCGCCACGCAATCGACCCACAAGCAGCTCGCGAGCTTCTCCCAGGCCTCGCAGATCCACGTCAAGGACCGCCACATCAAGGGCCAGCGGCGGCGGGTCGAGCATCGCCGCTTCAACGAAAGCTTCATGCAGCACGCCTCGACCTCGCCGTTCTATCCGCTGTTCGCCTCGCTGGACGTCGGCGCGCAGATGATGAAGGGCCGCTCCGGCGAGGTGCTGTGGGACGACACGATCCGACTCGGAATCGAATTGCGCAAGAAGATCAGGACGATGCGCCGGGAATTCGAGGAGAAGGAGAAGGATCCGGCGCGGCGCTGGTTCTTCGAGCCGTTCGTGCCGGACCGGGTGTCGATCCCCGATGCGGCCAATCCCGGGGCTAGCCATGACGTGGCCTGGGAGGCGATTTCGACCGACCAGCTCGCGACCGATACCGCGCTGTGGCAGCTCACGCCGGGCGCGGCCTGGCACGGCTTTCCGGATCTCGCCCCCGGCTTCGCAATGACCGATCCGAACAAGCTGACCCTGCTGACCCCGGGCTTCGATCGCGCCACCGGCGGCTATGCCGATCACGGCATCCCGGCTCCGATCGTCGCGCAATATCTGCGCGAGAACCGCATCGTGGCGGAGAAGAACGATCTCAACTCGCTACTGTTCCTGCTGACGCCGGGGGTCGAGGCGAGCAAGGCGGGAACCCTGATCAGCGGCCTGGTCGCCTTCAAGCGGCTCCACGATGACAACGTGCTTCTGGAGGACGCCATTCCGGAGTTCACCCGCAAGCGCTTTGCGCGTTACGGCAAGCTGCGGCTGCGCGACCTCTGCGCCGAGATGCACCGCTTCTACCGCGAAGCCGAGGTGAGCGCGCTGCAGGCGAAACAGTTTCAGCCGCAGCACATGCCGGAGATCGCGATGTCGCCACGCGAGGCGGCGCGTGCGCTGATGCGCAACGAGGTCGACTACCTGCCGATCGATCGCATCTCCGACCGCATTGCGACGACCCCCTTCGTGGTCTATCCGCCGGGCATCGCCACCATCGTTCCGGGCGAGCGGCTATCCGACCGCGCCAAGCCGATGATCGATTACCTCAAGATGTTCGAGCGGGCGTTCAACACCTATCCCGGCTTCGACGTCGAGATCCAGGGGCTGTACAAGGAGATCGACGAAGCTGGCCGGATCCGGCTCCATACCTATGTCTGCGCAGAGTAATTCGAACCATGGACAGCGCGATCACGGCTCGCGACACCGAGCCGCCGGTCCTCGTCAGGCCATCACGCGACGAGGATGTCGAGGCCATGCTCTCGATCTACCGGCGGCATGTCCGCCGCGGGGTCGAGGACAGCGCCGCCGGTTCCGGGGCGCCCGAGCCGGACGACCTCAAGCAGCGGCGCAAGAATCTGCGAAATCATCGGCTGCCACATCTTGTCGCGACATTCCGCGGCGAAGTCGTGGGCTATGCCTATGTCGTCTTGTTCAGGAAGCGGCCGGCCTACCGGTTCGCGGTCAAGCATTCGATCTATGTCCACCATGAGCATCTCGGCCGTGGTGTCGGCGGGCTGCTGATGCAGGCGCTGATCGATGCATCCGCCGCGGCCGGATATCGCCAGATGATCGGCTATATCGACGCCGATAATGTCGCCTCGCTCGGCATTCATGAGCGCTTCGGGTTCGTCAGGGTGGGGCTGCTGCCGGGAGTAGCCTACCGTTTCGGCCGCTGGTGCGACACAGTGATGGTGCAGCGCTCGCTTGGCCCCGGAGCCAGCGACGCACCGGCTGGGATGGACCGCTGAGCCGCAGGTCAGGACGGAAAGTCGGCCGCCTTCACCTCAATGCGGTCGGCATGCAGCGACCAGTCGCGCACCTCCTGCTGTTTACAGAACCTGGACTTTGCGATTTCTGCGGCTTCGCCTTCGCTGTCGGCCTCAACCTCCAACGTGCTCTGGCATATCTCGCACTGGCGGCCATTCTCGCCCAGCACGTCCTTCATGAAATGGATGACATAGCGCGACATGCAACCTCCTGCCTCTCACGCAGTGCTCGAAGGTGATGTTACCGCGCTTCTCCTCCCGCTGTTCACCGATATCAAGCGGCCGATGCAAATATTTGACGCAGCGGTGGAACCGGCGCTCAGGCGCCCACCGAAGGCAGGCTCGCGGCGGCGATCGCGACGAACTCCGAGACGGCGCGACGGACGCGGCCGTGGGTCGACTTCAGGATGGCGTTCAACCGGCGCATCGGACCAATTTCCCTTCCGCGCCGAGCGAAAAACGTGGCCTAAGCTCATGGCGCCCCTGGAAAAATGATCAGCCACCACTGGGCTGTCGAGACGGCTCCGAAAATAGCAATGTCCGCTTCGCCGAAGCCGCCCTGGAGAGAAGATTTATTGCTGCGTCGCAGCTTGCGACGCATGAAATCTTCTCCCCGCAATCTCTTCTCTTCTGGCTACGAGGGCGTCACTCCGAACGCCTCGCGGAAACGAGCGCTGTAGCGCGGCCAGGCCTCGGGGTTGATCAGGCGCGGCGGACGCCCGCCGTCAAGCGCGTCGAGCAGCTGCTCGGCTGCGATCCGACCCATGTTCTGTCGCGCCTCCCGCGTCACGCCGGCGGTGTGCGGGCTCGCCAGCACGTTGTCGAGCTGCAGCAGCGGATGGTCCGGCGGCGGCGGCTCCTTGGCCCAGACGTCGAGCCCGGCGCCGGCGATGCGCTTTTCGCTGAGCGCGGCGAACAGCGCCTCCTCGTCATGGATGAAGCCGCGGGCGGTGGTGACGAAATAGGCGCTAGGCTGCATCAGCGCGAACTCGCGGGCACCGATCATGCCGCGGCTTTCCTTCGTCAGCGGGCAGTTGATCGAGACGAAATCTGAGCGCCGCATCAGGTCATCGAGTTCCACCTTCTCCGCGCCGCGTGCGGCGATCTCATCGGACGAGAGATACGGATCATAGGCCAGCACCGTCATGCCGAGGATGCCGCGGCACAGCTCGGCCACCCGGCGGCCGACATTGCCAAGCCCGACGATGCCGATCGTCCGCCCCTGCACCTCGTTGCCGATCAGATCGTTGCGGTTGACGTCGCGCTCCCGGCGCAGCCGGCGGTCGGACTGGATGATGCGCTTCGACAGGGTCAGCATCATGCCGAGCGTGTGCTCCGCCACCGAATGGGCGTTGCCGCCGGACTGATTCACGACGAGGACGCCGGCTTCGGTGCAGGCGTCGACGTCGACCGGGTCGTATCCGGCCCCGTTGCTGGACACGACGAGGAGGTTTGGGGCGCGGCGCAGCAGGTCTGCATCGACGTGGAAGCGCGGCGCGAGCTCGTCGCGGGCCGCCCCGATCTGGTAGGCGTGAGCCGCCGCGAGGATCGCCGCCGTCTCGGCCTCGGAGCTCTCGTTCTCCAGCCGGTCGAGCCGGACGTCGGGGCGCGCGGCGAGCAGCTCGCTGAAGATCGGGTGGGCCAGGTATTTGACGTAGAAGACGCGCTTGGAATTCGCGGCCATGAACAGCCGACCTCCTGGCTTCTTGGTTCTTGATTTCGGACTTGAAAGGCGGATGCCTGACCGGCCGGGCCGGCATGTTGACAATCGTTCCGGTGCCGTCAAGCTCAGCGCCAAGCCCCGTGCGCCGGGCCCCCATCAGGAACGACCGGAGGAACAGCAATGGCCGCCGATGCCGATGCGGCGCGATCAGCAACCGCTGTGCCGAATTGGCACGAGATCGTGCTGCAGACGTTCAAGCACAACGCCGTCGACCTCATCCCCTACGTTCCCGACCGGGTGCTGACGCCGCTGATCCAGAACCTGCACGACGATCCGTTCTTCACGACCTTTGCGACGGCGCGCGAGGAGGAAGCGGTCGGCATTCTCGCTGGGGCCTGGATGGGCGGCCGGCGCGGCGCGCTGTTGATGCAGACCTCGGGCTTCGCCACGCTCGCCAACGTGCTGGCCTCGCTGATCGTGCCCTGCCAGATCCCGCTGATCATGATCGTGTCCGAGCGCGGCACGCTGGGCGAGTTCAATGTCGGCCAGGCGCTGGTGTGCCGGACCATGCGGCCGGTGCTCGATGCACTGGCCATGGAGCACCACACCATGACGCGGCTCGACGAGCTCGAATTCGTCGTCGACCGCTCGATCAAGCAGGCGGTGGCGACCCAGGCGCCGGTGGCGCTCATCCTCTCGCCTTTGCTCACCGGCGGAAAGGTGTTCGCATGAGCGCCCCTCACAGCAACACCAAGATCATGAACCGCTACGACCTCACCTGCCGTCTGGTCGCGAAGCTCAAGCACGAGGAAGCCGTCATCGGCGGCATCGGCAACACCAATTTCGACCTGTGGGCCGCCGGCCAGCGGCCGCAGAATTTCTACATGCTCGGCAGCATGGGGCTGGCCTGCCCGATCGCGCTCGGCGTCGCGCTGGCGCAGCCGCAACGCCGGGTGTTCGCGCTCGAGGGCGACGGCTCGCTGCTGATGCAACTGGGCTGCCTGACCACGATTGCCACGCTGGCGCCGAAGAATTTGGCCATCATCGTCATGGACAACGGCATCTACCAGATCACCGGCAGCCAGCCGACCTCGGCCCGGCAGGCCGACATTGTCGCCATTGCCGCCGGCTGCGGCATCGGCGCCAGCCATTGGGCCGCAGACGAGGAAGATTTCGAACGCTTGATCGCTCTTGCGCTCGAGTCGCCCGGCCCGGTGCTGATTGCGGCGAAGATCGACGACAAGCCCGGTATGGGCGCCACCAGGCGCGATCCGGCACAGATCCGCGAGCGCTTCATGCAGGGTCTGGGAGTCCGGCAGCCGATCTGAGGCGCCGGACGAAAGCTGTTCGCGGTACGATGAGAAGGCCATGTTCCGGCTTCCGAGCCACGTTAACTAAACCGGTGCCTCAAGCGACCGTGACCCCGGTTCGTGGCCCGGAACGTGCTAAGCAGCGTCCATGATGATCGTCATTCGCCTCTCGGCCTGGCTGCTCGCCGCAGCCGTTGCCTTCGCAACGCTGGGCCCGCCCAACTATAGGCCACATTCGCACCTGGGACAGGACGGCGAACACGCCCTCGCCTTCATCCTGATCGGCCTTGCCTTCGGCCTCGCCTATCGCAGTCATCGGCTGCTGACCACCGGGATTGCGGTGATCCTGATCGGTGCACTCGAACTCTCGCAGTTCCTGGCGCCGGGACGCCACGCGCGGCTGGAAGACTTCATCGTCGACGCCGCGGCCGCCTGCCTCGGATTCGGCCTCTCCGCGGCCATCGACTGGCTCATCCGACAGATCCGCACGCAGACCGCATGACGAGAGGCCCCGCCGCTGATGCGACGAGGCCCCTGTCCGTCAGAACGTCAGATCACTCGATGATCTTGATGACGCGGCGCGTGCGCGGATCGACGATCACGCGGCGATCGTTCACGACGGCGTAGCGATACTCGGTGTAGCGCGGCACCGGGCGCAGCTCGACGGTGGCGGGCAGCGGCTCGCCGACCACGACGCGCTCATGGACGACCACCGACGGCGCGCGCTCGGCCTCGATCGAGTTGATCACCGCGTTCGGAATTTCCAGGCCCGCACCGACGGCGGCGCCGACCGTGCCACCCACCATGGCGCCGACCGGACCGGCAACGGCGCCGCCGGCCGCAGCGCCGTTGGCAGCACCTTCGACGGTCGTGGACTGTGCGAACGCAGCGGTCGACGCCAGCAGCGAGGTGGCGATCAGCGAAACGGCAAGACGGGTTCTCATCATTGTCTCTCCTCCAGTGCTTTCGAGATGCCGATCAACACCAAGGGATCGCCTGCAGTTCCGGTTCCAAATGGCCGAAACTTCATCATGCCACCGGAACCAAACCTCGAACTCTTCACCATCGTCGGAGATGATGGAGAGATTGCTCAGTCGCTATCCACGTTTCAAACAACCACGCGCAGGTTCGCACTCTCGCGGCTGATCACGCCCGAGTCCCGCGATCGACGGCCCTTCGATGAATCGAGAGGGCGCAGGGAATGCCGGGTGAAGGCCTCACCCATGGCCCGCCTGCTGAAAAAAATGCAGGCGGCAGGTACCACAGGTTCAGCCGATCAACCGGCATTCCCTGCGCGGCAGTCTTAACGCTTCTTTCGCGCTCTCCTCGGGGACCGGCTGATTGACCCCGTCGCCCGCGCGAGGGCATGAGCCCTCGTCGCGCGCTTGACCTCAGCACCGGGAGGCCAGGACCACACGACTTCGCGTCCGTGCTGCGTCGTTCGTCCACATACGCGTAAGCGCATGCTGCGACATCTCACGGCCACCGCATCCCTGCCTCACGTGTCGTGACGATCGCGCGCAACGCCCCTCTCGGCGAGACAGGATGCACGCATCATGCACGATTTCTGAAAAATGGAAAGCGATTTCTTGGCTGCGCAGCGATGTGCGCGAGATCAGCTTGATTTCATGGACGAATTCGATTCGTCCGATGCGGCGTGCCGTAGCCCTGGCGGCGCGCGTTTCAACCACGTGCGTACAAAGTGCCCAGACTGATTTGCCCGACGAGCGCGCAACCCTTGTTCTTCGGATCGCTTCTGGCCCGTCACGACCTTCCCGGTCGATGGCGGCGATGTCTGCGCTGGAGGCCACATCGAAGCTAATCGTGGAATGGCCGGCAGACAGCTCTTGACCAAAGCGGAACCGGCAGCCGTTATTGCGCAAGGCGATGGAGTTCGGTCGATCGGATGATGGACAGATGAAGCTGGTGAAGGTGACGCTGGTCGCGGCGTTCATGCTTGGGAGCATGCAACCGAGTGATGCTGCCGTGCGCATCGTTTTTGATCAGGGCGGACGGATCGGAAACTATGTCGACAGGTTCAAACTTTTGCGCGACTTCGGCGCGTCCGTCATCATCGACGGCGTCTGCGCCGGCGCCTGCACGCTCGTGCTGGCGTACATTCCCCACGACAGCATCTGCGTGACCCCGAGAGCCGTATTCGGCTTCAGGGTCGCGGACAATCCTGGGCCCGATGGGAAGGCTATTCCCAACCCTGAAGCCACGCAGATGCTCTATGATCGTTACCCAGCCGCGGTCAGGCAATGGATTACGCGGCACGGCGGCATGACCGCGCGCACGATCTACCTTCGCGGCCGGCAACTCCAGGCGCTATATCGGCCCTGCTCCACCGATGTCGAAGGTGGACGCGGCCAGCCACGGTAGCCAAGGCCAACGGATGGTGTTGCGCCGGGGTCACCATGACGAGGTGACCCCGCAGCGGCCGGGCTCGAGGCCACTTGAGAGTTGTTTGGTTCAAATGCAGTCTCTGAAGCCGAGCCGCTCTAGAATTGCTAGAGCGCTGTAAACGCGCCGGTGATCTTGACGGCTTTACGCCTCAACGGCAGCTTGCGCTTTATCGGCGATACTACGGGCTCACCTCGTCAGGCTGCCATGTCTGCTTTTGACCCACAGCCGACTTGATCAGAATTGAACCGAACGCTTAATCGGGCAGCAACTCTAGCACACTAATCACTGTCCGCATGACCCTGGTAACCGCACATGCCTCATGAACTGCTGAGCGGCATTCTCGGAAGCCTCGCAGCAGAGGTCGCTTCTAAGATTGCTCCTGCGCGACAGGGTGGCGAATTTGCCGAAATTCCGCCTGAAACACTCCAGCGGCGGAACCGCCGGCTATATCGTTGCCTGTTGGCTAGTGGCTGCTTGGGGTTTGCCGCTCCGTTGTTGGCTCTTGCTATAGGGAGTGAGGACGCACCTTGGCGCAATGCTTGGTTAACCGGGGTTATTTTCGGCCTGCCATTTCTGATCATGCTGATCTTCTTGGCGCTCGTCTGGGCGACACGAGGCAGCAATAGGACAATGGAGCTTCTGTTCTACTTCGAGAGACAACAGCGGACTCACATCTACGTTCTCTACCTGTACGCCGTGCCGCTCGCGGTGTTGGGACTCACATCCTCGGTACTGGTGTGGCTTTAAGCACCGCTAACGAGATTGCATTGAAGTAGAAGCATCTCGTTGCTGAAGTACTTTGCTGGGGTAGAATGTGACCACTTTCCCGGTCAAATGTCCGTCTAGCCAAAAAGGCTGGCAATCGGCATGTCGCCTATTGGCCCTTACCGACGAAATCCGATGTTCGCCTACACGTCTGCTGTGAGGGGTAGATCGGAACCGGCGGGCGTGCGGCCAAATCGACGCTCATGGCCCGAAGCTGACCTCGACACCAACTTGGACTCCCCTGACAACCCGCTCGGTTGATCTCGCTACGAGCGGCGGTGAACCTCGAACGACGCCATCAAGTCAAGGATACGCTGCTGCATCCTCTGCCAATTGGGCACGTCCTCCGGCCGGTGACGGAAATAGAAGTGTCGGCCCTTGTTGATGAAGCGGTGCTGACAGGACTTCGGAACAGCCTCGGACGGCGTGCCGCAGCCTATTATCGTGGTGTTGACGCCATGACCGTCATCATAAGCAAGATAGCCATTTCCGACGTACTCCTTGCCGTCCTTGCCATGCGTGATGGTTTTGGTCTTCACGAGACCAAACTCTCTACTTTGCTCGACAATTTCTCCGCCGGGCGGATCTTTCATTAGACTTAGCATCCATTCGGGGTCCCACGTGACGAAGACCGAGTTGCTGTCAAATTCCACCGGCATCAGACGGCGGTTGAGTGGTTGGAAGTCGGGAGCGGTCGTAGCAAGCAGCAAGCTCGGGCTTGACCCGCCGCTCCACTCTGCTTGCCAGACGGTTGGGATCAGATATGTCTCACCTCCAGAATACCTGATGTAATAGCTGTCCGGCGACATGGGGATCAGTGCCAGCCGCTTACCCACGAAGTCACGCACCTGCAGACATGTAATCGCCGGCCCCCGACCCTCAATCTGCCCGTTTAATACGCCCGGCTCGAAGGCGCGGTGGAGATACGACCAGTGATATAGGCGCGCATTGGTGGGTTCGCCGACAACGAGGATCGCGTGGTGCTGCATGTAGAGCGGACCATCGTGCTCGGCCCTCATTTTAAAGATCGACAGGTCGAACCATACGCGTGCGGGCCGGTAGTCGGAGGCCCCGTCAGAAATCTGGATGCAATACGGCTCAGATCCAGCGATCTCTTCAGCGCCATGAGCTACAAGGAGCGATGTCGCCGCGCCTGCGGCGACAAAGAGCAAGGTCACAACTAGAGCCAGACCAACAAGCATTCGTAGCGAAATCAACTCAATCCCCGCCGTGCCACACATTCTATTTCGACCGGCGATATTGGAATTTGCGCGTGGGGTCGCAGCAAGCGCCGTTTATCGGAAAGTTCGGCAAATGGCCGGTGGTCGCGTGCGGTATTGTACTTGTTCGTCCGCCTCCCAGAGTGAGAAACGTCAGCTTCTGGCCCATAAGCGAAGTGGCGAGCCGCCACTTTGATGTCTGCTCTGGGGCGGTCAGCCGACTGGAATTGCGCAGGTCGAGTGTTTCGCATTTTGACCCGAAGCGGCATCGTGGCAAATTTCGTCTGAGCCGTGCTGGCTCTGGGTGGTCGGGTTTATTACGGTCAAGAATAAAGGGGCGCTGGCCAAGCGCTAATGGCGTGGTTAGGATTGGCGTTTAACCTATGAACTTGGGCTGGATGATGCGCATCTCTTACTATGACATAGAAAGCAAGATAGCGGAGCTGCCGGCATGGTTTCATGATGGAGTTCCTCGCTATCTGCCTTTTGGGCCTCGCAAACTTTCAATCTATAACGATGTGTCCGTGCTCGCTCGCGTCGCCTGCCAAGCGTGCAATAGATCCTTTCTCGTCGGTATTATTCCCAAGTCTCAAGACGTCCAAGAGTTAGCGACCGACTTGGGCGTACTGAACAATCTCTCCGATGATCCGCCATTTCACGATCACCACACCGGGCAGTGCGACGGTTTGGCTATGACGTGGATCCTGCAGGAGTTGGTGGAAGTGTGGGCGCGCAATCCGGGAGGAGATTTCGTGCGTCGACACGAGTTCGAACGCATCCTACCTCCAGACTTTTTCGATAGTTGATCCTGTCTGACGCTACGCCCCTTTCTTGTGAGCGATTTGTGACCATTCTTGCGCATGTCGCCGCATGTCTGCTTCTGACCCGAAGCGGTCCTCTCGTCTCGGCGGGTTGCAAAGCAATTTTCTTGCAGCCGGTGACCGATCCCCGCCAATGCTGTATCCTACGGACCACCAAGCTCGCTTCGATTGGAGGTCATATGCGGCGGCGCGAACTTACTGGTGGTGCGGCCGCTGGCCGGCGGCTTGAAGCATGCGCGCAGCAGCCAAAGATGCCAGTCATCGGCGCAGCTGGGATTGCAATCGAACGTTTGATTGGCTCGTGAGCAATCTCAAAGCGTCCCTGCCAAAAGCCATTCGGAGCCAGTTCGCGCCAACACTCCGGCGGGACGGGTTCTCTGGCACAAGCCAACGCTACTGGCGGCTGGTTGGCGGTCAATGTCAGGTAGTTGAAGTTCAGGGGAGCCGGTATGGCGGAAAGTTCGCCGTCAATATGGGCATTCAGCCGATGTCCATACCACTCCTCTCGGGAGAAGCACCTGAGCCTAAGCGCATGCGCGAAATGGACTGCCTGTTTCGTAGGAGACTTGCGAGGCAGCCGGGTGATCAATGGTGGGACTACGAGCCAAACCAGTTGAGTATGGACGCCGCAGCACGCGACGCATGCGCAATGTATGAGCAGGTCGGCAGAGCTCAACTAGATTTCATGGCGCAGCCCACGTCGCCACTGACCACAGTGACGCCGGAAGCCTTTGCGGGGCAAACCTGCGACTTCAAGGGGTTCGGCAACACGGGCGTTCTGATGGCCTGGGCACTCGGACATATGAGAAAAGCCGCAGGCAAGAACGCGGAGGCGCAAGGGTTCGCACGGTTCGCGCTCGAAAAGATCGGCGATGGGCCAGGGGGGAGCGGATTGAAGGCAAAATTGCGCGACTTGTTAGAGGGGTCATAGAACCGATCTGTTGCAAAGAGACTTGGCGTCCGAGGAGTGTAGGCCTTATAAACGTCACGGTGAGGCAGATGCGCAGACCTGGAGCTATCCTGATTGCGACCGTCGCCACCTCAACCACCTGACCCAAAGCGATCCAGCAAGGCTGTCAACTCTCGCCAGAAGCGGCGGAACATTCCGGGTTGACACCGGTTCGCCCAAGTTCCAGTGCGCTTGGAGCCAACACGCGTTTTCTCAGAGGGTCCGCTGATGTCATCGTCCGATGTGGTCAGGAGTGCTCACGATCGCCGTCAACGACGGTTGCTGATCGTGCTAGCCCTGGGATTTGTCGCCTTTGGCGCCGCTGCGGCCGGCCTGGTCTACGTGTTGCAGCCCGAGACGCTCCGGATCGCCGTCGGACCGGCGGCGAGCGACGACCACAAGGTGGTCCAGGCGATGGCCAACGCCTTCGGTGAGGAAAGCCGGACCGTCCGGCTCTCTCCGATCACGACCGGGGGAGCGGCCGAATCTCTGGCCCTGCTGGCCGCCGACAAGACCGATCTGGCGGTCGGCCGCGGCGACCTCGGCATGCCGCCCGATGCGCAAACACTGGCGGTCCTGCGCAAGAACTATGTCGTGCTGTGGTCGCCCTCCGGGCGACGCGGCAACGAGCCCAAGCAGAAGGCCAGCGGCAAGATCGCAGATATCGCCCATCTGGCAGGTCACAAGGTCGGCATCATCGGGCGGACCGGAGCAAACGTCGCAGTGCTCCAGACCATTCTGGAGGGCTCCGGCGTGCAGCCCGATAAGGTTGCCACGGCTCAATTCGGGACAGACGAGATCGAGAAGCTTGCGCAAGACCCCACCCTCGATGCGTATCTCGCCGTCGGTCCGCTCGACAGCAAGATCACGGTGGACGCGATCACCGCGACCTCCCGGGCACGCGGAGCACCCACGTTTCTTCCGATCGAAGCATCGGAGGCCGTTGCCCTGAAGCATCCGCGCTACGAGGCCGAGGAAATTCCAGCCAGCGTCTTCAACGCGAAACCGGCCTGGCCGGAGGACAAGGTCGACACGATCAGCGTCAATCACCTGATCCTGGCCAAGAAGGGGCTCTCCGAAGCCAAGGCGGCGGCCTTCTACCGGCAGCTTTTCGCGGTCCGCGACACGATCACGCAAGGCCTCGCCGGCGCTTCGCACATCATGAAACCCGACACGGAGAAGGAGACCGAGCCTTCCGTGCATCGAGGCGCCGCGGCGGTGATCAACGGCACGGAGCGAACCTTTCTGGACAAGTACAGCGACTACTTCTGGTTCGCCTTGCTCGTTCTTTCCGGCATCGGTTCGGCCGCCGAATGGCTGCGCCGCTATCTGAACCGGGATGAACTGGAGGACAACACCAGCGGCCGCAACCGCATTCTTGCGGCGGTGTCGGAGGTGCGCAATGCCGGCTCGGAACACGATCTGCTGACCTGGCAACGGGAGGTCGACGGGATCATCGCCGAGACCCTCAAGGGCTATGACGATGGAGCCATCGAACAGGAGGACTTGGCGGCATTCGGCCTCGTCCTCGAACTCTTCAACCATGCCGTCGCCGAAAGGCGAGCGACGCTGCAGAGCGGCGCCTCCGATCAATCATGGACGACAGGTCCAACCCTCGCCTCTCGGCGATAGGCTCGGCTCATGAGGAGGAGATTTCGTGAGTCGACACCAGTTCGAACGGACCTTGCCACCGGACTTTTCCGATGTTCTGGACGGAGGACGCCGCGTGGCGAGCGCGTAGCAGCGTCCGCAAACAGCCATCGGGCGCGACGGATCGACGCCAGTGCGATGCCGCCGCGCCGTTCAGTCGATGATGCCCGGCCCTTCGGTCATCGCGCGCGCAACGCCCTCCTTCATCTGCTTCACCACCTCCGGCGCGTGCCCCTGCCACAGGACGACCTCGGCAATGACGCGCAGCGGCGCGCGGGATCGATGAGACCGCGTCGGATTTCCCGGGAACTTCTTGTCCGTCAGGTTCGGGTCGTCGACGAACGGACCGGTGGGCTCGACGACGTAGATCCGTCCCCGTCCGTCACCGGCAGCCAGCTCGGCGCCCCAGATCGCGGCATCCAACGTCGCCGTGAAGTAGACCCACGACAGCGGCTCCGCCTCGGTGAAATTGGAGGCATATCCGACCGCGATCATGTCGCCCGGCCGCAAATCGGCTCGCGTGCCGTGAAAGAAGGATTGTGCAAACACGGTCGCAACAGATGACATCGGTGACCTCGGATGGCGTCTTCAGCGGCCGTCATATGTCGCGGCGCGGCGTCGAATGCAAATGATCGTTTCGTCGGTTGAAGACTCTGTCGGCGAGCTACCCGCCTCTCTCGTTCCGCCACCTAGCTAGTCCACCAGCGCCGCGTGGCCTGGCACGTCTCCAGGGCCCGCTGATAGCCGGCACGGGCGCGCAGCCGCGTCATGTAGGCTTGCACACGATCATCGAACACGACACCGACGTTCTTCCGCGCCATTTCGAGCGCGTAGCCCACGGAAATGTCCGCTGCGGTGAACGCGTCGCCAGCCATGTAGGGCGCGTGCGCCAGTTGCCGCGTCACTAGGCTCAACCGGGTCGTGAACACGTTCATCGCCTGACGCGCGCTCCAGTTGTTGCGCTCGCTTTCAGGCGCAAGGTGCCGGGCTCCCGAAACGAAATAAAGCGAGGCTGCGAGGCCGGCCTCACCGAGGTGGAGAAACTGCTGATAGGCAGGAAAAGCAACATCATGTGCCGCGGGCGCCAGCGCTGTCGGCCCATACCGCCCCAGGATGTACTCCATGATCGCAACGGACTCGACCATCGTAACATCGCCATCGCGGATCGCCGGAATGAATCCGGCGGGATTGATCGCCAGGAACTCGGCGTCGTTCTCGACCCCGGCCAGGAGGTCCACGTCCCGAAGCCGGTATGGGAGTTCCATCTCTTCCAGCAGCCATACGACACGGAAGCCTCTGCCCTCTCCGAACACCGTGATCATCGTTCGCAACCTCCTCCGTTGTCCGCTCCCAGGACGGCCCTCCGTTCGTCAGCCCGACATACGGCCGGAGATTTTCTCAGCGGCTCCTCGAACTCCGGCTTGGCGCAGCACATCGTGATCAGACTCGAAGATGAAAAGACGCACTAAAGATGTCGGCGGCTAGCCCATCCCAAACCGTCCAAACAGGTGGGAGCACAGCCCGCTCTCAGGTCTGAAGCAGAAGCAGGCGACCAAGGCCCTCAATGGCTGCATTTGACCCATTGCGATCATCGCGGACTGCGGGCAAGGAAGGTTGCAGTGAACGAGGCGATGCTCGGACGCCTATCCGCGCGGTAGGGGAAATGAGATGGCGCAAGAAATTATTGCGGCAGCGGGCAATACGGAAGTCCCAGCGTATCTCACGCTTGTTGAACTCGGATATTCGGTCGACCGCCTCGATAAGGGCAGTGAAGAGCACTGGATCGCGAAGAAAGGGACGCTTGAGCTTGTTGCCGATGGCCCGCTAGAACTTCTCGGCCTCTGTCTCTTGAGAAGCGAACGTGGAGCACGCTGGCAGGCAGCCGATAGCGAGATCGACGGGTTCTTGAAACGATTTTACCCGTTGGATAGATGACCGGGATCGCCATCATGTCGTTTAGCGATGTCCGCTTATGTGAAGGGTTTCGGATGCCGGCCGCATGATTGACGGCGCGGCATATTCGGGCGGCCGGCGTCCGAAACCCTCCAAGGGAGGAAACCGCGCATGTTGAGCGGGGTGGCGCGGCAAGCGCTATGGGGATTTGAGCAATCTAAAAGCAGACTTGATCATCTATTCCTTGTCGGCACATCGCCCTCGACCATCATTTCGTCAGCCATCTCTCGAAGTACAAATTGATCGGGTTGGAAACGTAAGCGCCATACGCTGGGCACGGAACGAACCCCTTCGCCCGATAGAGCCTCTGGGCATCGGGAAGAAATTCCGTGGTTTCCAGCCGCAGAACCGGCAGCTTGGCGGTCAGGGCCGCTTCCACGACGCGCGTCAAGAGCCTGCTGCCTATTCCAGTTGCACGAACCTCGGTGACGACATACATGCGCTTCACCTCCCCGGTACCATCCGCGAACACCTGCAGCCCCGCACAGCCAACGGCTTGTCCGGCAATCCGCGCGATAAACATTTGCGTGTCGTCGTGCGCTAGCCGATCAATTGGAGAGCCGTGATTCCTTTCCACCCCGCAGACCTTGTTTAAGAAATCGTCCAGCGCGGTTACGAGGTTAATCAGGTCCTGGGACCTTGCATCGGCCGGCTCAATTTCGATTCTATCGACAGTCATTCTCGTCCCCTTCTTCGAAGAGAGGAGCGCATGACGCCGTGGTGGCTTGTCCCGTTTAGTTGCCGGACCGGCCACATCTTCTTCCGAAGGAAGAAAGCCACCTTGCTCGGGGAGCAGGTTGGCGCTGGGCGTCGGCCCAACTCTTGATGTTGGAGTTGACGATAGCTGGCACTATCGAGCTTGGCAAGCACGCCCCAGTTTGAGGAACAACGCGCGGCCGCTCCTGGCCCAACGCGGACCTTTTCAGCCGACGCTGGCGACGTACGGGACGGGCGCTTCGCGCAACTGCGCCATACCGGCAATTTTTGGTTGTGAATTATCTTCGCGTGTGATGGAATCCGCTTATGAACGCGAGAATTCCTTCGCTGGCCGGTCTGTTCGTACTGCTACTGGCTTCGGCGTCTTTCTCATATGCGCAAACGGAAAGTGTCGGCGCTCAGGCAAGCGCTCGCGAAGCGTGGAAAAAGAAGATTGTAATACTATTAGTGAGCAAGAGAACGTTTCCGCCAGGGGCGGCCGGTCAAAGTGGCACGGCCAAGGTCAAGTTTGTCATTGATCGGCAGGGGAAACTGATTTCCAGAGAACTGGTGGAAAGCGCCGGCTCCGAGTTACTCGATACGGCGGCCCTAAGTATGATTGAGCGAGCGGAACCATTTCCGGAGCCGCCCGCAGAGATGAGCGACGATAGCTTCACCTTTACGGTACCCATCAACTTTGCCAACAGGAAGCAGTTGCCTTGGGCAGGCGGACAATGGCCTGCTGAGTGGGTCGACGAGCAGAAGAAGATTGACACAAAAATTCACGGCATCTGTCGTGGCTGCTAAGGCGTGAGTGAAACTCACGCGCAACAACATTGAAGCTGCGCCATCCTGTAGCGCTCGATGCAATCCATAAGCCTCGCGTGAAGAGACAGGAGCGGCGGCATCTTCCTCGGCAGCAAACCCGGGCTGAATGGCACGTAGTAAACTCAGCTCGCGGGAACGATCGCGCGATCGGTCAGCCAGCCCAGCCCGTCCATCGTCGTCGTCCGCGGCTTGTACTCGCAGCCGATCCAGCCGCGATAGCCGATCGCATCCAGATGCCGGAACAGGAAGGCGTAGTTGATCTCGCCGGTGCCGGGCTCGTGGCGGCCAGGATTGTCGGCGAGCTGGATGTGAGCGATGCGGGCGAGATGCTTCTGCACGGTGCGCGCCAGATCGCCCTCCATGATCTGCATGTGGTAGATGTCGTACTGGACGAACAGATTGTCGGACTCGACCTCGGAGATCAGCTGCAGCGCCTGGGCGGTGCGGTTGAGGACAAAGCCGGGAATGTCGAGTGTGTTGATCGGCTCAATCAAGAGCTTGATCCCCTGCGCTTTCAGCGCGGTTGCCGCGAAGCGCAGGTTGCGGACCAGCACCTGGTTGAGCTCGCGCGGGTCGGCATCATCAGGCGCTATCCCGACGAGGCAGTTGACCTGGCGGCAGTCGAGCGCCCGCGCGTATTCGATGGCGCGACGAACGCCGTCGCGGAATTCGTCGACGCGATCCGGCAGGATCGCGATGCCGCGCTCGCCCGCGGCCCAATTGCCGGCGGGCAGATTGTGCAGCACCTGCGTCAGCCCGTGGCGCGCCAGCTGCTCGCGCAGCTCCGCCTTGTCGAAATCATACGGGAACAGATACTCGACGCCGCTGAAGCCAGCCGCCTTGGCGGCGGCAAAGCGGTCGACGAACGGAAGCTCGTTGAAGAGCATCGTGAGATTCGCAGCAAAGCGCGGCATGTCATGGTCCTCGAATTGGTCCTCGAATGAGAACGGTCGCTGCGATCAGGCCGGCTGCAAGGTGCGCGGCGGCTCGGCCGGGGTGTCGTCGACCGGCAGGTCGAGCACCTCCTCGAATTCGACGACGTTGTCGATCTCGGTCCCCATCGCAATGTTGGTGACACGTTCGAGCACGAACTCGACCACGACAGGCACCTGGTACTCCGCCATCCATTCGCGCGCGATCGCAAACGCCGCCTGCGCCTTGTCGGGATCGGTCACGCGGATGGCCTTGCAGCCGAGACCTTCGGCGACGGCTATGTGATCGACGCCGTAGCCGCCGACCTCGGGCGCATTGATGTTCTCGAACGACAGCTGGACCTGATAGTCCATCGAGAAGCCGCGCTGCGCCTGCCGGATCAGGCCGAGATAGGCGTTGTTCACGACGACATGAATGTAAGGCAGGTTGAACTGGGCGCCGACCGCGAGCTCCTCGATCAGGAACTGGAAATCATAGTCGCCCGACAGCGCGACGATCTCACGCTTCGGATCCGCGACGCGCACGCCGAGCGCGGCCGGCAAGGTCCAGCCGAGCGGCCCCGCCTGCCCCGCATTGATCCAGTTGCGCGGGCGGTGGACGCTGAGGAACTGGGCGCCGCCGATCTGCGACAGGCCGATGACGCTGATGTAGCAGGTGTCGCGGCCGAACGCCTTGTTCATCTCGTGATAGACGCGCTGCGGCTTGATCGGCACCTGGTCGAAATCGCTGCGCCGGAGCATGCTGCGCTTGCGGTCCTGGCACGCCGCGGGCCAGGCCTGCCGCTCGCGCAATTTGCCCGCCTTGCGCCATTCGCGCGCGACGCTGAGGAACATCTCCAGCGCCGCCTTCGCATCCGAGACGATGCCGAGGTCGGGGTTGAACACGCGGCCGATCTGGGTCGGCTCGATGTCGACATGCACGAAGCTGCGCCCTTTCGTGTAGGTCTCGATCGATCCGGTGTGCCGGTTGGCCCAGCGATTGCCGATGCCGAGGACGAAATCGGACTCCAGGAAATTGGCATTGCCGTAGCGATGGCTGGTCTGCAGGCCGACCATGCCGGCCATCAGCGCGTGATCGTCGGGAATGGCGCCCCACCCCATCAGGGTCGGCACGACCGGCACGTTGACGGTCTCGGCGAACGCGACCAGCAGATCGCTGGCATCGGCATTGATGACGCCGCCGCCGGCGACGATCAACGGGCGCTCGGCGGCGTTGAGCATCTCGAGCGCCTTTTCGATCTGCTTGCGGGTTGCGGCGGGCTTGTAGACCGGCAGCGGCGCATAGGTCTCGTCGTCGAACTCGATCTCGGCGAGCTGCACGTCGAGCGGCAGGTCGATCAGCACCGGCCCCGGCCGGCCCGAGCGCATGATGTGGAAGGCCTGGCTGAACACGCGCGGCACGAGCCCTGGCTCGCGCACCGTCACCGCCCATTTGGTCACGGGCTTGGCGATCTGCTCGATGTCGACGGCCTGGAAATCCTCCTTGTAGAGTCGCGCGCGCGGCGCCTGCCCGGTGATGCAGAGGATCGGGATCGAATCCGCAATCGCCGCATAGAGCCCGGTGATCATGTCGGTGCCGGCCGGCCCCGAGGTGCCAATGCACACGCCGATATTGCCGGCCTTGGCGCGGGTGTAGCCCTCGGCCATGTGCGAGGCGCCCTCGACGTGGCGGGCGAGAATGTGGCGGATCGAGCCGCGCCGCTGCAGCGCGGAATAGAGCGGGTTGATTGCAGCTCCGGGAACGCCGAAGGCGCAGGTGACGCCTTCCTTCTCCAAGATACGCACCGCAGCATCGATCGCCCGCATCTTCGCCATCTCGCGCCTCCCTCTGGTTGATGCGCGAGCTTCGCTGCTGGCAGCTACGATCTCAATTCACTCGTCGATTTTTCCCACGATGCGGCACGCTCGGCAAAACACCGGCGGCCTCAGTTAGTTAGGACAGAAGTCAGCTGACATGTCCTAACAGGATGAGGCCTCGCGCACGCTATTCGAACAGCGGCGCGAGCTCCATCTGCGGCACCAGCACGAGGCCCTTGTCGGTGATACGAATTTCCGGAATGACCGATAGCGGAATCAAATTGAAGCCCATGTAGGGAATGGTGCAGCCGGCCTCGCGCCATTCGGTCTTCAGGAGCTTCACCTGCTCAGCAACTTCGGTGATGCGCTTGTCGGACAGGAGCCCCGCGATCGGCAGCGGAACCATCGCCTTCACCTTGCCGTCGGCGACGACGCAGACACCGCCCTGCTGCGCGCCGATCGCGGCGACGGCGGCCTGCATGTCGGCCTCGTTGGTGCCGGCGACGATGATGTTGTGGCTGTCGTGGCCGACGCTGGACGCGACCGCGCCGCGCTTCAGGCCGAAATCCTTCAAGAGCCCATGCGCCACATTGCCAGCCGACTTGCCGTGGCGCTCGATCACCGCGACGAAACAGAGCCCATGGCGCGCAAACAGCGTCTCCCAATCGTTCGCCGGCTCGATCGCGACCTTGTCATGGATCAGCGTGATGCCCGGCAGCGCCGTCTTGATCGCATTCACGGTGCACGCCTTGGTCGGCAGCTCCGGCGTCAGTTTCATCTGCGCCGGCAGCTTCACCGTGGCATAGGCGGCCTTCGGATACTGATAGCGCTGCGACAGCGCCTGATCGAGACGCGGCGTGATCCTGCCCTTGTCGACGACGAGCTCGCCGCCATACCAGGTCGTTTGCGGCTTGAGGCCGTCGTCGAGCAAAACCAGATCGGCGCGGCGGCCGCCGCCGAGGCCGCCGATCTCGCCATCCATCGCAAAGCGCGTCGCGCCGTGCAGCGAGCCCATCGACCACGCCTGCTCCGGCGACATCCCCGCCTTCACCGCCTCGCGCACCACCCAGTCGAGTCCAAACAGCATGAGATCGTCGGCATCGCGATCGTCGGTGCACACCGCCGTGCGCTTGTGCGAGGCGCCGAGCTCGGTGATGGTGCGGATCGCCTGCGGCAGGCTGTGCCACGGGGTCGTGGGCGGACCACCGCGCAGGAAGATCCAGACGCCGGCATCCAGGAGATCATCGGCGATGTCGCGGTCGATCGCCTCATGCGTGTCGGTGACACCGCTCGCCGCATAGGCGGCGACGAATTCGCGGCCATAGACATGGCCTGACACCGGCCGTCCCCGCTGCAGGGCCGCGGCGAGAATGGCATGGCTGCGCTCGTCGCCCATGCAGACCGGCACGAAATCCATCTTCTCGCCGAGCGCGACCGCCTCGGGCCAGCGATCGAACAGGCCGGCGATCTTGTCCGGCGTGAGGTCGCCGCCCGCGGTCTCCAGCGCCGCCGATGTCGCCGGCACCGTCGAGGGCACGGTGAGGAAGATCGACAGCGGCGCCTGCCGCGCATCCTCCAGCATCGCCTCGACACCGGCGACGTCCATCACGTTGCCGATTTCGTGGCTGTCGCAGAAGATCGTCGTCGTGCCGTTGAGCAGCGCGGCCTCGGCATAGGCGCAGGCCGTCACCATCGAGGATTCGATGTGGATGTGCGGATCGACCAGCCCCGGCGCGATGATGCCGCCGGCCGCGTCATGGAGCGCGAAACCGCTGCCGAGCGCCTTGTGGGCACCAGCCGGCTTCACCGCCGCGACCCGCCCGCCGGTGATCCACAGTTCGCGCGAGGGGTGGATGCGCTCCGAATAGGTCGACAGCACGCGCGCGCCGGTGATCACGAGATCGGGCGCAACGCGGCCCGAAGCGACATCGGCGAGGCGCCGCGTCATCGTGTGCAGAGGGGCGACCGAGAAGCGGGTGAGTTTGGTCATGGCACGAACTCGCTGGACGTGTTGGGCGATGCACCGCGATGGTTGCGCGATGCACGCGTCCCGGCAAGCCCAAATAGATCGGCAGCCCTGACCACGGCTTGAGCAGCGGGTGAATAGCCCCCTCCTCCCTCCCCTCGAAATATCCGCGCCTCCATTGTCCTCGGAGACGGACCGCAACATCGGATTGCCCAACGCTCGAGCCGACGAGCCAGGGAGCTCGACAGCAACTCAGGCCGGGCCGAAGCGTCCTTACGGACGCTCCTTCACAACGCGGCAATGCTCACTGCTGCTACGGCGCGCAGACGCAGTTGCAGCCGGCTGCCGTGAGCGTCATGTGCGCCTTGTTGCCTTTGGTGCAATGGTCTTGCGTAAGGACGCAATGAGGTCCACGCGGGGAGGCACGCTTGACGGCTGTGCAAGTCCCCGGGCCCGGGGCCTGGGCGAATGCCGATTCGGAGACAAATAACAGGCCGAGGGCCAAGGCACCGATGATCGGAATGCTCCCGCCCCTCCTTCGCCGATGCCACGCAGTCAAGTCGTCGCCGTGGTTGGCTGACCGCGATTTCGTCCGCACATGAGTGGCCATATCAAGCTCCCTTCGTTTGCAAGGCCTTCATAATCAGGCCGCGGCTTCAGAACGTTGGCCGGCTTCAGGGCGAACAACATTTGTTATCGCCCGACACTCCAGCTTTGCGGGACGGTCGCACCGACGCCGCTTAGCCTAGTAAGTGCAACGGCAACTTTAAATTACATTTATTAGGATAGTATCATAGAGATTGCATATCGGCAACGAGCAGAAGCGCGAAATCGCTCAACGGCACGCGAGGAAAGGGTTGAGCTGAATTTTGGACGGAAGGCGCCCCAAGCGACGAACAAGGGAATCATTCCGGTGATGGTGCACTCACCCCTCCGCCCGTGCGTTGGAGTCAGTTGCACTGTCATCGAAACGTTGCACCCTGCCGAAACATCCTGTTACCGAAACGTTCCGGCCGGCGGCGTCACGCCGCCGAGCGCCGCCGTGAGCTCGGCCGCGACATCCCGCACCATTGCTCCGATCACAGCCACCCGCTCATCGGTCAGCCGGCTCGCCAGGCCCGAGACCGAGATCGCCGCCAACGGCTCGCGGCAGGAATCGTGGACGACGGCGGCGATGCAGCGCAGGCCGATGCGCGCCTCCTCGTCGTCGACGGCATAGCCCTGGCGGCGGATGGTCTCGAGCTCGCGGAACAGGTCGCTGGCGCGGATGATGGACTTCTCGGTCAGGCGCGGCATGCCCTGGCGGTGGATGATGCCGTTGACGTCGTCGTCGGAATAGGTCGCGAGCACGGCCTTGCCCATGCCGGAGGCGACCATCGCCAAGCGGCCGCCGACCTTGGTCAGCGAGCGCATGATCTCGCGGCTCTCCAGCCGCATCAGCACCATCAGCGATTCATCGTCGACGACGGCGAGATTGGCGGTCTCGCGCGACTGGTCGCGCAGCCTTCGCAGATAGGGAATCGCCAGCGCCACGAAATTGCGCCGGCGCGTGAAGGTCGCGCCGACGGCAAAGCTCTGCGCGCCGACATGCCATTTCGACTCCATGCGGTCGAACTGCACGAAGCGGCGCTTTTCCAGCGTCGTCAGCAATCGATGGACGGTGGAGGTCGACAAGCCCGCACGCACGGCGAGATCGCTGAGGCGATAGCCTTCATCGTCCTCGGCGAGAATCTCAAGGATCTGCAGGGCGCGTCCGACGGATTGCACGCCGCCGTCGCGGGGCTCGGCCGCGGCATCTGCGCGGGACTCAATCGTCTTGCGACGGATCACGTGGCGCCTCTTTGCACCGTCATCGAAGGCGGCGCCGTTGCAGGACGGACGGATCTTGCTTGGGTATGCCTACAAAGAAAGTGCCGCTCCGGCGAGGGGCCGGAGCGGCATTCGCGTCAGATCAATCAGAGCAGGCCGGCGCCGCGCGCCCACTTGTACTTGGCGCCGAGCACCTCGACCGGCAGCTCGGTCGAATAGGCATAGGCCGGGATGCCGTTCTGGTAGAGATATTCGGCGGCTTCCTCGACCTCGACGTCGCCGGCGAGCGAGGCGACGATCGGCTTGACGAAGCCCTTGGCCTCCATCTCCTTCTTCACCTCGACCATGTTGCGCGCGAACACCATCGGCGGGGTCACGATCGTGTGCCAGTAGCCGAGGATCAGCGCGTGGATGCGGTCGTCCGACAGGCCGAGCTTGACCGTGTTCACATAGGTGATCGGCGGCTCGCCACCGGTGATGTCGACCGGGTTGCCGGCGGCACCGAACGGCGGGATGAACTTGCGGAAGGCGGCATCGAGATCCGCGGGCATCGCCATCAGCGACATGCCGTTGTCGACGACGGCGTCGGAGAGCAGCACGCCCGATCCGCCGGCGCCGGTGATGATGACGACGTTCTCACCCTTCGGCGTCGGCAGCACCGGCACGCCGCGGGCGAATTCGAGCAACTGGCGCAGCGAGCGGGCGCGGATGACGCCCGACTGCTTGAGCACGTCCTCGTAGATCTTGTCGTTGCCGGCAAGCGCGCCGGTGTGCGACGAGGCGGCCTTGGCGCCGGCCGAGGTGCGGCCGGCCTTGAGCACGATGACCGGCTTCTTCTTGGAAACGCGCTTGGCGGCTTCGGCGAAGGCGCGGCCGTCCTTGAGGTCCTCGCAGTGCTGGGCGATCAAATTGGTGTTGGGGTCCTGCTCGAAGAAGGCGAGCAGATCGTCCTCGTCGATGTCGGACTTGTTGCCGAGGCCGACGATCGCCGAGACGCCCATCTTGGCCGAGCGCGAGAAGCCGATGATCGCCATGCCGATGCCGCCCGACTGCGACGACAGCGCCGCGTGGCCCTTGACGTCGTAGGCCGTGCAGAAGGTCGCGCAGAGATTGGCCGGCGTGTAGTAGAAGCCGTAGATGTTCGGCCCCATCAGGCGGACGTTGTACTTCTTGCCGATCTCGACGATCTCGGCCTGCAGCTCGGGCTCGTTGGCTTCGGCAAAGCCCGAGGGAATCAGCACCGCGCCGGGGATCTGCTTCTCGCCGCATTCGATCAACGCGCCGGCGACGAACTTGGCGGGAATCGCGAACACCGCCGTGTCGATCACACCGGCCACGTCCTTGACGCTCTTATAGGCCTTGTAGCCGAGGATCTCGGAGGCCTTGGGATGGATCGGATAGATCTCGCCCTTGTAGCCGCCATTGATCAGGTTCTTCATCACCGAGTTGCCGATCTTGCCGTCCTCGGCGGAGGCGCCGATCACGGCGATCGCCTTCGGCATCATGATCCGCTTCATCGCGGTGACGATTTCCTCGTTCGAGCGCGGCGCCGGACGCGGCTTGTAGTCGAAATCGACGACGATACGGACGTCGGCGGCGATCGCGCCGTTCTTGGTCGCGAACACGGGGTTGAGGTCGAGCTCGACGATCTCCGGGAAATCGCTGACCAGCTGCGACACCTTGACGATGACGTCGGACAGCGCCTCGCGGCTGACCGCGTCGCCGCCGCGCACGCCCTTCAGCATCTCATGCGCCTGGATGCCGTCGAGCATCGACAGCGCGTCTTCCTTGGTGGCGGGGGCGAGGCGGAATGTCACATCCTTCAGCACCTCGACCAGCACACCGCCGAGGCCGAAGGCCACCAGCTTGCCGAACGATCCGTCGGTGATCGAACCGACGATCACCTCGGTCCCGCCGGTCAGCATCTGCTGTACCTGGATGCCTTCGATCTTGGCGTCGGCCTTGTACTTCTTCGCATTCGCGAGAATGGTCTCATACGCCTTCTGCGCGTCGTCAGCGGTCTTGACGCCAACGATGACGCCGCCGGCTTCCGTCTTATGCAGAATGTCGGGCGATACGATCTTCATGACGACCGGAAAACCCATGTCGCCGGCCAGCTTGGCCGCCTCGGCGGCGGATTTGGCCAATCCCTCCTTCGGCACCGGAATGCCATAGGCGTCGCAGACCACCTTGCCCTCGGGGGCGGTGAGGCTGGTGCGCTTGTCGGCCTTCACCCGATCCAGCACTTCGCGGATCGTGGCCTTGGCGTTCGGGATGGCGTCAGACATTGGGGGCTTCCTCCTGGGGATTGATCGCGGTTTATGGCATTTGGTATGCCAGAAGCAAACTTTGTCAAGCGCATCGAAGATGTGGAAACGCGGAAAATAGGTCGCCTTGACAGTCTGGCATCTGGCATGCCAAAAATATTGGACGCAAAATGCTGTACACAGGCATCTCCCAAGGAGAGGAGATCGGTCTTGTCTACAGAGAAAACAAACAAGGCATTGCCCATCATGGCCGAGGCCGACATCGCGATCACTCGCATCGCCCCGGAGACGAGCTTCAAGAATAAGGCCTACGAGGCCTTGAAAGAAGCCATTCTCAAGATGGACATCTACGCGTCGCCCGAGCCGGTGATGCTCGACGAGCGCGCTCTGTCCGAGCGCCTCGGTGTCAGCCGCACGCCTATCCGCGAAGCGATCGCGATGCTGGAGCAGGACGGCTTCGTGAAGACCGTGCCGCGTCGTGGCATCGTCGTAGTGCGCCGGACCAAGACCGAAATCGTCGACATGATCCGCGCCTGGGCGGCGCTGGAGAGCATGGCGGCGCGCCTGATCACGACGATCGCGCGCAAGAAGGACATCAGCGCGCTGCGCGACTACTTCAAAGATTTCGGCAAGGACCGCCCGCCGCAGGAGCACATCGAGGAATATTCGAAGGCGAACATCGCGTTTCATCAGGCGCTGATCTCGCTGTCGGAATCGCCCGTGCTCGTCGACATGACCAACGACATCCTCCTTCACGTGCGCGGCTATCGCCAGCTCACGATCGGACGCACCGACCGTATCGCAGCCTCCCTGCCCGAGCATCTGGCGATCATCGAGGCGCTGGAGGAACGCAACACCGAGCTCGCCGAAAAGCGCGCCCGTGATCACACGCTGGGCCTCGCGACCTATGTCGAGACGCACGGCCAGGAACTATTCAGCTGACAGGTTCAAACAGAAGAAGACGCCGCAAAGCGCCTTCACAGACGACCAGGGAGAGAGGCGCATGGCGCAGACTGCTGTTAAGACCGAGGCACCGGACACGCACGAGGAGCTCACGGACGGCTTTCATCTCGTCATCGACGCGATGAAGCTGAACGGGATCGACACGATCTACAACGTGCCGGGCATCCCGATCACCGATCTCGGTCGCATGGCGCAGGCTGAAGGCATCCGCGTGCTCTCCTTCCGTCACGAGCAGAACGCCGGCTATGCCGCCGCGATCGCCGGCTTCCTCACCAAGAAGCCGGGCGTGTGCCTCACGGTCTCGGCTCCCGGCTTCCTCAACGGCCTCACTGCGCTCGCGCATGCGACGACGAACTGCTTCCCGATGATCCTGGTCTCGGGCTCCTCGGAGCGCGAGATCGTCGACCTGCAGCAGGGCGACTACGAAGAGATGGATCAGCTCGCGATCGCCAAGCCGCTGTGCAAGGCGGCGTTCCGCGTGCTGCACGCGCAGGACATCGGCATCGGCTTCGCCCGCGCGATCCGTGCCGCCGTCTCGGGCCGCCCCGGCGGCGTCTATCTCGACCTGCCGGCAAAACTGTTCGGCCAGGTGATGAATGCGCAGGCCGGCGCAGCCTCGCTGGTCAAGGTGATCGATCCGGCTCCGGCGCAGATCCCCTCCCCCGACTCGGTCAAGCGCGCGCTCGATCTGTTGAAGAACGCGAAGCGCCCGCTGATCATCCTCGGCAAGGGCGCTGCCTATGCCCAGGCCGACGAGGCGATCAAGACCTTCGTCGAGAAGAGCGGCGCGCCGTTCCTGCCGATGAGCATGGCCAAGGGCCTGCTGCCCGACCTGCATCCGCAATGCGCCGGCGCCGCACGTTCCACCGTGCTGAAGGACGCCGACGTCGTCATGCTGATCGGGGCCCGCCTCAACTGGCTCTTGTCGCACGGCAAGGGCAAGAGCTGGGGCGAGCTACCTAAGAAGTTCATCCAGGTCGACATCGAGCCGAAGGAGATGGACTCCAACGTCGAGATCGCCGCCCCCGTGGTCGGCGACATCGGCTCGGTCGTCACGGCCTTCTCCGAGGCGATGGGCAGCAACTGGGCCAAGGCACCGGTCGAGTGGACCTCTTCGGTGCAGAAGAAGCGCGAGGACAACGTCGCCAAGATGGCGCCGCGGCTGATGAACAACAACTCGCCGATGGACTATCACGGCGCGCTCGGCGTGCTCCGCACCATCATCAAGGAGCGTCCGGACGCGATCCTGGTCAACGAGGGCGCCAACACGCTCGACCTCGCCCGCGGCGTGATCGACATGTACCAGCCGCGCAAGCGCCTGGACGTCGGCACCTGGGGCGTGATGGGCATCGGCATGGGCTCGGCCATCGCCGCCGCGGTCGAGACCGGTAAGCCGGTGCTGGCGATCGAGGGCGACAGCGCCTTCGGCTTCTCCGGCATGGAGGTCGAGACGATCTGCCGCTACAATCTTCCGATCTGCGTCGTCATCTTCAACAATGACGGCATCTATCGCGGCACCGACCAGAACTCGGCGGGCGACGATCCGGCGACCACCGTATTCGTCAAGGGCGCCCGCTACGACAAGATGATGGAAGCCTTCGGCGGCGTCGGCGTCAACGCGACCTCGCCAGACGAGCTGAAGCGCGCCGTCAACGAAGCGATGGATTCCGGCAAGCCGACCTTGATCAATGCCGTGATCGATCCTGCAGCCGGATCCGAGAGCGGCCGTATCGGCAACCTCAATCCGCAGAGCGTGCTGACGAAGAAGAAGTAAGGCCACCCGCAAGACATCACCTGCCCGCGAGTTGCGGGATGACCATTCGTTACGGAGAGCAACACATGACCAAGGCGCTCGAGGGCGTTCGCATTCTCGATTTCACCCACGTCCAGTCCGGACCGACCTGCACCCAGCTGCTGGCCTGGTTCGGCGCCGACGTGATCAAGGTGGAGCGGCCGGGCGTGGGTGACATCACCCGCGGCCAGCTCCAGGACATCCCCAACGTGGACAGCCTCTATTTCACGATGCTGAACCACAACAAGCGGTCGATTACGCTCGACACCAAGAACCCCAAGGGCAAGGAGGTTCTGACCGAGCTGATCAAGAAGTGCGACGTGCTGGTCGAGAATTTCGGCCCCGGCGTGCTCGATCGCATGGGCTTCCCCTGGGAGAAGATCCAGGCGATCAACCCGAAGATGATCGTGGCGTCGATCAAGGGTTTTGGCCCTGGCCCCTACGAGGACTGCAAAGTCTACGAGAACGTCGCGCAGTGCACCGGCGGCGCCGCCTCGACCACCGGCTTCCGTGACGGCCTGCCGCTGGTCACCGGCGCGCAGATCGGCGATTCCGGCACCGGCCTGCACCTCGCGCTCGGCATCGTCACCGCGCTCTATCAGCGCACCCACTCCGGCAAGGGCCAGCGCGTCACCGCCGCGATGCAGGACGGCGTGCTCAACCTCTGCCGCGTCAAGCTGCGCGACCAGCAGCGCCTCGACCACGGTCCGCTCAAGGAATACAGCCAGTTCGGCGAGGGCGTGCCGTTCGGCGATGCCGTGCCGCGCGCCGGCAATGATTCCGGCGGTGGCCAGCCGGGCCGCATCTTGAAGTGCAAGGGCTGGGAGACCGACCCGAACGCCTACATCTACTTCATCACCCAGGCCCCGGTCTGGGAGAAGATCTGCGACGTGATCGGCGAGCCGACCTGGAAGACCGATCCGAACTACGCCAAGCCCGCCGCCCGCCTGCCGCGCCTGAACGAGATCTTCGGGCGGATCGAGCAGTGGACCATGACCAAGACCAAGTTCGAGGCCATGGACATCTTGAACGAGTTCGACATCCCCTGCGGCCCGATCCTGTCGATGAAGGAAATCGCCGAGGACGAGTCGCTGCGCAAGACCGGCACCCTGGTCGAGGTCGACCATCCGACCCGCGGCAAGTATCTCTCGGTCGGCAACCCGATCAAGCTGTCGGACAGCCCGGCCGACGTCACCCGCTCGCCGCTGCTCGGCGAGCACACCGACGAGGTCCTGCGCCAGGTGCTGGGCTTCAGCGACCACCAGGTCGCCGAAATCCACGACTCCGGCGCGCTCGATCCGCCGCGCAAGGAAGCCGCGGAGTAAAGGACGGGCGCGGCGCGAACGCCGCGCGTATGCGTTCCATCGACTCAAAAGCCGCCGGCATCGCCCGGCGGCTTTTTGACTTTTGCGGTGAAAGATTGATGTCTCTTCCGCAGACACCGGCGGGGACCTTGGTCTCGGCCTGCGCTGCGGATCACCATTACGGGCCACGGCCGGCCTCAGGGTGAAGCGGACATGACGCAGTCGCCGACGTTTCGACCGTATAACCCAGAGCTGACCTTGGTCGCGACTTCATGTTAGTCTCGTGCGATCGAACACATTGCCAGACCCTCGGGCACGCTTGCAGACTGGCCGTGTCGGGCAATTCTGCCCCTTCTTTGCCGAAAAGCGAATTATGCGACATGTCGCCAATGCGCGGCTGAAACAGCGCGCGAAACTCGTGGACGCCCAGCCGTCAGAGAGAGAATACATCCATTCTACACTACAGAACCGAGACCTACCGGCCAGGGAAAAAATTGAGCAAACACTATTGAACTTAGCCACCGCGCTTGGGCGAACGGTCGTAAGCCGAATCACGATCCGGGACGGCACGACCATGTATTCAGTTGATGGTTCGGCCTACCAGCGAGGTGCAAACGCTATCCTTGAGCTTTCGCGGGAAATCGTAGAATCTCGGGGCCAATGAACACCGGGTGCACTGTTAGCGAAACCATCGACTTCCGAAATGAAAGCGAGACGTCCGTTGAGGAGGCCTCCCAGTGGCCCATTGGTTTCAAAAAGGCTGGCTGCTCATTTCCCTGATGTCCGCCGTGCTTTCAGCGCCGACCGGCGTTGCACGTGCTCTGGACGACGCGAGTGATCGCGAGAGCTATGACCGTGCGGTCTCCTATTGCCGGTCGATCTGGCCGCCGAGAGCCATGACGCTGAGCCCGGACAAGCGCATCATGTGTTTCGACACGACGATGCTTCCAGAAGTCGACGTATCACTGACGAAAGTACTCGAGCTTGGTGGGCTCTTCGTCATCCGCAGCACCGGCGGGAGGGAAGACAAAGCCCTCGAACTCGCCGATCTCATTCGCGAGCGGCATGCGACCGTTGTCGTCTATGACTACTGCTTCTCGGCCTGCGCCGAATTCATCATCACCGCTCCCGACCAAACTTACGTGCTCAAGGACGCCCTCGTTCTCTGGCATAATCCCCAAAGCAGCGACCCGGCCCGTCCCTATTGTGCATTCCTCAAGACACCACGCGACGGCGGTCCGAGGGGCTTGCGGCGTGGACCATGTCGCGAGGGAAGCGACACCGTCGAATACTCATCGGCGCGCCAAGCTCGGTTTCTTTGGGAGAGAGCCATCGATCCCTCGTCTGTGATGCCGCCCGACAGCATCTACGTGAGACGAAGAGTGGCCAGCCTCTACGCAGAGACAGGGGTGGATCACGACATCCTATGGACGCTCAACCCGAGATATTATCCGCGTCTCTTTAAGGCAAACATCGTCTTTGAAGCCTATCCACAAAGTCAGGAAGAGGTCGATGCGGTCGCGGCCCGATTGGGCATCACGGCGAAGATCATCTACGATCCATGAGCGCCGCAAGTGCCTGTCGGTCGGCAATCCGACCAAGCTGTCGAACAGCCTGGTTACCTGCCGAATATTCCGCCCACCACCCGATGCATCGCGCCGCCGATCGCGCCGATGGGACCTCCCACATTCCGCTGACGTCGCGCGCGTCCCGTGCTGCGACGGGCCTGGCGGTCGGATTTGGCAGCCTCGGTGGCCGCGTCCATCAGCGCCTTGTGCTGGGCAGCATTGAGGAAGCCGGTCGCGGGGTAGCCGCGCTCCTCCTGCCAATGGGCAAGGGCGGCGCGGGTCGAATCGTCGAACGTCCCGTTGATCTTGGTGCCGAACCCGAGCCGGGTCAGCCCTCGTTGCACGGCGCGACGCTTCGCCTTGGTGAGGCCGATCTGATTCTCGGCCTGCTGATTGGCGTCCTGGGCAGCGATCACGGTATCGGCGGGTGCCGACGCTTCACGAGGTGTGCTGCTCAGACCAGCGTGAGCGACCTGCGCGCTTCCGGCGATCGCCAGGATGGACAGTGCCAGGATCAAGGCGCGCATGGCCTTTCCTTCGCCCTCAGGTCTGCTGATGATACGTTTCGAGGAATACAGCGCGACGGACTGAACGATCAACATCCGGCGGCGCCACTCCGCTTCATTGCAGAGTAACTGCGGCCCGGGCAGCACAGTTCCCTCACCTCGGGCCGATTGTTCCGTCGCGTTGCACGCGGGGGGATAGACGCACGGGATGGCAGCTCTCAGCAGTCGCCGAGATACCCCGACTTTGCCGGCTCGGTCCGCCAAGCAGGATCGAGCCGATCCGGTGCCCAGGTTGGGCGGCTCTTTCCATATGAAAATGCCGCCTTCAATAAGGAATCCAAATTGTTGCATTCCTGCTGCAGCGCAAAATCCTCATACCGCTATGCAATATGATCCGTTGTATCTGGCATCTGGTATACGTAAATTCTCCTCAGTCAGAACGTCGTACCGCCCAACTGATGGAGACAAACCATGGCCAAGACCGCCGCCCTCCCCCTCGTTCAGCCCGTGTCCCTGTTCGGCCGCCTGCTGGCGACCCTCGATCGTGTTCTCATGACCAGCGCCCGCGCCGCCAACCGCAACGGCGACCTGCCGTATTTCGGCCTCTGAGGCCGGCGCGCTTCGCGCGCGCAAGCAGCATCGAAGCCCAATCAAGAGCCCCGGACCTCCGGGGCTTTTGCTTTTGCGACACCCCCCCGCGGCCTGCGACAAATTGGCCCCGTGAGCATCCCAACCGATCTCCTCAATTGCGGTCGGTCACCTCTTCATACCAAAATCAAATCGGTCGATTTGCTGCGGATGCACGTCTTGCTGCATGACCCAGGCCGCTACTACAACTTTTGGCTGCATGGGCATTGCGAGAGAGTCCAAGGCCGACGGCGACCTGAAGCGCGTCACGGTGGAGGATGACACCGGCCGGACTCGACGGGTCAGTGGTTCGATTGGGCATAGCGGCCGGAAGAAGCCGTGCGGTCCGGGAATGAAGGGGAGAAAGCGTCGATGAAGCGTTCCATGCGCGTGGCCGTTGTGGCCGGCGTCGCCCTGATGGTGGGGCATATCCCGGCTCTGGCGGGATGGGAGCCCGTCCGGCCCGTCGAGTTCATCGTTCCGGCCGGAACCGGCGGCGGTGCCGACCAGATGGCTCGGACGATTCAGGGCATCGTCACCAAGCACAATCTGATGAAGCAGCCGCTGGTCGTCATCAACAAGTCCGGCGGTGCCGGTGGCGAAGGCTTCCTCGACGTCAAGGCGTCAGCCGGCAACCCCCACAAGATCATCATCACCCTGTCGAACCTGTTCACGACGCCGCTCGCGACCGGCATCCCGTTCAGCTGGAAGGACCTCACACCGGTCGCCATGCTGGCGCTCGACGAATTCGTGCTCTGGGTCAACGCCGACAAGCCCTACACAACCGCCAAGGACTACATCGACGCGGTCAAGCAAGGCGCGGGCATCCTCAAGATGGGCGGCACCGGCTCGAAGCAGGAAGACCAGATCATCACGGTGGCCATGGAGAAGGCGACCGGCGCCAAGTTCACCTACATCCCCTACAAGGGCGGTGGCGAAGTGGCCGTGCAACTGGTCGGCAACCACATCGACTCCACCGTCAACAATCCCATCGAAGCGGTGGCGCAGTGGCGCGGCGGCAAGGTCAGGCCGCTCTGCGTGTTCGACGACAAGCCGATGGGCTACGGCGAGCAGATCACCGACGGCAAGGCCTGGAAGGACATTCCGACCTGCAAGTCGCAGGGCCTCGACATCGAATACCTGATGCTGCGCGGCATCTTCATGTCGCCGCGGGCCACCAAGGACCAGATCGAATACTATGTCGACCTGTTCAAGAAGGTGCGGGAAACCCCGGAATGGCAGGACTTCATGAAGACCGGCGCCTTCAACACCACCTTCATGACCGGTGCGGACTACGCGAAGTGGGTTGAGACCGAAGAGAAGCGTCACGAGCTCCTGATGAAGGAAGCCGGCTTCCTCGCCTCGAACTGAGCGGCTCGCATGAGAAGCCAGGGAGGATCCGCCGGGCCCAGCCACAAGGCGGTCGAACTCGGCGTCACGCTCGCGATCGCGCTGTTCGGGATCATCGTGATCCTCGGCAGCGTGAAGGCGGGGATCAATTGGGGCGCCGAGGGGCCGCGCGCGGGATTCTTCCCGTTCTACGTCGGCCTGTTCATCATCGCGGCGAGCGCGATGAATGTCCGCAACACGCTGCGCGAGGCTGACGGCAGCGTCTTCGCCGAATGGCGTCAGCTCCGCCAGGTCATGAGCGTGGTGGTGCCGACGGCGATCTATGTCGGCGCCCTGCCCTTCACCGGTCTGTACGTCGCCTCCATGATCTTCATCGCCTGGTTCATGCGTTGGCTTGGCAAATATGGCTGGCTCACGGTGGCGGCGGTCGCGATCGGAATGCCGGTGGTGACCTATCTGATCTTCGAGCGCTGGTTCATGGTCCCACTGCCCAAGGGGCCGGTCGAGGATTGGCTCGGACTCTGACACGAAAACTCATCCGCTGAGGGTTGCAGGACCAAGCTGGCATGGAAGAACTCGCCAATCTGTTTCACGGCTTCGCAGTCGCGCTCCAGCCCTTCAACATCATGGTGATGATCCTCGGGATCGTGCTCGGGGTGATCATCGGCGTGCTGCCGGGATTGGGCGGCGCCAACGGCGTCGCGATCCTGCTGCCGCTGACCTTCAGCATGCCGCCGACCTCGGCCATCATCATGCTGTCCTGCATTTATTGGGGTGCCTTGTTCGGCGGCGCCATCACCTCGATCCTGTTCAACATACCCGGCGAACCATGGTCGGTCGCGACCACGTTCGACGGCTACCCGATGGCGCAGCAGGGCAAGGCCGGCGAGGCGCTCACGGCAGCGTTCACCTCGTCCTTCGTCGGCGCGCTGTTCGCGGTCATCATGATCACGCTGATCGCGCCGCTGGTGGCCGGCTTCGCGCTTCAGTTCGGCCCGGCCGAGAAATTCGCCGTCTACTTCCTCGCCTTCTGCAGCTTCGTCGGCCTGAGCAAGGAGCCGCCGTTCAAGACGATCGCGGCGATGATGATCGGCTTCGCGCTCGCGGCCGTCGGCCTGGATTCCATCACCGGCCAGCTCCGGCTCACCTTCGGCATCACCGAGCTGCTCAACGGTTTCGACTTCCTGATCGCCGTGATCGGCCTGTTCGGCATCGGCGAGATCCTGCTGACGATGGAGGAAGGCCTGAGCTTCCGCGGCGGCAATGCCAAGATCAATCTGCGGGTGGTGCTGCACACCTGGAAGGAGATGCCGGCGTATTGGCTGACGTCGCTGCGCTCCTGCGTGATCGGCTGCTGGATGGGCATCACCCCCGCCGGCGCGACACCGGCGTCGTTCATGAGCTACGGCATCGCCAAGCGCCTCTCCAAGCGCGGCAAGAATTTCGGCCGTGGCGAGATCGAGGGCGTCGTCGCGCCGGAGACGGCGGCCCATGCGGCGGGCACGGCGGCGCTGCTGCCGATGCTGTCACTCGGCGTGCCCGGCTCCCCCACGGCGGCGGTGCTGCTCGGCGGCCTCTTGATCTGGGGCCTCCAGCCCGGCCCGATGCTGTTCGTCGAGCAGAAGGAATTCGTCTGGGGCCTGATCGCCTCAATGTATCTCGGCAACCTCGCCGGCCTGCTCGTCGTGCTGACCTGCGTGCCGGTCTTCGCGGCGATCCTGCGCATTCCCTTCAGCATCATCGCCCCGCTCATCCTGGTGCTCTGTGCGATCGGCGCCTATTCGGTGCACAGCAGCACGTTCGACGTCGTGCTGATGCTGGTGTTCGGCGTGCTCGGCTATCTGTTCAAGAAGTGCGGCTATCCGCTCGCGCCGCTGGTGCTCGCCATCGTGCTCGGCGACAAGGCCGAGGAGGCCTTCCGGCAGTCGCTGCTGGGATCCCAGGGATCGCTCGCGATATTCTTCTCCAACGGACTGGTCGGCACCATCATGGCGCTCGGGTTGATCGCGCTGTTCTGGTCGGCGATCCAGCAGGGCTACAACCGGTTGCGGGCCGTCGCCGCATAAACTCGCCCCTACTCCGATAGTTGAGCTACAAATATCCTCTGCTGCGTCGTATTGTCGCTGCAGCGATTTGCCTTGCTTCTACAGGGTTTTTTCGTCGATCGCTGGGCTACCAGCGAGCACGGGGTCGATGAATCCGCTTGTCTATTGGCATATCATATACCAAACTCCGCATAGCTGTTAGGACAAAAATAGACAGCCCTGGAGGAAACATGACGGACTTGGCTCACGCGGGGGCGCCCGCATCTGCAAGAGTAAGCGACGCCTATCGCTGGACGCAGCTCGCGGTTGGCGTCCTGGCGATGGTGATGATCGCCAACTATCAATATGGCTGGACCTTCTTCGTCCCGGATATCGCCAAGACGTTCGGCTGGGATCGCGCCTCGATCCAGTGGGCCTTCACCCTGTTCGTGCTGTTCGAAACCTGGCTCGTGCCGGTCGAGGGCTGGTTCGTCGACAAATACGGCCCGCGCATCGTCGTGCTCGTCGGCGGCGTGCTCTGCGCGATCGGCTGGATGATCAACGCCTACGCCACCTCGCTCAACGGCTACTATCTCGGCATGATCATCGCGGGCATCGGCGCCGGCGGCGTCTACGGCACCTGCGTCGGCAACGCGCTGAAGTGGTTTCCCGATAAGCGCGGCCTCGCGGCAGGCATCACGGCAGCCGGCTTCGGCGCCGGCTCGGCGCTGACAGTCGCGCCGATCCAGGCCATGATCCGCGACTCCGGCTTTCAGACCACCTTCCTGTATTTCGGTCTCGGCCAGGGCATCATCATCGTCATCCTCGCCTTCTTCCTGTTCGCGCCCAAGGAAGGCCAGGTGCCGGCCGTTGCTCAGAACACGAACCTGGTGCAGAGCCGTCGCAACTACAACCCGACCGAAGTGATCCGTCAGCCGATCTTCTGGCTGATGTACTTCATGTTCGTGATCGTCGGCGCCGGCGGCCTGATGGTGACGGCCAACCTCAAGCCGATCGCCGGCGACTGGAAGGTCGACAACATTCCGGTGACGCTGATCGGCATGACCATGACGGCGGTGACTTTCGCAGCCACCATCGACCGCGTGCTGAACGGCCTGACGCGTCCGTTCTTCGGCTGGATCTCCGACAACATCGGCCGCGAGAACACGATGTTCATCGCGTTCGGCATGGAAGGCATCGGCATCTGGGCGCTGTACATGCTGGGCCATGATCCGGTGTGGTTCGTGATCCTCTCCGGCTTCGTGTTCTTCGCCTGGGGTGAGATCTACTCGCTCTTCCCCTCGACCTGCACCGACACGTTCGGCACCAAGTTCGCCACCACCAATGCCGGCCTGCTCTACACCGCCAAGGGCACGGCCGCGCTGCTGGTGCCGATCGCGAACTACATGCAGCAATCGAGCGGCAACTGGGATCGCGTCTTCATCATCGCGGCCGGCGCCAACATCCTGGCATCGATCCTCGCGATCGCGGTGCTCAAGCCCTGGCGGAGGGTCGTGGTGCAGAAATCGACGCTCTGACGCATCCCTTCGCGCTGCAACAAAAAAATAAAAAACGCGTCCAGATTGACGACGCTCGGCATTTTGCCGAGCGTTTTCTTTTGCTTGGCGGACGATTTCGGTCTCGCTGCAAAGCAACATGTCGCACCCTGTGTCGCAGGCCATATTGCAGACTGGAATATATTATACCAGAATGGTTCCGTGCGCAGATGAGGAGCGCGCTTGCAGCGGCATCCTCCAAGAGAGCGCGTTTGGGAGGACACATGGTTTCCAGCACAGAGGCAACACCGCCTGTCCAGGCACAGTCCAGCGGCTTCCGCTGGATCCAGCTCGCAATGGGCATCGTCTGCATGGCGATGATCGCCAACCTGCAATATGGCTGGACGCTGTTCGTCGATCCGATCGACGCGAAGTTTCACTGGGGTCGCACGGCGATCCAGCTGGCCTTCACGATCTTCGTCGTCACCGAAACCTGGCTCGTGCCGGTCGAGGCCTGGTTCGTCGACAAATACGGTCCGCGCGTCGTCATCATGTTCGGCGGCGTCATGATCTCGCTAGCCTGGATGCTGAACTCCTACGCCGACTCGCTCACCCTGCTCTACGCCGGCGCCGTCATCGGCGGCATCGGCGCGGGCGCAGTGTACGGCACCTGCGTCGGCAATGCGCTGAAATGGTTTCCCGACCGCCGCGGCCTCGCCGCGGGTGCCACCGCCGCGGGCTTCGGCGCCGGTGCCGCGCTGACCGTGGTGCCGATCGCCAGCATGATCGCCTCGAGCGGCTATCAGAGCGCCTTCTTCACCTTCGGCATCGGCCAGGGGCTGGTCGTGTTCGTGCTCGCGATCTTCCTGCGGCCGCCGACGGTTGCGGCGCCGACCCGCAAGAAGCAGCTCAATCTGCCGCAGAGCAAGATCGACTACACGCCGCCGCAGGTGCTGCGCACGCCGATCTTCTGGATCATGTATCTGGTGTTCGTCATGGTGGCCTCGGGCGGCCTGATGACCGCCGCCCAGATCGCCCCGATCGCCCACGACTTCAAGATCGCCAACGAGCCGGTGACGCTCGCCGGCTTCCAGATGGCGGCGCTGACGTTTGCGATCTCGCTCGATCGAATCTTCGACGGCTTCGGCCGCCCTGTGTTCGGCTGGATCTCCGACACGATCGGTCGCGAGCACACCATGTTCATTGCCTTCGGCACGGCCGCTTTGATGCTGCTGACGTTGTCGAGCTACGGGCACAACCCGATCGTGTTCGTGCTCGCGACCGCCGTCTATTTCGGCGTGTTCGGCGAAATCTACAGCCTGTTTCCGGCGACCTCGGGCGATACGTTCGGCAGCAAATACGCCGCGACCAACAACGGCATGCTCTACACCGCGAAGGGCACCGCCTCGCTGCTGGTCCCGCTCGCGAGCCTCGTCTCCGCAAAATATGGCTGGCAGGCCGTGTTCGTGATCGGCGTCGGGCTGAACGCGACGGCCGCATTGATGGCGCTGTTCGTGATCAAGCCGCTGCGCCGCGCCTTCATCCTCGGCAAGGAGCCGGTTACCGAGCCGGTGACGCAGGACGCCCGGATGGCGTGACGCCACTGTTTCTTCCCGCGACTTCAGGAGGCGCACCACGGTGCGCCTCCTTTTTTTGCGCCGGGGCAGGACGCTGGCGCGTCATATCCGGCAGCTCCGGCAGTGTCGCTGACGTGTTTTTTCGGTGGCCGAGCGCACGAAAAGCCGTCAAACCCGATTGACTTCTGGCATAACGTATACCAGACTTCCCTCCGTTCACTATCAACAAACGGGAGGGTGCCATGAAAGTCGGAGACATCCTGCGCAACAAGACGGCGCGCGTGATCACGGTGCGAATGAACGAGACCGTCGGCGTCGCGGCGCAGCTGATGCGCGCCAGCAATGTCAGCGCCCTCGTCGTCAAGGACGTCGTCCGCACCGAAGGCAACACCGCGGCCGGCATGTTCACCGAACGCGATGTCGTACGCGCCATCGCCGAGCATGGCGCCGCCGGCGTCAACCTGAAGGTCTCGCAGTTGATCTCGCCGCAGCGGCTGATCTCCTGCAGCACCGAGGATACGCTCGAGCACGTGCGGCACCTGATGAACGTGCATCACATCCGCCACCTCCCCGTCATCGTCGACTTCGCGCTCGCCGGCGTCATCAGCATGCGCGACGTCTCCAGCGCCTTCGACGAAGCGGAAGCTCCGGTCGCCGCCTGACGCGTCCAGCCCGGTCAGCGGAACCGGTTCATGACTGAGAGAGTCTTGTCGGAGCAGCGCGCCGCCTGTTAGGCGGTGCGCAGAGAGGAGCGGCACAGTAAGGTCGCCGCTCATGCCGACCCGACAGGATCCTCGCGATGAAAGCCTATGTGTATGGCGCCCAGGGCGCCGCGATCACCGATATCGCCAAGCCCGCACCGAAGGGCACGCAGGTCCTGGTGCGCGTGCGCGCCTGCGGCCTCAATTGCGCCGACCTCGGCATGACAAAGGGGCATGTGCATGGCGTCGCCGGCGGCGTCGGCACGGTGCTCGGCATGGAATGGGCCGGCGAGGTCGCCGAGCTCGGTCCCGACGCCAGGGGCGTCAAGATCGGCGACAAGGTCATGGGCTCGGGCAGCGCGGCGTTCGCCGAATACACCCTTGCCGACCATGGCCGCCTGTTCCACGCGCCGTCGAACATGAACTTCGACGAGGCTGCCACGCTCCCGATCGCGCTGACCACGATGCACAACGCCGTCATCACCAACGGCGCTTTGCAGCCGGGCCAGCGCGTGCTGGTGCAGGGCGCGAGCTCCGGCGTCGGCCTGATGGCGATGCAGATCGCAAAGCTCAAGGGCGCCTCCCTGGTGGTGGGCTCCTCGACCGATGCGATGCGCCGCCAACGGCTCAACGAGTTCGGCGCCGATCTCGCCATCGACTCCAGCGATCCCGCCTGGGTCGATCAGGTGCTGCAGGCGACCAACGGCGAGGGCGTCGATCTGATCATCGACCAGGTGTCGGGCAAGGTCGCCAATCAGAACCTCGCCGCGACCAAGGTCCTCGGCCGCATCGTCAATGTCGGCCGGCTCGGCGGCACCCATGCCGACTTCAACTTCGACCTGCACGCGGCGCGCCGCATCACCTATGTCGGCGTCACCTTCCGCACCCGTTCGATCGAGGAGATCCGTACGATCTTCGACGAGGTGAAAAAGGACATCTGGAGTGCGGTCGAGCAGCGCACGCTGCGGCTGCCGATCGACCGCGTCTTCGCCTTCGACGACATTGGCGCGGCGTTCGCGCACATGGAGGCGAACAAGCATCTCGGCAAGATCGTGGTGACCTTGTGAACGCAAGCTTCTGAGATTTAGAAGCACTCGAAACAGCGCACGGTCCACGCCCATGGACCGCGCGATCCTGGCTTTCATGGTGCGGCCTCGGCTGCTACATCCGCCGCCATGAGAGACGCCGCCTCCCATATCGATTCCGGGAAAACCCGTGTCGCCGCGATCTCGATCGCGGCGAGCGCCAGCATGGCCGCGGCGAAGTTCATCGTCGGCATCCTGATCGGCAGTCTCGCGCTCGTCTCCGAGGCACTGCACAGCGCCGTCGACGTCGTCGCCACCGTGATCACCTGGATGGTGGTTCGGGTATCGGACCGGCCGGCCGACGACGAGCATCATTACGGCCACGGCAAGCTGGAGAGCCTATCGGCGCTCGGCGTCATCGCCCTGCTCTACGTGCTGGCCGGCGGCGTGCTGGTGGAATCCGTCAGCCGGCTGCGCGAGGCGGCGGCGCCGCCGTCGCTGTCGGCGATTCCGTTCGTGGTGCTGCTGGTCGACATCGCCGTCAACTTCTGGCGCGCCCGCGCGCTGCACCGCGCCGCGCACGAGACCCACAGCCAGGCGCTCGCCGCCGACGCGCTGCATTTCGCCTCCGACGTGCTCGGCTCGATCGCCGTCATCGCCGGCCTCGTCCTCACCGCGCTCGGGTTCTGGTGGGGGGATTCCGCCGCCGCGGTCGCGGTCGCCCTGATGATCTCCGTGCTCGGCCTGCGGCTGGCGCGCTCCACCGTAGAAACACTGCTCGACCGCGCGCCAGAGGGTGCGGCCGAGAAGGCGCGCGCCGCGATCCGTTCGATCAATGGCGTCGTCGATGTCGAGCGGCTACGGGTCCGGCTCGTCGGCGCGACGCATTTCGTCGACGCCACGGTGCAGGTGCCGCGCACCTACCCGATCGACCGCGTGCACGAGATCAAGCGCGATGCGCAGGCCGCGGTCGATGCCAGCCTGTCCGGCGCCGACGTCACCTTCACGACGGTGCCGGTCGCGCTCAGCAACGAGAGCGTCCGCGAGCGCATCATGGTGATCGCGCGCAATTCCGGCCTCGCGATCCATCACGTCACCGTCCATGACGTCGGTGGCCGCCTGATCGTCGCGATCGACCTCGAGGTCGACGGCGACATGAGCCTGTTCGGAGCGCATGCCATCGCGCACGAGCTGGAACGCAGCATCCGCGCCGAATTCGGCGCCGACGTCGAGGTCGACACCCATATCGAGCCGCTCGAGCCCGAGCTGCCATTCGGCGTCGATGCGCCAGCGCAGCGGATCGCCGAGATCGCCGAGGCCCTGCAGCGCCTCGCCGCCGAGACCGACATGTACGACGTACACAATGTCCGCGTCCGCAACACCGAGGCCGGCGAGATCGTCAACTTCCACTGCCGCGCCGCGCCGTCGATGAGCGTGCTGAAGGTGCACGACAATGTCGACCACATCGAGCGCGGGGTGCGTCGCGCCTTCCCGAGCGTCAAGCGCGTCATCAGTCACGCCGAGCCGCCGCACGGCTGAAGCATGAAAGTCATGCTGCGTTCCCGCTTCGGACTCACTCTGCCGGCCTTTCGCCATGGCAATTCCGCATTGGATAAGATTTATTAGCTTTTGCCAAATCGTTGACTCTCGACAGCCCGACAAATCTGGATTCAAATCAACTTGATTCGGAAGCGGCTGGGGCTCTTTCGAAATTCGGGTATCCAAGAAGTTTCGGGGGTCTTCAGCATGGCGCGTGCGCATGCCGCGAACGCGTGCGTCCAATCTTCTGATTCCATCAAAGGGTTGGCGCAATCGATCGCGAAACCGGCCTATCAAAGGCTACTGACTGCTGAGCCGGTATTGCGTCGTGCTGTCCCTACTTTGATCATCGCCTTTCTCGTCACCATCTGTCTCGGCGCCTTCGTCCAGGTGCTCGACCAGAGCCGTCAGAAGCGCGGCGCGACCAAGCGCGACCTGGCCGCGATCTCCGACCTGCTCGCCGACCGCATCGGTCATCTGGCGATGCGCCCGGACCGCATCGCCCACATCGAGCATCTGCAGAGCCTGCTGCCCGACCTGATCCCCGCCTGGGGAGCGGCGGCCGGACGCCACGTGATCGTCACCGGCGCCGACCACCGCATCCTGGCCCGGGTTCCGGTCGACGCAGCGCTCGGCGAGAACGACCGCATCCTCGATCTGATCTCGACCGCGCAGCTCTTGGCCACGCCCGGCCTGCAGGGCGCGGTCACCGAGATCACCTTGCCGAACGGCCGTCCGGCCTTCGCGGTGTCACAGTTGATCAAGGCGCTGCCCGGCCGCGTCGTCGTGATCCAGGAGAAGCTCGAGCCGATCTGGGGCTCGGACGCCGCGCTCTCCGTGACCTTGTCGGCGACGACGGGCTTCGTCGTGCTGATCCTGGGCTTCGCCTTCCACTGGCAGTCGACGCGCGCCCGCGAGGGCGACCTGATCAACGACGCGGTGCGTGGCCGCATCGACACCGCGCTCAACCGCGGCCGCTGCGGGCTGTGGGACTGGGACCTGTCGCGCGGGCGCATCTTCTGGTCGAACTCGATGTTCGCGATGCTCGGCCTCGAAAACCGCACCGACCTCCTCACCTTCGGCGAGGTCAACGCGCTGGTGAACTCGGACGACATCGACCTGTTCGCGATCGCCGACCAGCTCGTCGCCGGCGGCATCCACCAGATCGACCAGAGCTTCCGGATGCGCCACACCGAGGGCCACTGGATCTGGCTCCGGGTCCGTTGCGAGCTCAGCCAGGGCACCTCCGACTCCGGCCTGCACCTGATCGGCATCGCGGTCGACGTCACCGAGCAGAAGAGCCTGGTCGAGAAGACCGTCGAGGCAGACCTCCGCCTGCGGGACGCGATCGAGACGATCTCGGAAGCCTTCGTGCTGTGGGACGCCAACAACCGGCTCGTGCTGTGCAACTCGCATTTCCAGAAGCTGCACAAGCTGCCGGACTCCGCCGTGATCCCCGGCACCTCCTACGAGACCGTCATCGAGGTCGGCAAGATGCCGGAGATCCGCACCCGGCTGCACGACCACAGCCAGCAGGCGCCGGGCGGGCGCACCTTCGAGGCCCAGCTCGACGACGGCAGCTGGCTGCACATCTCCGAGCGCCGCACCAAGGACGGCGGCTACGTCTCGGTCGGCACCGACATCACCCGCATCAAGGAGCACGAGCAGAAGCTCGTCGACAACGACCTGCGCCTGCGCGCCACCGTGATCGACCTGCAGCGCTCGCAGAGCGCGCTGGAGCGCCAGGCGATCGAGCTCGCCGACCTCGCCGAGAAGTACTCGCAGGAAAAGACCCGCGCCGAGGAAGCCAACCAGACCAAGTCGAAATTCCTCGCCAACATGAGCCACGAGCTGCGCACGCCGCTCAACGCCATCATCGGCTTCTCCGAGATCATGGGCAGCGGCATGTTCGGCTCGCTCGGCTCAGAGAAGTATCAGGAGTACTGCCACGACATCCTGACCTCTGGTCAGTATCTGCTCGAAGTAATCAACGACATCCTCGACATGTCGAAGATCGAGGCCGGCCGCATGAAGCTCGACATGGAGCCGCTGGACCTCGCCAAGACGCTGGCCGAATCCCTGCGCGTCGTCTCCGGCCGCGCCCAGGACAAGAGCCTGGTGCTCGACGCCGACATCGGAGGCAGCATCCCCGTCGTCGCCGACCGCCGCGCCACCAAGCAGATCATGGTCAACCTGCTGTCCAACGCGGTGAAGTTCACTCCCGAAGGCGGCCGGGTCACGATGCGCAGCCGCGTGTTCGAGGACAAGGTCGTGCTCATCATCGCCGACACCGGCATCGGCATCCCCGCCCAGTCGCTGGCGCGGCTCGGCCGACCGTTCGAGCAGGTCGAGAGCCAGATGACCAAGACCTATCACGGCTCCGGCCTGGGGCTCGCGATCGCCCGCTCGCTGGCCCAGCTGCACGGCGGCTCGATGCGGCTGCGCTCGCGGCTGGAGTTCGGCACCGTGGTCCGCGTCACCCTGCCCCGCGACGCCCATAAGGCAACAGCGAGCATCTCCGTCGCGGCATGAGTTGCGTGCGTGGTGCCGTAGGGCGGGCAAAGGCGCGCCCGCGAGACGCGCGTTGAGCTGTGCTCTCTCGCGCGCCGTGCCCACCGATGTTCGCGACGCAGACGGTGGGCACGCGCCGCCCTGCGGGCGGCTCTTTGCCCACCCTACGCCAGCTACAAAAACGTCGTCGTGCACGGCTGCATCGACACAGACCGCTGTCGTCCCAGCAACCTCTCGCGGTACATGACGCCCAAGGTCTGCAATCAGCTGCCCTTTTCGCCGCGTGCGCTGACATCGGCCTCGCACTTAGTAAGCAACATTAGCAGAATGTGGTATTGACGCACCTGCGCATCGGCAACTAAGGCAATCGCTCCGAAATCTGGAGTGCCGAGCGTGATCATCGCCTTCATTGTCGCCGCCTTTGCCTATCGTTTTGCCATGCTCGCCGTCTCGATCCGCAACGAGAAGCGGCTGCGCGCCAACGGCGCGACCGAATACGGAGCATCGGTTTCGCGCTGGCTTGCGATCGCCCATGTCGCCTTCTACCTCGCCGCGACGACCGAGGGCCTTGTCCGCGACGCCCCGGTCGACGCCGTCAGCATCACGGGGTTCGTGATCTATCTGTTCGGTGCGGTGATGCTGTTCGTGGTGTCACGGCTGCTCGGCCGGTTTTGGACCGTCAAGCTGATGATCGCGCGGGACCATGCGCTGGTGACGCATCCGCTGTTCCGGATGGTCCGCCATCCCAACTACTTCCTCAACATCCTGCCCGAGCTGATCGGCTACGCCCTGACGCTGCACGCCTATGTCACGCTCGTGGTCGGCATGACCATCTATGCCGTGCCGCTCGTCTTGCGCATCCGGCAGGAGGAGAAAGTGATGCGGGAGAGGTTTGCGGGCTATTAGTCCTGCCACGCCACGATCACCCTCAATTCGGGGGGCGTCAACGGGAGGGCGCGAAGCGGCCTCGCTGACGATGGAAGCTGGAATCTCCATATGGTTCGGGACGGCGGATTCCGGGTTCAAGGCCTATAGGTCTTGCCCCGGAACGATGGTGGCTGTCTGACACATCGGTCGCAGAAAGCGCAATTTTGACCAAGTGCACTGCCACCGGCCTGTGCGAGTTCTCGGGTGAACATCGTCACGACGGAGGACGATCAGATGCTGAAGCGTATATGGCGCGGCTGGACCAGGGCAACGGATGCCGATGCCTATGAGGAGCTGCTGAGGTCGACAATCTTTCCGGCCATTGTGGATCAGGCAATCGAAGGATTTCTAGGCATCGAGCTGCTGCGCAGACCGCTGGAGGCCGAGGTCGAATTCGTGACGATCATGACCTTCGTCGATCAGGCGGCGGTGGTTCGCTTTGCGGGTCCAGCGCATGACACGGCGGTGGTGCCGCCCGCGGCGCGGAAGCTGCTCAGCCGCTATGACAGCCATGCCGCGCATTATGAGCTGAAGACCACGCGCCGCGCGCAAGGTCAGGGTTCCCCAACCGCATGAGAGCCCGAAGTCTGCCGATGACGCCAGCGAGGTCGGTGACGACGCCGACCGTCGCCACGGCAGCAACCTGATTGCCTCGTTGCGCTCGCAATGACGAGAGGAGACAATTTGCGCCATCATGGCGAGCGCAATCCAGGCCATTGTTCACCGCCGGTGGTGAGACACGGCGTCAGCGGCAACTCAGCTGCCGGACATGCGCCTCACGCCTGCAGGCTCGGTGCGACCTCGCGCGCGACCTGCACCAGGGCTGCGATCAGCGGCGTCATCGGGTCACGCTGCGGGATGACGAGGCCGATCTGGTAGTTGATCACGGGATCGATGATCGGGATCGAGCGCACCTTGTCGGCGAGGCCGAGCGTCTCGGCAAGCTTGGCCGGCATGACACTGGCCCAGCGGCCGGTCTTCACATGGGTGTAGAGCACGAGCAGCGAGTTCGAGGTGAGCGTTGGCGTGACGTCGTTACCGGCGGCGCGCAGCGCGCGGTCGATGATGCGGCGGTTCTGCATGTCCGGCGTCAGCAGGCACAGCGGCACCTGCCCGACCTCCTGCCAAGTCACCTGCTCGCGATCGCCGAACATCGCGTCGGGCGCGGTCAGCAGGCGGTAGCTTTCGTTGTAGAGCGGGATGGTGCGGACACGGCCGATCGGCTCGTTCTCGATGTAGGTCAGGCCGGCATCGACCTCGAGATTCTCCAAGAGGCCGAGCACGTCGGCCGACGTGCACGACATGATGCGGAACCGGACCTCCGGATGCTTGGCGCGGAACGGCGTCGTCAGCGAGGCCACCATGCCGAGCACGGTCGGCACCGCCGCGATGCGGATCTCGCCCGACAGCTTGTCCTTGAGGCCGTTGATCTCCTGGCGCATCGCCCGGAAGTCGCCGACGATCCGGCGCGCCCAATCCAGCGTTCGCTCGCCTTCGGGCGTGAACCCCTGGAACCGCGATCCCCGCTGCACCAGCATGACGCCGAGGATCTCCTCCAGCTGCTTGATGCTGGTCGACATGGTCGGCTGGGTGACACCGCACGCCTCCGCCGCCCGGCCAAAATGACGCTCCTTGGCCAACGCCAGCAGCAGTTCGAGCTTGTCGATCAAGAGGTCGGCCTTCCAGCGGTTGAACGGCCCGGTTCCGCACGTTTTCGGCGTTGCCAGCCATGGTGAAACCCTATCACGACGAGGGGGGCGCCGACATGGTAAAACACGCCGCAGCCCTGTCGCGCGAACGCCTGTTTTTCGTCAACTTCTAGCTATCTCTCGATTGCGTTTCGCTATCGCAGCACGGGACTGCTTTATTGATATCTCGAGCAATTCCAATTTGGATGTGCGAAACGCTTGCAACGCAGAATCGGGACCAGGATGACGCCGGTGTACGAAAGTTGGGACGCGGCGCGCGGCGCCGAGATCATCGCCGAACATAGCAGCATGGAGGGCGCAACCTTGCCCATCCTCCATGCGTTGCAGGAGACGTTCGGCTACGTGCCGGAGGATGCCATTCCGATGATCGCGTCCGCCCTGAACCTGTCGCGCGCCGAGGTTTACGGCGTGTTCACGTTCTACCATGATTTCCGCGCCAAGAAGGCCGGTCGTCACGTGCTGAAGCTGTGCCGCGCCGAAGCCTGCCAGGCCGCCGGCGGTGATGCGCTCGCGGCGCGCGCCGAGGCCAAGCTCGGCGTCGCCCTCGGCAACACCACGGCTGACGAGCGCGTCACGCTCGAGCCGATCTACTGTCTCGGCCTGTGCGCAACCGCGCCGTCGGCCATGCTCGATGGACGCCTGGTCGGCCGGCTCGACGAAGCCCGGATCGATGCTCTCGTCTCGGAGGCCCAGCGATGAGCGTGCGTCTTTTTGTCCCGTGTGATGCCGGCGCGCTCGCTGTCGGCGCCGATGAGGTCGCGCAGGCGCTGCACAAGGCGGCGCTGGAGCGCAATGTCGACATCGAAATCGTCCGCAACGGCTCGCGTGGGTTGTACTGGCTGGAGCCGCTGGTCGAACTGGAGACGGCGCAGGGCCGCTTCGGCTTCGGTCCGGTGACAGCCGACGACGTGCCGTCGCTGCTCGACGCCATCATCGCCGACAAGTCGCACAAGCTCTCGCTCGGCCTGACCGAGGAGATCCCGTGGCTGAAGCGGCAGACCCGCCTCACCTTCGCCCGCTGCGGCATCGTCGATCCGCTGTCACTCGAGGACTATCGCGCCCATGGCGGCTACAAGGGCCTGACGCGCGCGCTGACGCTGTCGCCGGATGCGGTCATTGCCGAGGTCACGACGTCGGGCCTGCGCGGCCGCGGCGGCGCCGGCTTCCCGACCGGCATCAAGTGGAAGACGGTGGCGCAGACGGCGGCCGACCGCAAATACGTCATCTGCAATGCCGACGAGGGCGACAGCGGCACCTTCGCCGACCGTATGCTGATGGAAGGCGATCCCTTCGTGCTGATCGAAGGCATGACCATCTGCGGCATCGCGGTGGGCGCCACCAAGGGCTACATCTACACGCGCTCCGAATATCCGCACGCGATCGCCACCATGACCAAGGCGATCGACATCGCCCGGAAGGCCGGCCTGCTCGGCGACAAGATCGCCGGCTCCAACCACACCTTTGATCTCGAGGTGCGCACCGGCGCCGGCGCCTATGTTTGCGGCGAAGAGACCGCGCTGATGGAAAGCCTCGAAGGCAAGCGCGGACTGGTTCGCGCCAAGCCGCCGCTGCCCGCCCATCATGGGCTGTTCGGCAAGCCGACCGTGGTCAACAACCTGCTATCGTTCGCCGCGATCCCCTTCATCCTCAATGAAGGCGCCAAGGCCTATGCCGATTTCGGCATGGGGCGCTCGCGCGGCACGATGCCGATCCAGATCGCCGGCAACGTCAAGTTCGGCGGGCTGTTCGAGACCGCGTTCGGCATCACGCTGGGCGAACTCGTCGACGACGTCGGCGGCGGCACCCTCACTGGCCGCCCTGTCCGCGCGGTGCAGGTCGGCGGGCCGCTCGGCGCCTACTTCCCGCGTGCGCTGTTCGACACGCCGTTCGACTACGAGGCGTTCGCGGCCAAGGACGGCCTGATCGGCCATGGCGGCATCGTCGTGTTCGACGACACCGTCGACATGTCGAAGCAGGCACGCTTCGCGATGGAGTTCTGCGCCATCGAATCCTGCGGCAAGTGCACGCCGTGCCGCATCGGCTCGACCCGCGGCGCCGAGACCATCGACAAGATCCGCCGCGGCGAGCGCGTCGCCGAGAATATCGCTCTGGTCGAGGACCTCTGCGGCACTATGAAGCTCGGCTCGCTGTGCGCACTTGGCGGCTTCACGCCCTACCCTGTGCTATCAGCGCTCAGGCACTTCCGCGAAGATTTCGGACCCCAGCAGCCGCGCCTGCAGGCCGCGGAATAGGCTATCGGGAAAGGACACCGACCATGTCGCTCATCCACGAAACCGATTACGGCACGCCCCGCTCCAAGTCCGAGACGATGGTCACGCTCACCATCGACGGTCAGAGCATCACCGTTCCCGAAGGCACCTCGATCATGCGCGCGGCCATGGAGGCCGGCACGCAGATCCCGAAGCTGTGCGCGACCGACATGGTCGATGCGTTCGGCTCCTGCCGCCTCTGCCTCGTCGAGGTCGAGGGCCGTGCCGGCACGCCGGCCTCCTGCACCACGCCGGTGGCCGCGGGCCTCGTCGTCCACACCCAGACCGAGCGGCTGAAGAAGCTGCGCAAGGGCGTGATGGAGCTCTACATCTCCGACCATCCGCTCGACTGTCTGACCTGCGCCGCGAATGGCGATTGCGAGCTGCAGGACATGGCCGGCGCGGTCGGCCTGCGCGACGTCCGCTACGGCAACCAGGGTGAGAACCACGTGTTCGCCGACGCCTGCGGCGAGGCCAATCCTGCCTGGCTGCCGAAGGACGAATCGAACCCCTATTTCACCTACGATCCCTCCAAGTGCATCGTCTGCTCGCGCTGCGTCCGCGCCTGCGAGGAGGTGCAAGGCACGTTCGCGCTGACCATCTCCGGCCGCGGCTTCGACAGCCGGGTGTCGCCGGGCATGAGCGAGAGCTTCCTCGGCTCGGAATGCGTGTCCTGCGGCGCCTGCGTGCAGGCCTGCCCGACCGCGACCCTGACCGAGAAGAGCGTGATCGAGATCGGCCAGCCCGAGCATTCCGCCGTCACCACCTGCGCCTATTGCGGCGTCGGCTGCACCTTCAAGGCCGAGATGCGCGGCGAAGAAGTCGTGCGCATGATGCCCTACAAGGACGGCAAGGCCAATCGCGGCCATTCCTGCGTCAAGGGCCGCTTCGCCTATGGCTACGCGACCCACAAGGAGCGCATCCTCAAGCCGATGATCCGCGAGACCATCGACCAGCCCTGGCGCGAGGTCTCCTACGACGAGGCCTTCAAGTTCGCAGCCGACAAACTGCGAGGCATCCAGGCAAAGCATGGCCGCGACTCGATCGGCGGCATCACCTCGTCCCGCTGCACCAACGAAGAGACCTATCTGGTGCAAAAGCTGATCCGCGCCGGCTTCGGCAACAACAATGTCGACACCTGCGCCCGCGTCTGCCACTCGCCGACCGGCTACGGCCTTGCCACCACCTTCGGCACCTCCGCCGGCACCCAGGACTTCGACTCGGTCGAGGACAGCGACGTCATCATGGTGATCGGCGCCAACCCGACCGACGCGCATCCGGTGTTCGGCTCGCGCATGAAGAAGCGGCTGCGCGAGGGCGCCAAGCTGATCGTCGTCGATCCGCGCAAGATCGACCTCGTGAAGTCAGCGCACATCAAGGCGGACTATCATCTGCCACTGCTGCCCGGCACCAACGTCGCCATCCTGACCGCGCTGGCGCATGTCATCGTCACCGAAGGCCTCGTCAACGAGACCTTCGTGCGCGAGCGCTGCGACTGGAGCGAGTTCCAGGACTGGGCCGAGTTCGTCGCGCTCGAGAAGAACAGCCCCGAGGCGATCGCCAGCATTTCCGGCGTGGACCCGGAAGCGATCCGCGGCGCGGCCCGGCTCTACGCCAAGGGCGGCAACGGCGCGATCTATTACGGCCTCGGCGTGACCGAGCACAGCCAGGGCTCGACCACGGTGATCGCGATCGCCAACCTCGCGATGGCGACCGGCAATATCGGCCGCCGCGGCGTCGGTGTGAACCCGCTGCGTGGCCAGAACAACGTGCAGGGCTCGTGCGACATGGGCTCGTTCCCGCACGAGCTGCCGGGCTACCGGCACATCTCGGGCGACGCCGTGCGCGACCAGTTCGAGGCGATGTGGAACGTCAAGCTCAACCCTGAGCCGGGCCTGCGCATCCCCAACATGTTCGACTCCGCGATCGAAGGCACCTTCATGGGCCTCTACGTGCAGGGCGAGGACATCCTGCAGTCGGATCCCAACACCACGCATGTGGTGCAGGCGCTGTCGTCGATGGAATGCGTCATCGTCCAGGACCTGTTCCTGAACGAGACCGCCAACTACGCCCACGTGTTCCTGCCCGGCTCGACCTTCCTGGAGAAGGACGGCACCTTCACCAACGCCGAGCGCCGCATCCAGCGCGTGCGCAAGGTGATGAGCCCGCGCAACGGCCTCGCCGATTGGGAGGTCACGATCGGTCTCGCCAAGGCGATGGGCTTCGAGATGAAGTACAACCATCCGTCCGAGATCATGGACGAGATCGCGGCGCTGACGCCGACCTTTGCCGGCGTTTCCTACCAGAAGCTCGAGGAAATGGGCTCGGTGCAGTGGCCCTGCAACGAGAAGTTCCCCGAGGGCTCGCCGATCATGCATGTCGACGGCTTCGTCCGCGGCAAGGGCAAGTTCGTGGTCACCGAGTATGTCGCGACCGACGAGCGCACCGGCCCGCGCTTCCCGCTGCTGCTGACCACCGGCCGCATTCTGTCGCAGTACAATGTCGGCGCTCAGACAAGGCGCACCGACAACGTGGTGTGGCATGGCGAGGACGTGCTGGAGATCCATCCGCACGACGCCGAGCAGCGCGGCATCCGCGACGGCGACTGGGTGCGGCTGACCAGCCGCGCCGGCGAGACCACGCTGCATGCGCTGATCTCCGAGCGCGTGGCGCCGGGGGTGGTCTACACCACCTTCCACCACCCGCTGACCCAGGCCAACGTCATCACGACAGACTATTCGGACTGGGCGACCAACTGTCCGGAGTACAAGGTCACGGCGGTGCAGGTGTCGCAGTCCAACGGACCGTCGGACTGGCAGAAGGCCTATGACGAGCAGGCCCGCAACTCGCGTCGCATCGCCCCGATCGTGGAGGCGGCGGAGTAGCATGACCGATGCAGTGCGCATCGCGGATCGTCTGGTCTGGCGCGACGGAGCCCTCACCGAGGGCCACCGCCGCGTGCCGGAGGAGACCGCGGTCGCGCTGACCTACAATGGCGGCACCCAGGCCGTCATGATGGCGACCCCGCAGGATCTCACCGACTTCGCCATCGGCTTCAGCCTCAACGAGGGCATCATCGCCAGCCGCGACGACATCATCTCGCTCGATGTCGTCGAGCTCACCGACGGCATCGAGCTCAGGATGTGGCTGCCGCCGGAGCTTGCTGCGCGCATGGCAGAGCGCCGCCGCAGCCTCGCCGGTCCCACCGGCTGCGGACTGTGCGGCATCGACTCCATCGCGGAAGCGGTGCGGCCGGTGGCGCGCGTGCCCGCGGGCCGGCGCTTCGCGCCGCGCGACGTCATGACCGCGCTCGCCGCGATCGAGCCGCTGCAGAAGCTCAATCGCGAGACCCGCGCCGTGCACGCCGCGGCGTTCTGGACGCCGGCGCGCGGCATCGTTGCGCTCCGCGAGGATGTCGGCCGCCACAATGCGCTCGACAAGCTCGCCGGCCACCTCGCGCAGGCGCGAAGCATTGCGACCGAAGGCATCGTGCTCATGACGAGCCGCGTCTCCGTCGAGCTGGTGCAGAAGGCCGCGGCTATGGGCGCCCCCGTTCTGGTCGCAGTGTCAGCACCGACCGCGCTCGCCATCCGCATGGCCGAGTCCGCGGGGATCACGCTGATTGCGGTGGCCCGCAACGACGGCTTCGAAATCTTCACCCATCCCGACCGGATCGTCGCGAGCGCCGAGACCGGCGCGCGATCAACACAGACGGACAACACCCATGTCGCATAACCCCTCCGAGCGCCTCGTCTACATGGCCAACCAGATCGGCAAGTTCTTCCAGAGCCAGGGGCAGGAGAAAGAGGTCGCCGGCGTCGCCGAGCACATCAAGAAGTTCTGGGACCCGCGGATGCTCAAGACGATCTATGCGCATCACGATGCTGGCGGCGCCGGCCTCGACCCGGCGGTGAAGGAAGCGATCGGCCGGCTGAAGCAGGCGGCGGTCACCAAGGAAAAGGCATAGGCGGCCGGCTGTCCTACCGCGCGCCTGGTCCGGTCATCCCTCCACGAGTGCGGTGAACACGCGCCGCACCTCGGTCTGCGTTTCGCGCAGCCTCGCCTCGAGCGCCGAGAAATCCGGCGCGTCGCCCGCCCGGGTCATCACCCGCAGCAGGTCCTCGCCGGCCTGATCCGGCTTGAACTTGTCGCTGACGCACAGCCGCACGATCTGCGTCAGATCGTGATAGAGCCGCGCGGCCTGACGCAGGATCACGGCTTCAGCACGCGGTAGCACGCCGAGCCGCTCGGCATTGTCCAGCACCGCAAGCGTGCTGACATCGAGAATCTCCGGCGTCGTCGCGGCATGGACGAGCTGCAGATATTGCGCGACGAAGTCGATGTCGACCATGCCGCCGGCGGCGTGCTTGAGATCCCACAGATCGGCCTCGCCCTTCTCGGCGGCGATCGCGCGGCGCATGTCGGCGACGTCGCGCGCGATCGCGCTCCTGTCGCGCGGCCGGCGCAGCGCCGCCTGGATGATCTCCTCGATGTGCGCCCGAAACGCCGGCGACGCCGAGATCACCCGCGCGCGCGTCAGCGCCATGTGCTCCCAGGTCCACGCCTCGTGCTCCTGGTAGTGCGCAAAGGAGTCGATGTGCGAGGCCAGCGGACCGGCGCGACCCGACGGCCGCAGCCGCATGTCGATGTCGTAGAGCACGCCGTAATTGGTGCGCGAGGTGAAGGCTGAAATCAGCCGCTGGGTGAAGCGCGCAAAATAATGCGCGCCCTGCAGCGAGCGCTCGCCGTCGGAATCCGGCGCGTCGGCATCGAAATCATACAGCAAAATCAGGTCGAGATCGGAGGAGGCCGTCATCTCGCGCGCGCCGAGCCGCCCCATCGCCACGATCGCGGTCTCCTGGCCCTTGATGCGGCCATGCTGGGCGGCAAAGCGGTCGGTCACGAGATCATGCACGGTGTGCACGATGCCCTCGGCGACATCGGCGAACGCGGTGCCGGCCTGCTGCGCCGACACCGTCCCCGAGAGGATGCGCGTGCCGATCAGGAATAGGCTCTCCTGGCCGAACAGCCTGAGACGATCGAGAAACTCCTCATAGGTCCCGGCATCCTGCAGCGTCGACGCCAGCCGCTCCGACAATTCACGCCGGTCCGGGATGGCGCCGAAGAAGCGCGGATCGATCAGGCCGTCCATCAGCCGCGGCTGCCGCGCCAACATGTCGCCGAGCCGAGGCGCCGCCCCGAGCACGAGCGCAACGAGCGCAACGAGGTCGCGGTTCTGCCCGAGCAGGGTGATCAGGCGGCCGCCGAGCTGCAGTGCCTGCAGGAAACGGTCGAAGGCGACGACCGCGCGATCCGGCTCGTCGGCATGGGCGAGGCCATCGATCAGCGCGGGCAGGAAATCGGTGAACGCGGTGCGCGTCGCATCGGTGCGGAACACGCGGTACTCGCCCGCGAGCCATTGCTGCAGGGTCTTGGCGACCATCACGGGATCGCGGAAGCCCAATGCGGCAAGATGCTCCATCAGGCGCGGCTCGTCGGGACCGGCGCCGTAGTTCACCGCCGGCAGGCTGACAGTGCCGGTGGGATCGCCCTCGAACAGCCTGGCGTAATGTCCCTGCACGACGGCGAGATGGAACAGCAGATCGGTCGCGAACCGCTCGCGGCTCTCATAGCCGAAAAAGCATGCGAAGCGGCTCACGCCCTCGATATCGTCGGGCAGGCTGTGGATCTGCTCGTCCGCCATCATCTGCAGCCGGTGCTCGACCCTGCGCAGGAACTCATAAGCCGTGGTGAGCTCGTCACGCGCCTGCTCCGTGATCCACTTGCTGGCGGTGAGCACGTCGAGCGCCTGCAGGGTCGGACGCACCCGCAGCTCGGGGTGTCTTCCACCGGCGATCAGTTGCTGGGTCTGGGCGAAGAACTCGATCTCGCGGATGCCGCCGCGCCCGACCTTGACGTTGTGGCCCTCGACCGCGATCTCGCTGTGGCCGCGATAGACCTGCATCTGCCGCTTCATGTCGTGGACGTCGGTCAGCGCCTGGAAGTCGAGATGCTTGCGCCATACGAAGGGCGACAGCTCCGCCAGCATCGCCTCGCCCGCGACGACGTCGCCGGCACAGACCCGCGCCTTGATCATCGCGGCGCGTTCCCAGGTGCGGCCCTCGCGCTCGTAGTAATGCAGCGCTGCCTCGGTCGACATCGCCACCTGCGTCGAGGCCGGATCCGGCCGCAGCCGGAGATCGACGCGGAATACATAGCCGTCCGCGGTGCGGCTCTGCAGCAGCCGCGCCATCGCTTGCGTCACGCGGACGAAGAACGGCTGCGGCTCGATGTCGCGCGCCAGCGAATTGACCTCGGGGTCGAAGAACACGATCAGGTCGATGTCGCTCGAATAGTTGAGCTCGCCCGCGCCCATCTTGCCCATCGCGAGCACGAACAGGCCGCTGCCCTGCTCCGGATCGTCGGCATCAACGGGCGCAAGCCGGCCGCGCACCGTCTCCAGGCGCAGCAGATACCGCAGCGCCATCTGCACCGAGGACACCGCGACGTCGGTCAGCCCCGCCGTCACCTGCATCACCGGCCACACGCCGCCGATGTCGCACAGCGCGATCAGCAGCGCCGCCTCGGATTTCAGCCGCCGCAGCAGGCTCATCACCTCGGTTTCGCTGGAGGCGGCGAACACCTCGCGGCCGGTGCGGGCGATCAGCTCGGAAAGGTGCGCCTGCGGGTCGCAGCGCAGAAGACGGTCCAGACGATGGCCGTCGGCGCGGACGAGATCGAACAGATAGGGCGAGCACTCGGCAATCCCGAGCAGGATGGTTCGCGGCCAGCCGCCGGCGAGCAGCGCGCGGAGCGAGACGGCCAAGGACGGCTCAAGCTCGGCGAGCCACTCGTGGAGGCGGTGTTCGGCTTTGTCGGGCGCACGGACATGCGGGCCGGCAACGAAACGTTCGGCCAGCGTCTGCCCGTCCGCGTTTCCCGGCGCGGATGAGGTCATGCGGCCTTCTGTGGCACATCCTGCGCCGGCGCCGCAAGCTTCGCGGGCACGCCGGCACCGGCCGGCAGCACCAGCGTCGCGATCAGCCCCGGCCTGGCATCGGCGAGCCGGAGCTCGCCGCCATGCAGGGTCGCGACGGCGGACGCCAAGCTGAGACCGAGGCCGGACCCCGGCAAGGTGCGGCTCGCCTCCAGCCGCACGAAACGCTCGACGGCGCGCTTGCGCTCGGCCTCGGGAATGCCCTCGCCATGATCGGTGACGCTGAGCAGCACCTGTCCGCCCTCGCGCCGCGCCTCGATCAGGATCTCGCGGCTATCAGCGGCGGCGGCATCGAGCGGCAGCGCCGCCGGCTTGCCGTATTTGATCGCGTTCTCGACGAGATTGGCGAGCGCCTGGCTGATCAGCTCGCGATTGCCATGCACCGGCGCGGCCGCGGCCTTGACCCGCAACGTCATCTCATTGTCCTCGGCCAGCGGCTCGTACAATTCGTGGATGCCGCCGGCAACCTCGGCCGCGTCGAACTCGACCATGTCGCCGCGCGCCTGCCCGGACTCCGCCCGCGCGATCATCAAGAGCGCGTTGAAGGTGCGGATCAGGCCGTCGGATTCCTCGATCGTGCGCTCCAGCGCGGCGCGATATTCGTCCTCGGAGCGCGACTTCGCCAGCGCCTCCTCGGCGCGGTTGCGCAGCCGCGTCAGCGGCGTCTTCAGGTCATGCGCGATGTTGTCGGAGACCTCCTTGAGGCCGGTCATCAGCGCCTCGATGCGCTCCAGCATCGCATTGAGATTTTCGGCCAGGCGATCGAGCTCGTCGCCGCTGCGCCCGACCGGCAGCCGGCCCGAGAGATCGCCATCCATGATCCGCCGCGTCGTGCCGGTCATCGCATCGATCCGGCGCAGCACGCGCCGCGCCACGAAGATGCCGCCGCCGATGCCGAGCACCATGACCACGAGCACCGACCATTGCGCCGCCTTGGCGACGATGCCGAACAGCCGGCGCCGTTCCTCGAGGTCGCGACCGATCAGGAGCCGAAAGCCGTTGGAGAGCTGCGTGACGTAGACCAGCGCGCGGTGGTTCTGCTCGCTGGAATCATCGAGCCGGCGATAGAAGGTCTCCGACCAGCCGGACGAGCCCATCACGCCCGCCGCCAGCGAGCCGACATTGCCGGCGATCATCTGTCCTGTCGGCGTGGTGATGAGATAGAGATTGGCACCGGGCCGCAGCGCGCGGCTCTCGATCGCGCCGACGATTCCGCGCAGGCCCCAGCGGGAGAAGATGTCGGTCATCTCGCTGATTTCGGAGGTGACCGTGGTCGAGATCTGCTCAGTGATGAGGCGGCGGGTGTTCCAGGCGAAATAGCCGAGCAGCGAGGCTGCGAACAGCGCAAACAACAGCAGATAGACCAGCGTCAGCCGGAACGCCGTGGTGCGGATCAGCTTACCGAAGGCCGTCACGGATCATGTACCCCGCGCCGCGGATGGTGTGGAGCAGCGGGCGGTCAAAACCCTTGTCGATCTTGGAGCGCAGCCGCGAGATGTGGACGTCGATCACGTTGGTCTGCGGATCGAAGTGATAATCCCAGACGTTCTCCAGGAGCATGGTGCGCGTGACCACCTGCCCCGCGTGCTTCATCAGATATTCGAGCAGGCGGAACTCGCGCGGCTGCAGGGTCAGCTCGTCCTTGCCGCGCGCAACCCTGTGAGAAAGACGGTCGAGCTCGAGATCGCCGACCTTGTAGGTCGTCTCCTCGGCCGGGCCGCCATGGCGGCGCGACAGCACCTCGACGCGGGCGAGCAGCTCGGCAAAGGCGTAGGGCTTCGGCAGATAGTCGTCGCCGCCGGCGCGCAGGCCCTTGATGCGGTCGTCGACCTGGCCGAGCGCCGACAGAATGAGCACCGGCGTCCGGTTGCCCTCGTCGCGCAGCGCGCCGATCAGCGACAGGCCGTCGCGCTTGGGCAGCATGCGGTCGACCACCAGCACGTCGTAATCCCCGCTTTCGGCCATGGCGAGCCCCTCCTCGCCGTCGCTGGCGAGGTCTGCGACATGTCCGACCTCGCGGAACGCCTTGACCAGATAGTCGGCGGACTCGCGGTCGTCTTCGATGATCAGGAGGCGCATTGCGGAAACGGGGGCGGTGGTCACGGTTGGTGTCCATCTACATGGACCGGCCGCGGTTTCCGTGCAAGGCGGCGTGGGCCCGGGGTTGATCGGCAGCAAAGTGGGCGGTGAGGTTGGGGGACCTCACCGCCCGAGTTCCTTCCGACGGAGGGGGGCGTTGTCCAACGGAAGGTCTGTGGGAGCGGAACTTTAAGCCCGCCCCAGGAAGAGCCGCCGACGCGGGGGCACTTGCCGGCGGCCTCCCATCTCGTAAGGGCTCTTAGCCCTTGGCCAGCGGCACCGCGACGAAGCGCGACTGGCCGCCGCTCTTCACGCGCATCAGCACGCTGTTCTTGTTGTCGGCCTTCGCGGCGTTGATGGCCTCGCGGACGTCACCGGCAGAGGTCACCGACTTGCCCGCGACCTCCAGGATGACGTCGCCTTCCTTGAAGCCGCGATCGGCGGCCGCGCTCTTCGGATCGACCTCGGTGACGACGACGCCGTCCTTGCCGGCGCCGGCGACGCTCGAAGCGGGCGCGACGGTCATGCCGAGCTTCGGCACGTCGGCGCCGCGGGTCGGGCTCGCATTGTCGCCGCCGGTGTCGGCCTTGGCCTCGATCGTGTTCGGCAGCTTGCCGAGCGTCAGGTTGATGGTCTTCTCCTGGCCCTTCTGCAGGACGTTGAGCTTGACCGAGGCGCCCGGCGCAATGCCGCCGATGGTGCGGGCGAGCTCACGCGCGTCCTTCACCGGCTCGCCATTGACCGCGGTGATGACGTCGCCGGACTGGATGCCGGCCTTCGCCGCCGGACCATTGGCCTGGGGCTCTGCGACCAGCGCGCCCTCGGCCTTCTTCATGCCGAGGCTGTCGGCGATATCCTGCGTCACCGGCTGGATCTGCACGCCGATCCAGCCGCGGCTGACCGAGCCGCTGTCCTTGAGCTGCGCGATCACACTCTTCACCGTCGAGGCGGGGATCGAGAACGCGATGCCGACGCTGCCGCCGGACGGCGAATAGATCGCGGTGTTGACGCCGACCACATTGCCGTCGACATCGAACGCCGGACCGCCGGAGTTGCCCTTGTTCACGGGCGCGTCGATCTGGATGAAATCGTCATAGGGGCCGTTGCCGATGTCGCGGCCCACCGCCGAGACGATGCCGGCCGTCACCGTGCCGCCGAGGCCGAACGGATTGCCGACCGCCAGTACCCAGTCGCCGATGCGCGGCTTGCCGTCGGCGAGCTTGGCGAACGGGAAGTTCGAGCTGCCCTCCACCTTGATCAGCGCCAGATCCGTGCGCTGGTCGGTGCCGATCACCTTGGCGCTGTAGGTCTTGCCGTCGTCGGTCGTCACCTCGACCTTGTTGGCGCCGTCGACCACGTGGTTGTTGGTCACGGCATAGCCGTCGGCGGAGATGAAGAAGCCGGAGCCCTGCCCGGTCACGGCGCGGCCGCCACCACGGCCGCCGCGGCCCGGCATGCCGGGAATGCCGTTCTCACCGCCGAAGCGGCGGAAGAAGCGCTCCATCGGCGAGCCCGGCTGGAACGGCGTATCGTCGTCGCTGTCGTCCTTGGCGACCTTCTCCGCGATGTTGACCTTGACCGAAATCACCGACGGCTTCACCCGCTCCACGATGTCGGCAAAGCCGACGGGGCGCGCGACCTTGCTGACCTCGTTGGCGACCTGCGCGTGCGCCGAGGTCGAGAACAGATCGACCGGCGCCCCCTGCGGCGCCAGGCCATAGGCGGCGACGCCGAGGCCCGCGACCACGGAGGCCATCAGCGCGAACTTGCGCGCCGAGAACAGCCCGCGCCGGGGCTGGCGATAGGACGGAAGCGAGGACAGGTCGGTCGGACGGTCAGTCATACGGTTTTCTCCGCAAGCGATTTTGGTCAAGGTCTAAACTGGGGTCCCGGGCCGTGCGCCCCGTTCGCCAGTGAAGATGGGGGCCGCCGCCTTACGGCGTGCTGGCTGCGGCGTTAAACTTCTGTAATGGACGGACACGAACACTGCGGCGGAATGGCGCAGATGGTGGAGCGCGACAGAAAAGCCTTGCGAGACCAGGCGCTTGCCCACGTCCCGGCCGCCCCGTAGCGGCCATCATTTTGGCCGGTCCGACCAAAGTCGTAACCCCCGTAGGGCGGGTTAGCCGCAGGCGTAACCCGCCGCCTTTCCAACAGCCCCCGATCCAGCCGCCGCACATCCGCCCGCACCGGAGCCAGCCCCCGGCGGATGACGCTTTCGCTAATCCGCCCCACCCGTCCGGTGCGCTCGCAATGACGCCCGGAGCAACTATCCTGATCCACACTATCAAACAGCATGTGGAGAAAACTAACCGCGAGTCGAGCCTCCACATCCTCGCGACGCATCCCGCGCCCGAGCTATGCCCTTGAACTCGCACCCTCGCATCGAGGGCACAGGGAAGGCCGGGCGCTGGCCGCGCCCGTGGCCCGCCTGCGGAAAAAAATGCAGGCGGCAGGTACCACAGGTCTGGCCGAACACGCCCGGCCCTCCCTGTGCGATGGTGTTAACGATTATACGTGATCTCCCCGGGGACCGGCTGTCTTGCCCCCGTCGCCGGCGGATCATCACCACCGGCTTGGCCTCAGCACCGGGAGGCCAGGACCACACGATTTCCCGTCCGCGATCCGCCGTTCGTCGGCGAGGCCAAAGCCCCGCTGCGGCAGCCCGCGTCCATCGCATTCCATCCCGACGTCCGTGACGATCGCGATACGCTCCCTCAGCGGAACGGAACGCGGTGGAGCATAAGGGTGATTTGGGGTGGGAGGCAAGAGGATTTTTGATTTTCGGAAAGTATTGACTAGATTGTGTAAGAACGACTGATTTGCCCGACGAGGCTGGGCAAGAATCCGAATTAGGGGGGTGAGAGGGCTCGGCGCGGTGCAATTTCGAGCCATGACTGCATCATGGTCCAGAATCGGATCAGGGCAAGCGAAACCGCCTCCCATGCGCCCCTCGCTTCGCCGGAAGTGGCATGTAGAGCTGCAAGAGCCCATTCGGCGATGCGGGCGAGGAAGTCGTCGAAGCCGAGAATGTTGAGGGCGCGGGTGAGATTGTAGCAGAGCGCCATGAGGCTCCATTCCCCGCGAACCTTGTCGAAGCCGCGGACAAGGAAGTGCTGATAGCCGGCGCGGCACTTGAGCGTGCCGAACGGGTGCTCGACGATGGCCGAGCGGCGGCGCATCAATTGGCCGGCCTGTTCGCTCGCCATCCTCTGGCGGTGACGATCCAGCACCTCTTCGTGCTCCCATCGAGAGACGCGGCGGCTTTTTTCCTTCGCAGAGAGACAAGACGCCTTGAGGGGGCAGATGCCGCAAGTCGCCACGGAGGCCAGGTAGCGGCGTTCCATCCTGCCGCTCGTATTCTTCCAGAGCTTCTTTGTTGGATGCAGCGCTTGGTCTGCGGGACACTGGTAGGTGTCGGTCGCGGAATTGTAGGTGAAGTCACCTCGCGTGAAGCGACCGTGCTTCTTGCCATTGCCGTGATGCAGCGGGACATAGGCGGTGACGCCGTCATCCTCGCAAGCCTTGATATCCTCGCTGTTGTAATAGCCGACATCTGCCAGTATCTGCAGCGCCTCGACCTGGAGGCCCTCCTTGGCCGCCTTCGCCATCATATGAAGGTGTCCTGTATCGCTGCGATTGACGACCTCGCTGGCGATGATCAGCTTATGCTTGTCGTCGACGACGCTCTGGACATTGTAGCCTGCGATCGTCTGGTCGCCCTTGCTCAGCAGTCGCGCATCGGAATCGGTCTTCGACACCTGTCCCTTGTCGCCCTTGTCCAGGTTCTCCAGATCGGACTGTGCGCGTTCACGCCTGGCCATCAGCTCCTTGATCTTGTCCCCGACATCGCCGCCATCCTTGTTGCCATCCTTGCCGTCGTCGGGCTGCTTCGCTTCCGCCGCGTCGTTGGTGTCGAGAGACTTGCCGTACGCCTCAATCTCCTCATCGAGCTTGGCGATCTGTTTGGCGAGCTTCCCGCGCGTGAAGATGCTGTCCTTGCTGGCATTGCCGTGGAACAGCGCGCCGTCGACCGCGACCAGGGTCCCGCCGATCAACCCGATCTCCTGCAGCAACAGGACGAAGCTACGGTTCGCCGCCTTCAAGGCAGCCCAGTTCTCCTTGCGGAAGTTCGCAATCGTCCGATAGCCGGGCTTCAGGTTCCTCAACAACCAGATTAGCTCCAGATTGCGGCCGGCTTCACGCTCGAGCCGGCGCGACGATCTGATCTGGTTCAGATAACCATAGAGATAAAGCTTCAGCAGGTCCGCCGGATCGTACGGCGGCTGCCCGACACCCGATCCCCTCCGCTTGGCGTGGCGGAAGCCAAGCTTGGCCAGATCGAGAGCGTTGACGTAGCTGTCAATCGCACGAACCGGATTGTCCGGCCCGACATAATCCTCAATCCGAGGCGGAAGCAGGCTCTTTTGATCGCGGCTCTCGCCGCTCTTGAACGGCCGATTCGTCATGCCCCCAAATCTTACCGTGAACACTGAGTTCTTGCCCAGCCTCGACGGGCAAGAGTTGCGGAGTTGACATCACCAACACCCAGAGACCATTTAAGATCTAATACGTTTCGACTTTAGATCGTGATAGGCAACCCAGATGCGGTTCGTCTTCAGCAATATCGCCGCGGCCCTCATTCGGCTGACTGTAATAACCGCGATCACCGTTTTTCTCGCCGCTTATCAGCTCTCGCCGCAGAGTGTGGTCGAGGCATTGCTGAATAACCCGCCTGCATGGACAACCAATCCTTTGGTCAGACTCGGAGTGCTCTTTTTAGGAGGAGCAGCAGTCGCGTTGCTGCTGAATTGGGACAGGCTTTTCACGACCCGGCTCAACCGCGATCGAAGAGCGCTAGTGGACCGAGCATTCGGATCGCTACCACTGGAATCCCGCGAATGGCTGATCCAGCACTACGCGGGCGGCCGCCCCACGTCACCTCATGCAGAAATTCTGTATGAACTACGATTAGTTGACAGAGACTTCGTCGGCTGGACGGAGGTAAAATCCGATTTAAAGCCGTTTATTGCCGAGAAGGTATCGCGCAGCAACTCCGTGTTCCTTCAATGGAAGCCAAACAGTGATAGCTATGACATCAACGCAGTGGATCGTTATCTGCTTAATAGCCTCGATGCTGTTTGCGGCTTCCGCATTATTTCTCGTCATTCGCAACGGAATATCCAACAGCGCCACCCTGACCAAGGACGTCGCATCGGATGCGCTTGCGCGTTTGCCCAGCCATGCAACGGCCCCTATTGAGCGGCTTGCGGAGCTTGGTTGGACTGTCACGCCTCAACCAGACAAATTGCAGTTTAGCATTACCGGACCGAACCTTCCTGACATGGCGCTGTCGGCTAGTCTGTTCAATACGCTGGACCGCCCGTTCACACTCCAACTACAGCAGCTCAACAGCCTAGCTGGCTTGCACCTACTTTCTGACAACCACCAATGCACTGAGATAGGCATTGGGGCCAGTGAATTTACAGACACAGCTGAACTTGGTGGCTTTACCAACTTGACGAAGCTCGTGATTTCTCAAACACCGTTGAACGGCAAGGGAGTGCTAGATGCGTCGCCACTAGGAAAATTGGTGAATTTGCGTGTACTCGTGCTCAATTCGTCGCGAGTTAAAGACGTAACTTTCGCGTCGTCGCTCGTGAATTTGGAAACGCTCAATTTGGGCGAAACCCTCGTAACCGATATTTCTGCAGTTTCGGCACTATCAAAATTAGTCTCATTTGACGTGAGAGGCACCCGCGTGACCGACCTGCGGCCTCTCAGACAAAGCCTCGCGCTGCGAGAATTGGAAATCGGGGGAGCCCAAACGCTCTCACTTACAAACTTGTCGCATCTGGATGGCTTGAAACAGCTTCGGGTAATCGAACAGGGCGACGTCGATCTTTCGACAATTAGCTCGTTGGTAACACTCGAGCGAATTTTTTTGTGGGGGCCACTGCATGTCGACGCAAACGTTCTTCGGCCACTGAAGGCGCTTAAGGATCTCCAGATATCAGGGTTCGGCTTTCAGCAAATCGCAACAACAGTCGTCAACGCGCAGGCCATCGCCGAACTGAAGAACTTGAACACATTGACGCTTGGCAGCCTACGGCTCGACACCTTCGATTTCCTAGGGAGCCTTATGTCGTTGACCACTCTCAACCTCAACGAATTGCCATTGAATTCGATAGAACCAGTGCGCAAGCTTCAAGCACTGAAAAGCATCTCCCTCACATCCATCCCAGTCGTGGACATCACCCCCCTTGTTGATCTTCCTGCTTTAGAAGAGGTTCGCATAATGCGAACTCCTGCGCGTTCAGACGCAGTAAGCGCGCTAGAACGGCGGGGCGTCAAGGTGATTGTATACTGACTGATCCTCCTCGATATGACAGGACCGGGCTTGTCCCGGGCTCTACGTCGTTCTCAGCGTTCTGGACGACGTAGATGGCCGGGACGAGCCCGGCCATGACGGCGTGGAGATGGACGAGCGCACCACTCCGATCGTCGAAACGCGAGAGCCATATCTCGCGCCGCCTGCAACGACCCCAGGAACCGGCTCACCTCTTGCTTCAGGCGGCTGCTGTCCGCCGACAGCGACCTTGCCGCCGTCAGCACCTGGCTCGACGCCGAGCCGGTCTCCGACGCGTCGCGTTGGACGTCATCGATGTTGCGGGAGACGCGCTGGGTGCCGCTCGCGGCGTGCTGGACGTTGCGGGAGATTTCCTGAGACGCGGCGCCCTGCTCTTCCACGGCGGCGGAGACGGCGGCCGAGATTTCCGACAGGCGGCCGATGGTGCTGCCGATCTCCTTGATCGAGCCGACCGACTCCGCGGTGGCGGCCTGGATGCCGGAGACCTGCTGGGCGATCTCGCCGGTGGCCTTTGCGGATTGATCGGCCAGCGCCTTGACCTCGGCGGCGACCACCGCGAAGCCGCGGCCGGCCTCGACGGCGCGCGCCGCCTCGATGGTGGCGTTGAGCGCCTGGAGGCTGGTCTGGCCGGCGATGGTGGAGGTCGGCAGGCGTCGCCCGGATGAGCGCAGCGATATCCGGATTCATATCGACAGGGCGTGAGACCCCCGATGTCGCTTTCGCTCATCCGGGGCTACGAGAACGCCGCTATGACGCGAGCGGGCACCACACCCGCCGCTGTCGTCCCTGCGAACGCAGGGACCCATACTCCGTGACGGTCGTGGTGAAACAAGACTGGTCCGGCATCACGCGCAACGACATCTCCCTGGGGTTATGGGTCCCTGCGTTCGCAGGGACGACGGTGGAGAGCTGGGTAGCGGTGTCGCGTTATGACGACAACTTGTAGGGCGGCTTAGCCGCAGGCGTAAGCCGCCGCGATCCGAGCTCGGTCTGCAGTGGCGGATTACGCTGCGCTAATCCGCCCTACTCGACCGAACGCGTCGCCCGGATGAGCGCAGCGATGTCCGGATTCGCCTCGAGAGCGCGTGAGACCCAGGATGTCGCTGCGCTCATCCGGGCTACGGGCGAGATGCCCGCAACTACTAGCTCGCCTTCACGCTCACGATGAACGCATCCACCTCGCGCTTCAGCGTCTCGGCCTGTTGCGACAGCTCGCCGGCGGCGTCGCGGGCCTCGGTGGCGAGGCGGCCGGTTTCGGCCGAGGTGGAGGTGATCTGGGCGATGTGGTTGGAGACGTCGAGGGTGCCGCGGGCGGCTTCCTGGACGCTCTTGGAGATGTCCTGGGTGGCGTTGCGCTGCTGCGAGGTGTCGACCTCGATGCCGGACATGATGGCGCTGATCTCGGAGAGCGTGGTCGAGATGCCGTCGATGGCGCCGCGAGTCTCGGCGGTGATGCCCTGGATGCTGGCGACATGCGCCGAGATCTCGTCGGTCGCCTTGCTGGTCTGGTTGGCGAGATTCTTCACCTCCGACGCCACGACCGAGAAGCCCCTGCCGGCCTCGCCGGCGCGGGCGGCCTCGATGGTGGCGTTCAGCGCCAGCAGGTTGGTCTGCGAGGCGATCGCCTGCACCAGCTGGACGACGGCGCCGATCTTCTCGGCGGCGTCCGACAGCGAATGGATGGTGTTCTTGCTCTTCTCGGCCTGCGACGCCGCGCCCTCGGCGCGCTGGGTGGCGTCGGAGACGCGGCGGCTGATGGTGCCGATCGAGCTCGACATCTCCTCGGCCGAGCCGGCCACCGTCTGCACGCTGCGATTGGCGTGGTTGGCGGCGGCCTCGACCGCATTGGCTTTAGCAGAGGTGTCGTTGGCGGCGCGCGACAGCGTCTCGGCATTGCTCTTCAGCCGGACCGCCGAGGACGCCACGCTGCCGACGACGCTGGCGACGAGCTCGTTGAAGGAGTGGATGCGGCCGTCGAGAAAGCGCGAACGCTCGCCCTGGCGCTGCGCCTCCTGCAGCTCGCGCTCCGTGAGGCGCTGGCGCTCGATGCCGTTGGTCTTGAACACCTCCAGCGCGCCGGCGAGCTGTCCGATCTCGTTGCTGAGGCCGAGGCCGGGAATGCGCGTGTCGAATTTCTGGTCGGCGACGTCGCGCATGGCGCTGACCATCGCGGCGAGCGGGCGCAGGATGCCGTTCTGCACGGCGGCGTAGGTCATCAGGCAGACGGCGCTGGCGAACACGGCAATGGCGACGCAGGCCATGAGGAAGTAGGAGAACGCCGAATGCGCCTGCTGATAGGTCAGCATCGCATGATCACGCGCCGGGCCGCTGAGACTGGCGAAATCCGACGACAGGCTGGTGATCTGATTGTTGAGATAGAGCACCGCGATGAAGCCGGTGCCGCCGCCGATCGCCAACAGCATGAGGAGAGAGGCCACGACGCCCCCCACGAGGAAGCGGATCGTCAGATTACTGTTGGAGAACATCGGCTTTGCCCGGGTACGTCAGACGGAATGTCAACGCACACTTCCAGACAAAGGTAAAATAAGATGAAAGCACGGGGGCGGGGCGAGCACGGGGTTTTGCGGGCTACCGGCCGAAGCAAGATGGAGCATCGAAGGTGTGCTGGACGCTGACCATGAGCACTCCGGCCACGTTCTGCCTTCCGCTCCTCACCCTGAGGAGCCCGCCGCAGGCGGGCGTCTCGAAGGGCGAGGCCCGCGCTGTGGCCTCATGGTTCGAGACGGCGCTGCGCGCCTCCTCACCATGAGGGTGAGCTCCGAAACCGGCGCGGCGCATCGACCATGAGTCGCGCACTTCATGTCGCCGGCGGCTGCTTTTCCGCGGCCATCAGCGCCGCAAGCCGCGCCTCCTCGTCGGCCGTCAGCTTCGGCATGACCTCCGGGCCGCGCTGGCCGCGGCGGCGCACCTGCAGCCACAGCGCAAGCCCGCCGCCGAGCAACAGCACCGGCGGCAGCAGCCACAGCAACAGGGTCTGGCGCTCGAAGCGCGGCTTCAGCAGCACGAACTGGCCGTAGCGCGCGACCAGGAAATCCAGCACTTGATTGTCACTATCACCGGCGGCGAGACGCTCGCGCACCAGGAGGCGCAGGTCGCGCGCCAGCGGCGCATCGGAATCGTCGATCGACTGGTTCTGGCAGACCATGCAGCGCAGCTCGCGCGACAGCGCGCGGGCGCGCTGCTCCTTGGCCGTGTCGGCCATGACCTCGTCGGGCTGCACCGCATGCGCCACCGGCGCCGCGAGCAGCAGCAGCGCGAGCGCCGCGAGACCGAGAATGCGTCGCATCCGCCCTACTCCGCCGGCTGCAGCGCGTGCGCGGCACGCGCCGGCCGCGGCGCACCGACACGGAGACGACGATCGGACAGCGACAGCAGGCCGCCAAACGCCATCAGCACCGGACCGAACCAGATCAGCAGCACCAGCGGCTTGTGATAGATGCGCACGGCGAGGCCGCCGTCGGCGGTGGCGTCGCCGAGCGAGACGTAGAGCTGGCTGACGCCGCGGGTCATCAGCGCCGCTTCAGTCGTCGACATGCCGCGGGTGGCGAAGCTGCGCTTGCTCGGCGTCAGGACGCTGAGCTGCCTGCCGTCCTCGCTGATAACGAAGGTGCTGACGACCTCGCTGAAGTTCGGGCCCTGGCGCTGGGTCATGCCGTCGAACTTGATCTGGTAGCCGGCAAGATTGCGGACGTCGCCGGGACGGAGCGTGCTGATCAGCTCGCTGTTCCAGGTGGTCTCGCAGACGATGCCGAGCAGCGCGACGCCGAGCCCGGCATGCGCGAACGCCGTGCCCCACACCGAGCGCGGCAGGCCGCGGGTCCGGTGCAGCGCGGTCCTGAACGGCACGCGGGCCACGCCGCTGCGCTCGACCAGATCAACGACGGAGCCGGTGATCACGAACACGCCGAGGCCGATGCCGAGCGGCGCCAGCGCGCTGCCGCCGCGCGCCCACGCCCAGACGATCGCGATCGCCACCAGCGCGGTGATGCCGGCCGCGAGCAGCCGCTGCATCGCGGCGACGAGATCGCCGCGCTTCCACGCCAGCATCGGGCCGAACGGCACGATCAGCAAGAGCAGCGCGAACAAGGGGCCGAAGGTGATGTTGTAGAAGGGCGCGCCGACCGAAAGCTTGAAGTCGAGCGCCTCCATGATCACCGGATAGAGCGTGCCGAACAGCACGGTGGCACAGGACACGGTGAGCAGCAGATTGTTCAAGACCAGCGCGCCCTCGCGCGAGATCGGCGCGAACAGGCCGCCCTGCTTCAGCGCGGTGGCGCGGCCGGCGAACAGCGTCAGGCTGCCGCCGATGAACAGCACGAGGATGCCGAGGATGAAGACGCCGCGCGTGGGATCGCTGGCGAAAGCGTGCACCGAGGTGATGACGCCGGAGCGCACCAGGAAGGTGCCGAGCAGGGACAGCGAGAAGGTCAGGATCGACAGCAGGATGGTCCAGACCTTGAGCGCGTTGCGCTTCTCCATGACGACGGCGGAGTGCAGCAGCGCGGTGCCGGCGAGCCAGGGCATCAGCGAGGCGTTCTCGACCGGGTCCCAGAACCACCAGCCGCCCCAGCCGAGCTCGTAATAGGCCCAGTACGAGCCCATGGCGATGCCGAGCGTCAGGAAGATCCAGGCCATCAGGGTCCACGGCCGCACCCAGCGCGCCCAGGCGGCATCGATGCGGCCCTCGATCAGCGCGGCGATGGCGAAGGAGAACGAGATCGAGAAGCCGACATAGCCGAGATAGAGCATCGGCGGATGCACGGCGAGCCCGATGTCCTGCAAGACGGGGTTGAGGTCGCGGCCCTCGATCGGCGGGGTGGCGAGGCGCGTGAACGGGTTCGAGGTGGTCAGGATGAACAGATAGAACGCGGTCGCGACCCAGGCCTGCACGGCGAGGACGCGGGCGCGCAACGACAGCGGCAGATTGTTGCCGAAGGCCGCGACCATGGCGCCGAACAGCGCCAGGATCGACACCCACAGCAGCATCGAGCCTTCGTGGTTGCCCCACACGCCGGTGACCTTGTAGAGCAGCGGCTTCATCGAGTGCGAGTTCTCGAACACGTTGGCGACGGAGAAATCCGAGGTCACGTGCAGGGTGATCAGCGCGATGAAGGACAGACCGGCGAACAGCAATTGCGCCAGCGCCGCCGAGCGGCCGACATTCATCAGCGCGACGTCGCGCTGGGCGGCGCCGAGCATCGGCACGGTGGACTGGATCAGCGCCAGCGCGAGCGCCAGCACCAGGGCATAATGTCCGCTCTCTGCAATCACTGCGTCGCTCCTGCCGCGCTCTTGTCAGCTCCCTCGCGCATCGACACCGGGCTTGGTGTGGCTGCGCCGGCTGGCTTGGCGCCGGCTTGCGGCTTGCCGTAATCGTCCTTCCAATGGCCCTGCTTCTTCAGGCTGTCGGCGACTTCCTTGGGCATGTAGGTCTCGTCGTGCTTGGCGAGCACGGTGTCGGCCTTGAACACGCCGTTGGCATCGAGCGCGCCCTCGGCGACGACGCCCTGCCCTTCGCGGAACAGATCCGGCAGGATGCCCTTGTAGGCGACCGCCAGCTTGGCGCCGCCGTCGGCGACCTCGAAGCTGATGTCGAGATCGTCGCCGCGCTTCAGCGAGCCCGGCTGCACCAGACCACCGAGCCGGAAGCGCTTGCCCGGGCCGATATGCTTCTCCGCCACCATGGTCGGGGTCGAGAAGAACACGATGGAGTCGCGCAGCGCGTTGAGCACCAGCCCTGCCGCGACCGCGAGCACGAACAGCGCACCGCCGATGATCGTCAAACGCCTCTGCTTGCGTGTCATCCCGTCATCCCGTTGGCGGCGGAAGCGCCGCTCATCCATCCAAGCCGAAAGTCTTCACGCCCTCGTTGAGCTGCCGCAACCGCTCGGCATCGCCGGACACCGCCTGCCGCGCATCCGACAGCGCCCCCTTGGCCTTGTCGAGATCGCCCATCACGACATAGGCGCGCACCAGGCGCAGCCAGCCCTCGACGTCGTCGCCATTCTGCTTCAGCCGCGCCGCCAGCCGGTCGACCATGCCGCGGATCATCGTCTCGCGGTCACCGTCGCTCATGCTCTTGGCCGCGGCCATCGCCTCGCTCGGCAGCGCCGGCACCTCGCCGCCGCCGACCCGGCCGAGCGCCGCCGTCACCAGCGGCCGCCACGGCGCATCCGCCGGCGCCTTGCCCAGCATCGCCCGCCAGATCGCGCCCGCATCGTCCTTGCGGCCGTCCTGCTCGGCGGCGAGACCGAGGTAGTAGTTCGACTTCGGCTCGTCGGCCTCGAGCGCATGGGCCCGCTCGAACTCCGCCTTGGCCTCGGCGGTGACGACGCCGCCGGCGGCGGCCGTGATCACCTCGCCGAGATCGGCGCGCTTGGCCGCGCCGTCGCCGGCATAGGTGATCATGTTGCGGTAGGCGCGAATCGCGTCATCGGTGCGGCCGAGCCGTGCCAGCACCGGGGCGAGCACGGTCCAGCCGCGGCCGTCGGTCGGATTCTTCTGCAGATGCTGCTCGACCTGCGCCACCAGCGTTTCCAGCGGCTGCGTCCCGGTGGGCGGCGCCGCGCGTGCGGTGAGCGGGAAATCCGGCAGTTGCGGCGAGCCGAGCGGCAAATAGACCGCGAGCGCCACGATCGGCACCCCGATCAGCGCCAGCACGGCCGACGCGCGGCGCAGGCCGAGGCTCGGCTTCACCGTGGCCTCGCCCTCCTGGTCCGCAGCGGCCAAAAGGCGGCGGCTGATCTCGACCCGCGCGGCCTCCGCTTCGACCTTGCCGATCAGCCCGGTTTCGACGTCGCGCTCGATCTCGGCCAGCTGGTCCTTGTAGACGACGACCTCGCGACCGTCCGACGAGGCCCGCGCGCCCAGGCCGAGCGGCAGCAGGACGGCGAAGATCGCCGCGGCCGTCATCACGGCGAACACGAACCAGAGAGTCATCGGACAGAGTTCCAGTCAGCGCCCACCGGCAGGCGCGCCTCGCGCCGCTTTTAACCAGCACCGTTCCCGGCGGCAATTCACATTTGCCGCCGTGGTAGCCCAGCCGTCCGCGCCGAAAAACTCAGGAGGATTACGTAATTAGGGGACCTCGAACTCGGCGCTCTTGGCGAGATAGCTGCCGCGCCCGTTCAGGGCCACCAGGAAATAGGTCCCCGGCCTGACATGGTCGGTGAGCCTGATCCGCAGCGACCCGACCGGGACCGGAGACGCGATGGTGGTGACGGGATCGGCGAGTGGCGCCCCGCTCGTCTTGTCGACGAGCACGACCTTCGCCTTGATCATGAGGTTGCGATAGGTCGCGCGAACGACGCGGTTCTCGACCTCGACGAAGTTGATGACGGAAATCATGGTCTTGATGAAAACGGATGGAACCTGGCGGGAACCTATGCGTGGCCCCGGGGCGGGGTCAACCTGAAATTGCAAAATCAAAAACGTAAACAGATTAGCAGAAAATCTCAGCCGGCGCGCGAGGATTTTCGCTCGCCGGTCATCGCGTTCTCGGCCGCCCTGCTCATCAATTGGGCGTAGTCGTTGCCGAACAGGACGTGACAGAAGCGGATCGCCGCCGACACCTGCGACTGCCGATAGGCGCGCGCCCGCGCATCGCCCGAGCGCAGCGACTGCACCAGCGCTTCGGTGGCCTTCTCGACATATTGCTGCAGGTCGGAATAGGTCCGCAGCGTCACCTCGTTGATCGCGAGCTCGCTGGCATAGTTGCGGCAGACGGCGACGAACTCGATCAGCGCCGCCACCTCCTCGACCTCGCTGCCGTCGACGCCGGCGCCGGCCGGAATGTCCTTGTCGGCGCGCTGGCGCAGGATGCGGCGGACGCGGCCCGGCACGCTGTCGATCTCCGATTGCAGGGCATTGGAGATGTCGGCGCGGATCGCGGTGAGCTGCTTGCCCCAGTTCGATTCCGAGCGCAGGTCGAGCTCGGTGCGCAGGCCGCGAACGCCGTCATGCAGCGTCTTCAGCGTATCGCCGAGATTGGAGAAATGACCGCGCCGGATGTCGGCGCGCAGCACCGAGGCGAGCCCGGCGAGATCGTTGAGCGCGATTGTGACGGCGACGCCGAACGGGGTCGCCGCGACCCTGATCTCGTCATCGGAGGCGGCGATCTTGGTGGCGAGCCGGATGATCTGCCAGGGCGCGGCGAGCCGCTGCATCACCAGCGACAATGCGAACGGCAGCATCGAGGGCGTCTGCAGCGACGGCACGTTGATGGCTTCGGTGACGGAAGCAATCTGCGAATCGCCGAGCACGCGGATGATGCCGGGCAGCCGGCCGTTGAGGCCGTCGAGCGCCTCGCGATTCTGCAGCACCAGCCCGATCGGCAGGAGATCCTCGATCACGCTGGGCGCGCCGATGCGGGCCAGCGCGCGCTGGCGGTCGCCGGTCGCGTTGGGGCCGACGAGGTTCATCAGCGCGTCGGCGGCGGCGCGCTGCAGCTTGCGCGCGGCCATCTCGACCTCGCGCGAACTGTCGCTGGAGACCGCCATCGCGGCCTCGAATTCGGCGTAGCGCTCCGGCGCCCCTTCGCGGCCGAGCCACTGCCAGACCGGCAGCAGCGAGGCACGGCGGATCTGGCCGGGACGGAGAGGACCGGTGGAATCGGTGAGGAACGGGTCGAGCGGCCGGAACAGCCGACGCGGGCCATCGCCGCTCTGGCGGCGCTCCTCGCGGGCCTGCGGACGGGCGATCTCGATGGCGGGTTGGGGCCGCGCCGGGTCGGCTGTTGGCGCGGGAGCCGGCGGCGCGACGGGACGCACCACCTTGCGCAGTTGCTCGAGCACCAGGGTCGCCACGGCGACGTCCTGGCCGCGCTCGATGGCGCGCTCGAATTCGCGCATCAGGAGCGACTGCGCGTTCGGCGGCAGCTGCCCGAGATATTCCCTTAACCGCTCGTGAGCTGTCTGACCCATGCGCCGGCGTGCAAATTTCCACGGCGAGAGCGCACATCGCGCACCCCTGCCCGAACCATAGCGTCCGCGGTATTAAGAACACCTTTAGGATGGCGAAATTCGCCGCCCCGTCAAACGCCGGGCAATCTCAGCTCCGCCCGCAGTCCCCCGGTCGGGGCATCGCCCAGGGTCAGGCGGCCGCCATAGAGCGCGGCCAGATCGGTGACGATCGACAGCCCGAGCCCCGATCCCGGCTTGGATTCGTCCAGCCGCTGGCCGCGCCGCAGCACCTGGGCGCGCTCGGCGGCCGAGAGGCCGCGGCCATCGTCGTCGACCACGATCCGCAGCATCGGCGACGCCCCGGACTGGGCCGGCGGCTCCACCGTGAGCTCGACCGAAACCCGCGAAGCCGCCCATTTGCAGGCATTGTCGACCAGATTGCCGACCATCTCCTCCAGATCCTGGCGCTCACCGCGAAACCTCGCGGCGGGATCGGCGGTCGCCTCGACCACGATGCTGCGGTCGCGGTAGATCTTTTCCATGGTGCGCCGCAGCGCCTCGATGGCCGGCGCCACCTCCGTCACGGTGGATACGATGGTGACGCGCGCGGCGATCCGCGCCCGCTCGAGGTGGTGGGCGACCTGGTCGCGCATGACGTCCGCCTGCTCCATGACCTTGGCCGCGAAGGGGTCCGCCGCATGGGTCGCCGCTTCATTCACGATGACGGAGAGCGGCGTCTTGATGGCATGGGCGAGATTGCCGACATGCGTGCGCGCCCGCTCGACGATCTCGCGATTGGCATCGATCAGCGCATTGGTTTCGCGGGCCAGCGGCGCGATCTCGACCGGAAACTCCCCTTCCAGCCGCTCGGCGCGCCCGGACCGGATGTCGGCGATCGATTCGGAGATGCGTTTCAGCGGCGCGAGGCCATAGCGGACCTGGAAGATGGTCGTGAGCAGCAGCACGATCCCGAGCGCCGTGAAGGTGCCGCCGAGGTAATAGTCGAAGCTGCGGGTCTCGTCGAAGATCTCCGAGGCATCGCCGGCGACGCTGACCAGGAACTTACCGTCGGAGCCGAGATCCACCGGGCGCTCGACCATGCGCAGGTCCTGGTTCTCCGGCCCCTCGACATAGCCGATCCGGATCCCGGCCGCCGTGAGCTCGACCCCCTGCTCCTCCAGCTTGGGCAGCTTCTTGTCCCACAGCGAGCGCGAGGCCCGTACCTCCGGCTTCTCGGCGTCGGTACGGGTGATCTGCCAGTACCAGCCGGACAGCGGCAGCTCGAACAGCGGCTCACCCAATGACTGGAATTGGCGGTCCGGCGGATCGTCGGGGGTGGCGACCTCGGCGATCAGGGTACGCAGATAGAGGTTGAGCCGTCGGTCGAAGGCGCGCTCGGTCGCGTTGCGATAGACCGAGGACAGCACGATGCCGGTGATGGCGAGAATGACCACGAGCCACGCGGTCGCGGACAGGAACAACCGGGTGGCAAGTGAACTCTGGCGCATGACCGCAAACTAGCGAAACGGCCGGCGCCCGGCCACCTCGAATGGCTGGCTCCGGAAATGGATCAGGCGCCTGCGGCCGGCGGCGGGGTCAGCAGGTAGCCGAGGCCGCGCACGGTCTGGATGACGTCGCAGTCGAGCTTCTTCCTGATGCGGCCGACGAACACCTCGATCGTGTTCGAATCGCGGTCGAAGTCCTGGTCGTAGAGATGCTCGACCAGCTCGCTGCGCGAGACGACGCGACCGGAATGATGCATCAGATAGGACAGCAGGCGGTATTCGTGTGAGGTCATCTTGACGGGGTTGCCTGACACGCTGACCTTGCCGGTGCGGGTGTCGAGGGTGACCGGCCCGCAGGTCAGCTCGCTCTGGGCATGGCCGGCCGAGCGGCGCAGCAGCGCGCGGATGCGCGCCAGGACTTCCTCGAGATGGAACGGCTTGGCGACATAGTCGTCGGCACCGGCGTCGAAGCCCTGGACCTTGTCGCTCCAGCGGTCGCGCGCGGTCAGGATCAGCACGGGCATCGCCCGGCCATTGCGCCGCCAGGCTTCCAGCACTGAGATGCCGTCCATCTTGGGCAGGCCGATGTCCAGCACGACAGCGTCGTAGGGCTCGCTGTCTCCCAGATAGTGCCCTTCCTCACCATCGAACGCACGGTCCACAACGTAGCCGGCGTCGCTCAGGGCCGTGGTGAGCTGACGGTTGAGATCCGGATCGTCCTCGACAACGAGCAGACGCACGCTTGCCTCCAAAGCTGAACTGCACGATTTCCGCCCTCAAGATGAACCGGAAGGCCGTGAACCGTGCATGAACGGAACCCGAGCGACCAAGTTACTTTTTGGTCATCTCGATCGGGACCGCCGGCAAGGGCCGACAGAATTGGGGCGGATATAAGCTCTGGAGGATGGGCATGTGAAGACCCGCCGCACCGATGGCGGGGCTCGAACGCGGACCTGCGGGGACGCGGACGGACGTTGCTCCCCCGGTCCCCTCCCCAGCCACGCAACGGAGCGGGTCGAACGGTCCTCGTGTCACGTGCGGAAGAACACGAACCAGACCAGGCCAAGGACCAGCAGCGCCAGTCCGGTGGAGATGGCCAGGATCGCCAGGACGGACGGTCCAGGCTCACCCTGCCGCGCTTCGGTGGGGGTCTCGACGATCTGCGTCGGTCGTCTGGCTGCCATGGTGCCCTCAGCTGACTGTTATCCGCGTTCGAGCGGTAAAGCGCTCTGTCACGCACTCTCGTTGGCAACGTCGGCAGCCAGGTGATGTTCCGGTACGGCGCCCCCCTGCGACGGGTTAACGCCGATCCGAGAATCTGCCGGCCAGCTTGTTGAATCCGCAGCCTCGGGTGTTATCCTCGCGGCTGCCGCGAGAACGACGTCCGCAGCAGCCCGGTTCGGAGCAAGCCGTTAGTTCGGAGTTAAGTGGAGTAGGTCATGGCCCCGCGCGCCAATTGGAAGGGTTTTCTGCGCCTGTCGCTCGTGACCTGTCCGGTCGCGCTCTATCCGGCGACGTCGGAGTCCGAGAAGGTCTCCTTCAACCAGATCAACCGCAAGACCGGCCACCGCATCAAATACAGCAGGGTCGATGCCGAGACCGGCGAGGAAGTCGCCAATGACGACATCGTCAAGGGCTACAAGGTCGACACCGACACCTACATCGAGGTCACCAAGGACGAGCTCGAGGACATCGCGCTGGAATCGACGCACACGATCGAGATCGACGAGTTCGTGCCGCGCACCGACATCGACAGCCGCTATCTGATCCGCCCCTATTACCTCGTCCCTGACGGCAAGGTCGGCCATGACGCCTTCGCGGTCATTCGCGAGACCATCCGCAGCATGGACAAGGTCGCGATCGGCCGTGTCGTGCTCACCAACCGCGAGCACATCATCGCGCTGGAGCCGCTCGGCAAGGGCCTGATGGGAACGCTGCTGCGCTACCCCTACGAAGTGCGCAACGAGGAAGAATATTTCGACGACATCCAGGATGTGAAGATCACCAGCGACATGCTGGATCTCGCCAAGCACATCGTCGAGAAGAAATCGGCCGACTTCCAGCCGGAGAACTTCGAGGATCACTACGAGGCCGCGCTGATCGAGCTCATCAACAAGAAGCGCAGCGGCGTGACGATCGCCGCCAAGGCCGCGCCGAAGTCGAGCGGCAACGTCATCAACCTGATGGACGCCCTGAAGCGCAGCCTTGCCAGCGAGGGTGACAAGGCGCCCGCCGCGGCCGCCCCCGCGCCGAAGGCCAAGGCCAAGAAGCCGAAGAAGCGCGTCGAAGGCCAGCGCGAGATGCTGCTGCCGATCAGCGGCAAGAAGGCCAAGGACGAGACGAAGAAGGCCGAGGAGCCGAAGAAGTCGGAGAAGCCGGTGCGAACCACCGCACGCTCACGCAAGGCGAGTTGACGCTTCGATACGGCGAGCGACCTCCGGATCTCTGCACGTCGTACGGGTCCTCTGCATAACGGTCGCTCGGCCGCGACTGCCGCGAGTTCCAGGTGTTGCAGCGGGCACGCCACACCGCGCGTGGCGCCACGGGTCTGTCATCCACCAAGGACACCGCATCGATCGCCGCCGTCCCATTCACGGCGGAAACATCTGCCTTGGTCAGGTAAGTTGATCCTGCGACGGTGATCCAGCGATCAGGCGCGGATTTGTGATCGTGTCGACATCGCTCCGATGCTTGCGGAATGATCACGTCGCGCCTAGCTCTGCGGCGCGGGATGGTGATCCGGGCGTACAGCTTCCTGATGGAAGATCGATGTGCCTGGTCGGTCGGGATGACGCTGGCGAAGTCGTCCCAGCCGCACGACGCGGCGTATCAGGGGGATATGGATGTTTCAGCACGATGCGGACCAACGCCGGGCGCAGTACGCCTAGCGATGGCACGGGTTCAGCTGTCCGAGCTCTCCGCTTTCGCAGCCGTCGCGGATTCGTTGAGCTTCACCAAGGCCGCCGCTTATCTCGGCTGCTCCTTGCCCACCATCAGCCAGACCATCAAGAGCCTCGAGGAGCGGCTGGACGTCAGGCTGTTCAACCGGACGACACGCAGCGTGGCCCTCACGGAGGCCGGCGAGCGCCTGCTGGCGGAGATCCAGCCGATTCTCGAACGGGTCGACCAGGCCATCGAGAGCATCAACGCGTTCCGCGACAAGCCGATGGGCACCCTGCGCCTGACCGTATCCCGCGTGTTCGCCGTAAGGGGGCTCGGCCCCCTGATCAGGTCATTCCTGGCCGAATACCCGGACATCCATATCGAACTGGCTGTCGACGACACCAACAGTGACATCGTGCGCAATCGCTTTGATGCCGGCATCAGATCCGGACACCGGGTGGAGCGCGACATGAAGGTCATCCGCGTCTTCGACGAGTGCAGCTTCGTTGCGGTTGCCGCCCCCGGCTATCTCGCGGCGCATCCCGCGCCGGCCGTTCCCGAGGATCTCCAGGCCCATAATTGCATCCGGCATCGGGTCCCTGCCGACGATACGCTGCAGCCCTGGATCTTCGAACAGGGCGGCGAGCGCACCGAGATTGCTGTGGACGGCTCCCTCATCGTCAACGACTTCGATCTCGCGCTGAATGCCGCACTCGACGGCATCGGCGTCGCTTATCTCGTCGAGCCGATGATCGAGCCGCATCTGGCCGAAGGACGGCTAATGCGGCTGCTGCCCGGCTGGAGCTACGCGACGCCCGGACTGTTCCTGTACCATCCGAGCCGCCGGCAACCGCCGATGCCGCTGCAGGTCTTTCTCGACTTCGTCAAGCGCTGGCGCAGCGGCGTCACCCTGGACGCGATGACGCGCGCGGCGGATTACGGCGCACACGGGTTGGTAGCAGCGACGTCACATCGAACGTCGATACACGTCGAGCCCAACCGCCGCTGAGATCACGTGCGAGGCCGGAGAGATCATTCGCGCGTCGGCAGCGACGCTGCGAAACGCCATGATGCGCGCAGTCTGCGATGTGCAGCGGGATTGTTCGGGATTCCCATCTAACCTATTCACGATTATCACCATTAACAAATCGACACAGCGAGGCCAAAACCGCGGCGTGACTGCGTCGACGCTGGTGCGTGCGAGCAGCGTGTTAACGACGATCGAGTGTGCCTCGAACAAGCAGAGCACATTCATCAAATCGAAATTGGCTCATGCACACTGCATTCAACCATTCCGCCAGTCGCGCCGATCAAGCCGTCGCCGGAATCAAATGTGTGAGAGCAGCAATCTGGCGAAGCCAGAGGCGACACGCGGGGGGCCGTGTGCATCGCCGTCAACCGGAGAAACGGAAATGAAGACGTTGAGGGGCCTGCTACTGGGAACGGGAGCAGTGATACTGTCCGCCGCAGCGGCTCAGGCCGCGGATCTTCCGCTGAAGGCCAAGGCCGTCGAATATGTGAAGGTGTGCTCGCTGTATGGCACCGGCTTCTACTACATTCCCGGCACCGACACCTGCATCAAGCTCGGCGGCTATCTGCGCGCCGAGACCGCGCTGTGGACCAACAGCAACTACGGTGGCGCCTATTCAGGCCAGGCCGGCGCAGACAACCGCCTGAGCAACCGCTATCAGACCCGTTCGCGCCAGGATCTGAACATCGATACGCGCACCGCGACCGAATATGGCGTGGTGCGCACCTACTTCGAGACCGTGCTGAACTGGACCTCGGGCTCCTATGGCGGCGCGGGCGCCGGCGCGACCTCCTACACCGGCGATGCCATCTCGGGCGGCATCGTCGGCGTCTACTACGCCTTCATCCAGTTCGCCGGCTTCACGATGGGCAAGGCGGTGTCGACCTTCGACGCGCCCTGGACCAACTATCCCGGCAACAATTTCGACGGCCTGGTCGGCGGCAGCGGCTCCAACAACGGCGTCAACCAGTTCACCTACACCGCCGATTTCGGCCAGGGCATCACCGTCGCGGTCTCGCTGGAAGACCAGACGCAATTCTTCACCACCAACATCTGGAACACCTCCGGCATCACCGCGGCCGGCGTGCTCGGCGGCAATTATGGCTCGAGCAGCTTCGGCGGGACGGTGTCTCCCGACATCATCGGCATGGTTCGCGTCGACCAGGCGTGGGGCATCTTCCAGGCGTCGTTCGCCGCGCATGACAATCATGCCGCCTATTACGGCGCGACCGAGACCTCGGGTCATCCCTCCGACAAGTGGGGCTGGGCCGCGCAACTGGCGCTGTCGATCAAGAACATCCCGACCGGTCCGGGCGACGTCGTCAACCTGCAGGCGGTCTACACCGACGGCGCGAGCCGCTACAACTTCCAGAGCCTCGCCAACACGACCTACGCGATGTACGGCGGCACCAACGTAGCCGGCGCCTATCAGAGCATCGGCTTCGCCGGCGTCGCCGACGCGGTGTTCGGCACCGGCACGGGCCTGTCGACCGTGCAGACCTGGGGCATGCGCGGCGCCTTCACCCACAATTGGGATCCGCGCTGGAATACGGCGCTGTACGGCGCCTATGCCCAGGTGCGCTATGGCCAGACGGGATCGAGCCTCATCTGTGCCGGCATTGCCGCCACCGCGATGCTGACGGCGGGCTCGACCTGCAACCCCGACTTCAATCTCGGACAGATCGGCCTCATCACCCGATGGACGCCGGTCAAGGGCCTGACCTTCTCGGCCGACGTGACCTACAGCCACCTCGACCAGAAATATTCGGGCACGGCGATTGCTCCGGCCGTCACGAGCACGGCGAAGCCGGCCGCGATCTACCAGCTCAAGGACCAGGACACGGTGAGCATGCTGCTGCGCGCCCAGCGCAACTTTTGAAGCTGGGCTGTTGAACCTCTGACTGCTCGACGAGCTTCCGGCGATGCCCCCGCCGGAAGCTTCGTTCGTGGAGACTGGCGGCGCGTCGCATGCAACAGAATGGGATGGGGCACAATGCAGCAGGCGTCGTGCACAATCACGACGCCTGTGACTTGATCGGCCAATGAGTTGATTCGGCCAATGAGTTGATCACGCGCCGACTTGATCGCGCGGCAATTTGACCGGCGGGCTACTTGATCGAGGTGTTGATCGCGGTGAACTTGCTGCTCAGTCCCGAGCCCAGGCCATTGACGGCCGCCAGGATCACGATGCTCAATCCGCCGGCAATGATGGCGTATTCGATCGAGGTCGCGCCAGCCTGATTCTTCAGGAAGCTCGCAATCAACTGCCGCATCTACCTCTCCGGTCGGGCTCGATCATCTGACGCGCCGGAAGGGCGCGCCGAGGCCGGGATGGACGCCCCGCCGGAAACCCTCCGTCATCGGCTTGAACAATCGGTTAACCCGATGAGGTACCTGCGCGGCCCAGATTCGGAGCCGGCATTCCATCGCAGGCCCGCCCTCACCCGACGTCCGAGATCCGAACCGGGGTGCAAGCAACTGAACTTGCTTCGCTTTATTCTCAGTCCGCGGCCCCCTGGCCGGTTGGCGGCAAAGCCGAGCCGCTGAATCCTCGTCCGACACATTCAGAAAAAATTCGGCTTATCCGCCGGATGCCACGTCATGATCTGGGTCAACGGCGATGGCGTGGACCGCCTTAAAGGTTATCCTGGTCGCCATGAGCACAACAGATTCCGCCCGCCCCCAGCTCAAGATCCGCAGCGTCGCGCTCGACACCGGCCGCGAGAACGTTGTCGTGATCTCCCGCCGCTCGAAGGCGCTGCGGCCCGAGGTCTTCCGCGGCTTCAGCCGCGTCGAGCTGCGCTGCAACTCGCGGACGCTGCTGGCCACACTCCTGATCACCGACGACGACGCACTGATCGGGCCCGACGAGATCGGCCTGTCGGAGCCGGCGCTGCGGCGCTTTGCCGAGCCGGCCGGCACGCTCGCGACCGTGTCGCCCGCGACGCCGCCCGACAGCATGGAGGCGGTCCGGGCCAAGATCCGGGGCGAGACCTTGAGCGACCAGGCGATCGTTGCCGTGATCGAGGACCTCACCCACTACCGCTATTCGGACATGGAGATCGCAGCCTTCCTGATCGGGTCGGCCAGCTTCATGACCTCGGGTGAGCTGCTGGCGCTGACGCGCGCCATGGCCAATGCAGGCACTCAGCTCAAATGGCCGGACCCGGTCGTGGTCGACAAGCATTGCATCGGCGGCATCCCCGGCAACCGCACCTCGATGGTGGTGGTGCCGATCGTCGCCGCCCACGGCCTGACCATCCCGAAGACCTCCTCGCGTGCGATCACCTCGCCGGCCGGCACCGCCGACACGATGGAGGTGCTGGCGCGGGTCAATGTCGGCGCGGAGGAGATGAAATCGATCGTCGCCGCCTGCAATGGCTGCGTGATCTGGGGCGGCCACGTCAACCTGTCGCCGGCCGATGACATCCTGATCTCGGTCGAGCGCCCGCTCAGCCTCGATACCCGCGAGCAGATGGTCGCCTCGATCATGTCGAAGAAGCTCGCTGCCGGCTCGACGCATCTGCTGCTCGACCTGCCGGTCGGCCCGACCGCCAAGCTGACCAGCGGCGCGGAGGCGATGCGCCTGCGCAAGCTGTTCGAGTTCGTCGGCGACAGGTTCGGTCTCAAGGTCGAGGTGATCACCACCGACGGCCGCCAGCCGATCGGCAACGGCATCGGGCCGGTGCTGGAGGCGCGCGACGTGATGGCGGTGCTGGGCAACGAGCCGTCGGCCCCGGCTGACCTGCGCGAGAAATCGCTGCGGCTGGCGGCGCATCTGCTCGAATATGATCCGAAGCTGCGCGGCGGCGCCGGCTATAACAGGGCGCGCGAGCTGCTCGACAGCGGCGCGGCGCTCAAGCAGATGCTGAAGATCATCGATGCGCAGGGCCCACCGGAATGCCGCAGCGAGCTCGGCGATCTCGCCTTCGACGTCAAGGCCGAACACGACGGTATCGTGTCCGCGATCGATTGCCTGCGGCTCAACCGCCTGGCGCGCACCGCCGGCGCGCCCGTGAACAAGGGCTCCGGGATCATGCTGTTCAGGAAGATCGGCGATCGTGTCGACCGGGGTGAGCCACTCTATCGCGTGTTCACCTGCGATCCGTCGGAGCATGATCTGGCCGCAGCCGCAGCCGCCGCCAACCACGGCTATAGCTTCGCCGACGGCGCGAACGGTCGTTCGTGATGAACCGTCGTCGAGCATCGATCCATCGTCCTCGGGAGACCGCCGCATGAGTGTGACCGTTCGATTCTGCGGTGCCGCGCACACCGTCACCGGGTCCTGCTATCTGGTCCGGACCGACAACGGGCAGATGCTGATCGACTGCGGCCTGTTCCAGGGTCAGAAGACGCTGAAGGAGCTCAATTACGGCGACTTCCCATTCCGTCCCGCCGATATCGACGCAGTGCTGCTGACGCATGCGCATATCGACCATAGCGGCCTGCTGCCGAAACTGGTGCGCATGGGCTTCGACGGCAAGATCTTCGCGACGCGCGGCACCATCGACCTCTGCTCCTGGATGCTGCCCGATGCCGGCAACATCCAGGAGCAGGAGGTGCTGGCGCTGAACCGCCGCAACACCGCGCGCGGCCGCGGCGAGGTCAGCCCGATCTACACCCAAGACGACGCCATCGCCGCGCTGCAATACTTCCAAGCCGTCCCCTACGAGACCTGGACCGATATCATTCCCGGCGTCCGCGCCCGCTACTGGAATGCCGGGCATCTGCTGGGCTCGGCCTCGATCGAGATCGAATTCGCAGGACAAGGCGCCGACGGCGCGCCGCTGCGGCTGCTCGCCTCCGGCGATGTCGGGCCCGACGCCAAGCTGCTGCAGCCGGACCCGAAAGCGCCCGAGGGCTTCGACTACGTGATCTCGGAGGCGACCTATGGCGACCGCATCCGTGAGCCGACCACGCCGGAGCTGCGCCGCGGCCGTCTGGCCGGCGAGGTGCGCGACGCGGCGGCGGCCCAGGGCGCGCTATTGATCCCGGCCTTCGCGGTGGAACGGACGCAGGAGCTGATCGTCGATCTGGTCGGCCTGATGGAGCGTGGCGAGATTCCGGCCGCGCCGATGTTCCTGGATTCGCCGCTGGCGATCCACGCCACCGAGGTGTTTCGCGCGCACACCGAGAGCCTCGACGGCGGCAGCGATGTCGGCCGTCTGTTGTCGTCGTCGCATCTGCGCTTCACCGAGACCGTCGATGAAAGCAAGGCGATCGCCAAGCTGACCGGCTTCCACATCATCATCGCCGCCAGCGGCATGTGCGATGCCGGTCGCATCCGCCATCATCTCAAGCGCTGGCTGTGGAACAGCCGCGCCACCGTGCTGCTGGTCGGCTACCAGGCCAACGGCACGCTTGGGCGCTTCCTGCAGGACGGCGTCAAGGCGGTGCGCATCCAGGGCGAGGAGATCAAGGTCGCGGCGCGCATCCGCATGATCGACGACTATTCCGGCCACGCCGACGGCGCCGAGATCGCGCGCTGGATCGCGGCCCGCCGCCCGATCGCGCGCGGCCTCTTCCTGTCCCACGGCGAGGACGCTGCGATCGCGGCGCTGGCGACGCGCGTCGCCGAGCGGATCGTGCCGGCCGCAAAAGTGTTCTCGCCCCTGCTCGACGACGTCTATGAGCTGACGAGCGCAGTGCCGACGCCGCTCGACGTCGCGCGCCGACGGCGGCTGGCGCCGGAGGCGGTCACCCGGCTGGACTGGCACAACGACATGTCGGGTCTGCTGCTCGACATCCACGAGCGGATCGAGCAGGCCGCCGACGATCGCGCCCGCGGCGTCATCATCCGCCGCCTGCGCCGGGCGCTGGAGGAGTGATGCGAGCGGCGTAGCCGCGAAGGCTGCGCGCCTGCGATGTTCGTCGTCGAACGGTCACACTTTGATCGCACCTTGAGGACGATCGGGTGCGGTGCGAAGCTCGCAGACGGCGACGCTCTCGCAGCTTGTGCATAGTGAAACACACAACGTGCCGACGGCTGGTCTCCGAGAGCTGTTCTGATAGGCTCGACACGTGGTTCATGACAACGGAACGATCCGGGTGAACCGGGCGCAGGTGGGGAAACGAGGGGCTCTCACATGCATCAACCATCGAAATGGTGGGCGGGACTGATCGCTGTTGCCGTGCTGTGGCTCGCGGCCATGAGCTTCAAGACGGCGGGGGTCGAGGACGATATCGCACCGCGGGCACGTGCCGCCGTTGCCGCCGCCGTCCCCGACACAGCCGCGGCTCTCAAGGTCTCTGTCGCGGGGCGTGACGTTCGCATCGAAGGGCCGGAGTTCAGTCCCGATCAGTCGACGAAACTGGAGGACGCCGCGTCGGTCAACGGCGTTCGGCTCGTCGACGGCACCTACGACAAGCTGCCGACACCGAAACCGTATGCCTTCCGCGCCACGCGAAACGGCGGCCAGCTCGTGCTCGAAGGCGCGGTGCCGACGCCCGCCGTTCGGAATGCCGTGCTCAATGCCGTCCGTTCGTCCGGCGGTGAGGCGGTCGATCGCCTCGGCTATGCGCTGGGAGCTCCGGCCGACTTCGCGGCCATCGCGAGCCACGGATCGGTCCAGGCCGCCAAGCTCAACGGCGGCGTGTTCGCGCTCGCGGACAAGGCCTATTCGATCGCAGGTGCCGCCGCATCGTCGGACGCCTATGAGGCCGCCATCGCCGCGACGCGGCAGTTGCCGGGCGGCGCCGTGCTCGACAAGGTCGCGATCCTGCCGCCGGAGGCAAAACCGTTCATCTGGAGCGCGGTTCGCGAGGGCAACACGCTGGTGATGTCCGGCGTCGTTCCGAATGACGACATCAGGCGCGCGCTCGAGGCCGCCGCGATCAAGGCCTGGCCCGGCGCGTCGGTGATGCATCACATGCAGATCGCGCGTGGCGCGCCTGCTGGCGATTTTGGTGCCTACACGTCCTATGCGCTGACGGAGCTCACCAGGCTGAGCACGGGCCGCGTCGTCATCTCCGACGCCACCTACACGATTTCGGGCGAGGCGCCCTCGACCGCCGCCTATGACGAAACGATGGCCGGTGTCGGCAAGCTGCCGACCGGGCTGACCTTGACGAAGGCCGACATTCTGCCGCCGGAGATCAAGCCCTATCGCTGGTCGGCGGAGTTCGACGGCACCGGCTTGAGCCTCACAGGTCTCGCGCCGAGCGGAGCGGCCCGCGATGCGATGCTCGGCTCCGCCAGCGGACAGTTCGACGGCAAGCCGATCAAGAGCCAGATCGGCATCGCCCGCGGCGCTCCGGATGGCGACCTTGCCAAAGCGAGCGCGCGCCTGCTGCAGCAGCTCGCCAGGCTGTCGCAGGGGCGCGCCGAGATCAACGACACCCAGGTCTCGCTCAGGGGCGTCGGACTCGCCAACGTCACCGGCGCAGCCGTGCGCGAGCAACTGGCCGGCGCCCTGCCCGCGCCGTTCGCGCTCGCGTCCATCGACGTCCGCGACGGCCCGGTCTCGCCTTACGCGTTCGGACTACAGAAGCAGGACGGCCGTGTCATGCTGAGCGGCTACGTGCCTGATGACGCCGCCCGCCGCGATCTCGTCGACGCCGCCACGTCGACCTTCATCACCGAGACGGTCGAGGACGGTCTGAAGATCGGCGACGGTGCGCCAAAGGATTACGTGCAGTCGCTGAAGGCGACGTTCCCGGCGCTGGCGCGGCTGTGGTCCGGCGCGCTGACGGCGAAGGACGCGGCGATCACGGTCGACGGGCTTGCCATCTACGACAAGTCGGCCGCGCAGGTCCGCAAGGAGCTCGCCGAGGCGGTCGGCAGCGGCTTCAAGCTCGACGACGTCAAGATCGGCGTCAAGCCGGAAAGCCCGCCACTCGCGGTCGCGGAGTGCCAGCCGGCGTTCAACGGGCTGCTCGCCAAGGGCCGCATCCGCTTCAGCACCGGCAGCGCCGAGCTGAGCCGCGCCTCGCTGGCGCTGCTCGATCACCTGATCGAGGTTGCGCAGCGCTGCAAGGATGCCGAGATCGCGATCGAAGGCCACACCGACAATGTCGGCGACGAAGCTGACAACATGGACCTCTCCAAGCGCCGGGCGGCGGCGGTGGTCGGCTACATCGGCGACGCCGGCATCGACACCTCGCGCATGACCTCGGAGGGCTACGGCCAGACCAAGCCGGTCGTCTCCAACGACACGGCCGAAGGCCGCGCGCAGAACCGCCGCATCGAATTCGTCGTCAAGTGAGGCGCTGACATCATGATGTACGACCTTGCGACATTTCCGTTCTGGATCATCTTCGCCGTCGGCATCGGCGGCTTTGTCGGCTGGCGCACCTGGTCGGACGCGCCGCGGCCGGATTGGCTGAGAAGCTGGCTGCTGCCGGCGACGCTCGCCCTCGTCATCGGGATCGTGATGGCGCTGCTGAGCGTGCTGCCCGGACGTGCCGGCCTGTGGCTCGAGGTCGGCCTGCTGATGGTCGGCGCCTATGTGCTCGGCTGCCTGATCGGCGGACAGCTCAAGGACTATGTCGGGCTGGGTGACACCAGTGCGATGTCGCCGGGCGGTCCTGGACACAGCGTCGCGTTCGCCGGCGCAACGGCGGCGGCCAGTCCTTGGGCGGACAGCCCATCCCCGGCTGCGCAAGCCGCAGCCAGCGTCGAGGCCGATCGCCTCGCCACTGAAGCCGCCGCGAAAGCTGAAGCCGAACGTGTTGCGGCCGAAGCCGCTGCAAGGGCGGAGGCCGAGCGTCTAGCCGCCGAAACGGCCGCAAAGGCCGAGGCTGAGCGGCTCGCCGCGGAAGCCACGGCAAGGGCCGAAGCTGATCGTCTGGCGGCTGAAGCCGCAGCGAAGGCCGAAGCCGAACGTCTCGCTGCCGAGGCGGCGGCGAACGCCGAGTCCCAGCGCCTTGCTGCGGAGACCGCCGCGAAAGCCGAGGCCGACCGCCTCGCTGCGGAAGCAGCCGCGAAAGCAGAGGCCGATCGTGTTGCGGCAGAAGCGGCCGAAAAGGCCGAAGCTGAACGCTTGGCCGCCGAAGCAGCGGCGAAAGCCGAAGCGGACCGTCTTGCGGCGGAGGCCGTTGCGAAAGCCGAGGCGGAAGCTCAGCGTCTCGTGGCCGAAGCGACCGCCAAGGCCGAGGCCGATCGCCTGGCCGCCGAAGCGGCCGCAAGGGCGGAAGCCGATGACCTCGCCGCAGACGCCGAGGCGGAACGGCTTGCAGCCGAGGTTGCCGCATCATCGGCGCCGGAGATCCCGGCCTCGGCCGACGGCAGGCCGCCGGCCCTGCCTGCGCCCAACGGTGCCGCCGATGATCTCAAGCTGATCAAGGGCATCGGACCCAAGAACGAGCGCGTCCTCAACGACATCGGCATCCACCATTTCAGCCAGATCGCGGCGTGGTCGCCTGACCATGCGAGCTGGGTCGGCCATCACATGGCCTTCCCCGGCCGGATCGAGCGCGAGCATTGGATCGCGCAGGCCAAGCTGCTCGCCGCGGGCCTCGACACCGCGCATTCGACTGCGGTGAAGTCCGGCGCGATCACGATCGATGATCAGGCCGACGCGCCGCTGAGCGAGGACGAGGCCAGCTACCTCCTGGCCCACCTGCCGGCGCTGATGCCGCCCGTCGAGAACGAGGACACCCATGGCGGCGCCCGCCCGCTCGGACTGGCGGCGCCGCGCGGCGGGCAAGCCGACGATCTCAAGCTCATCAAGGGCATCGGCAAGCAGAACGAGGCCCGGCTGCACGGCCTCGGCATCTGGCATTTCGAGCAGATCGCAGCCTGGACCGCCGAGCACGCCAAATGGGTCGGCTCGTATCTGGCGTTCGCAGGACGGATCGAGCGCGAGCGATGGATCAGCCAAGCCAGGGAGCTGGCGAACGGCCGATCGACCGAATTTGCGAAACGCGTCGAGGCTGGTCTGGTGACGTCATCGCTCGACGACGGCTCGCGCGGGCAGGACAACATCGAGATCCCTCAGCCGCGCGAGTAGCGGCCCCAACTGACGAACCGTAGGGTGGGCAAAGGCGCTGCTGTGCTCTCTCCTCACGTCCCATCGTGGTGGCGCCGTGCCCACCATCTCGCCGCGGGCTGTGCTTGACGACGGTGGGCACGGCGCGCGCGACAGGGTGCCTTGGAACAACGGCTGTGCCGGGCGCCTTTGCCCACCCTACCTGTCTTTCCTATTCCGCCATCTCCACCGGCTCGGCGCGCGACGGGCCGGCCAGCGGCCGCTCCTCCATCAGCATCATGCAGACCGAGGCGCAGGCCAGCATCGCGGTGGCCGCGGCATAGACGAAGCGGAAGGCATGGATCATGTCGGCTTCCGCGACGCCGCTGACCGCGCCATGGGCGCCCTCTGCCAGCGAAATGTCGGCGCCCAGCGCCATCAGCAGGATGGCGCTGAAGGCCGCAACCGTGAACGAGGACATCATCGAGCGGAAGAAGTTCATCGCGCCGGTGATGGTGCCGATCTGGGAGCGGTCCACCGCGTTCTGCAACGACACCACTGAGATCGGGAACGCTGTTCCGAGCCCGATGCCGTAGATCGACAGCAGCGCCATCAGCACCCAGAGCGAGGGCGTCGTCACCGTCATGACCGCGGCGGCGATGGTGCCGATGATCGTGCCCACGATGGCCACGCGCTTGTAGTGCCTGACCCGGGCCATGGTGCGGCCAGCAATCGCGGCGCCGAAGGTCGAGATCGCCGCGATCGGAATCAGGCCGAGGCCGGCCTCGCTCGGCGTCAAATGATAGACCAGCTCGTAATAGAGCGGCAGATGGACCGTGAGCCCGATCAGCGCGCCGAGTGCGCAGCCGCTTGCCAGCATGCCGTAGGGCACCACCGTGCCGCCCATCAGCGACAGCGGCAGGAACGGCTCATCGGCCCGCTTGGCGTGCCAGACGAAGGCCAAGCCCAGCGCTACCGCGCTGCCGATCATCGCCAGCAGGGTCGGCGACAGCCAGGCCAGCTTGTGGCCGCCCCAGGTCAGCACCAGCATGAACACGACGGCCGAGGCCATCAGCAGCAGGCCGCCGGCCCAGTCGACCTTGCGCAGCCGGTGATAGACCGGCAGCCGGCCCATCTTGGGCAGCAGCAAGGCGAGAGCGGCGATCGCGAGCGGGACGTTGATCCAGAAGATCATCGACCAGTGCAGATGGTCGGCGAAGAATCCGCCGATCACCGGCCCGAGCAGGCCGGCCAACAGCCAGACGCCGCTGAAATAGGCCTGGTACTGGCCGCGCTCGCGCGGGCTGACGACGTCGGAGATCACGGTCTGGACCACCGGCATGATGCCGCCGCCACCCAGCCCCTGCAGGCCGCGGGCAAGGATCAGCACCGGCATGTTCGGCGCCAGCGCGCAGACGACCGAGCCGACCACGAACAGGCTGAGCGCGGTGATGATCATCGAGCGGCGGCCATAGATGTCGCAGAGCGTGCCGAACACCGGCGCCACCGCGGTCGATGCCAGCAGGTAGGCGGTGATCACCCAGGAGAGATTGGCGACGTCCTGGAACTCGCGGCCGATGGTCGGCAGCGCGGTCGCCACGATGGTCTGGTCGAGCGCGGCCAGGAACATCGTCAGCAGCAGGCTCATCAGGATGGTCCGCACCTCGGCCTGGGTCAGCGGCACGGGCGGCGCGAGCGGCGGCGCATCCTCGATCGCCTGCACCTGCGGCGGAATGGCCGGCAGCTCGGCGGCGATCTCTTCGGGCAGGGATGGGGACGCGGCAGGACAATGGCTCTGCCGATCGAACTTGTTCATGGGATGAATGCTATGCCGGGCGCGACCAACGCCGCGCGGATTCGCTGACTGGCGAACTACTTAAGGCATAAATTTCCCCCGCGGCAGCCGGCCGGGCGCATGGGTGCATCCCGACAGCACGAGAACGGTCGCATCATCGTGATTTGCTGCGAACGCGAGGTGATCGAGCCTATTTCGGCCGTCGCTTCAGCTTGGCCCGCTTCGGCAGCAGCACCGGCCATTGCACGATGTGATCCTCGAGCTGGTCGTCCGGAACGTCGTCCTCGGTCCCTTCGACCCGGCCGCGCACCGAGACGCCGGCTTCATGCACCGTCTGAGGATCGCCCGAGATCAAGGGATGCCACCAGTAGAGATCGCGCCCCTCGGCCACGAGTCGGTAGCCGCAGCTCGGCGGCAGCCACGTCAGGGTGCGGACGTTCTCAGGCGTCAGGCGAACGCAATCCGACACTTGTTCGGAACGATTCGGGTAGTCCTTGCAGGCACATAGCCCGGCATCCAAGAGCTTGCACGAGATGTGGGTGAAGTAGATGTCGCCGGTATCCTCGTCTTCGAGCTTCTCCAGGCAGCAGCGCCCGCAGCCATCGCAGAGGCTTTCCCATTCTGCCTCGGACATCTCTTCCAAGATCTTGGTTTTCCAGAACATTCCCTCCTGGCCCGAGGGACGTTTGAGCGGTGCGGTCATCGGGCGATTCTCAAGGAGGGCGTGGCGTGGCCGCCATCTAGGTGCCCGGCCCCGAGCCGCGCAAGGGGCTTTGCCGATTACGGCGGCACGTTAGCTTTGTGCATCAAATTGTGAGCGGAACCATTGGTTTGTGACCTCCGCTCGGCTAGATAGATGGTTGAGTCACTCCGGCGCGGCGCCGGCAACGCGGCTTGGGGTCAGGTGCTCGGGTTCGGGCGGCTGACTGTGCAGTGCCATGGGTTTGCCGCAACAATCGCGCAAGACCCTTCGATGGCCCCCAGCCCCACTTGCTGAGTGCTTTCGAAGCCAGCTGACACGCTTTCGAAACGACCAGGGTTCCCGTGCGGCAGATCATTCCAGACGATTGGAAGAAGCGGATCAACAATTTCCGCCTGGATCTCGACGCCCGCTTCGATTCGGCGCTGTTCTCCTCCCTGCGCGGCACCCGCGAGCTGTATGAGCGCTATTCGGCGTTCATGGACCGCTTCTATGTCGGCGGCTGGAAGCGCTGGGTGTTCGTCGAGCCGTTCTCGGAGGCCGCAACGATCGGGCTCGGCGGCCTGGTGCTGATGCTGGCGCTCGCGATCCCCGCCTTCCGGGAAACCGCCGATGAGGACTGGCTGAAGAAGTCCGACCTCGCCGTCACCTTCCTCGACCGCTACGGCAACCCGATCGGCAGCCGCGGCATCAAGCACAACGACTCGATCCCGCTGGAGGACTTTCCGGACAATCTGATCAAGGCGACGCTCGCCACCGAGGACCGCCGCTTCTACGATCATTTCGGCATCGACATCGCCGGCACGGCGCGCGCCCTCGTCACCAACGCCCAGGCCGGCGGCGTCCGCCAGGGCGGCTCCTCGATCAGCCAGCAGCTCGCCAAGAACCTGTTCCTGTCCAACGAGCGCACCATCGAGCGCAAGGTCAACGAGGCGTTCCTGGCGATCTGGCTGGAAACCCGGCTGACCAAGAACGAGATCCTCAAGCTCTATCTCGACCGCGCCTATATGGGCGGCGGCACCTTCGGCGTCGACGGCGCGGCACACTTCTATTTCAACAAGTCGGTGCGCGACATCAACCTCGCCGAAGCCGCGATGCTGGCCGGCCTGTTCAAGGCGCCGACCAAGTTCGCCCCCCACATCAACCTGCCCGCCGCCCGCGCCCGCGCCAACGTCGTGCTCGACAATCTGGTCGACGCCGGCTTCATGACCGAAGGCCAGGTGTTCGGCGCCCGCCGCAACCCGGCCTTCGCGGTCGACCGCCGCGATGAGAGCTCGCCGAACTACTTCCTCGACTACGCCTTCGACGAGATGCGCAAGCTGGTCGACACGTTCCCGAAGTCCTACACCGAGCGCGTCTTCGTGGTGCGGACCTCGATCGACATGACCGTGCAGCATGCGGCCGACGAGGCGATCGAGAACCAGCTGCGCCAGTTTGGCCGCGACTATCATGCGACCCAGGCGGCGACTGTCGTCTCCGACCTCGACGGCGGCATCCGCGCCATGGTCGGCGGCCGCGACTACGGCGCCAGCCAGTTCAACCGCGCCGTCGACGCCTACCGGCAGCCGGGGTCATCTTTCAAGCCCTATGTCTACACCACCGCACTGCTGAACGGCTTCAAGCCAACGTCGATCGTGGTCGACGGTCCGGTCTGCATCGGCAATTGGTGCCCGCAGAATTATGGCCATTCCTATTCCGGCTCGGTCACGCTGACGCAGGCGATCACGCGCTCGATCAACGTCGTGCCTGTGAAGCTGTCGATCGCGCTTGGCGGCAGGGAGGGACCAAAGGCCGGCCGCGCCAAGATCATCGAGGTCGCCCGGCGCTTCGGCCTCAAGGCGCCGCTGCCCGACACGCCGTCGATGCCGATCGGCTCCGACGAGGTCACGGTGCTGGAGCACGCGGTCGCCTATGCGACCTTCCCGAACAAGGGCAAGGCGGTGACGCCGCATTCCGTGCTCGAGGTCCGCACCGGCGGCGGCGACCTGGTCTGGCGCTGGGACCGCGACGGCCCGAAGCCGAAGCAGGCGATCCCGGCCTCGGTTGCTGCCGACATGGCGGGCATGATGAGCCACGTCGTCAGCGAAGGCACCGCACGCCGCGCCGCACTCGACGGCATTCCGACCGCCGGCAAGACCGGCACCACCAATGCCTATCGGGACGCCTGGTTCGTCGGCTACACCGGCAACTTCACCTGCGCGGTCTGGTACGGCAATGACGACTATTCGCCGACCAACCGTATGACCGGCGGCTCGCTGCCGGCACAGACGTGGCACGACATCATGGTCGCCGCGCATCAGGGCATCGAGGTCAAGGAGCTGCCCGGAGTCGGCATGGGCGAGAAGCTGCCACCGCAGCCCGCGTCCGCCGCGATGGCGCAGGCCGGCCAGCCGAAAACGCTGGAGATCAAGCCCGGCCCACCGCCGGTCCTGACCCGTCGCGGCGCCGACGTCCTGGTCCAGGTCGAGAAGATGCTCGACGATGCGGCGCGCCTCGCCGAGAAGGCCGCGCCTGCCGATCCGCGCAAGCCCGGCAAGCCGGTCTCATCGAGCGCGCTGGCCTTCCCTGAGAACTACGCCGCGGCAACGGCCGACGGCGTGACCACCCCTGCCCTGCGCAAGAACTGACGTCAGCGATCCCCGTGCGGCTGCTCTTCATCACCCTGCTTACGCTCCTGATCGCCACCGGCGTCGGCATCGGCGCGACCTGGATGACGACGACCCGCGGCACCGAGTTCGGTACGCTGACGATCGGCGCATGGACAGCGCGTCCGAAAACCGGCACGGCCGATGTCGACCCCTATGCGCGCGCGACCATCACCCGCAATGGCGAATTGCCGATCGGCACCGGCGACGGCGTGGCCTTCACCGCCACCAGAGACGACAAGAGGAAGCCGCTCGACGGGCGCTGCGACATCCTCGTCAGCGGCGTCACGCCACCCGCCCGCTTCTGGACGCTCACGCTCTACGACCGCAAGGGCCACCTCGTCGCCAACACGCTGCAGCGCTACGGCTTCACCAGCCAGGAGCTGGTGCGAGGTGCCGATGGCTCCTTCGAGATTCGCGTCGCCGCGCGCTCGCGCTCCGGCAACTGGCTGCCGACCGGCGGCATCGAGCGCTACGCGCTGATGCTGCGGCTCTACGACACGCCGGTCGGTGTCGCAACCCGCACGCAGCGCGACGCGCCGATGCCGTCGATCACGACAGTGGGCTGCCCATCATGATCCGGCTGCTGTTCACGGTCGTCGTAGGCGTGCTGCTCGGCGGCGTGGTGCATCTCGTCAGCGTGCTGGCGTTGCCTCGGATCTCGACCCAGGACGCCTATTCCCGGCTGACGCCGATGACCAAGCTGAACGCCGTGACGCCCTTGCCGCTCGCCGATCCCGGCAATTCGCCGATGCCGTTCATGGACCCGGCTTTCGCCATGGCGATCTGCCGCTACGATCTGTCCGACGGACCACTGAAGCTCACGGTTCCGGTGAGCCAGGCCTATACGTCGGTGTCGTTTTATACGCGCAACGAGATCGCCTACTACGCCATCAACGATCGCTCCGCCGGCAAGCGCGTGATCGAGCTCAACCTGATGACCGAGGCGCAGCATGAAGACCTGCCCGAGGACGAGGAGATCACGGCCGCCGACCGGCTGATCATCGATTCGCCGACGACGACCGGGTTGATCGTGCTGAAGGCCCTTGCCGCCGAGCCGGGTCTCATGCCGCAGGCGCAGGCCTCCCTTGCAGCGGCAAGCTGCGGCGTACAGACCGAGGCACCGGCCAAGGCCGAGAAGCCGCGCGGCAAACGATAAGTCAATACGACGTCCTGGATGAATTCGACAACACTCTCTTCACCCTTGGTGGCATAGTCGTTGTCGCGCGCCGCTGCTATGATGGATCAGGACGGCGGCGCTTCGCTCAACATCAGGTCATGGCTCTCGAAATCGAACGGAAGTTTCTCGTCAAGTCCGACGCTTGGCGGGATCAGGCGACGCACAGTGAACGCCTTCGCGACGGCCTCGTCGCACGTCAGGACGGCCTCAAGGTCCGCGTTCGCTGCTATGGCAACCGGACGACGCTGTGCGTGAAGAGCGGCCGCCGCGGCCTGACCCGAGATGAATTCGAATACGACATCCCCGCGGACCACGCCGCGGTGCTGTTCGCGCATTGCAATGGGCGCATCCTCGAAAAGACGCGTCACTACGTGCCCGCGGAAAGCGGCGTCTGGGAGGTCGACGTCTACCACGACGCGCTCGAGGGCGTCGTGATCGCCGAGATCGAGCTGCCGACCGAAACGACCGTCGTGCCCCTTCCCGACTGGGTCGGCGACGAGGTCACCGGCGACCCGCGCTACAGCAAGGCCAACATGCTGACGGAGCGCTCGCGCGCCGCGAAGGTCCGGGAGCTGCGGCGCGCGCGCCTTGCAGGGCTGTGATGCACGCACGGGCCGTTGCGGCTTGACCCCTGTCAAATCACCCGTCGAGGGCCCACCTTAAACAGCGCGGACTTGGCGGTCTGAACGATCGCGCATGGAGTTTGCACGATGAGTTCATCGCAGGTGATGTCACAGGCGCTGCGCGCCAAGATCATGTCGGCGGACGAGGCGGCCGCGCTGGTCGAGCCCGGCAACCATGTCGGCATGAGCGGCTTCACCGGGTCGGGCTACCCGAAAGCGGTGCCGCTCGCGCTGGCGCGCCGGATCGAAGCCGCACATGCGCGCGGCGAGCCGTTCCGCATCGGCGTGTGGACCGGGGCAAGCACCGCGCCCGAGCTCGACGGCGCGCTCGCCCGGGCTGATGGCATCGACCTGCGCCTGCCCTATCAGTCCGATCCGGCGACACGACAGCGCATCAACGCCGGCAGCATCGACTATATCGATCTGCATCTCAGCCATGTTGCACAGTTCGTGTGGTTTGGTTTTCTCGGCCATCTCGACGTCGCCGTGATCGAATGCGCCGGCATCCTGCCAGACGGGCGGCTGATCCCATCGACCTCGATCGGCAACAACAAGACCTGGCTCGATCTGGCGGACCGCGTCATCATCGAAGTCAATTCGTGGATGAACCCGGCGCTGCTCGGCATGCACGACATCTATTACGGCACGCGCCTGCCGCCACATCGCAAACCGATCCCGATCGTGGCGCCCGGCGACCGCATCGGCGAGACCACCTATCGCTGCAATCCGGACAAGGTCATCGCGGTCGTCGAGACCCATGCGCCGGACCGCAACACGAGCTTCGCCGCGCCCGACGATGTCTCCGGCGCGATCGCCGGGCACATCCTGGAGTTCTTCGCACACGAGGTGAAGCAGGGCCGCCTCCCGCGCAATCTGCTGCCGCTGCAATCCGGCGTCGGCAATGTCGCGAACGCCGTCATGGCCGGGCTCGACGACGGGCCGTTCCCGCATCTCACCGCCTACACCGAGGTGCTGCAGGACGGCATGCTGAATTTGATCCGCTCGGGCCGGATGGATCTCGCTTCCGCGACCGCATTGTCGCTGAGCTCGGAAGCTGCGATCGAATTCAACCGCGAGATCGAGTTCCTGCGCGACCGCATCGTGCTGCGGCCGCAGGAGATCTCCAACCACCCGGAGGTGATCCGCCGGCTCGGCGTCATCGCCATGAACGGCATGATCGAGGCCGACATCTACGGCAACGTCAATTCGACCCATGTCCGCGGCAGCAGCATCATGAACGGCATCGGCGGCTCCGGGGACTTCGCCCGCAACGCCTATCTATCGATCTTCATGACGCCCTCGACGGCAAAGAATGGGACGATCTCCTGCATCGTGCCGATGGTCACCCATGTCGACCACACCGAGCACGACGTACAGGTTCTCGTGACCGAACGCGGCCTCGCCGATCTGCGCGGCCTGTCGCCGAAACAGCGGGCCCGCGCCATCATCGACCAGGCGGCGCATCCCAAATTCCGGCCGGCGCTGGCGGACTATTTCGAACGCGCCTGCCGTGATTCGACCGGCAAGCACACGCCGCATCTGCTCGAGGAGGCGTTCCGCCTGCTCAGGCCGGAATGAGCGCTGCGGCCCGATCACCGCAGCGGCACGTCTCGTAGGCAACGGGATCGTGGCTGTTCACGATCGTGACCCGGTCGCCATGGTCGCGTTTCAGGCGCCGCAGCCGCTCCTGGTTGGCGATCCGCATCGTGCGATCCTGATCGCCCTTGCGCTGGAATAGCCCGAGCAGCAGCGGCATGCGTGGCCGCGGACCGAGCTGGCCGTGGAAGAAATAGGCATCGCCGGCGTGCAGCAGCCATTTGTCGCCGCGACGCACGGCGACGCCACAATGCCCGCGCGTATGGCCCGGCAGAGGAATGATCAGGATGTCGCCGCTGCGATCGACGGCAGCGCGGACGCCGCGAAAGCCGAACCAGTCCTCGCCGTCATCGCCGTAGAACTGCCAGTCGGGACGATGCCGCCATTGGCCGGCGACGTAGCGGCCGCGCGGCGGCGCCGGAGAGCCCTCGACGGCCATCGCATGCTCCGCGCGATGAACGTGCACCTTGGCCTTCGGGAAATCGCCGATGCCACCGGCATGGTCACGGTCGAGATGAGTGAGCAGGATGTGCCTGACGTCACCGGGCGAGAAGCCCAATGCCCGCACCTGCTCCAGCGCCGTCTCCGACGCGTCGAGAAGCGGCGCGGCCTGCCTCACCCAGCGTGCCCCCAATCGTGCGGGCGCGGCGATGTCGCCGGTGCCGATGCCGGTGTCGACGAGGACCAGGCCGTCATCGCTTTCGATCAGCAGGCAGTGGCAGACGAGGCGGGCGCGCGCGAACAGGCCGCCACTGCCGCTCACCAGCCGACCGCCGCGTGGACACATCGTGCCGGTGTTGAGGTGGTGGACGCGCATCGATCTTCTCCTTCATTGCCGACATCGGGCGCATCCTTGCGTGCCGGCCTGAGATAAGTAAAATATTGATCAGTGATACGCATCATAGGCAGTTCCTATGGATATCCGCGAGCTCCGTTATTTCTCCGCCGTGTTCGAGGAACGCAGCCTGACCAGAGCCGCGGCGCGCTGCTTCGTCTCGCAGCCATCGATTTCGCTGGCGATCGCCAATCTCGAGGCCGAGCTCGGCACCGAGCTGTTCCTGCGCCACCGCAAGGGTGTCGTGCCGCTGGAGGCGGCTGAACGCCTGCAGCCGATCGCCCGCCGGATCGTCGGCGAGGCCGATGCCGCCCGCAACCTGTTCCGGCACGGCGCGCCGAAGCAGGCGCTCAAGCTCGGGCTCATGCGCACCCTTGACGGACGCCGCGTGACCGCGCTGCTCAAGCCGCTCACGGCGCGCGAGGATCTCAGGCTTCACATCGTCGGTCCGACCGAGCGGGCCGACGGACGCATCGTCTCAAAAAGCCTGGTCGGCGACGGCGAGCATTTCCTGCCGCTGTGGAGCGAGCGCTATGTCGCGGCGCTCCCGCTCGCGCATCCGCTCACGCTGAAGCCGCGCTTGCGCGCGGCCGACCTCGCCGACGTCGCCATGATCGACCGCTGCCATTGCGAGCACAGCGCACTGGCGCGACGCAGCGGCGGACCGCGCGAGATCGCCGCCATTGCTGAAACCGAGGATTGGGCCCTGGCGCTGGTCGCCGCCGGCGTCGGCGTCGCGATCGTTCCCGAAGGCGTCGTGCACGGCCGAAGCGACGTTGCGGTCCGCGAGATCGAGATGACGTTGAAGCGCCAGGTCGGCCTCGCCTACTCCGCCTCGCGCGCCCCATCCGAGGCGCTGAAGATCCTGATCGCAACGCTGCGCGCGGCAGCGCCGCAGAAGCTCCGTGCGACAGCAGGGCGGCAAAAGGGAGCACCGGCCAAGCGAGGCCGGCGCCGGAGCAAGGTCGTGCCGGGCTAGCCCCGCGTCGTCAGCGGCCGTTCGATCAGGGGCCGCGCCGCGACCGGCGGATTGGCGGTCTGAGCCGCCAGTTCATGGATCAGGCGATCGGCGTCGGCGGCCAATCCGTCGGGAGCCTGGAGCACCAGGCGCTCCAAGGCCCAGCGGTAGGACGAGACGCGCTGCTCCAGGCTGATCTGCACCCATTGCACGATCAGCGAGTTCTCCTGCATGCGCGCGACCGCATCGGCCTTCTCGCGCGGCGAGAGCTCGGTCATGTATCTCATGCTGGCATCGCGCTTGCGGTCGAGATCGATGACGCGGATGGCCGATGCGAAGAACGGCTCGAAGCGGGTGATGTCGTCGCGCACGTCGTCGATCAACTGGGCGTAGCGCGAGGCGTGCGAGCGGTGCGGCTCGTCGATCAGGGCGCGGCCATAGGCGGTGCGGTCGAACACGACCTTCTGGCGCCAGGGCGAGGCCGACGGCTGATAGTCGCCGAATACGCTCTTCCAGGCAGGGCGCGAATGCGGCGGCTCGATCAGCGGATAAGCGAGATCGCGCAGTTGGCGCTCGTTGTCGGTCAGTTGGAATTGCGATGGGTTGACGCCGACGCTGGCGGTGGCTTCCGCCCCGATCCATTTGTGCATGTCGTCATTGCGCATGTCGGCGCGGGTGCGACCGAAATCGCCGCCGCTGCAGGCGCCGAGCAGTCCGCCGACGAGAACGAGTGCGAGGACCGGCACCGCGCGCCGGACCGGATTCACGATGGCCGGCATTCCCGTTTCCCCCGACCTGTCAGCGGCGACGGCGGCGGCGGCTTGGAGCTGTGCCCTCGCGGGGCCCGCGATCGTCGGTCGTGGTCTCGCGCTCGATCCGAACGACGGGAAGAATCAGGATCGTTCCCATGCCCTCCTGCGGCGCGCCGGTCACGGCAGGCCGCGCGCGACGCGCAACGTCCGCCGGGAATTCAATGATGGTCGCCATGTTGACTCTCTTTCGTGCCCGAAGTTCTGACCCCCTGAAAACTCCCCGTCGCCCGAACTTCGCAGGCAAGAGGGCACGCAGAACTGACGATCACGAATGCCGGCGCATGAAGCTGCGCTTTGGCATTCGGCGCGGCGAAGATCAGGCTGGCCGCGTGACGCGGCCAAGGCGAGATCATCGAACGGATCGATTAAGATCAGGACGTGGTTAAGAGGATATTAATGCGCGGGCCGCCCGACACGGATCGCGTGCACCGGCGGGAGAGAAGGCAAGCCAGCGTTGCGCCTTTGTCTCACCGGGTCATTTCGGCCCATCTTCACCGATTGTTTTCCTTAACGCCGCATTAAAACAACTCCGCTCTAATCGGCGCAACGATTGCCGAAGTTGCGTACCCCGACATGACAAGATCATCGCTGTTCCCCGGCTTCGACGGGTTGCTCACGCTCTCGCGCCGCGAGGGCGTGGACATCAAGCCCACTCTGCTGCGCGTCCTGACCGACCTCTATGTCCAGGCGAGCGCGCATTCCGCCGACGAGGAGCGGCAGTTCGTCGAATTGGCCTCCCGTCTGGTCGACGACGTCGATGATGCGACCCGTGCGGCGGTGCGAGCGCGGCTGGCGATCTATCCGGCGACGCCGATCGAGATTTTGAACAAGCTGGGCTTGCGCCCGGCGCAGAGCGAGCCGACGCCGCCGCTCGCCGGCCCCATTCCCGCATCGCTTCGCTCGTCGTCTCCGATCCCGCCGCGCGACGACGCGGCGTCCGGATTGTCGATGCAGCCGAAGGATGCCGCCGAGCTCAGCGAGATGTTCATGCGCGCCGCCTCGCACGAACGCATCGCCATCCTGCAGAACCTCGCCACCACGCCGCTGAGACCTGCCGCGCCGACGCCATTGCACCGCGCGGTGCATGCGATCGAGGCGCTGGAGATGGCCGCCTTCAACGCCGACGTCGAGACGTTCACGATCGAGCTCGGCGAGAGCCTGATCCTGCCCTCACGCATGACCCACGAGGTCGTCAACGACCCGAACGGCGAGCCGCTGGCCTGCGCCGCAAAGGCGCTCGGCATGCCGGCGCCGGTGTTCGAGCGGGTGCTGCTGTTCCTCAAGCCGGAGATGGGCCAGTCCGTCCAGACCGTGTTTCGGCTGTCACGTTTCTACGAGCGCCTCAGCGAGCGCGCGGCGCTGATCATGCTGGCGGCCTGGCGCGGCTCCGGGATGGCCGCGATCAGGGCCAAGCATCGCACGGCTCTCTATGACGACGAACGTCAGCACGTCCGTGGCAGCACGGCGCGGGCCGGCACCGCGACGAGGCCGATCGTGCGCACGGGGACCGACGGCTTCAAGCGATGACGCGCGATCGCTGCCCCGAATCTTGGCGATGATCAGGGACGCTCGCGCACGAGATCGAGAAAATGACGGCCCTGCCTGTCCTCGGTCTCGATGATCCAGGCGTCGGGATCGAAGCGCAGCTCCTTGACCAGGCGTTCCTCGATCTGCGCTTCCTCGATCGGCTGCGGCGATATCGGTACGAAGAAGCGGTCGATCGGCCGGCTGTCGTCATAGACGGTCTGCGGCGCGGGAACATAGAGCTGGGCCGTGCCGTCCATCAGCGCGACCTTGACGAACACCGCGCCGGCTTCCTCGGCGCCACGGTGGCGGATCGCGCTGAACGCGCCGGCCGACTGGCAACGCCGCAGATAGGCGCTCACCCAGATGCTGCTCTTCAATCGCATGATGGTTCGATGCAGGTGCAAGCGCGCTGCAAGTCGCAGCCGCCCCTGCTCTATTCGATCGGGTGACCGATGACAATCGCAAGCTCGCGCACCAGGCGGTCCGACACCTGGCCCGTCACCGGCAGCTTGCGCTCGCGCTCGAACTTCTGGATCGCGGCCTGGGTGTCGGAGCCGACCATTCCCGTCGGCTTCAACTGGCCATAGCCGTATTCGGTCAGCGCACGCTGGACCGCGGCGACACGACGGACATTGCCGCCCTGCTGCGTCGGCTGCGGACGCGGCACGTTGCCCTGACCGCCGCTGACCGAGCGGACGAGATCGGCCAGCGGATCGGCATATTTCTGATCCGGACGCGCCTCGGTGGCGCGCTGCTCAACCGCCCTCTGCTCCGCCGCCCTGGTTTCAGCGGGCCGCGTCTCGATCACCTTCGGATCCAACGGCGAGATGTCCATCGGCCGGGGCCGCGGCAGTGGATTGGAGCTCGTCAGATTGGGCGGAATGGTCACGATGGACCCGAACATCGGCGCTGGATGCGGTCCGGATTGCAGGAACACGGCATTGACGATGATGGCGCTGCCGGCCGCGCAGGCCAGCAGGCCCGCAAACAGATCCTTGGGGCTGTAGAGCATGGCCCGCAGCAGCCAGCCGCGCTCGTCCGCGACGACGGCCGCAGCCGCGGCAGCGCGCTTGCGACGGCGCGGCGGCGCCGGATCATCCTCTGCAGCTCGTCTAGGCACTCTTCTTCACCTGCATGACCTGCCCTGGCAGGGCGGAGCGCGAGGGCGACAGCGGCGTGATGGTGGCGCCCGCGGTCGCCTCGGCCACGAAGTTGATCGGCAGCGCGATCGTGACCGTGGTCCCCTCGTCGATCTTGCTTTCTATCGACATTTCGCCGCCGTGCAAGTTCACAAGGCTCTTGACGATCGACAGACCGAGGCCGGTTCCCTCGTGACGGCGCTGGTAGGTCTTGCCGGCCTGGAAGAACGGATCGCCGATGCGCTTGAGATCATCGGCGGCGATGCCGACGCCGGTGTCGGTGATTCGCAGCAGCAGGCGCGCGCCGTCGACGCCGGCAGAGACCGTGACACGGCCGCCGCGCTCGGTGAACTTGATGGCATTGGAGACGAGGTTGAGCACGATCTGCTTGAAGGCGCGCGGATCACCGGTGACCATCGGCAGATCCTGCGGCACGTCGGCCGACAGATCGACACCGTTCTCGCGCGCCCGCAGCGCCAGCAGGTTGCAGCAATTGATCAGCGCCGCGCGCGGCGCGAACGGCTCCGGCGTCAGCTCGAAATTGCCGGACTCCATCTTCGACATGTCGAGAATGCCGTTCACGACCGACAGCAGATGCTGGCCGGAATCGTTGATGAGCTGCGCATATTCGCGGCGCCGCGCGGCGTTCAGCACCAGCATTTGCTCCTGCATCAGCATCTCGGAGAAGCCAATGATGGCATTCAAGGGCGTGCGCAGCTCGTGGCTCATGGTGGCGAGGAATCGCGTCTTCGCGGCGTCGGCGCGCTCCGCGGCGCCGCGCGCCAATTCGAGCGCCTGCTCCTGCAGCTTGCGGTCGGTGACGTCGCGCATGACCGCGACCACCTCCTGCTCCGATCCGCCCGGCGCCACGCCGATGCGGTCGAGGGGGCGGCAACGCATTTCGACCCAGATGAAATCGACCGGATGCTGAAAGCCGCGCCCCTCGCCCGGCGCATCGCGGCGCAGGCGGAACTCGACGCTCGAGGCTTCGCTGCCGCCTGCCGCCTCCGACAGCGCCGTGAGATAGGCCGGCCGGTCGACAACATGGACGCGTTCGAACAGGCCATGGCCGTGCAACTGCGCGACCGGCGCGCCGAGCAGCGTCTCGACCGCGGGCGAGATGAACATGACAGCGCCGTTGCGGCGATGACGGGAGATCACGTCGCTCATGTTGCGCGCGAGCAGCCGATAGCGCTCCTCCTCCATCGACAGCAGCGTCACGCTGGTGCGCGCGAGCGTGTCGGCGGCAAAGGCGAGCACGGCCGCATAGAGCGTCGCGGAGGCGACGCCGAAGGCGAGCAGCACGGTGCGCAAGGCGGGGGTGGTCTCGGGCTCCGGCAGCCAGCCGAAATGACCAATGAGGATGAGCAGCAGCGCGCAGCACAGTGCGAGCCCCGCGGAGAACACGACGACGCGGCGCGAGGCCGAGAACGAGGCTTCCAGGGGAACGACGATCAGCCACACCGCGGCAAAGGATTCGATGCCGCCGGTCTCGATCGAGACCGCCATGATCAGCGCCGACAACGCCAGCGACGACAGCGCGCAGGCGCTCTCGTAGCGGCCGGTGCGCGACAGATACCAGGACAGCAGGATGGGCGCGATCAGCCACGACAGCGCGCCGACCTCGAGCGCGCTCGGCGCGCCGCGCATCGCGAGATAGGCAGGAAACACGGCGAAGACGGCGAGGCTGCCCAGCAGGCGCGGCGCGATGAAGGCGCGGTGACGCGCGCGCGTCATCGCATCAGTTCGAGCCGATGGATGCAATAACGCATCGAGACAATCGCGGATGATACTCAACACACTCACGGCTCTCGCGCCTCGGCCTGTCGGTCGTTCTCACAAAGAGAACGCGCCGGGACGCCCCCTGTCGTCGGAAGTCACCGTGTCAGACTCGCATTAAGCGAACGCTAAGGGCCAGACTGCGGTAAGCCCGCCATTCGGCCGGAATGGTGAATGCATCGTTTCCGGCCGGGCCTGCGGTTGCGAAAGCTGTGCGATCTACAGCCGGTTGCGCGGCGCATGCGGCCCGCGCCAATGAAAAATTTACTCCGAAGAAAATCCGGCCTCCGGCTTCGCGAAATCTCAACCAATTAAGCCCAATGCAAGCAGTCGCGACATAGAACAATCAGCTGCGATCCCGGTTGCGCGATTTGAGCACGCGAGATCAGCAGCACGGTCGGGGTTGCGTGATGTTCTTTCTGCTTCGGATGGCATTCTGGCTCGGGCTCGTGCTGGTGCTGCTGCCGCGCGAGAAGAGCCAAGACGCCGACAAGCTGCCGCAGATCAATGCGCACGAAGCCGTGCAGGCTGCGACCGCCGCCGTCTCCGACATGAGCCAGTTCTGCAAGCGGCAGCCGCAGGCCTGCGAGGTCGGCGGCCAGGCCGCGACCGTCATCGGCCACCGCGCCCAGGAAGGCGCGCGCAAGATCTACCAGATCATCACCGACAAGGCCGATGCCGCGGAGAAGCCGGCCGGCGCCGACAAGTTCATCGGCCCGGTGAAACCAGCCAGTCTCGACAAGCGCGGCAACGATCACACGGGCTCGATCGACGCCCCCATGGTCGAGGAGGTTCCCCCGGGCGACGCGCCGGCCGACACGCTCTCGGCCGACGATCTCGCCGCCGAATGGCAACTGCCGCCGACGCCCTGAACCGGCGGAACCGACTGTCGCTTTCGCCGTCCCGAACGCCTATATGAAGGCCGATATCGGGACCGAAGAGCATCATGACGATCGACGACATCCGCGACAATTTCGCCCTGCTCGACGACTGGGACGACCGCTACCGCTACGTGATCGAGCTCGGCCGCACCTTGGCGCCGATGCCGGAGGACGAGCACTCCGCCGCGAACAAGGTGCAGGGCTGCGCCAGCCAGGTCTGGCTGTCGAAGCACGTCGATCGCAGCAGCGCCGTGCCGGTGCTGAACTATCTCGGCGACAGCGACGCCCATATCGTTCGCGGTCTGATCGCAATTCTGCTCACGCTGTATTCTGGGCGGACGCCGCAGGAGATCATGACCATCGATGCGCCCGCCGTGTTCGACGAGCTCGGGTTCCGCGAGCACCTGACGCCACAGCGCTCCAATGGCCTGCGCTCGATGGTCGAGCGCATCCGTGCCGACGCCCGCGAAGCGCTCGCCACGGCGTCCTGATCGGTTCGGCTACTTCTCCCGCTCGGGCCGCTGCTGGCCCAGGCCCATCTTCTTGGCGAGCTGCGACCGGGTGACCGCGTAGTTCGGCGCCACCATCGGGTAGTCCGGCGGCAGGTTCCATTTGTCGCGGTATTGTTCCGGCGTCATGCTGTACTGCGTGCGCAGATGCCGCCGCAGGGACTTGAAGCGCTTGCCGTCCTCGAGACAGATCAGATAGTCCGGGTGGATCGATTTCTTGACCGGCACCGCCGGCCGCGCCGGCTCGGGCGCGGGCTCGCTTCGTCCCGCCGCGACCCGGGTCAACGCGGCATGCACCTGGCTGATCAGCGAGGGAATCTCCGCCGCCGGGGTCGGGTTGTTGCTGAGATAGGCCGACACGATGTCGGCCGTCAGATCGATAAAGCTCTTGCCGGCCGCTTCGGTCATCGACCCCTCATCCCGCTCCGCCTGTGACCGTCGATCGCAAGTATCACTCGCGCCGAGTGACAGCGTTGTCTCGCGATTCTACAAGCAATATGGGCAATTAACTGGCAAAATGACAAGATAGTGAGGACTTCTTCTTGAGAAGTCTGTCACCTGCCAAGTACTGTGTACCACATTCCAGACGCGCTCAACCTGACCGTGTGGTCTGGCCCGTCAGGAGCGGCCTTCGAGATGGGTGCGCAGCTCGTCGATCGACGCGAAGCGCATCATCCCTTCGGGCATCTGCGCCTCGATCGACCCGTCGGAATAGAGCGAATAGGCCATCCCATCCACCACGCCCGACTTGACGATGCTGACGGCCGGCGCGTCCAGGTCCTTCGGCTCGGGCGGCGGCGGGGTTGGCTCGGGCTCGACGAAGGCCGGTGCGGCCCGCGCCAAGCGTCGCGGGAAGGGCGGGCGCAGAGGCTCCGGCGTCCGCGTCCGCTCCGGTCGCGACCAGCCATTGTCGAACGACGAATCCGATTCGGTTGCGGCGGGCTCGTCCAGCGGCACGGGCGGCGGGTCGCTGAGGGGCGGAGACCGGAAATCCGTCGGCGGCGGCTCGGCGCCGCGCTTCTCGGCGCGCTCCCGCTCGCGGCGCGACGAAGACGCAAACAGCAGGTTGCGCTTGGGCCGCTCGGCGGGTTCGGCCGGCGGCTCATCCGAGGCCGGCTTCGACTCGCGCAGCGAGGCCGACAAGGGAGACGAGGACAGTGGCGACGACGACACCCCCGAGGACAAGGGAGACGACAGGTCCGGCATGCGGGGACGCGGACGTGGCGAGCCGCCCTCGCGCCAGACGTCCTCCGTCGGCGGCACCGGGGCGGTCTCGAAGTCGGTCTTGCCGGCGGCGAGCGGGAGCTGAAGAGGCCTGGGTTCGGACTCAGCCTCAGCGCCCGGACGCGACCGCAGCCGACTCGAGATCATCTTCAGCTCGCTCAGGACGGCCGACAGTCCGAACAGGATCAGCCCACTGCAGACGCCAAGGGTCCCCGACAGGATCAGCGTGTTACCGACGCTGAACTCCTTGACTGGAATTCCCCAGGCGATCGCCCCGAGCCCGGCCAACACGGCGAGGGCCCCGGCGGCCAACATTGCACTCATCATCGAACTCATCCCCTAATGCGCCGGTTCCGGACGGTGTCCCGACCGAAATCACATTAGATAGTTGCGGTTGCCCGCGTCCTTGAATCCGGTTTCTAGTCCAAATCCGCGACAATTTGCAGCGGAAGTTCGGCCAATCCTGCTGAAGTTCTCGTCCGCCGTGCAGCCATCGTCATGATGCCGCCACAATATACATCGGCCAACCCTCGGCATTCATTGAGGTTCCTCCCGGGTTCTTCCGGCCCCTGTGGTTCAGCGGGCGTTCATTTGACTGTGCCAATATGGCGCTCAGCAGCCGAAATTCGGGTCCCCGCTGCGCTGCGAGAAGCATGCCTTCCCATAATTCCGACACCTCGGAAGCCGGGACGCGCTATACGGAGGCGGGGAACACAGGCCTGAAACGCGGAAGCGGGGTCGCCAGGGGACGCCGGGTTACACTCAGCCATGACAACGATAACCACTTCGGTCCTCGAGACGCCGACGCGGCGGTCCCTTGAGCGGACGTATGACGATCTTGCCATGTTCGTGCTTGCCGCGGTCGCGGTGGTGGCCGGGCTCACATTCCGGGATTACGGCCTCGGCTGGGATGATTACACCCATGCCGAATATGCCGATCTGTTGCTGCGCATGTACGGTTCCGGTTTCAGGGATCAGGCGGCGCTGTCGTTCGCCAACCTTTATATGTACGGCGGCGGCTTCGACATGGTTGCAGCCCTGCTGCACAAGATCCTGCCGCTGGAGCTGTTCGAGACCCGCCGGCTGGTCGGCGCCATCGTCGGGCTGATCGGCCTTGCCGTGACCTGGCGCCTGGCGCGCCGCATCGGCGGCCCGGTGGCCGGCCTTGCCGCCCTGCTGCTGCTGGCGCTCTGCCCGATCTTCTACGGCCACATGTTCATGAACCCGAAGGATGCGCCCTTCGCGGTGGCGATGGTGGTGCTGCTGATGGGCCTGGTCCGCCTCGCCGATGAGTATCCCTACCCCTCGCCGCGCACCATCCTGATCCTGGGCCTGGGGGCCGGCTTTGCGATCGGCTCGCGCATCCTGGGCGGCATGGCTGTCGTCTATGCGATGGTCGGCTTCCTGCCGCTGTTCATGGAGGAATACCGCACGCAAGGGCCGCGCGAGGCGATCCGCCGCTTCGCCCACGTGCTCTATGTGCTGATCCCCGGCCTGATCCTGGGCTACCTGATCATGGGACTGATCTGGCCCTGGTCGATCATCGAGCCGGCCAACCCGTTCCGGGCCCTGACCTACTTCTCGCACTTCTTCGAGAAGCCGTGGAAGGAGATGTTCGACGGTGCGCTGGTCTCAGTGCCGGACATGCCTTGGTCGTACCTGCCGACGCTGTTCGCGCTGCAGCTGCCTGAATTGATGATTGCGCTGTTCGTCGCCGGCGTCGTGGCCTCCATCATGTCGCTGTCGCGGCCCGACGTGCCGGCACGCCAGAAGAGCATCCTGTTGATGCTGACGCTGGCGGCGACGCTGCCGATCCTGATCGCGATCGTCAAACGCCCGGCGCTCTACAACGGCATCCGCCACTTCGTGTTCGTGATCCCGCCGATGGCGCTGCTCGGCGGCATCGCCTTCTCGTGGTTGCTGTCGTGGCTCAACGCCGACGAGCGCCGCAGCTGGCAGCCGGTGGCGATCGCCGCCTTCTGCTTCGGCCTGCTGCTGCCGCTGGCCGAGATGATCCGGCTGCATCCCTATCAGTACACCCACTTCAACTTCATCGCCGGCACCGTGCGCGAGGCCGACACCCGCTTCATGCTCGACTATTGGGGGCTGGCGTTGAAGCAGGCCTCCGACGGGCTGAAGGAGCAGCTCGACGAGCGCCAGGAGGTGCCGCCGATCGGGCACAAATGGAAGGTCGCGGTGTGCGGCCCGCAGCGTCCCGCCCAGGTCGCGCTCGGCCCCGATTTCACCATCGGCTGGGACAGCCATGCGGCCGACTTCGCCATGACGCTCGGCGAGTTCTACTGCAAGGGACTGACTGCCCCTGTCATGGTCGAGATCAAGCGCGACGACGTCGTGTTCGCCCGGGTCTACGACATCCGCGGCCGCAGCATTTCCAGCCTGCTGTCGATCCCGGCGCCCTGAGCGGCCTACTCAGCCAAACGACATGACTGCTGCCCTGCCCTGCGCCTTGCCGCACGGCGGCGTGCCGCTTAGGCTCCGGTCAACCCTGGAAATCGGAGAATGCCATGTCGCCAGCCGAAGCGCGCCTCAAGGAAGTGCCGTCGAACATGACCGAGGCCGAATGGTCGCAGCGGGTCAATCTCGCCGCCGCCTACCGCCTGGTGGCGCTGTTCGGCTGGGACGACCTGGTGGACACTCACATCTCGGCCCGCGTGCCCGGCCCCGAGCATCACTTCCTGATCAACCCCTACGGCCTGCTGTTCGAGGAGATCACCGCCTCCAGCCTGATCAAGGTCGACCTCTACGGCAACCAGCTGTCCGAGAGCGAGTACAGCATCAATCCCGCCGGCTTCACCATCCATTCGGCGATCCACGAGGTGCGCGAGGATGCCGGCTGCGTCATCCATCTGCACACGCTGGACGGCGTCGCGGTGTCGAGCTGCGCCGACGGCCTGCTGCCGCTGAACCAGATCGCGCAATACGTCACCCACGACCTCGCCTACCACGACTACGAGGGCGTGGCGCTGGACCATGACGAGCGGCCGCGGCTGCAGCGCGACCTCGGCACCAGGAACCACATGCTGCTGCGCAATCACGGCACGCTGACTGTCGGTCGCTCGGTGGCCTCCGCCTTCGAGCGGATGTATCACCTTGAGCGCGCCTGCTCGATCCAGGTGCGGACGCGCACGCTGGGACCCTCGGCCTATCCGGTGCGCGACGAGGTCATCGACAAGAACGCGAAGCTGTTCGACAATGAGGATCGCGTCGAGCTGCGCTCCACTCAGCTGGTCTGGCCGCCACTGCTGCGCAAGCTCGACCGGGTCAACCCCGGCTACCGGACCTGACGACCGGGCCTGACGGTCGCAGGACGGGCCGCATGACGATCCTGGTGACGGGCAGCTCCGGCCATCTTGGCGAAGCGCTGATGCGGACCTTGCGGGCGCAGGGCCGCGCCGCGCTCGGCGTCGATTGCCGTCCCGGCGCTTTCACGCAGCGCGTGGGCTCGATCACCGACCGCGGCTTCGTCCGCGCCGCCATGGCGGGCATGACGGCGGTGCTGCATGCCGCGACCCTGCACAAGCCGCATGTGGCAACCCACAGCCGGCAGGACTTCATCGATGTCAATGTCACGGGCACGCTGAACCTGCTCGAAGAGGCGGCAGCTGCGAAGGTCGAAGGCTTCGTCTACACCAGCACGACGAGCGTCTTCGGCGACGCGCTGGTGCCGCCGCCGGGGCAGCCGGCCGCCTGGATCACCGAGCAGGTCACGTCGGTGCCGAAGAACATCTACGGCGTCACCAAGGCCGCCGCCGAGGACCTCTGTCAGCTGTTCGCGCGCAATGACGGCCTGCCCGTCACCGTCCTGCGCGTCTCGCGCTTCTTCCCCGAGCAGGACGACGATCCGGCAACGCGTGCGCGGCGCGCCGACGCCAATATCAAGCTGAACGAGTTCCTGGCGCGCCGGGTCGACATCGAGGACGTGGTCGAGGCGCATCTTTGTGGGCTGGCGCGCATGCCCGCGGGATTTGCAGAGTACATCATCAGCGCGACGACGCCGTTCACGCCCGCCGATGCCGCCGAGTTGCGCAGCCGCGCACCGGACGTGCTCCGCCGCATCATCCCGGAGCACGCCGCGATCTATGCCCGGCACGGCTGGACCATGTTCGAGGGCCTCGACCGCGTCTATGTCAACGACAAGGCCCGCCATGAGCTCGGCTGGCGGCCGCGTCATGATTTCCGCGCCGTACTGGCCCGGATCGCAAGCGGCGGCAACATCGCCAGTCCGCTGGCGCAGGTGATCGGCAGCAAGGGCTACCATGACGGCGACGGGACGACGCGTGAGATTGAGGAGCACGCGGTTCCGAAATGAGGTGCCGTCGGCTGTCATGGACAGCGCCGACCGAGGGTGCTACATTTCCGCCATCGCCCTCTACGCTGTCTGGAATGAAACGCCGCCCAATTCCGGGCGGCGTTTTCGTTATGCGCGGGCTGTTCTCATCCGCGCCGGTCGATCGGGATCAGCAGCGTCCGGCGCGGGCGAAGCCGCGCCGCTCCGGCAGGGGATGCAACTGCTGCAGCTCCTCGGCCAGCCGACGCTCGACAAAGCGGCGCTCATGGTCGGCAAGCCGGGTGGCCAACAGCTTGCGATAGCGCCGCACATTGGCTTCGCGGGAGAACCGCACGCGGGCGGCCGGCCGCATCCGGACGTCTGATCCGGACGCAACGTCCGTTGCCGAGCCATCCGCTTCGACGTCGACGCGCGGAACGATGCGCATGGCGGCCCCGCCGCGCGGGCGCGGTGGCTGATCTTCGCGGTCGAGCTGACGCAGCGCACCGAGCACGTCGGCCAGATGCAGCGGCCTGGAGATGCCGGGAATCTTGCGCAGGCCAGGCTGCGACTCGACGGCATACATGTCCGACGCCCAGGACGACAGGATCAGCCGCTTCTCGGCCAGTGACAGCTTGCGGTCATTCAACAGGTCTGCCGGCGACTCGTAGTGTGAGACCGGATGGAATCCGGCACTGCCGGCGGTGATCGAAAAACGGTGCTCGCTCATGGCGTCTCTCCTCTTCCACTCCTTTCACAAGAGACAGTTGATGCAAGGGCGCGGGCGACATTCCGCCCGCGCCGCAGCTCGAACAAGGCGTCAAGCCGCCTTCTGCTGCGCGATCTGCTCGACCGGTGCCGTGCCGATGGCAATGCGGCGGGGCTTCATCGCCTCGGGGATCTCGCGTACCAGCTCGATCCGCAGCAGGCCGTTGTCGAACGCCGCGTTCGTCACCTGCACGTAGTCGGCGAGATTGAACTGCCGCTTGAACGGCCGCGACGAGATGCCCTGATAGAGATATTCGCGGGTCTCCTTGTCGGCCTTGCGCCCTTCCACCGTGAGCACGTTGTGCTCGGCGGTGATGGACAGCTCGTCCGGGGCGAAGCCTGCCAGCGCCAGCGAAATCTGGTAGCGGTCGTCGCCGAGCCGCTCGATGTTGTACGGGGGATAGTTGTCCTCGACCGCGCGCTGGGTCTCGTCGAGCAGGTCGAACAGACGGTCGAAGCCGATGGTCGAACGCCACAGCGGAGAGAAGTCGTAGGTCCTCATAGCCAAGTCCTCCTAAGAGCAAGATGGATACGAAGGAGCGCCGAGCCGATGCAAACTTCAAAGTCCCAGAAACTTCTGAGTATCAGACGACCGGTCAGCGCCCAGATATCGACCGGGCCCTTACGGCACCCGGCGCCGCCGAAGCGGCAGCAGACGACTTAGAACAGCCGACATCCGTTTCAAGAGGAAAAATCGAATTTTTTGTCGCAGCCTCTATCGCAGCGCAACACCCGTCAGGCGGCCACGGCAGACAGCCGCTGCAGCCGCATCGTCGCCTCTCGGAGCACGCTAACCAGCCGGTCGCGCTCGCGCTGATCGATGTCGCCACGCGACAACACGGCCTGGCAGTGCGCCACCACGCGTTGCTCGCTCTCGATCAAAAACCGCGTCAAGCGACGGGGATCGCCCATGCTCATGACGGAGGTCGGGTTGGGCGGCGGATGATCGTATTGCCAGGCTGGCATGATCGGGCCTGCGAGCTCGCGCTGCTGATGAGACCGGGCGGCGCGACAGCGCTCAACCACACCTCCCGTCGACCGTCGGTCCGTTCACAGCCGGCTCATGAACGCAATTGTGGCCGGTTCTGGACGAACTGCGATCGTCAACCTGATTGATAGCTGCGCGTTGTGGCCGATCCACGACCGGCCGCGGCAGCGATGAGTTGTTTGTAGATATTTCTTTCGCGCAGCCGGGGCCGGGCTGCGACCAGTCCGCCCGGATTCGTGCGATCAGAAGTCCATCGATGACGCGGCTTGCCGAACAGCACCCGGTCGCCGGGCTTGACGTCGAGGGCGACCTGCTGCCCCTGCTCATTCCGCGCACCAGGACCCGCGGCAACGATCTCGCCCTCCTGCGGCTTCTCCTTGGCGGTGTCGGGAATGATGATGCCGCCCTTGGTCTTCTCCTCGGCATCGATGCGGCGCACGAGCACGCGGTCGTGCAATGGACGGAAATGCATGCACATCCTCCTTTACAGATCAGCGATGTCATAAGCCTCGGGTCCATCCGGCCCCCGGGCGAGCAACGACCTAGGAAAGCCGAACTTTTCGTTCAAGAGGGTCACGCAAATTTTTTGGCACTCTCGGGGAACGATTGCCAGTGCGGCTCTTGAACCGGGCCGGCTGCTTTCCCAGCTCTGTCGTCGCCAAAAGAACCTGATCGCGCTTGTTGGGGATCACGATGCAGCTTCCGCCTTCTCTTCGGGCCGTCCTGGCGCCTGCCATCCTGTTTTGCCTGATGACCGGGCCCACCCTGGCCCAAATTCCCGATCTCAAGCTCGGCCGGGTGCCGACGCTCGCGCCGCTGGTGAAGGAGGTGACGCCGGCCGTCGTCAACATCTCGGTCGAAGGCAAGGTCCGCCAGGACAACCCACTCTACCAGGACCCGCTCTTCCGCGAGTTTTTCGACGTCCCCAAGCAGGTCGAGAAGCAGATCAGCGCCACCGGCTCGGGCGTCATCGTCGATGCGCAGCGCGGCTACGTCATGACCGCCAATCACGTCGTCGAGCACGTCACGACAGCGCAGATCCGCACCAAGGATGGCCGCAAATTCGCCGCCCGCCTGGTCGGGCGCGATCCCGCCACCGATATCGCGCTGCTGCAGATCAGGGACCCCCTCGACCTCAAGACCATCGCGCTTGGCGACAGTGATGCGCTCGAGGTCGGCGACTTCGTGATCGCCGTCGGCAACCCGTTCGGTCTTGGCCAGACCGTCACCTCGGGTCTCGTGAGCGCGCTCGGGCGGACCGGCCTCGGCAAGCAGGGCTACGAGGATTTCATCCAGACCGACGCGGCGATCAATCCCGGCAATTCCGGCGGCGCGCTGATCAATCTGCGCGGCGAGCTGGTCGGCATCAACACCGCGATCATCTCGCCCGGCGGCGGCAATGTCGGCATCGGTTTCGCCGTGCCGATCAACATGGCGCGGCGGGTGATGGAGCAACTGGTCGCCAACGGGCGCGTCGACCGCGGGCGTATCGGCGTGACCCTGCTCGACCTGGATGCGCCGGCCGATGGCCGGATTCAGGGCGCGCGCGTCGCCGACGTCACCGTGGGCTCGCCGGCCGAACGCGCGGGACTGCGCAAGGGTGACATCATCGTGAAGGCGAACGACATGCCGGTGCGCAGCGCCACGCAGGTTCGCAACCTGATCGGCCTCACACCGGTCGGGCAGCGCGTCCGTCTCGTATTCGAGCGCGACCGCGCGCTCGGCAACGCGACGGTGGAGGTCGCGCCAGTCACCGAAGAACGTGCGCGCGCGAGAACCTCGGGCTGAGAATTCAACTTCTCTTCGCTGTTAGCTGCGCATACCACGTGGAGTAAATTTTTACCGTGCATCAAGCATGCAGCGAGACGCCGATACCTCTCTAAACGCCTGTTAAGTGCCATCGCGCTTATTGCAACCCCGCGGAGGTATTGAAATGCGGGGTGATGGTTTGGCGTTCAGTTTGCCACGCTGGCGCGTGACGCGCTGGCTGGCCGACCCGGGATATCCGGTGTCATCAGATATCCGACTCGCATTGACGGGTGAGCTGTACGGCTGCTGGTCGGTTTTCGCCGGCGGCGCCATCAACACCGTGGCGGTCGCCGCGGCGCTTGCGCTGCGCACGCCGACCGCCCTCTTCATCACATGGTTCGTGATGGAAGTCGTAATCTGCCTGTCGCGGCTGATCGTGATGATCATTGCCTACCGCCGCGCGCGCGAGCGGCTAACGACGCCGACCGACATCCACATCCTGCTGTCGGTGGCCTGGAGCGCCAGCGTCGGCTTCGGCGTCGGCATCAGCCTGGCGTCGGGCGACTGGGTCGCCGCGTCACTCACCTGCATCTCGTCGGCCGCCATGGTGGGCGGCATCTGCTTTCGTAATTTCAGCGCGCCGCGCCTCGTCGGCACCATGATCCTGTTCAGCATCGGCCCGGTGATCCCGGGCGTCGCGACGTCGCATGAGCCGCTGTTGTTCGCGATGTATCTGCAGATGCCGGTCTACTTCCTCGCGATGACCGGCGCGGCGTTCCGGCTCAACAAGATGCTGGTGGCGGTCATGCAGTCCAAACGCGAGAGCGACGAGCGGGCGCGGCGCGATCCGCTCACGGGCCTGTCCAACCGCGCCGGCCTGATCGACGCGCTGCAGAGCAGGCTCACGGACCAGGCCGGCGGCGACCGGAGCTTCGCCGTCCTGTATCTCGATCTCGATGGCTTCAAGCCGGTCAACGACACCTTCGGTCACGCCGCAGGCGACGAGCTGCTGAAGATCGTCGCCAACACGCTACGGCGGACCGCCTCTCCGGACGACGTCATCGCCCGGATCGGCGGCGACGAATTCGTGGTGCTCGCCGGCGATCCGGCGATCGATCACGCACTGGCGCTCGGCGAGCGGATCATCGAGGTGATGGCCGCCCCGATGGTCATGCCGGGTGGTGCGCATGTCCAGATCGGCATCAGTATCGGCATCGCCGTCGCGCCCGAGCACGGCACCGATCCGGAAGCCCTGCTGTTCGCGGCGGACGCCGCGTTGTATGAAGCGAAATCGAGCGGGAAATCCTGCTGGCGGTTGGCCTCGGCCGAAGCCAACCTCGCAGCGCTGCGCAAAATCGCCGGCGGCGATCTCGCTGCGAAGTCGGTCGCCAGCGCAGCGTGAGTTCAGCCTCGTCGTGCAAACAATCAGCGCCGTCGCAGTCGTAGCCCGGATGAGCGAAGCGACATGCGGGATCTCACGCGCTGCCGCGTTGCTCCCGCATGTCGCTTCGCTCATGCCGGCTACGGACACATGCGAGGGCCAGCGGATCTACCGCGGCATCTCCGCGAGCGCAGCGAGGATGCGGGCCCAGGAGCGGATGCCCTTGTGGTAGCTCTTGAGGTCGTACTTCTCATTCGGCGAATGGATGTTGTCGTCGTCGAGACCGAAGCCGACCAGCAGTGAATCGAGACCGAGCGTCTTCTTGAAGTCGGTGACGATCGGGATCGAGGCGCCCGAGCCCATCAGGATGGTCTCCTTGCCCCACTCCTCGGTCAGCGCCTGCTTGGCAGCCGCCAGCGGCTTCATGGTCCAGTCGAGCGCGATCGCGGCACCTGCGGAATGATCGCCGAACTCGACCGAGCAGTCGCCGGGGATGCGCGCCGACACGTAGTCGCGGAACGCCTTGCGGATCTTCAGCGGGTCCTGGCCCTCGACGAGCCGGAACGAGACCTTCGCATGGGCCAGCGACGGGATCACGGTCTTCGAGCCCTCACCGATATAGCCGCCCCAGATGCCGTTGATGTCACAGGTCGGCCGCGACGAGATCTGCTCGATCAGCAGACGATCCTTCTCGCCTGCGGGGATCGACAATCCGATCGGCTTGAGGAAACTTTCGGGAGTGAGGTTCAGCTTCTTCCACTGCTCCAGAACCTCAGGCGGAACGTCCTTCACGCCGTCATAGAAGCCGGGAATGGTGATGCGGCCGTCGGCGTCGAACAGACCGCCGAGAATTTCCGTCAGCACCCGGATCGGATTGCGCGCGCCGCCGCCGAACACGCCCGAATGCAGGTCGCGATTGGCGGCCTTGATCTTCACCTCTTCATAGAGCAGACCGCGCAACGAGGTCGTGATCGCCGGCGTGTTCGGGTCCCACATGCCGGTGTCGCAGACCAGCGCGAAGTCGGCCTTGAACTCGTCCTTGTTGGCTTCGAGGAACGGCACGAAGTTCTTCGAGCCGACCTCCTCCTCGCCTTCGATCACCACGGTGACGTCGAGCGGTAGCGCGCCCGTCACCTTCTTCCAGGCGCGGCAGGCCTCGACGAAGGTCATCAGTTGGCCCTTGTCGTCCTCGGCGCCGCGCGCGACGATGATCTTGCGGCCGTCGGCGTGATCGGCGACGACAGGCTCGAACGGCGGCCGGTGCCACAATTCGAGCGGATCGACCGGCTGCACGTCGTAATGACCGTAGAACAGGACATGCGGCCTGGCGGCGCCATGGCCGTTGCTCTTGCCGACCACGGCGGGATGACCGGCGGTCGGCCGCACCTCGGTCGCAAAGCCGAGCGTCGCAAGATCCTTGGCGAGGTGGTCGGCCGCCGCCTTGCAATCCTCAGTGAAGGCCGGATCGGCCGAGATCGACTTGATGCGGATCAGCTGAAACAGCCGGTCAAGGCTGTTGTCGAAATCAGCATCGATGTGATCGAGAACGGATTGAAGCTGCGCATTGGCCATGGCCACGAGACCCCTTTAGCAATTGACGACGATCGGCCCGCTTGTAGCTCCGTTGCGCGGTCCGGGCCAGCCTCCCGCGGCGAGAGCATCGCGCCGAAGGAGAGCGCTGCCTGGATCATCGCCGCAGCAATCCCCCAAGCGCGCCGCGCACCAAAGAGCGGCCGATCGAACTGCCCAAGGAGCCGCCGACCTGCTTGCCGAGATCGGCCGCAATCCCGCCCACCACCTTGTCGGAGACCGAGCGGGCGACGTTGCGCGCAATCACCTGTGTCGTCGAGAGCTGGCCGCGCTTGACGTTGGTGCCGAAGATCGTCGCGGCGATGTCGCCGATCTTGCCGAGCACGCTGCCGGACGAGGCTTCCGTCGTCACGGCGGTTCCGCTGATCCGCTTCTGCAGCAGCTCATAGGCGGACTCGGCGTCGATCGCGGTATCGTATTTGCCCTTGACCGGGCTCGCAGCGATGACCGCCTTGCGCTCCTCCGGGGTCACCGACCCGATCCGCGCCGACGGCGGCCGGATCAGGACGCGCTCCACCATCGCCGGCGTGCCGTTGCCCTCCAGGAACGAAACCAGCGCCTCGCCCTTGCCGAGCTCGGTGATCACCTTGGCGGTGTCCAGCTTGGGATTGGGGCGGAAGGTGTCGGCGGCGGCGGCCACCGCCTTCTGATCGCGCGGCGTGAAGGCGCGCAGCGCGTGCTGCACGCGATTGCCCAATTGCCCGAGCACCCGGTCCGGAACATCGAGCGGATTCTGCGTGACGAAATAGACGCCGACGCCCTTCGACCGGATCAGCCGCACCACCTGCTCGATCTTGTCCATCAGCGCCTTCGGCGCATCGTTGAACAAGAGGTGCGCCTCGTCGAAGAAGAAGACCAGCTTGGGCTTGGCGAGATCGCCGACCTCCGGCAGCTCCTCGAACAGCTCGGACAGCATCCACAGCAGGAACGTCGCGTAGAGTCGCGGGCTCTCCAGCAGCCTGTCGGCAACGAGGATGTTGATCATGCCGCGGCCGTCGCGGTCGGTCTTCATGAAGTCGGTGAGCATCAGCGCCGGCTCGCCGAAGAACTTCGTGCCGCCCTGGTTCTCGAGCACGAGCAACTGCCGCTGGATGGTGCCGACGGTGGCGCGCGTGACGTTGCCGAACGATTGCGCAGCCTTCCGGATCGGCGCCAGCGGATCGGCGTCGGCATCAGCGCCTTTCTTGCCGGCCTCCGGAATGATGGCATCGAGCAGCGCGCGCAGATCCTTCATGTCGATCAGGGCGAGGCCGTTCTCGTCGGCCACGCGGAACGCGACGTTGAGCACGCCCTCCTGGACATCGTTGAGGTCGAGCATCCGCGCGAGCAGCAGCGGCCCCATCTCGGTGACGGTGGCGCGCACCGGATGGCCCTGCTCGCCGAACACATCCCAAAATACCGTCGAGAACTGATCGGGCTGATAGGTGAGCCCGAGTTCGGTCGCGCGCTTGATGATGAAGTCCTTCGCTTCGCCGGTTTGCGAGATGCCCGAAAGGTCACCCTTGATGTCGGAGGCGAAGACCGGAACACCTGCACGAGCAAAACCTTCGGCCATCACCTGCAGCGAGACGGTCTTGCCGGTGCCGGTTGCACCGGTGACCAGGCCGTGGCGATTGGCGAGCGCAAGCGTCAACCAGGCCGGCTGCTCACCGGCTCCCACGAAGATCTTGTCGTCGGTATCAGCCAGGGATTTTCCGGATGGTGCCATGATGATCCATCTTTCGAGAGTGATTGTTTCGCATCGCACGTGGAGCGGAGCATCTCGTGCAGTAACATAGTTGAGTTTCGCGAATGGGAACTAGGGTCAGGCTGCCTTACCTCTTCGCACGACACGCACTCTTCTTAACATTGGTGCTGCGGGATACGCAGGTTTGAGCCGTGGATTCAACATCTGGTCTTGCATCGCTGCAACAGTTCATCGTCGATCACGAATCGATTCGCGCACCGGGCCGGCTCCTCGCTTGTAATTCACGGATCGTCCGATCAAGATGAATTCAGCGAGAGGACGTTCGGTCTTGGGGGACCGGATGATACGGGGTTCACATGAACGAGTTGATTGAGCCGCTGGCCAGAACGGCCGGCATCGGTAGAGTCGTGGCTGAAATCATCGGCACCGAGCCCGACCTCCTCAGCGACAATGGACGGCAACGACGGGAGCAGCAGCGATCCGCCGGTGAACTTTTCAAATTCGGCCGCGACCAAACCGAAGCGGATCAGTTGGCACGATCGCGACAGGCACACCCGGCCTGAGCCGGTTGCCCAAAGCCCAACCGCCTGGGCCAGATCACCTGAAGCACCTTCGCGCGCGCCGAGCATCATGACATATCCGATCACCGAACTCGAAGGCATGACGGCCTTCTATGCTGCCAAGCTGAAAGCTCTAGGCATCCGCACCACCGACGCATTTCTCGAAGCCGCCCGGACCGTGAAAGGGCGCAAGGCGCTTGCCGCCACGACCGGCATCAGCGAGCAGCAACTGCTCGATTGGGCAAATTCCGCCGACTACATGCGCATTCCCGGCATGGGCAAGGCCAAGGTCTGCCTCGTCCGCGCGGCCGGCGTGCCCACCGTGCGCGAGCTGGCGCACCGCAACCCCGCCCGCCTGGCGCAGAACATCAAGGAAGTGAACACCCGGCGGAAGCTGGTTCGCATCCTGCCGTCGGAGAAGTCGGTCGGCCAGCTCATCGAAAAGGCGCGCCGGCTGGAGCCGAAGATCAGCTATTGACCAGCCTCTAGATTGACCGCGCTTGTGCGGCGCGACACCTTGACTTGACGGTGGCAACCGCGCAAAGCGGCGCCCATGAGCGCCATTTCGCCGCACTCCGCCTCGGACCTCACGTCGAGCCACCCGCTGCTGCGGCCGTGGCTGGCGCGTCCATTCCCGGCGGTGATGGGCATCCTGAACGTCACGCCGGATTCGTTCTCGGATGGCGGCCGTTTCGATGCACCGGAGCGGGCAATCGCGCAGGCCGAGCGCATGATCGCGGCCGGCGCCGACATCATCGACATCGGTGCCGAGTCCACCCGGCCCTACAAGGGCGCGGTGCCGGTCACGGCCGAGGAGGAACTGGCGCGCCTGCAGCCGATCCTGCCCGCGATCGTCGCACTCGGCGTCCCCGTGTCGATCGACAGCATGAAATCTCAAGTTGTAGACTACGCGCTGAACCATGGTGCTGCGATCGCCAACGATGTGTGGGGTCTGCAGCGCGATCCCGCGATGGCCGCGGTCGTCGCGGCGCATGGCGCGCCGGTCGTGGTGATGCACAACCGCGCTGCCGTCGATCCGGAGATCGACATCATCGAAGACATGCTGGGCTTCTTCGCGCGCTCGCTCGACATCGCCGCCAAGGCCGGCATCCCCATTGGTAACATCGTGCTCGATCCCGGCATCGGCTTCGGCAAGACGGCGCAGCAGAGCATGACCGCGCTGGCGCGACTCGACGCATTCGCGCGCTTCGGGCTGCCGCTGCTGGTCGGCGCGTCGCGAAAACGTTTCATCAGCACCGTGGTCGCGTCGGAGCCGCAGGAGCGGCTCGGCGGCTCGATCGCGGCGCATTTGATTGCGGCTCGGCGCGGTGCTGCAATCATCCGGGCGCATGACGTCGCCGAGACGGTTCAGGCCGTGCGCGTGGCCGCGGCAATCGAGGCACTGGGATGACCGACACGATCTTCATCAAGGGCGTTCTCATCCACGCGCGTCATGGCGTGATGGAGCATGAGAGCGAGGTCGGCCAGCGCTTCGTCATCGATCTCGAGCTCTACACCGATCTGTCCGACTCCTCGCGCAGCGACCGCCTCGCCGACACCGTGTCCTATTCCGACGTGGTGGAGACCGCGACCGCGGCGTTCAAGGACGTCAACTACCGCCTGCTCGAGCGCGCGGCCGGCGCGGTGGCCGATGCGATCCTGTCGACCTTCGCCCGCATTCGCGCCGTGAAGGTCACGGTGCATAAGCCGCATGCGCCGATCGCCGCCATCTTCGAGGATGTCGGCGTCGTGCTGACGCGCTCGCGGCATCCATGACGGCAATGGCGAGCGCGCTGATTGCTCTCGGCGGCAATGTCGGCGACGTCAGGGCGACGTTCCGGCGCGCCATTCCGGAGATCTGTGCGCGCGCCTCGGCGGCGCTTGTCGCGCGGTCGTCCGACTACATCACTCCGCCATGGGGCGAGGAGCAGCAGCCGCCTTTCATCAATGCCTGCATCGAGATCGCGACCGCGATGCCCCCACGGCCGCTGCTCGGCATTCTGCACCAGGTCGAGCGCATGTTCGGCCGCAATCGCGCGCAGGAGACGCGGTGGGGTCCGCGGACGCTGGATCTCGATCTGATCGCCTATGACGATTTCGCGATCGACACGCCCGATCTCACGCTGCCACACCCCCGGCTGTTCGAACGCGGCTTCGTGCTGGTGCCGCTGGCCGAGATCGTGCCGGCGCGACAGATTGCCGGCCGCCGCGTCGATGAGGCCCTGCGCGCCGTTTCGCGCGACGGAATCCGGCCGCTGCCAGCCGAATAGCTGACGTCTCCGGCCAAACAACCGTTTGGCTTGGCCCCCCTGACGTGGCATTTTGCGCCACAACAATCGCGATAACAGACGCCCCGGGAGACGCGTGCCGACATGACGACCGAGACCGACGATCTGCGACTGGCTGCCGATTTTGCTCCGGCCAGCGAAGCGGACTGGCGCAAGCTGGTCGATGGCGTGCTGAAGGGCGCGGCTTTCGAGAAGCTGGTCGGCAAGACCTATGACGGGCTCCAGATCCAGCCGATCTATCCGCGCGCCAAGCATGCCGCGCCGGTCGCAGGCCGCTCAGCATCGGCGCCATGGCAGATCATGCAGCGCGTCGATCATCCCGATCCGGCCAAGGCCAATGCGCAGGCGCTGATCGACCTCGAGAACGGCGCGACCGGCTTGTCGCTGGTGTTCGCCGGGTCGAATGCCGCACACGGCTTCGGCCTCGCCGCCAGCGCCGACGCAGTGGCGCGCGCGCTCGACGGCGTGCATCTCGATGCTGCGATTGCAATCGAATTGCAGCTCGGTGAATCGGTCTCGCCCGCCTCGCTTCTCGCCGACTACGTCAAGCAGCGCGGCGTCGAGGCCGCTGGCTGCGACATCCGATTCGGCCTCGATCCGATCGGGGATGCTGCCAGTCGCGGCGCAAGCTCACATGACGCATCGATGCTCGGCGGCAACTCGGCCGCGCTGGTCAAGCAACTGCACGAGGCCGGCTTCAAAGGCCCGTTCTTCGCCGCGGACGGCCGGGTCGTGCACGACGCCGGCGGATCGGAGGCGCAGGAGCTCGCTTTCGTGCTCGCCTCTGGTGTCACCTATCTGCGGGCGCTCGAAGCCGAAGGCATCGCGCTCGAGACCGCGCGCGGCATGATCTATGGCCGGCTCGCCGCCGACACCGATCAGTTTCTCACGCTGGCAAAATTCCGCAGCCTGCGGCGGCTGTGGGCGCGCATCGAGGAAGCGTGCGGGCTGGCACCGAAGCCGCTCTTCATCTCGGGCGAGACAGCCTGGCGCATGCTCACCCGGCGCGACCCTTACGTGAACATGCTGCGCGCAACCATTGCGACGTTCGCGGCGGGATTGGGCGGCGCCAACGCCGTGACGGTGCTGCCGCACACGGCCGCACTCGGCCTGCCCGACGCGTTCGCGCGCCGTGTCGCCCGCAACACGCAATTGGTGCTGCTGGAGGAGAGCAATCTCGCCCGCGTCGCCGATCCCTCCGCCGGCGCCGGCGGCATCGAGGCGCTGACCAGCGAGTTGTGCGTTACCGCCTGGGCACTGTTCCAGGAGATCGAAAAAGCCGGTGGCGTCGTAGCTGCCTTGCGGGCTGGGCTGATCCAGTCCAAGGTCGCCGCGGTGAAGGCGGCGCGGAATGCCAACATCGCCAGGCGTCGCGACGTGCTGACCGGCGCCAGCGAGTTTCCAAATCTCAACGAGGCCGAGGTCGCGGTCGAAGCGGTTGCACCGCTGGCTCCGCAGGCGACAGCCAAGGCTGCGCTCACCTTCACGGCGCTCGCGCCCATCCGTCTCGCAGACGGGTTCGAGACGCTGCGTGATCGCTCCGACGCCCTGTTGAAGAGCCAGGGACAGCGCCCCTCGATCTTCCTCGCCAATCTCGGCACCGCCGCCGATTTCACCGCACGCGCGACTTTCGCCCGCAGCTTCTTCGAGGCTGGCGGCATCGCGGCGATCGATGGCGCGGGCGCTTCGGATCCGGCCGCGCTGGCTACCGCCTTCCGCGCCTCCGGCGCCGCCATTGCCTGCCTCTGCTCGTCCGACAAGGTCTATGCCGACGCCGCGGTTCCGGCGGCCAAGGCCCTTCAGGCCGCGGGCGCGCGACATATCTATCTGGCAGGCCGCGGCGGCGAGCAGGAGGCCGCGCTGCGCGAGGCCGGAATCGGCAGCTTCGTGTCCGCCGGCGGCGATGCCCTGAAGACGCTCGAAGACGCCTATACGCATCTGGAGTGAGCATGACCGACGACACCAAGCCTCTCCTGACCGGCGGCTGCCAATGCGGTGCCGTCCGCTTCGCGTTCAAGACCACGCCGAACAAGGTCAGCATCTGTCATTGCCGGATGTGCCAGAAAGCCTCCGGCGCGCCGTTCGCCTCGTTCGCTGAGATCGACCGCGAGCACTTCGCCTGGACGCGCGGTCAGCCCGCCGCGTTCCGTTCATCCACGATCGCCGAGCGCTTCTTCTGTCCCGCCTGCGGCACGCCGCTCGGCTTCGGGCGTATTGATGGGCCGCGGATCGAGATCATGACCGGCAGCTTCGACCGGCCGGACCGGGTGGTGCCGACGCGACAATATGGCTCGGAGTCGCGACTTGGCTGGGTGGTCGCGATCGCCAATCTGCCGAGCCAGACGACACAACAGAACTATGGACCGGAGAAGATGGCGACCATCGTCAGCCATCAGCATCCGGACCACGATTGAGACGAGGACGCCGGGCCATGAGCCGCATTCCCGATTTCACCGCGATCGCGTTCGAGCCCACGGCCACGCCGGCTCCCGCAGGCCCAGCCGAGCCGTGGCTCACGCCCGAAGGCATTCCGGTGAAGCCGGCCTATGGCGAGGCCGATCTCGCCGGCATCGACTTCCTCGACACCTGGCCGGGCATCGCGCCGTTTATGCGCGGTCCCTACCCGACCATGTATGTCAACCAGCCCTGGACGGTCCGGCAATATGCCGGCTTCTCCACGGCGGAGGATTCCAACGCGTTCTACCGCCGCAACCTCGCCGCGGGCCAGAAGGGCCTGTCGGTCGCATTCGATCTCGCCACCCATCGCGGCTATGATTCCGACCATCCGCGCGTCGGCGGCGATGTCGGCATGGCCGGCGTCGCGATCGACTCGATCTACGACATGCGAACCTTGTTCGCCGGCATTCCGCTCGACCAGATGAGCGTGTCGATGACCATGAACGGCGCCGTGCTGCCGATCCTCGCGCTGTTCGTCGTCGCCGCCGAGGAGCAAGGCGTGCCGCCGGAGAAATTGTCGGGCACCATTCAGAACGACATTCTGAAAGAGTTCATGGTGCGCAACACCTACATCTATCCGCCGTCGCCCTCGATGCGGATCATCTCCGACATCTTCGCCTTCACCTCGCAGAAGATGCCGAAGTTCAACTCGATCTCGATCTCCGGCTACCACATGCAGGAGGCCGGCGCGACGCAGGATCTCGAGCTCGCCTACACGCTCGCCGACGGCGTCGAATATCTGCGCGCCGGCATCGCCGCGGGTCTCGACGTCGACCGTTTCGCACCACGGCTGTCGTTCTTCTGGGCGATCGGCATGAACTTCTTCATGGAGGTCGCCAAGCTGCGCGCCGCGCGGCTGTTGTGGGCCAAGCTGCTGAAGCCGTTCAACCCGAAGGATCCGCGCTCGCTGTCCTTGCGCACCCACAGCCAGACGTCGGGCTGGTCGCTGACCGCGCAGGACGTCTACAACAACGTCGTGCGCACCGCCGTCGAGGCGATGGCAGCAACGCAAGGCCATACCCAGTCGCTGCACACCAACGCGCTCGACGAAGCGCTGGCGCTGCCGACCGACTTCTCCGCCCGCATCGCCCGGAACACGCAATTGTTCCTGCAGCAGGAGAGCGGCACCACGCGCATCATCGATCCCTGGGGCGGCTCGTACTATGTCGAGCGCTTGACCCGCGACCTCGCCGCAAAGGCCTGGGGCCACATCCAGGAGATCGAGGAGCTCGGCGGCATGGCCAAGGCGATCGAGGCCGGCGTGCCGAAGCTGCGCATCGAGGAGGCCTCGGCCAAGACGCAGGCCCGCATCGACACCGGCCGCCAGTCGGTGATCGGCGTCAACAAGTTCAGGCCAACCGACGAGCCGCCGCTCGACGTGCTCAAGGTCGACAATTCCACCGTGCGCCGGCTGCAGATCGACAAGCTGTCCAGGCTCAAATCCGAGCGCAAGCAGGCCGAGGTCGATGCGGCGCTGTCGGCGCTCACGCGCTCGGCCGGCGACGGCAACGGCAATCTGCTGGCGCTCGCGATCGACGCGGCGCGCGCCAAGGCCACCGTCGGCGAGATCTCCGACGCGATGGAAAAGGTGTTCGGCCGCCATCGCGCCGAGATCAAGTCCATCACCGGCGTCTACAAGCGGGAGATCGCCGCCATGTCCGGCAAAGCCGAGAAGCTGCAGGCGCTGATCGAGGCGTTCGAGGAGGCCGAGGGCCGCCGGCCACGCATCCTGGTCGCCAAGATCGGACAGGACGGCCACGACCGCGGCCAGAAGGTGATCGCGTCGGCCTTCGCCGACATCGGCTTCGACGTCGACATCGGGCCGCTGTTCGCCACCGCCGACGAGGCGGCGCGGCAGGCGGTCGAGAACGACGTGCACATTCTCGGCGTCTCGTCGCTGGCGGCCGCGCATCTCACCGCAGTGCCGGAGTTGAAGGCCGCGCTCAAGAAGCAGGGCCGCGAGGACATCATGATCATCGTCGGCGGCGTCGTGCCGCCGCAGGATTACGACGCCCTCTACAAGGCCGGCGCCGAGGCAATCTTCCCGCCGGGCACCGTCATCGCCGACGCCGCCGAGGAGCTAATCCAAAAGCTCAATGCGCGCCTCGGCCACAGCGAGGCGGCGGAGTAGTCCGACTGCGTCACACCCCACCGTCATTCCGGGGCAAGGCCAAAGGCCTTGAACCCGGAATCTCGACCTTGTCTTGCGTCCATTCCTGAGAGCGTCGAGCTATTGACGCGCTGTAATCAATCGCCGCGCGTTCGATCTGGGCACGATCGAACCTTTGCGGTACGTGCGCGCACAGACAACCAAACCCGGATCACAAGTCTCATGTGTTCTACCAAACTGCTTGTCGCCGCCCTGTTCGGCCTGCTCACCCTCTCGCCGGCGATCGCCGCCGAAGCCAAGCCCGATGCGGCGATCAAGACCAAGGCCGCCGAGGCCAGCGTCACGCAAAGTGCCGACATCAAGGCCGATCCGGCGCTCGCCGCGAATTGCCTCGCCGAAGGCCGCAAGTGGATGGACAAGCAGGCCGCGGACGCCGCCAAGGACTACAAGGCGGACAAGGAACTGTTCCGCGACGGCCCTTACACCTATGGCCGCGACTATTCGGTGCGTTCGATCGTCGCCGATCGCTATGTCAGCGTGCTGCGCAACGACTACATGGACACGCATGGCGCCCATCCCAACCGGACGGTCGACACCATCCTCTGGGACAAGGCCGCCGCCAAGCGCATCTCGATCCGCCCGTTCTTCAACGAGACCGCCGACAACGGTCCGACCATGACCGCGATCAGCAAGGCGATCATCGCCTCGCTGCGGGCAGAGAAGAAGGCGCGCGACGCCGGCGACACTGACGAGTGGTGGTTGAAGAGCGTCGAGCCGAAGCTGCTCGGCATTGGCGCCGTCACGCTCGCGCCCTCGACGCTGGCCGGCAAGAGCTCGGGCCTCACCTTCCACTATCCGCCCTACGCCGTCGGCGCCTACGCGGAGGGCGATTATGTCGCCTTCGTGCCCTGGGAAACGCTGAAGCCCTATCTCAGCGCGGAGGGGCAGGCGATCTTCGGCGGCGCGAGGCCGAAGGGGGATGCGGAGGAGAACTAGCTGGCCGGGCCGCTCGCATCCGCTATAACGGGCGCATGTCCTCTCGTTCTCCTTCGCCAAATACCACGGCCTTGGCCGACGATATCAGCGCCGGCAGCCGCGCGGCGCTGGCGCGTGCGATCACCTTGGTCGAGAGCCGCCGCGCCGACCACCAGGCCGCCGCGCGGGAGCTGGTGCAGGCGCTGCTGCCACGGACGGGGCACGCGATCCGGGTCGGCATCACCGGCTCGCCCGGCGTCGGCAAGTCCACCACGATCGATGCGCTCGGCATGTATCTGATCGAACAGGGCCACAAGGTCGCGGTGCTCGCGGTCGACCCCTCGTCGGCGCGCACCGGCGGTTCGATCCTGGGCGACAAGACGCGGATGGCGCGATTGTCGCATCACGAGCACGCCTTCATCCGCCCCTCGCCATCGTCGGGCACGCTCGGCGGCGTCGCCGCCAAGACGCGCGAGGCGATGCTGCTGTGCGAGGCTGCGGGCTTCGACGTGATCCTGGTCGAGACGGTCGGCATCGGCCAGTCCGAAACCACGGTCTGCGACATGACCGATTTCTTCCTCGCCCTGATGCTGCCCGGCGGCGGCGACGAGCTGCAGGGCATCAAGAAGGGCCTGGTCGAGCTTGCCGACATGATCGCGATCAACAAGGCCGATGGCGACAACGTCAAGCGCGCCAACATCACCGCCGCCGACTATCGCGGCGCATTGCATCTGCTCAGCCCCCGCTCCGAGCACTGGCACCCACCGGTCGTGACCTATTCGGCGATATCAGGCACGGGCATCGCCGAGCTGTGGCAGAAGGTCCTGGATCATCGCAAGGCGATGATCGCCTCCGGGGAGTTCGCCGCGCGGCGGCGCGACCAGCAGGTGAAATGGATGTGGACCATGCTGGAGCAGCGGCTGATGGCGCGGCTGCGCACCGATCCGTCCGTCCGCGCGAAAGTGAAGAAGCTGGAGACCGACGTCGCCGAGGGCCGCGTCGCGCCGGCGCTCGCCGCCGAGCAGCTCGCGGAGATGCTGACATGAGCGAGCGGCCGCGCATCCTGATCACCGGCTTCGGCCCGTTTCCCGGCGCGCCGTCCAATCCGACCATGCCGCTGGTGAAGCGGTTGTCGGAGCTGCGGCGGCCGGCGCTGGACGACGTCGACATCACGAGCCACATTTTTCACGTGACCTATGCGACCGTGGATCGCGAGCTGCCCGCCCTGATCGCCGAGCGGCGCCCGCATGCGCTCCTGATGTTCGGCCTCGCCGGGCGAACATCATACCTGCGCATCGAGACCCGCGCGCGCAATGCGATCACCACGACCTTCCCCGATGCCGATCGCCACGTCGCGCGCAAGGGCGTGATCGCGCCGGGCGCACATCCGGCGACGTTCGGTCCGCACATGGCGCGGCTGCTGCGCGCGGCGCGCGCCACCGGCATCGATGCCCGGGCCTCGCGCGATGCCGGCAGCTATCTCTGCAACTATCTGAGCTGGCGCGCGATCGAGGCGACCAAGGCCGCCGAAGGGCCGCGGGTCGCCGCCTTCATCCACATTCCTCCCTTGCCGCGTGCCGGCTCGGCGTTGCCGCACGGCAGTTCGCGCATCACGCTGGAGGGGCTGGTCGATGCCGGCGAAGCCATGCTGATGGAGCTGGTCAAGCTCGTGCGACAGGCGACCTGTCGCACGAGCTGACGTCGATAGTGGTATGACCGTATGACCGCTGACCGTCAGCGCTGTGTCAGATGCTCCAACGGCGCCGACCGCCAAATCCCCCGCCGATCAGGCGCAGCAGGAGCAGCAGGACCACGGCGCCGATGAAGGCGTTGATGATCGCGGCGACCAGTCCGACGCCCAGATGGATGCCGAGCTGCGGCAACAGCCAGTTGCCGATGAAGGCGCCGACGAGACCGACGACCAGGTCGCCGATCAGGCCGAAACCGCCGCCCTCCATGACGCGGCCCGCGAGCCACCCGGCGACGATGCCGACGAACAGAATAACCAGTAGACTCTCATTGGACAGATGCATGACCCTCTCCTCGCCGATCCATTGCCGGAACAATGTCCGCGAGTCCCATTGGTTCCCTCGGGAGAGGCTCACCGGTTCGACGGGCAACCCCACGCCAGCGGCGATCTGACGTGAAGATTTAACCCTACCGCCAACAATCCCGGGCGCAGGCGCTCATCCTCAGCATCAGCTTTGAGGCTTTCAGCTTAAGTCGTGGCCGCACATCATCTTTTGCGCGAGACGCTGACCATGGATGTCAATCGCCGCCGCATTCTGGCTGGATCGGCTGCCGGCGCCGCCGGGGCATTGGCCCTGCCGGCGGATGCCGCACAGGTCGCCCCCTTGATCTCCGCGCTCGGGCGCGACGCCACACAGTATGGCGTCAAGCCCAACAGTCCCGACGACCAGACTCGCGCGCTGCAGCGTGCGATCGACGAGGCCGCCCGCGCGCAGGCGCCGCTGGCGCTGCCGCCAGGCACCTATAGGACCTCGATGCTGCGCCTCGCCAGGGGCAGCCACTTGGTCGGCATCCGCGGCGCCACCAAGCTCGTGTTCACCGGCGGCGGCCCGTCGATGCTGTCAGCAGAAGGCGCTGACGGCATCGGCGTCACTGGCGTGTCGCTCGACGGCGGCGGCATCGCCCTGCCCCAGCGCCGCGGCCTGCTCCATGTCGCCGCTAGCCGCGACGCCCGTATCTCCGATTGCGAGATCACCCGCTCCGGCGGCAGCGGCATCTGGCTCGAGCAGGTCTCGGGCGACGTCAGCGGCAACGTGATCACCGACATCGCGGTCACCGCCATCGTGTCGTTCGACGCGCTCGGCCTGATCGTGTCGCGCAACACCATCAACGGCACAAGCGACAACGGCATCGAGATCCTGCGCACCGCGATCGGCGACGACGGCACGATGGTGCTCGACAATCGGATCGAGGACATCAAGGCCGGCCCCGGCGGCTCGGGCCAGTACGGCAACGCCATCAACGCCTTTCGCGCCGGCAACGTCATCATCAGCGGCAACCGCATCAGGAATTGCGACTACTCGGCAGTGCGCGGCAACTCGGCCTCGAACATCCAGATCGTCGGCAACAGCGTCAGCGACGTGCGCGAGGTCGCGCTCTACTCGGAGTTCGCATTCGAGGGCGCCGTCATCTCAGGCAATACGGTGGATGGTGCCGCCTTCGGCGTCTCCGTCTGCAACTTCAACGAAGGCGGCCGCATCGCGGTGGTCCAGGGCAACATCATCCGCAATCTGATCCCGAAGCGGCCGATCGGCACAGCACCTGACGACGATGCCGGCATCGGGATCTATGTCGAGGCGGACTCCTCGGTGACCGGCAACGTGGTCGAGAATGCCCCGTCCTACGGCATTGTCGCCGGTTGGGGCCGATATCTCAGGGACGTGGTGATCTCCGGCAACGTCATTCGCAATGCGCTCGCGGGCGTCGGCGTGTCCGTCGTTCCGGGCGCGGGCACGGCGCTCGTCAGCAACAACATGATCTCCGGCACCCCGCGCGGCGCGGTGATCGGGCTCGATCACATCAAGCCGGTGACATCGGACCTGACGCGCGACGGGACGCAAGGTTATGCGCAGCTCTTGGTCAGCGGCAACGCGGTGCGACGAAGCTGAGCCGCCGCTTCAAATCGGCCGAGCGCTCGGCCTCACTTGTGTGATCGCGACGCCGGTGATCGCCAGCAGCCCGCCCGCAATCAGCTTCGGTGTCATCCGCTCGTCCAGGAACAATACGCTCGAGATCAAGGCGAACACCGGAAGCAGCAGGCTGAACGGTGCGACGCGGCTCATGGAGTAGCGGGCGATCAACCAGAACCAGACGCCAAACCCGACAATTCCGCCGATGAAGACCGTGTAGGCGAGCGCCAGCCATCCGCGTTCATCCGCCGCGGCAAGGCTCGCCACCTGGCCATATTCGAGGAACGACGACATGACCATGACTTGCGGCACGGTGAGCAGCGACGACCATCCCATCAGCATCAGCGGTTCAAAAGGGCCGTAGCGCTTGGTCAGGACGTTGGACACCGCGAATGCGAAGGCTGCGCCAACCACCAGCAGCAGCGGGAGCACGTTTGCCGTCAGACCCGGCTCGGCCGCCAGCACGACCACGCCGGCGAATGCAAGCCCTACTCCAGCGCATGTGGAGAGGGACGGCTTCTCCGCCAGCAGCGGCCACGCCAACAGGACGGTGAAGGGCGTGGCGAGTTGATAGGCGACGGCAGACATGCTTCCCGAGCCGAGCCCAAGACCAACATAGAACAGCCCGAAGTTCAGGCCGCCCAGGAAAACGGAAATGACTGCGATGTGACCGAGCTGTCGACGCGTCGGCCTTTTGACGAACGGAACGAGCAGCAGCGCGATGGCCAGAAATCGAAGCGCGAGAAAGAACAGCGGCGGAAACTCCGTCACCCCCACTTTGATGACGACGAACTGATAACCCCACAGCAAGGGAACGGCCACCGAACAGAGAATCTGGACCATGGTCATGGCATTCTCCATTTAAGGACTGATCGGTCCAGATATAGGCGACTCGAAAGCAAGGCGCTCAACGGTCTCTATCGAATGAAGCGGTCGAGAAGCGCGTCAACGGTGGCTTGCGATGTGATCGGCGTCGGCCCCGTCTTGCCGACCACGCGCAGCCCCTCAACGAAACAGACGAGAATTCGCGCGGCACTCGAAGGTTCGACACCATCGGCCAGCTTGCCCGCCATCTTCGCGCGGGACAGTGCATCCGCCACCCGGACCTCCATGGCCTTGAAGAAACTCGCGATGCGCCGACCAACTTCGGCGTCCTGGCCAGCAAGCTCCATGGCTGTCGCCACCAGCAGGCAGCCGCGCCGACCATTGGCCCCGCGCGTGCGGTCGACGTAGCCGGCAAGATAGGCCCGCAGGCCGTCGACCGGCTCCCTGCTTGGGTCGAGCTCGGTATCCATCCGGGCCAGGGCATCGGCGATGTAACGGTCAAGCGCGAGCAGGAACAGCGAGTGCTTGTCACCGAACGCGGCGTAGAGGCTGCCACGCGAGAGCTTCGTCGCCCGAAGAAGATCAGGCAGCGCCGTCGCGTGATAGCCACGCGACCAAAACACACCCATTGCCCGCTCGACAGCGGCGTCCATGTCGAAACTTCGCGGGCGCCCACGCGGCAACTGCATCGGAGTCTGGCGGCTCATCACCGATATATGGACCATTCGGTCTTGAAATCAAGTGACCAGATTGAGGGCGGCTTGCGGCCCCCTTGGCTGCGATGCGGAGTGGGTCTGGAGCTCGCCCTGCGCCTAGAACGCGACCGCCAGCGCGGGATAGCGGCGCTCGATGGCGTCGAGATCGACCACCGGCTCGTCATACTCGGCGTCGGATTGAATGCCGATGCTCAAAGCCTGCTCCAGGGCGAACATGTCGATGCGGGGCGGCGCGACGGCCGGCTCCGGCGCGATGGCATCTTCGGCCACATAGTCGGGTTCGATGACGTCGTCCGGTTCCAGATCATCCGCGGCCAGCTCGATCTCGGGCTCGACGATGATCTCGGACTCCGCAAGGATGGTTTCGAGCGAGGGCGGCAGCGCGATGGGGCGCCGCTCGATGGGATGATTCTCGTGGAGACGGAGTTTGATCGGCTCCGGCTCGGCGGGGCGCACGGGAGCGGGCGGCGCAGCCACCATCGCAGCCGGCCGCTGGCTCGGCACGATGCTCACCTGCTCGGGTTCGGCGCGGGATAGCGCCTGCCAGGTCTGCACCGCGGCCTTGGCGTGCCGGATATCGTCGAGGAGCGACTGCTCGGTGTAGTAGCGGCGCCAGCGGCCGCTCTGGAACAGCTCGGTCAGATGGTCCAGGCGCCTTTCGGCAAGCGCGCACCAGCGTGCAGCCAGTTCGCGGCTGCAAGTCACGTCCGGTCGATGTGTCATGGGGGAGCCCGTGAGATAAGGGGACGGACGCACTCGGCACGAATCAACGCAACGTGACGTGAATATTTTGTGGAAAAGGTTAACAAAGTCTAGCTAATGCCATGTTGTTTGGCGGCCAAACCGTAGTCGCGCGGAAATTTTCTCCGTGTTTTTTCGGAATCCGGCCTAGTGCAGCCACGCGAGCGCGGCCAACGACATCGCCTGACAACCCGAAGATGTGCCCATCGGGCGGGCGAACACTGCCGGATATCAATGTCGCCGGGATTTGACCTGGCCCAGAAATGGAAGACCCGTCCGGGGGGACAACCGGACGGGTCGAGCCATATGGGCGCTTGGGGTGGATGGGCGCTCGCGCCGTATATAGCCTTGGGGAGGGGATCACCGCTCCCACATGCTTTCTGTCGTGACCGCCCCGCTGCACGTTCAAAACGAGCGGGAGAATTTCGGAACGTTCACGAAAACGTTGGCGTCATTGCTGCGCCGGCCGAAGCGTGTCGCCGGCTGGAGATGCCTCGGTCACCGCGGCCGGCGCCGGGCGCAACTCGCGGGCCGCCGCGGGCTCCGTTTGCAGCCCCGCGGAAGGCACAGCAGCAGCGGGCGCATCCTGCGGCGAGACCACGGCCTGGACCGCCGCCAACGCATCCGCCTCCCCTGCCCCGAACAGATCGTCGCGTCCGGGGGTCCCGAGATCGCGCGCGGTCCCGGTCAGCACGGTCCGCACCGTTTCCGGCTTCAACGCCGGATTGCGCTCCAGCACCAGCGCCGCAAGCCCGCTGACATAGGCCGCGGAAAACGAGGTGCCCGAGATGATCTGATATTTTCCGTCCGGCGCCGGCAGGAAGATCTCGGCGCCGGGCGCGGCCAGCGCGATGTAATTGCCGCGGTTCGACGCCGGCAGCAACTGATCCCTGTCATCGGTCGCACTGACGGCGATGACGTTCGGATTGCCCGCAGGATACAGCGGCGGCGACTTGGCCCCGGCATTGCCGGCCGCGGCGACCATCACGACGCCCTTGGAAGCGACGGCCGCGATCGCGCGCTCGATCACCGCATCTTTCGGGCCGGCGAAGCTCATGTTGACGATCTGCGCGCCGTGCAGGGCCGCGTAGTCCAGCGCCTTCAGGATCACATAGGAGCTGCTCTCCGGCCCGCCGCCTTTCTTGGCCATGCCGAAGGCGCGGATGGCGATGATGCGTGCATAGGGCGCGCTGCCCATCAACCGCTTGTGCGACACGATCACGCCGGCGATGCCCGTGCCGTGCGCATGCGGTCCCTCGTCACCGCCGAGCGCGTCGAACGCGTCGAACGACGCGTCGGCGAATTCCGGGTGCTTGAGATCGACCCCGGAGTCGATCACGGCGATGGTGACGTTGGCGCCCTCGGCCAGCCTGTGCGCTTCCGGCAGCCGCAGCTTCGCCAGCGCGTATTGCGCCGGATCGCCCTCGACAGGCGGCGCACTCTGCTGCTGCAGCGTATAGCGGTAGTTCGGCTGCACCGAACGCACCCTGGCATCTGCCGCGAGCGCACGGCTGACCGCTTGCACCGAGCGGCGATCGGTGATCCTGAACAGGCCGATGGTGGCACCGATCAGCGGAAAGCGCTGCGAGCTGATGCGCTGCAGGCCATGGCGGCGCGCCAGCGCGTCGGCCTGGTCGATCGAGAGACCGTCATCGATCTCGGCGACGATCTCGTTGGCGACGGCCCGCGGATCGCCAGCGGCCGCAGCCTTAGGCTCGCGCCGTTGCGTCACCTTGGCGGACCTGCCTTTGTCCAATCTTCCTTGGGCTTGCCGGCCCTGCCCGTCCCCCGTCACCGACCGGCGGTCGAGACATTCACCCGACACGCTGCGATCCGCCGGGTTGCAGGACGCCTGCAGGTTCGGTGCAAATCGCGCATTGGGCAAGGTCGGGCGCAAGGCCATCCCGGTCGGCGGCGGCACACGCATCGCGGTGCCCGGGTTGATGCTTGGCACCCGGCTCGGGATGTTGATGTTGGGCGAACGCATCATCGCCTGGGCATGGGCACTGAGGTCGCCACCCGCGAAAGCAGGCATTGCGACGACAATCAGTATCGCGACCGATCTGGCGAACTGTAGCGGCGAAGTGGACGACATGGAGCCTCCGAATGACGTTCGGACGGCGCGGGCCTATTGCGCGGCCACCGCGAGGCTGACGATCTTCTCTCGCGCCAGACGGCCGATCAGGCTGTCGGCCTCGGCCTTCGACAGCGGCCGGTCGCCGAGTTGCAGCTTGAACAGGCCGCCTCTGGCGCCCTCGACGATCAACGCCTGGTAGCTGTCGAGCAACGCGGAGATGTCGGCCATGCGCGCATCCGGCGCGAACCGCACCAGCGCATAGGCGGGCGCGGTCGATCCGGCGACCTGCGGTCCAAGGCCGCGGATCAGCGGAGCGGCCGGGGCCGGTGCTTCGGCCATCCGCGAACGCGTCATGCTCTCGGGCGTCCGCTCCGCCGGGGCCGGCGCAGCAGCGCTCGGCGGCGGTGGCGCGGCCATCGGTTTGCTCGCGGGCTCGGGAGCTGCGTTCTTGTCCTCGACCGAGGCGGTCTGATAGGTCGCGGTCTGCGAGCGCATCAGCACGGCGCCGATAACGCCGGCCTGCGCCAGCACCAGAAGCGCGCCGAGGCTGACGGTCCACGCCAAGGTCTGCGGCGACAAGCTGTCGAAGAAATCCATCAGCCGCGCGCTGAAGCCGCGCGGCGCGGCAGGCTTTTGCATCGGATCCGCCTCGATCGCCGCGAACAGCTTCTGCATCGCGCGCATCGAGGGCGCGCCGAGGCTTTCGTTCAGCGCGATGGTCTCGGCATATTCCTTCTGGATCTCTGCATACTGCCTGGCGAGATCGGCATCGTGGGCAAGCACCTCCTCGACCCGGCGCATGTCGCGCGCGCTCAGCGTGCCGGCGGCGTACCACGGCAGCAGGAGTTCGATCTCTCCGGGCTCTTGCTCCAGCATCTTGCTCAAAGCCATCATGGCCAGCCTCTCTCAATGCCGGCCGCTTTCAGGAGTTCGGCCAATTTCTTGCGCGCATAGAACAGGCGCGTCTTGACGGTGTTTTCCGGAATTCCGACGATCTCGGCCACCTCCTCCACGGACTTCTCGTGGTAGTAGACGAGATCGACGATCTCCCGGTGATCAGGCGAAAGCGCCGTCAGGCACTTGCGCAATGCTTCGCCGGTATTCTTCTTCTGGACCGCGACCTCCGGATCGTCGGACGTATCCTCGATCGCGTTCGCGGCCTCGTCTTCCAGCTCAACGTCCTTCCGGCGCCGAAGTGCCGACAGGGCCTTGAACCGCGTGATCGCCAGAAGCCAGGTGGAGACGGCAGAACGGCCCTCGAACTTGCCGGCCTGACGCCACACGTCGAGAAAGACCTCGCTGATGAGGTCTTCCGCGACCTGCTCGTCCCGCACGAGCCGGAGCCCGAAACGGTACACCCTGACATGGTGCCGTCCGTACAGCACCTGCATGGCGAGCCGGTCGCCTTGAGCGATCCGGGCAATCAGGGTTTCATCTGACGCCGCTGCTGTCACGCTCAATGGCCGTCTCGCAAGATTGGTCTGGAGGATTGACGTCGCGGTTCGAATACAACCGCAAAAATCTTCAAAATACCGGAAAGATACGTCCCGAAATGTGAGTTGGCGCACAGACTTGCAGATTTCGCTGCAGCGCCCAGGTCGATCGCGACCAACGGGTTCCCGCCTACCATGTTCCGCCCGTTCCCGCCAACTGCGCGTCCTGAAAGCCGTAGATTCCCCGTCGCAGCACGACGCCGGCGGCCTCTTCGTCCATGCCCATAGATACCAAAGTTAAATGCTTTCCCACGTAGATTTTGAGCCAACGACGAAGAATCGCGAGCACATGGGCACGACGGCACCGCCTTTTCCCAGTCCGAATGTCGCTGAGGCCGGGGACGCGCAGCCGTCTCCGTCCAGCGACCTGCGCGCGCGTCGTGCCGGGCGGCGCCGGCAGATGCTGGCGCTGGTCGCAGGATGCTACCTGATCGACGCCGTCATCCTGCTGATCTACGCCAAGGCGGGCACCGTCCCGGTCACGATCGCGCCAGCCTACGCAGCGATCGGCGTTCTCACCGTCGCGCTGTGGACCGCTTTGTCGGAGAGCGGCTTCAACGACCGTTTCCGCGACCACTACCTCGTGGTGCCGCAATCGCTCGCCAGCATGATGATCACGGTCGCGTTCTGCTACATCGCGCCCGAAGTCAGCATCCTGTTCCTGTGCACGCTGTACATCGTCGTCGCCTTCGCCTCGCTGCGCGCGACGCCGCGCCAGAGCGCGATCTGCTGGACGTTCCTCGCGATCGGGCTGGCGGGATTGTTCCTGCTCACCGACAAGCCGCTCGGCATGCCGCACGACAGCGGCCTCGAGCGGCTCGCGACGCTCCTGGTCTTCCTCCTCACCATCGCCGGCTGCATGTTCCTCGGCATCTTCTCCAGCGCGCTGCGCGAGACGCTGTACCAGCGCGGACAGAAGCTAAAGGAAGCCTATCGCCGCATCGAGGAGCTGGCCGAGATCGACGAGCTCACCGGCGCGCTGAACCGGCGCTCGATCATGGATGTGCTGGACGAGGAGATGGCGCAGGCGCGGCAGGGCGGCCAGCCCTGCTCGGTCGTGCTGATCGATCTCGACTGGTTCAAGCGCATCAACGATACGCATGGTCATCCGACCGGCGACGACGTGCTGCGCACCTTCGCCATCACGATCTTCGCCAACATTCGCGGCAGCGACCGCTTCGGCCGCTACGGCGGCGAGGAATTCCTGCTGGTGCTGCCGGGCGCGCCGGCGGACGCCGCCGCGCGGCTCGCCGAACGATTGCGCCAGATCATCGCCGGCCTCGACTGGAGTGCGTTCTCGACCGGCCTGCAGGTCACGTTCTCGGCCGGCGTGGCCGCCCCGCGCGGCGACGAGACCGCCGATTCGCTGCTCGCCCGGGCCGATCGGGCGCTCTACGACTCGAAGGCGCAGGGCCGCAATCGCGTCACCAGCGCCTGAGCCATCCCGGCATGCCCCCGAAACCCACGCCGAACGAAAGCCTGCTCGACGAGCTCGAGGACACGCTCGCGCACGGCACCGTCGCGCGGCGGGTCGAGACCCTGCGCAAGGTGACGGACCTGTTCGTCGACGGCGCGACGGACTTCGCCGATGAGCAGGTCGCGCTGTTCGACGACGTATTCGAATGCCTGATCGACCACATCGAGATCTCGGCCCGCGCCCTGCTCGCGCGCCGGCTTGCGCCGCTTGCGTCGGCGCCGCCGCGGACGCTGCACCGGCTGGCCGATGACGACGCCATCGATGTCGCAGGCCCCGTGCTGTCGAAGTCGGAACGGATCGATGAGGCCGCGCTGATCCGCACAGCCGAGACCAAGAGCCAGGCGCATCTGCTCGCGATCTCGCTCCGGCGCGTGCTCAGCCACGCCGTCACCGACATCCTGCTCAGGCGCGGCAACGACGAGGTCGTTCACAGCACCGTCAGCAATCCCGGCGCCGACGTCTCGGGGACCAGCCTCGACACGCTGGTCGATCGCGCCGCGCTGGACGAAAACCTCGCCGCGTGCCTCGCCATGCGGCCCAATCTGCCGCGCCACCTCTATCTGAAGCTGGTCGCCAAGGCGTCTGCCACGGTCCGCACGCGGCTCGAGGCGGCAAATCCGAAGCTCACGCAGGAGGTTTCCTCGGCGGTGCGCATGGCGGGCCGGCGGGCGCGATCGAGCGCGGTGGCGCTGACCAGCCAGACCGAGATCGCGCACGCGCTGGTGCGCTCGCTGCATGCCGAGGGCCGGCTCGACGACCGTCTCGTCGTGCAGTTCACCGAGCAGCGCAAGTTCGACGAGGCCAATGCCGCCGTCGCGGCCATGGCCAACGTGCCGGTCGCGGTCGCCGAAAGCATCATGATCGAAAGCCGTGCCGAGGGCGTGATGATCCTTGCCAAGGTCGCAGGGCTGTCCTGGCCAACGGTGAAATCGATCATCCTGATGCGCGATGAGCTCGCCACCACCGCGCCGGCCGATCTCGATGCCTGCAAGGCGACCTATGAGCGGCTCCGGCGGTCCACCGCGCAGCAGGTGCTGCGCTTCCACCGCGTGCAGGACGCCGCGGCGCCGATGCAGGCGTAGTCGCGACCTCGCTCGTCGCGCAGCCCCCTCAGTAGCGCAGGACCCTTGCGCCGATGAGCGCGCCGAGCCCGGCCACGATCAGCGCGGCCACCGTGTACCAGGTCGCCACGAACAGCGGCGAGTCGTCGGTGCAATGCGCGGCATAGAGCGTCGCCGCGATCCCCGCCGAGACCAGCCCGGCGATCGCGCCCGTCATCGCCGGACGCGACGGCGCGCCATGGCGCAGGCCGAACAGCGCGGCGGCCAGCAGCGGCAGCGACAGCACGGGAATGGCGCTCATGCACACCATCGAATTGTGGCCGACCAGCCGCGCCATCATCGGCGTGCGCTGCGGCAGCATCATCTCCGCCGCCATGCCGCCGATGAGGACGACGATCGGCGCGATCAGCAGCCAGCTCCAGCCCTGCAGCGAGGCTTCGGGGCGCGACAGATGCAGGCCGATGATCAGCGCCGGGATCGCCAGCGCCGTGGTGACGACGAACTTCAGGTCGAAGAATGGATTGCGCACCGCGAGCCAGATGTCCGGCCGGACGCCGAGGCCGACGAGCAGCATCGCGGTCGATACCGGCGTCGCCGCCATCAGGGCCAGCGCCAGCACGATGCCGACCGGCTGCGCGCGCTGCGCATTGTCGGCCGCGAGGGTGCGGATGAGCTGATCGGTGTCCATGGTCAGGTATCCCGTAGCTTGGCCGTGAGGCTTGCGAGCGCCCGGTGCAGCGCCACCCGCACCGCGCCCTCGCTCATCGAAAACTTCTCCGCGGTCTGCTTGATCGAGGCGGCCTCGACCGCGATCGATTGCAGCACGTCGCGCTGACGCTGCGGCAAGGTCTTCAGCTGCGCCTCGACCTCGCTGGCCGAGACGGTGGGCGCCGGCGGCGCGTCGGCCAGCGTCTCCGAGAAATCGTCGATGTCGACGAACACCCGCCGGCCGCGCCGGCGCAGCATGTCGATCAGCTTGTTGCGCGCGATCGCGAACAGCCAGGGCGCGAACGGCGCGTCGACGTCCCAGGTGTGCCGCTTCAGGTGAACCGCCAACAGAATTTCCTGCACGATGTCCTCGGCCTGGTCGGGGGGCTGGCCGGCGCGCGCCAGCCCGCGCCGTGATGCCGCGCGCAGCACGGGCGTGATCGCCCTCAGCAGGCGATGATAGGCCTCGTCGTCACCGGCGACGGCCCGGCGCATCCAGCCCGTCCACTCGTCGTCACGCTCGCGCAACTCCGCTCCACCCCCAGCAATTCGCCCGAAACACTCAGTTTGTTACTCTCGCTCTATCCTCATCACTAATTCGTGATGATGACATTGGCCTCGGAACCATCCGAGTTACGCCACACCGAGAGCACGCCACCGGGCAAGTCTTGGAACCGCTCCATAGCACCGAATCGCGAGGTGCATGATCAGGTTTGATGGGCAGCGTCGCAAAGTGCGGCGGCGCCCAGCTTTTGCCGTGAGCGGCAGGAAGATACCCATTTTCTGCCCCGTTCTCGACATCTGTCGGGGTCTCACTCCGGCTTGGGCTGGCGGGATGGGGAGAAAGCCGACGATGACGATCCAAGCCAGTGGACGTTCAGCATTGATCATTGCCGCCGCGTTCGTTCTGGGCCTCGTTGGCACTGGATTCGCGCGCGCGGCCGAACAGCAGAGCTATAGTCCGTTCTTGCCGGTGGGGTCCGAGAGCGCTCCGGCGGCGAAGCAGGACGGCTTCCCGGCGCCGCTGCCGGCCGAAGCCCAGGCTCAGGCCGCACCTGCGGCGCAATCGACCGACGCCGCGCCGAGCGATGCGCCGGCGGCCTCGGACGTCACCGTGAACATGGTCACGGTCAGCAATGACGACAGCTCCGGCTGGGACAAGGCCTCGATCATCGGCAAGATCTTCATCGCCTGCGGCACCCTGCTCACCCTGGGCTCGGCGGCGCGGATGTTCATGATCTGAGGCGCCGCGCGGCGCCGCACCTACTTGATGCGCATCGATCCAGCGGGCACATTGCCCGCTGTTTTGATTTCTAGGGGTTGGCATCATGAGCGTCTACGAACACATCATCGTCGAAGGCAAAGGCGCGGTCGGTGTCATCACCCTGAACCGGCCGAAGATGCTCAACGCGCTGTCGTTCGGCGTCTTCCGCGAGATCGCCGCCGCCGTGGATGATCTCGAGGCCGACGACGCCATCGGCTGCATCGTGATCACCGGCAGCGAGAAAGCGTTCGCCGCCGGCGCCGACATCAAGGAGATGCAGCCGAAGAGCTTCATCGACATGTTCTCGAGCGACTTCACCGCGATCGGCGGCGACCGCGTCGCGCGCTGCCGCAAGCCGACCATCGCCGCGGTCGCGGGCTACGCGCTCGGCGGCGGCTGCGAGCTTGCGATGATGTGCGACTTCATCATCGCCGCCGATACCGCGAAATTCGGCCAGCCCGAGATCACGCTCGGCACCATTCCGGGCATCGGCGGCACCCAGCGCCTGACGCGCGCGATCGGCAAGGCCAAGGCGATGGACCTCTGCCTCACCGGCCGCATGATGGATGCGGCCGAGGCCGAACGCTCCGGCCTCGTCAGCCGCATCGTGCCGGCCGACAGGCTGATGGACGAGGTGATGGCTGCGGCCGAGAAGATCGCGGCGATGTCGCGCCCGGCGGCGGCGATGGCCAAGGAGGCCGTCAACCGCGCCTTCGAGACCCCGCTCTCCGAAGGCATGAATGTCGAGCGCAACCTGTTCCACGCCACCTTCGCGCTGGAGGACCGCGCCGAGGGCATGGCTGCCTTCATCGAGAAGCGCAAGCCGGTGAACAAGAACCGGTGAGATTGCTGCGGGTCACTCGCAGCTGAACGAATCGATCTGCCTCTGATGTCCACGGGTGCCCCTCACCCGCCTACCGAGCGCGTATCCGCGCGGCCATGTCGCAGCACTGCGACAAACGGTCTGTGGCGAGCACGACACAACAAACCATGGAAAAGCCTGCCGGATTCCACATCCGCGGTTTGTGTGTGGCCGCCATCCGCCCTAAACAGGTAAACAACTGGTTAAGACAGTGGGACGCGGCGGAGTCGGATGGTGGGTCGAGCCAAGGAATTTGGCGTCGGCGAGGTGCGTGCGCGAAGGATCGGCCTCGGCCTGACCCTCGCGGCCAGCCTCGTCGTCTGCTCGCCTGTGCGCGCCGAGGATCTCGCGGCCGCGCTCGCGAAAGCCTATCAGACCAACCCGGCGCTCAATGCCGAGCGCGCGCGCCAGCGCGCCACCGACGAGAACGTGCCGCAGGCGCTGGCCGGCTATCGTCCGCAACTGATCGCGAGCCTCGGCGCCGGCCTGCAGGCCGTGCGCAACCTGCTCCCCAACAACACGATCCAGACCGCGACATTGAAGCCCTGGACCATCGGCGTGACCGTCACGCAGACGCTGTTCAACGGCTTCCGCACCGCCAACAGCGTGCGCATGGCGGAGCTGCAGGTGCAGTCCGGCCGCGAGGCGCTGCGCAATGTCGGCCAGGGCGTGCTGCTCGACGCCGTCACCGCCTACACCAACGTGCTCGCCAACCAGTCGCTGGTCGAGGCACAACGCTCCAACGTCGCCTTCCTGCGCGAGACGCTCTCCGTCACGCAGCGCCGCCTCAATGCCGGCGACGTCACGCCGACCGACGCCTCGCAGGCCGAGGCGCGGCTGTCGCGCGGCCTGTCCGATCTCAACGCCGCCGAGGTCAACCTCGCCATCAGCCAGGCGACCTATGCCCAGGTCATCGGCATGGCGCCAGGCCAGCTGCGCGCGGCCGACCCGATCGATCGCCTGCTGCCGCGCAGCCGCGAGGACGCGATTGCGCTCGGCAACAAGGAAAATCCGGCCGTGGCTGCGGCGAGCTTCGACGTCGACGCGGCCTCGACCTCGATCAAGGTCGCCGAGGGCGCGCTGCTGCCGAGCGTGACCCTGCAGGGCGGTGTCAGCCGCAGCCGCGATTCGGATCAGACGCTGGGCACCTTCGGCACCGACCAGGCCTCGATCGTCGGCAGCGTCACCGCGCCGATCTATGACGGCGGCACGGCGGCGTCGCAGACCCGCCAGAGCAAGGAGCTCGCGGCGCAGAGCCGCCTCGTGCTCGACCAGGTCCGCAACCAGGCGCGCACCGCGGTGGTCAGCGCCTGGGTCGCCAATGAAGGCGCCAAGGTCGCCGTCAGCGCCTCCGAGGCCGAGGTGAAGGCCGCCACCGTCGCGCTGCAAGGCGTCTCGCGCGAGGCCCAGGGCGGCCAGCGCACGACCGTCGACGTGCTGAACTCGCAGGCCGACCTGATCCAGGCCAAGGCGCGGCTGATCGGCGCCCAGCGCGACCGCGTCATCGCCTCCTACACGCTGCTCAGCGCGATCGGCCGGCTCGACGTCAAGAACCTCAACCTGAACACGCCGGACTATCTGCCCGAGGTTCACTACCACCAGGTGCGCGACGCCTGGCACGGCCTGCGCACGCCCTCGGGGCAGTAGCGCGCGACGAGACCCGCGCGAGCGCCGGCCTCATCCCATCCTGTCGATACGCTGTATGACATAAGCCGAAGATACTAATAGGCCTTGGGATCGCCGCTGTCGCTCGGATGCGCGAACGCCTTCTGCAGCGCGGATGTCATCGGGAAGTTGAAGTTGACGCCTTTCGGCGGCACCGGCGCCATGAACCATTTGGTGTACAAGGCCGCGATCTCCGGGCTCGTATAGAGCTTCGTGGCGGCGCGGTCGACGACGGCCTTGAAGGCCGGATCGTCCTTGCGCAGCATGATTCCATAGGGCTCCGGCATCGAGAACTGATCGGTCGAGATCACGAAGTCCGACGGCGTCTTCGCGCTGGCCACCAGGCCCGCGAGCAGGATGTCGTCCATCACATAGGCGTCGGCGCGACCGTTCTCGACCATCAGAAAACCTTCGGCATTGTCCTTGGCCGTCAGCACGTTCATGCCGAGCTGGCGCGCCGTGTTGGCCTCGAAGAGCTGCTTGATGTTGGTGGTACCCGATGTCGAGGCGACGGTCTTGCCCTTGAGGTCGTCGATGGTCTTGAGGCCGCTCGCGGCCTTGGCGACGAAGCGGTTGGCGGTGAGGAAATAGGTCGGCGAGAACGACACCAGCCGCTGGCGCTCGATGTTGTTGGTGGTCGAGGCGCATTCGAGATCGATGGTGCCGTTGGCGATCAGCGGAATGCGGGTCGCCGACGACACCGGCGTGAGCTTCACCTCCAGCCTGTCGAGCGTCAGCGTCGCCTTGATCTCGTCGACGATCCTGTTGCAGATGTCGAGCGCGAAGCCGAGCGGCTTCTGGTTGTCGTCGATGTAGGAGAACGGCAGCGAGGTTTCGCGGTAGCCGATCGTGATCGCGCCGGTCTCCTTGATCTTCTGCAAGGTGCCGGTCGGCTCCTCCGCGAAGGCGGGTGCGGCCAGCACCGCTGCAACCAGAGCGTACGCGACGAGACGTGCCTTCTTCATTGGTTTCTCTTCCCGTTGGATGCGAGTTCCCTCGCAGAAGCAAGGACTGCGCCAGGGAAAGGCGTCTCGTCCACGAGGCCATCGAGGCCTCGTCCGTCAGGCGAACGATGTCCCCCCGGGGCTGGCACCCCGCACCGATTCACCGCACAATGCGTGCACGTCAGGACGGAGGCGCGCATGCTGTTCATGGTGATCGAACGTTTCAAGGACCGCGATCCGATCCCGGTCTATCGCCGCGTCCGCGATCCCGGCATCACGTTTCCCGATGGGCTGAAATATCTCGGCAGCTGGATCGAACCCAATTTCGACCGCTGCTTCCAATTGATGGAATGCGACGACGCCCGATTGCTGCAGCAATGGATTCTCTCCAATGCTCGCGACTCCGGCATGACGTTCGAGATCGTGCCGGTGGTGACGAGCGCTGAGACGCGCGAGGTCGTCGCGCCGTTTCTGGACGAGGCGTGAACGGCGGAGAAGTCCGCGTAGGGTGGGCAAAGCAGCAGGCGGCTGCGTGCCCGCCGTCTTTCCACGAACTCATCAGCAAGACGGTGGGCACGGCGCCACGATGATCTCGAACGTGGAGACAGCGCGGCTGCGCCTTTGCCCACCCTACTGAATGCCCTACCCATCGAACGAAAACAGCTCGATCGGGTCGTTGAATCCGCGCACCGGGAATTCGCCGACGCGCTCGAGCGCGAACGGGCCTTCGACGAGCTCGGCGAAATCGCGCGACAGCAGCACCGGCCGGCCCACCTGCTTGGTCAGCGCCTCCATGCGCGAGGCCATGTTGACCGCGGGGCCAATGACGGTGAAATCCAGCCGCGTGCGCGAGCCGATATTGCCGTACATGACGTCGCCGACATGGACACCGATGCCGTAGTTCAGCGGCGCGCGGCCGGTCTCGCCGTTGCGCGCGTTCAGCTCGGTCATCGCCTTGCGGGCGCCGCTCACGGCGTGCAGCAGGTTGGCGCAGGCAGCGGGCTCGGTGAGCGGAAAGATCGCCAGCAGGCCGTCGCCGATGAACTTCAGGATCTCGCCGCCGTGCTGTGTGATCGGCTCCACCATGGCATCGAAATAGCTGTTGAGCAGATCGATGACGTCGTCGCGCGGCCAGTTATCGGAGATGCGGGTGAAGTCCCGGAGGTCGCAGATCATGATGGCGGCACGCACCGTGGTGCCGCTGCCGCGCCGGGTGGCGCCGGCCAGCACCATCTCGCCGGCATGCGGCCCGACATAGGTTTCGAGCAGGGTCCGCGCCAGGCGGTTCTTGACGCGGATCTCGCTGACCAGCGCCAGCACCGGCACGAGCCTGATCAGCGCGTCGATGTGCGCCTGGTCGAAACCGCCGCGCCGGTCGGTCGCGAAGGTGACGATGTGGCGCTTGCCGAGCGTGTGATACATCGGCCATGCGACATAGTCGGTCAGGCCCTGCGCCCGCATCTCGTCATAGATCGCGTGCCGACGGCCGAGCTCGGGGTCGCGCGCGAGGTTCTCGCGGATCTCCTCGACGCCCTCATGGATTTCGCTGGCGGGACTGCCGATATATTCGGAGCGCTCCCGGACGTCGTAATCGACGCGGGCAATGTCGGCGCCCTGCATGCCGTCGCTCCACAGCATGCGCGCGCCGAGCCACTGCGGATGATTGATCTGGACGTGCAGCGAGGCCCGCTTCACCGGAATGCCGGCGCGCTGCAGCCGGTTGCACATCTGCCCGAAGATGTTGTCGATGAAGCGCTCGTCGCGGGTGCCGTTGGTGAGCCAGTCCACGACCTCGTCGCCCAGGCGTCGGCCGGCAACGGGATGGGTGTCTGTTGCGGTCATGGCGGTCTCCTGGCAGGTCGGCGGCGCGACCCAGGAGATGTCGTGCCGCAATGCGAAAGAGTCAATCGACGTCATCGCATCGCGGCCCACCCGGATGGGCAGGATGCGCCAGCTCCGCATCGGATCGGCGAGCCGGATAGCCGAGACGCCTCGCGCAGATGGGGCGGATGCTGCACACCCGCCCCGTCGGCTCACATCGCAGGATCAGAAGTGCACGACCGTCCGCAGGCCGAGCACCACCGCATTGCCGGTCTTCACGCCGGCGGCGTTGAAGCCGCGTCCGCCCGGATTGATGACATACTGGGCGTCGAACTTCAGGTTCATCCAGCCGGTCGCCTGCCAGCCATACCAGGCCTCGATCGGCACCTCGTTGCCGCCGGCATTCGGCGTCAGCGCCGCCGAGTTGACATGCGTCGTGCCGACCGCGAAGCCGACCTCATCGTCGGGACGGAACGAGAAGGTGCCGGTGTGCTTGACGCCCCAGGAGATCTGGTAGTCCTGATACGAGGTGCGGTGATCGGCGACGCTGGTGTTGAGGAAGGTGTACCAGCCCTGCGCCTTGGGACCCTCGACCGTCAGCCGCTGCAGGATCGATTCGTAGAAGCCGTAGCGGCCGCGCTGGCTGCTGAGGTTCTGATCTCCCACGCCGGGACCACCGGGGACGACGGCGACGATGCCGGGCAAGCCGCCATCGATCGTCGACGCGCTGTCATACCAGCCGCCGAAGCGCCAGGTGCCGTTCAGCGGACCGCTCGGCTCCCACACCACTTCCACCGGCACCAGCACGCCCGAGGCGGGAGTGGAGCGCGGAATGCCCGGCGCGAGGTAGACGCCGGCGTCCGACGTCGTCAGATAGTTCGGATTGGCGTCGTAGACGCCGACCGACAGCTTCCATTCCTTGGTGAAGTTGTAGTGCACGACGCCGGCCCACTGGCTCACCGGCCAGTTGTAGATGTAGCCGCCCTGGATGTTGCCCGGCTGGCCGCCGCAGAAGGTCAGGTTGATGAACTCGCACTGGCCGAAGAAGAAGTCGGAGCCGACCGGCAGCCGGCCGCCCTTGAGCACGAGGCGGTCGTCGAACAGCTTCTGCTGATAGTAGAATTCGGTGAGGCGCAGGATGTTGCCGCGGCCGAACACCTCGTTGGTCAGTTGCAGCGCCGGAATGCCGGCCTCGCTGTTGAGATTCTTGCCGAAGCGATCGACCAGCGTCACGCCGATCATGCCGCCCTGGATGCCGGCGAGCTTGGCCATGTCGAACTTGGCTTCGAACCACAATTGCCCGGCATTGGCCGCGGTGTTGCGCGAGCCACCCGACAGATTGGTGACGGCTTCGTCGCCGAGCGTGAGCGCGAGCGAGATGCCCTGCTCCTTCAGCCTGGTCCGGCCGAGATCGCCGAACAGATACGGCCGCGTCCAGAAATCATCGACACCCGCATAGGGAATCGGCGGCGCCTTCATCGGCAGATCGGCCGCGACCGCACCACCGCCACCCAACAAACAAGACAAAGCAACCCCTACGCCGCACATGCGCGCGGTCGTCGCAAACCCACTCATTTTTCCTGCTCCTCGCAGCGTCCCCAGGCTCTGGATGTTGTTCTGTCGCGTCCGGCCCAGAGCCTCCGTCCCGGCACGCGCTTCCCCACGGCTCAATCCCGGCCGCCGCTCATTCGAGGAGCGATTTCGTCAACCTGAGATTGGATGGCAATCCTAGCAAGCACCAGGGCGCCCTTGAATAGTCATATTATATTTGGGAGTCGGTATAACCGTAACTGTGACATGAGTGTCACATCCCGCATTGCGGAATAAGGCTTACGTCAATTCCACCCCGGCGACCCCTGAGGAGCCAATTCCAAGAGCGATCAGATCTGCGCGCGGGCACGCGCGATCCATCCGCGAGCAGGACATCAATCCGGCCGTCGAAATAGCGTTCGGAGTTGATCTCAGCTCCAAGCTCCGTCACCTGCGCCGCGGCACGCGCCGCATGCATCACGCCCGCACCGCGCTTCGGAAGGCCGCCACGAGGGCATCGAGCGCCGCGCGCGCCCGGCCATCCCTCACCCGCGTGTGCAGCACGACCGGCAGCCGGGGCAGCTCCGGCAATCCGAGCCTTGCGCCGACATCGACCGCGCCCGATGGCAGCATGCGCGGCGCGAGTGCGGCAACACCGAGCCCGGCCGTGACGGCCGCGACGACCGCCGCAACGCCGCCGCCGACGAAGATTTCGGCCCAGGACACACCGGCCGCATCGAGATGCTGCGCGGCCATCGCGCGCACGCCGCACGGCTCGGCCATGGTCGCGACCGGCAACGGCTCGCCCGCGCGCGGCTCCCAATCCGGGCCAGCGAACCAGCCGAACTTCTCCTCGGCCACGAGGTCGCCATCGCTGCGTCCGGCATGCAGGCGGACGATCACCGCCTCGAGCTCGCGCCGGTCGTAGCTCTGCAGCAGGTCGGCCGACGATCCGATGCGGATCTCGACCACGAGATGCGGATCATGGTCGTTCATGCGCGCGATCAGCGCCGGCAGCTCTGGCCCGGCCACATGGTCGCTGATGCCGATGATCAGACGCTGCCGCACACCGGCGAACACCGCGAGCGCGCGGTCGTGCGCTGCCAGCAGCTGACGGGCAGGATCGAGGAAGACCCTGCCTCGCTCCGAGAGCTGCACATGACGCGGCGTGCGCTCGATCAGCCGGCACCCCAGCCGGTTCTCGAGCCGCCGCAGCTTCAGGCTGATCGCGGCCTGGGTCGTCTGCATCGCCTCGGCGGCACGGGTGAAGCTGCTGAGCTCGGCGATACGGACGAAGGCCTGGACCTCGTCCAGGTCGAGCGGGTGTTCGGTCATTTCCAGCCATTATGACTGATATCTCGATCCCCAGCATACCCGAACCGCACCGCCGCATCTAACCTCTCAGCCGACATCACGGATGAAAGGACTAGGGATGCCGCTGCTTCACATCTCGCTGCGCGCGGGCAAGCCGGAGGCCTACCGGCAGGCGATCTTCGACAGCCTCTACCGGGCGATGCGCGAGGCGCTCGACGTGCCGGAGGACGATCAGTTCATGACCATCACCGAGCACGATCCTTCCAACTTCCGCTATGGCAACGCCTTCGGCATCAACCGCAGCGACGATCTCGTCTACATCCAGATCACCGTCTTCAACACCCGCACGCGAGAGCAGAAGAAGGCGCTGTTCCGACGCATCGCCGAGCTGCTTGGGGAAAGCCCCGGCATCAGGCCGGAGGACCTGTTCATGACCATCCTCGACGCCGCCAAGGAGAACTGGTCGGTCGGCCACGGCCTCGCGCAATTTGCGTGAGGCGATCGGCGGCGAGAGCACATTGGTTTATTTTTCGAGAAGACGTGAGAGTTCTTCTGCTCCGAGTCGCTTCCGTTCGAAAACTGCGATTGCAAGCCGCTCCACCTTTGCGCGATGCTGCAAGACCAGTTCGAACGCTGGTGCGTGTCCCTCGTGCATCATGGCCGACTGCTCATCGTCTACTAGGTCTTCTAGTAGCTCCACCATCTTGCCGTAGTCGCCCCAGCCAGCTCCCTCATGTGTAGGAGCATCGAACATTTTTTGAGCTTCCATGCCTACGGCACATACAGCGAGCTGATCTACAAGACCGACTGAATTTTGGTATACTAGCACCAGCTTGGCTTGCCCCCGAGTTGTCTGTATGCGCGCGGTGGCGCTAATTTTCTCACCCCCGAGTTGGCCGACGGGCAGCATCGCCAGACAGGAGTGCGTGACATCGCTCTTCAGACTGGTCCAAAATTGGATACACTGAAGGCTGATTTCACGAACCGGTTCAAGACGATCTCCGGCTTCAAGAGCTTCGCGCAAAAATAAAACGCTTCCGAAAATCAGCAAACCATGCCTATTCTCCCTTCGTTCCGGTCCGGATGAGGGGCGTACGCGTCGTCACGAAACGTTGGGCCGGCAATGCGGTGGACGTGAGGGCATCAGCGCGCTTCATGCGCGGACGAATGATGCGCTTGCGGACGTGAAGTCGCGTGGTCCTGACACCCCGAAGCTGGTGTCCCCGCGGCGGCGAGCGAGAAGCGCGTCGTCGCGCACGGTGGCCAACAAGCCCGGTGCACCGAGGAGATCGCGTATAAGCGTTAAAACCGCCGCGCAGGGAATGCCGGATGAACCGGCTTTGCCTGTGGTACCTGCCGCCTGCATTTTTTTCGCAGGCGGGCCATGGGTGAGGCCCTCACCCGGCATTCCCTGCGCCCTCATCACTATCGAGGGCGGACGTCTTCCGCATCTCCTGGGTGCAATCGCGCCGCGGGATGGTGCGCGCGCGCCCGGCTGTTTGACTCGTTGGAAGATGGAATGAGACGCGCGGCTGCTCTGCGCCTGCCGTCGCCAACGACGTACGGAATCCGCGCGCCGCCCCTACCCGTCCGTCTGGTCGTCGTGCTCGGCCTGCGACAGCTCGGCGAGGGCGAGGTCGCCGGAATCGGCCATGCGCGCCTTGGCGATGGTCCGGACATGCGCGGCCAGCGCCGGCATCCGCGCGATCAAGGCGTGGAAGTCCTGCGCGTCGAGCACCAGCAGCCGGGTCTTGCGTGTCGCCGTCACGGTGCCCGAGCGCTTGGTCCGATGCAGCAGCGCGATCTCGCCGAAGAACGTGCCGTCGGCGAGCTTGACGCATTGCGTCGGCAGCTCGATCTCGACCTCGCCGGCAGTGATGAAATACATCGAGGAGGCGGCATCGCCGCGCCGCACCAGCACCTCGCCGGACTCGATCGTGCGCGCGCGCAGCAGCCGCATGATGTCGGCGATTTCGGACGCCGAAAGATGCGAGAACAGCGGCACCCGCGCCAGCATGCCCCAGGTGACGACGAAGTCGCGCCGCTTGATCTCCTCGGCGAACGCGGTCGAGATGATCGCGACCGGCAGCGCGATCATGGCAAAGCCCCAGATGATCGCGAACACCGTGATGATGCGGCCGAGCGGCGTCACCGGCACGACGTCGCCATAGCCGACGGTGCCGAGCGTCACGATCGCCCACCACATCGCATGCGGGATGGTGCCGAACTTGTCCGGCTGGACGTCGCGCTCGACCGCATAGAGCAGCGAGGCGAACAGCAGCACCGCGCCGGCCAGGATGACGAGGCAGCCGATCAAGATGCGCCGCTCGGCCTGCACCGCCGACAGCAGCGAGCGCAGCGCCGGCGAATAGCGCACCAGCTTGAGGAACGGCAGCACGATGCACACCGCTTCCAGGCTGCGGTCGCCAAGCACGAGCGCAATCGCGGCCGGCACGAAGGACAGGAGGTCGACGACGCCGAGCGCGGAGAAGGCGTAAGCGAAGCGATCCTGGCGCGGCGACTGCCGCCGCGGCATGTGGCCGGCGACGCTCCAGAGACGGGCGACATACTCCGCGGCAAAGACGATCAGCGCGCCGATCTTGATCGCGCGCAGCAGTCCGCCAATGGCGGCCGCGATGTCCGGGTCCGATGCCAGCACCACCGCCAGCACGTCGAGCGTGATGACGAGCACGATGAACTGGACGACGCGCGAGCCGTGCGTGCTCGGCAGATGGTCGTGCTCGAGCAGCTCGTACAGCCGGTCGCGCAGATCGGGATCGCGAACGCTCTCGCCCGGCCCGAGCGGCGGCACCATCAGCCGGCCTTGCCGATCGCGCTCTCGATCGCGGCCAGCGCGGCCTCCGCCTTGCCGCCGTCGGGGCCGCCGGCCTGGGCCATGTCGGGACGGCCACCGCCGCCCTTGCCGCCCAACGCCTCGGACGCGGCGCGCACGAGGTCGACCGCATTGAAACGCGATGTGAGATCGGCGGTGACGCCGACCACGACGCCGGCCTTGCCGTCCTCGGTGACGCCGACGATGGCGGCGACACCCGAGCCGAGCTGCTTCTTGGCCTCGTCGGCCAGCGACTTGAGATCCTTCATCTCGATGCCCGAGACGGCGCGGGCCATCAGCTTGATGCCGCCGACGTCGCGGATCCCGGCGGGAGCGCCGTTGCCGGTCTCCTGGCCGCCGCCCATCGCGAGCTTCCTGCGCGCATCCGACAGCTCACGCTCGAGCTTCTTGCGTTCCTCCATCAGCGCGGTGATGCGCGCCGGTACGTCCTCGACCGTGGTGCGCAGCTCGGCCGCGGCGGCCTTGGCGAGCGACAGATTGTGGTTGGCATGCGCGCGGGCGCCGCGAGCGGTCAGCGCCTCGATGCGGCGGACGCCGGACGCCACCGCGCTCTCGGAGGTCACCGCGATCAGGCCGATGTCGCCGGTGCGCCTGACATGGGTGCCGCCGCACAGCTCGACCGACCAGCCCATCGCGTTCGAGCCCTGCTCGCGCGCGACGTTGCCCATCGAGACGACGCGGACCTCGTCGCCATATTTCTCGCCGAACAGCGCGCGGGCACCGGCCTCGCGCGCATCGTCCAGCCCCATCAGGCGGGTCGTGACCTCGGCATTCTCCAGCACGACGTCGTTGGCGATGTCCTCGACGCGGGCGAGCTCCTCCGGGGTGATCGGCTTCGGATGGACGAAGTCGAAGCGCAGGCGGTCGGGCGAGACCAGCGAGCCGCGCTGGGCGATGTGGTCGCCGAGCACCTGGCGCAGCGCCTCGTGCAGGATATGGGTCGCCGAATGGTTGGCGCGGATCGCCGAGCGCCTGCCGTGATCGACGTCGAGTTGCAGCGCGGAGCCGAGCTTGAGCGTACCCTGCTCTACCGTGCCGATATGCGCGAACAGGTCGCCGGCCTTCTTCTGGGTGTCGGTGATGCGGACGCGGACGCCGTCGCCGGTCATGAGGCCGGTGTCGCCGACCTGGCCGCCGGATTCGCCGTAGAACGGGGTCTGGTTGAGCACGATGACGCCGCTCTCGCCGGACTTGAGGCTCTCGACCTCGGCGCCGTCCTTGACCAGCGCGGTCACTGCGCCTTCGGCGGTCTCGGTCTCATAGCCGAGGAACTCGGTGGCGCCGAGCTTCTCGCGCAGCGGGAACCAGACGGTCTCGGTCGCAGCCTCGCCGGAGCCGGCCCAGGCCGCGCGCGCCTTGGCGCGCTGGCGGTCCATGGCGTCGGTGAAGGAAGCCTGGTCGACGCTGATGCCGCGCGACTTCAGCGCGTCCTGGGTGAGATCGAGCGGGAAGCCGTAGGTGTCGTACAGCGTGAAGGCGACGTCGCCGTCGAACATGTCGCCCTTCTTCAGAGTGGCAGACTTCTCGTCGAGGATGGCCAGCCCGCGCTCCAGGGTCTTGCGGAAGCGGGTCTCTTCGAGTCGCAGCGTCTCCTTGATGAGCGCCTCGGCGCGGATCAGCTCCGGATAGGCCTGGCCCATCTCGCGGGAGAGCGTACCGACCAGCTTGTGCATCAAGGGCTCGCGGGCGCCGAGCAACTGGGCGTGGCGCATCGCGCGGCGCATGATCCGGCGCAGCACATAGCCGCGGCCTTCGTTCGACGGCAGCACGCCGTCGGAGATCAGGAACGACGAGGCGCGGAGATGATCGGCGATGACGCGGAGCGACGCCTTCTGCGGGCCCTGCGGGTCGGCATTGGTGAGGTCGGCGATGGCGCGGATCAGGGCGACGAACAGGTCGATGTCGTAATTGTCGTGCTTGCCCTGCAGCACGGCGGCAACGCGCTCCAGGCCCGCCCCGGTGTCGATCGACGGCTTCGGCAGCGGATTGCGGACCCCGCCCTCGAGCTGCTCGTATTGCATGAACACGAGGTTCCAGATCTCGATGAAGCGATCGCCATCGGCCTCCGGCGAGCCGGGCGGGCCGCCCCAGATCTTGTCGCCGTGGTCGTAGAAGATCTCCGAGCACGGGCCGCACGGGCCGGTGTCGCCCATCTGCCAGAAATTGTCCGAGCCGGCGATCCGGATGATGCGGGATTCCGGCAGACCGGCAATCTTCTTCCAGAGGCCGAACGCTTCGTCGTCATCGATGTAGACGGTCGCGGTCAGCTTGTCCTTCGGGAGGCCGAACTCCTTGGTGACGAGCTTCCAGGCGAGCTCGATGGCGTTCTCCTTGAAATAGTCGCCGAACGAGAAGTTGCCGAGCATCTCGAAGAAGGTGTGATGCCGGGCGGTGTAGCCGACATTGTCGAGGTCGTTGTGCTTGCCGCCGGCGCGCACGCATTTCTGCGACGTCGTGGCGCGGTTGTAAGCGCGCTTCTCGACGCCGGTGAAGACGTTCTTGAACTGCACCATGCCGGCGTTCGTGAACATCAGGGTCGGGTCGTTGCGCGGCACGAGCGGCGAGGACGGCACGATCTCGTGGCCGTTCGCGGCGAAGAAGTTGAGGAAGGTCGACCTGATCTCGTTGACGCCGCTCATAGCAATCCAATCGAAGAAGTCCGGGAATTCGGCGGTGATGCTTTTAGACAAGGGGACTTCGCGTGTCCAGAAACTGTGCAGAAACATCATGGGCTTGCTGCACGGCTCCTAAAGCTGGTTGAAAGCCCGAGTGACGCGTTGACAGCCTGCGCGGGCTGGTGTTTGGTCCGGGACATAGACGACAGTCGCGTCGGGAGAGACCGGTCTTCTGAGGTTCTGGTTGAACTTCAAGGGTCGGCGCCGAAGGAGCAACCGCCCCGGAAACTCTCAGGCAAAAGGACCCTCGCGACTGCAACTGCATCTGGAAAGAGACGCTGGCCGGGCTTTGACCGGACCGCGTCCGCCGACGGGATAATACTCTCAGGCACAGCGACAGATGGGGCTTCGGTGGCGTTTTTCGGGACTGGTCCCGAGGAACCGCGCGAGGACCCCTGATCGATGGCTGAACCGGCTGCCCCCCTTTCTTTGAAGCGAACGCCGCTCCATGCGCTGCATGTCAGCCTTGGCGGCAAGATGGTGCCCTTCGCAGGCTATGAGATGCCGGTGCAGTACGCCCCCGGCGTGCTCAAGGAACACCTCCATACCCGCAGCGCGGCCGGACTTTTCGACGTGTCCCACATGGGCCAGGTCGCGCTGGTGCCGAAATCCGGCAAGGTCGCCGACGCCGCAGCCGCGCTCGAGCGGCTGGTGCCGCAGGACATCATCGGCATCCCGGCAGGCCGGCAGCGCTATGCCCAGTTCACCAACGCCGACGGCGGCATTCTCGACGACCTGATGGTGGCAAATTTCGGCGAGCACCTGGTGCTGGTGGTCAACGCCGCCTGCAAGGACGCTGACATCAAGCTGCTGCGCGACGGGCTGTCCGACGTTTGTGACGTGCAGCCGCTGACCGACCGCGCGCTGCTGGCGCTGCAGGGGCCGAAGGCTGCGAGCGTGCTGGCGAAATTCTACGCAGAGGCCGAGGGCATGCGGTTCATGGACGCCGGCCCGCGCATGGTCGACGGGCTCGCCTGCTACGTCTCCCGCTCCGGCTATACCGGCGAGGACGGCTACGAGATCTCCGTTCCCGCCGCCAAGGCCGAGCAGCTCGCCGAAGCGCTGCTGTCCGACAACGACGTGCTGCCGATCGGGCTGGGCGCCCGCGACAGCCTGCGGCTCGAGGCCGGGCTCTGCCTCTACGGCCATGACATCGACACGACGACGACGCCGGTCGAGGCCGCGCTGGAATGGTCGGTGCAGAAGGTCCGCCGCACCGGCGGCGCGCGTGCTGGCGGCTTCCCCGGCGCCGACAGGATCCTGGTGCAGTTCGATGGCGGTGCGACACGCCGCCGCGTTGGCTTCAGGCCCGAGGGCCGCGCACCGGTGCGCGAGGGCGCGCCGCTGTTCGCGAGCGCCGACTCGGCCGAGCCGATCGGCCAGGTCACCTCCGGTGGCTTCGGACCGACGCTGAATGCGCCGGTCGCCATGGGCTACGTGCCGACCGCCCTCTCCGCAATCGACACCCGGCTGTTCGCCGATGTGCGCGGCCAGCGCCTGCCGCTGCGCGTCGCCGCCATGCCCTTCGTTCCCAACACCTACAAGCGCTGAAGGACGTCCATGACCACGCTCTACACCTCCGACCATGAATGGCTCAGCATCGATGGCGACACAGCCACCATCGGCATCACCGACTATGCGCAGGCCCAGCTCGGTGACGTCGTGTTCGTGGAGCTGCCGCAGGTCGGCCGCGCGCTGGAGAAGTCGGAAGCTGCGGCCGTGGTCGAGTCGGTCAAGGCCGCCTCCGACGTCTACGCGCCGATCAGCGGCGAGGTGGTCGAGGTCAACCAGGCGATCGTCGACGAGCCTGCGCTCGTCAACACCGACGCCGGCGGCAAGGCCTGGTTCTTCAAGCTCAAGATCGCCGACCGGGGCGAGCTCGGCGGCCTGATGGATGAGGCCGCCTACAAGGCGCATACGGCGTGAGACGTGCGGTGCGGCGATACTCACCACTGTCATCGCCCGGCTCGACCGGGCGATCCACTACGCCGCGCTCTCTCCGCCTGATCTCACCATCGATGTTTACTGGATGCCCCGCCGTCGCGGGGCATGACGAGGCATAGAGGATTTGCTCATGACCACGCCGCTCAAGCCGCTCGATGATGCCGCCACCAGCTTCGCCCGCCGCCATATCGGTCCCTCGCCGCGCGACGTCGCGGCGATGCTGGAGACCGTCGGCGCCAAGAGCGTGGCGGAGCTGATGGCGCAGACGCTACCCGGCACGATCCGGCAGACGGCGCCGCTCACCCTCGAGCCGGCGCTGAGCGAGCCCGAAGCGTTGTCGCATATGCGCGCACTGGCGGCGCGGAATCAGGTCTTCACCTCGCTGATCGGCCAAGGCTATTCCGGCACGCTGATGCCGGCGGTGATCCAGCGCAACATCCTGGAGAACCCGGCCTGGTACACGGCCTATACGCCCTATCAGCCGGAGATCAGCCAGGGCCGGCTGGAGGCGCTGTTCAACTTCCAGACCATGATCTGCGATCTCACCGGGCTCGACGTCGCCAATGCCTCGCTGCTGGACGAAGCCACGGCGGCGGCGGAGGCCATGGCGCTGGCCGAGCGGTCGGCACGGACCAAGACCAAGGCGTTCTTCGTCGATCAGGATGTCCACCCGCAGACGCTGGCGGTGCTGCGCACCCGCGCCGAGCCGCTCGGCTGGCAGCTGATCGTCGGCGACCCGGCCAAGGATCTGGACAGCGCCGAGGTGTTCGGCGGCCTGCTGCAATATCCGGATACGACGGGCGCGCTGCGCGATCCGCGCCCCGCGATCGCCCGGCTGCACGACAAGGGCGCGCTCGCGATCCTCGCTGCCGACCTGCTGGCGCTGACATTGATCGCCTCGCCGGGCGAGCTCGGTGCCGACATCGCGATCGGCTCGGCGCAGCGCTTCGGCGTGCCGATGGGCTATGGCGGACCGCATGCCGCCTACATGGCGGTACGCGATGCGCTGAAGCGCTCGCTGCCCGGCCGCATCGTCGGCCTGTCCGTCGATTCGCGCGGTGCCCCCGCCTATCGGCTGGCGCTGCAGACCCGCGAGCAGCACATCCGCCGCGAGAAGGCAACGTCGAACATCTGTACCGCGCAGGTGCTGCTGGCGGTGATCGCTGCGATGTATGCCGTCTATCATGGCCCCGACGGGCTGAAGGCGATCGCCCGCACCGCGCATTGGCGGACCGCGGTGCTGGCTGCAGGGCTGCGCAAGCTCGGCTTTGCGCCGGAAAGCGAGACCTTCTTCGACACGGTCACCGTCGAGGCCGGCGCCAAGTCCGATTCGATCATCGCCCTCGCGGAAGGCGAGCGGATCAATCTCGGCCGCGACGGCAGCAGGCTGCGGATCGCGCTAGACGAGACCACGACGGCCGATATCGTCGAAGCCGTCTGGCGCGCATTCGGCGGCGACCTCTCCTACACGGCGATCGAGGCGGAAGCGCGCGAGGCGCTGCCGGCCGAGCTCAAGCGGCAGCGGCCGTACCTGACCCATCCGGTGTTCCACGCGCATCGCTCCGAGACCGAGATGCTGCGCTACCTGCGCAAGCTCGCGGACCGCGATCTCGCGCTCGATCGTGCGATGATCCCGCTCGGCTCCTGCACGATGAAGCTGAACGCGACCACCGAGATGATCCCGCTGACGTGGCCGGAATTTTCCAGCCTGCACCCGTTCGTGCCGCGCGCGCAGGCGGCCGGCTATCACACGATGTTCGCCGATCTGACCGACTGGCTGTGCCGGATCTCCGGCTATGATGCCGTGTCGCTGCAGCCGAACTCGGGCGCGCAGGGCGAATATGCCGGCCTCCTGGCGATCCGCGGCTACTACGCCGCCCGCGGCGAGGGCCATCGCACCATCTGCCTGATACCTTCCTCCGCCCACGGCACCAACCCGGCCTCGGCGCACATGGCCGGCATGGAGGTGGTCGTGGTCGGCTGCGATGCAGGCGGCAATGTCGATCTGGCCGATCTCAAGGCCAAGGCGGAAGCGCATAGCGCCAAGCTCGCCGCCATCATGATCACCTATCCCTCGACGCATGGCGTGTTCGAGGAGCACATCCGCGACATCTGCGACATCGTCCATGCCCACGGCGGACAGGTCTATCTCGACGGCGCCAACCTCAATGCGCAGGTCGGCCTCTCCAGACCCGGCGATTACGGCGCCGATGTCAGCCATTTCAACCTGCACAAGACGTTCTGCATTCCGCATGGCGGCGGCGGCCCGGGCATGGGGCCGATCGGCGTGAAGGCGCATCTGGCGCCCTTCCTGCCCGGTCACCCTGCGACCGATGGCGCGAGCGCGCATCCGATCGGGCCGGTCTCGGCGGCGCCGTATGGCTCCGCCTCGATCCTGACCATCTCCTACATCTACATGCTGCTGATGGGCGGCGACGGCCTGACCCGCGCCACCGAGATCGCGATCCTCAATGCCAACTACGTCGCGGCGCGGCTCGATGCGCATTTTCCGGTGCTCTACCGCAACGAGCGCGGCCGCGTCGCGCATGAATGCATCATCGATCCGCGGCCGCTCAAGCAGAGCAGCGGCGTCACCGTCGACGACATCGCCAAGCGGCTGATCGACTACGGCTTCCATGCGCCGACCATGAGCTTCCCGGTGGCGGGCACCTTGATGATCGAGCCGACGGAATCGGAGTCCAAGGCGGAGCTCGACCGCTTCTGCGACGCTATGATCGCGATCCGCCAGGAGATCGCCGAGGTCGAGCAGGGCCGCTTCGGAATCGAGGCCTCGCCGCTCCGCCACGCGCCGCACACGGTGCATGACATCGCCGACGACGATTGGAACAGGGCCTACCGGCGCAGCGAGGGCTGCTTCCCCGCGGGCACCTCGCGCACCGACAAGTACTGGTGCCCGGTCGGCCGCGTCGACAACGTCTACGGCGACCGCAATCTGGTGTGCTCATGCCCGCCGGTGGCCGACTACGCCCAGGCGGCGGAGTAAGCCTCCTCACGCATGCTCCAAGGGATCGGGCGCCACGGCTCGCGACAATCAATGACGTGAGGCGTGCCATGATCCGGAGCGATGAGCACCGCATGCCAACGCCAGAGATTGGCGTTGATCAATTCGGTGCCGCCCCACCAGCGCCAGATCGGATTATGGCTGCTGAAATCCTCCTCGCCGGCGAGGATTGCCTTGCCGAGCGGTGTCAGCGACAGCGTGCTGGCCCTGTAGCGCTCGAGGCGTTCACGGCTGTCGTGCATCTCGACCGAGAATGGCGATTCGGCGAGGCCCGAAATTGCAGGCACCGGCGCGAGCGCCAGACCGTCGAGCAACGTGCCTCCTTCCCAATAGTCATAGACGCGCCGTTGAAAGCGATCCTGATGATGCGGCAACAGGTCGAATGGGTGCTGATAGCCGGCTGACAGCAATTCGAGGATTCTTAGCTCCGATGCTCCGAGGCCCGTCGCAACACCGGGAAGCTCATCGAGCATCTCCTGCACGCAGCGGCGAAGCTGCGGCAGTGCACTGAGATCCTGCTTCAACAGATCGAACCAGGCTTGCGGCGTCGGCGCCCGAAACGCCCGCCATGCCAGATGACCCAGGTCGAGATGCTCACGTGCGAGCTCTACGCCGGCAATGGTCCGACCGGCGAGTCGCCCGGCCGGGGCATCGAATAGCGGTACATCGACATGCCGCAATACGATCTTCGTCGCGATCTCCGCGTGATGGCGCAGATAATCCAAGAGCCAGATCAGCACCAACTGGTCGTTCGGACGGGTTCCCATCCACAGCTCGACGCTATCGCAGCGGTCAACAAGTTCGAGAAAACTGTGACTCCGCCCGCCGGCCGCCATGACGTCGCTACGCGAGGCGAAATCCAACCAATGCCCCCGCTTCCGTCGCGTGGTGCGCTGGACGAGATACGCCGATAATTCGGCATCGGATGGCAGCGGTCCCCACACGAAACGATGGAGAATTGGCACCACCAGGTCGGCAAAGCCGCCCCTCCGAAGCGCTCCGGCGCTCGGATCATCGGCCGCTAGAATCAAACGCGTCATGCTGTTGGCTCCGGCACGGCCCGATTGGCTCAAGGCGCTATCAACATATTCGCGATCGGCTCCCGGCGCCCAGGATCGGCGTCGGAAGTCTCGGTGCCGCCGTGCGGATCCGGTCCGCTCGTCCGCGTGCACGCCTTCAGCTATTCGCGTTGAAGATCGTATCCGGCGCTCAGAGACGCATTCTCGCTGCATTCGGGAATGCAGCCGCAGATTTCGGTAGAGCACCACACATCTGCAAACGGGCGCTGGAACGTCGACAACTCAACGTCCACGGCGCCCGCCGCCGCCGTACCCCTACTCTTCCGCCGGCTCCTCACCGTCGGCGTCGCGCTCGGCATTGCCGGCCAGGATCTGCTCGGCGATCAGGCCGGAGTTCTGGCGGATCGCGGCTTCGATCTTGGCAGTCATGTCCGGATTGGCCTTGAGGAACGATTTCGAATTCTCGCGTCCCTGCCCGAGACGCTGGCTATCGTAGGAGAACCAGGCGCCGGACTTCTCGACGATGCCGGCCTTGACGCCGAGATCGAGGATCTCGCCCATCTTGGACACGCCCTCGCCATACATGATGTCGAACTCGACCTGCTTGAACGGCGGCGCCAGCTTGTTCTTCACCACCTTGACGCGGGTGGTGTTGCCGATCACCTCATCGCGCTCCTTGATCGCGCCGATGCGACGGATGTCGAGGCGCACCGAGGCATAGAACTTCAGCGCGTTGCCGCCCGTGGTGGTTTCCGGCGAGCCATACATCACACCGATCTTCATGCGGATCTGGTTGATGAAGATCACCATGGTGTGGGATTTGTTGATGGAAGCGGTCAGCTTGCGCAGCGCTTGGCTCATCAGGCGGGCCTGCAGGCCCGGCAGCGACTCGCCCATCTCACCCTCGAGCTCGGCCTTGGGCACCAGCGCCGCGACGGAGTCGACGACCAGCACGTCGACCGCCCCCGAACGCACCAGCGTGTCGCAGATTTCCAGCGCCTGCTCACCCGTATCCGGCTGCGAGATCAGCAGCTCGTCGATGTTGACGCCCAGCTTGCGCGCATAGACCGGATCGAGCGCGTGCTCGGCATCGATGAAGGCGCAGATGCCGCCCTTCTTCTGCGCCTCGGCCACCGTGTGCAACGCCAGGGTGGTCTTGCCCGATGATTCCGGCCCGTAGATCTCGACCACCCGCCCTTTTGGCAGCCCGCCGATCCCCAACGCGATGTCGAGCCCGAGCGAGCCGGTCGACACCGTCTCGACATCCATCGAACGGTCGTTCTTGCCCAGCTTCATCACCGAACCCTTGCCGAACTGACGTTCGATCTGGGACAGCGCAGCAGAGAGCGCCTTACTCTTATCCATTGAGGAACCTTCGACGATACGCAGGGCGGTGGCGGACATTGGCGCTCCTTATGGCGGGGATTCGCGAGATGGACAAACGGTTAACGAGGTCGGCCAGCAATCTTGAGGTGAATGTACTCCATCCGTTCTTTGTTCGCAATATGTTCTTCCCAACAATCATCGCTCTCAGCCCCCCTGACAACCGCGGGGACACGCCTGCCACTCGGGGGCCGGCGCGCAGTCCACCGAGCAGCAGCGAGGGAGCGCCGCCCGATCAGCGCGCCCAGAAGCGAAGTACGGGGTGCTGGATGACGGCGACCGCGAAAGGATCCTGATCCGGCTGGAGGCGGAAGCCATGTGCGCGAGCGGCGCAGCCGCCGACCGGCGATCGCGCGGATGATGACCAGCCTGTCCGAGCGCTCCAACCTCGCCCACCGCGCCTGCGGCAGACATCAACTCAATTATAAGTTGTTAGTGTCGTCCCGGCCGTGCCCCATCATCCTGTTGGTCGTTCTCTATGAGCCTCGCACACCGCTTCCAATTTTCGGCACCAGCATGACCGGATCCAACAAGGAACAGACCCTCACGTTGTGGCGCCCCGTCGGCCCAAAGGAGCTTGCCTTGATCGAGGCGTCGGGCATGCGTGCGTTTCCGCCGCGCCTTCCTGAGCAGCCGATCTTCTACCCGGTGCTCACCGAGGACTATGCCGTGAAGATCGCACGGGACTGGAACGTGCCGGCGAGCGGCGCCGGCCACGTGCTGCGCTTTGCGATCCTGCGAGGCTTCATCGACACCTACGAGGTGCGCGAGGCCGGCGGCCGCAAGCATCGCGAGCACTGGATTCCCAGCGAAGACCTCGCCGACTTCAACGCCGCAATCGTTGGACCGATCGTGCTTGTCAGGTCTTTCCCTTGAAACTACCAAACTCCTACACGCGTGCGTAGATCGCACATTCCGGGGTTCTCCTGACAGGAACGAAGTTCCCTCGCCTCTTCTGCTTTTGTTCGGCTCATCGTGCGTGCAGGCGCACGGTTTCGATGCAGATGCGCATGCAATGCTCGGCCGCGCGCAAGCTGTGTCCGGCCAGAAGTTCCGCAACAGAAGCGTCCGCGGATCTGCCGCGGCTTTCTGAGGCGGAATGGCACCCTGCGTTCCGACCGGAGCAATGGCCGGCGCGCGAACAGCTCGACGGCCGCCATATGACGAGCGACAGATGAAACGGCGCCCGCCAGGACGCTGTCTCGTGCCATGCCAGAGGGAGCCACGAGAGCCGTTCGCGCAGCCCCCTATGACCGGGCGAATGAGTGGGCCGAATGGAAGCCGGCGTGATCCGCATCACGCAGCACGCGGCGCTCACGACATCTTCAAGCCACAAACCATTGTCATAAACTTTGGGTTGCGTTATAGAATCATGGTTGTCGTACGTCTGAGCAAATTTTTGATCAGCCCCGGATTTGTTTGTTCGTTGCGATGATGGTCGCCGCACATTGTCAGTGGTGTATCGCCTTTGGTGTATCGCCCGTGGTGTGCCGTCGACCGATCCCTTGCAGCCTGCCTGCTACAACATTTGCAGGCTCCGTCACCCGTAGGCGCACGGCCCTGAAACCATCCGCGCCGAAAGAAAGCCCCGGACGACGTCCGGGGCTTTCGACGTTGATAGCTCCGCTCGGGATGCATCCCCCCGTCATTGTCGTGATGTCGAGGAACGGATCGCTTGCGTTGCGCTTCATATTGGCGATGACAAGAGATGACGTGACGTGCCCGTCCTGCAGGGCCGGCCTTCAAAGGATCGAGCTTCACTCGCAGCAAGGCGCCGCGGGAGAGAGGCGTTGTCCGGCTTGCGATGAACTCTTGGAAATGGTCGACGGCGCGACGCAGATCGCCTACCGACTGACAGTCGTGCCGGAACGGATCTTCGATCACAGCTAGGCGCGCGTCCCACGGCGATTGATCGAGATGGCAACCTTGATCTGACGCAAGGCACGCCTACTAGTTTCGCACTAGTCTAACTACGTCATTGCCGAACTGCCCTCGCTGGGAAGCTACGACGTTGACGCCGAGCCTCGGACCGCGGCGGTCCGAGGCTCATTCGTTGGCCTGCAATCCGTCCGATTGCGCCGCACATCCTCAACGGCAATCAGCTCAACGGACAGCGCGACCGACCGTATTTTACCGGAATTGATCCGAGGGGGTTTTGCGCTTCCATTTGCGATGCGTACATCAAACCCAGCGGCCTGGGGCGGTCAGGGCTCACCGGTTTTGGCAATGCCGCTCTATTTCTTTCGTATCCGTAACGGCCACTTCTCAGGCGCGTCCGAGTATGGGACCGAGTGCGCCGACCGCAACGCAGCCTGGAAAGAGATGACCACCGTCTGTGCCGACATGGCCAGCAGCATCTCGCGCAAGCTCGCCGAAAACTCCGAATGGCAGATGGAGCTGCTCGACGAGGCACGGCAGCCGGTCTTCCGCATCCGGATCGTCGCCGAGTCGCTGGATCAGGCCTGACGGCTCGCCACACCTCTTGTAGATCGTCACCGACGAGAACCACAACCGAAGCCTGTGGCCGGCGAGGTGACTGCGCGTCATTTCGCCAGCCGAGCTTGATCCAGATCAAAATGCCTGTCTGCATCCTGGCAGACATTTAAATTTGTATGGGTAATCTGATCTTCAAATGTCCGCGAACGGGGATGAACGTGCAGCATTGGCTGGAAGAGCCGAAGCCCGGCGATCCCGCGTACGCCTATGAAACCGTGGTCTGCAAGGCCTGCACGCGGCTTCATTTCATCAATCGCGACACGCGCAAGCTTCTTGGCGAGAAGGAATGAGGCGCTAGCCGGAATGATTCAATCGGCGCTGGGAAGCCGCCGCATCGTGAACTCGATGGCCCCATCGGGAAGCTCGCGCCAGCTTTCGACGGCGCTCATGTAGCCGGCCTTGGGATAGCGGGTCAGATAATCGCGGGCCTTGGCGCGCGCTTGCTCGCGCGGCAGCGTGAACGTGTCACGAACGTAGCCGTCGCGAACCGGGCCCACGCTCTTCTTCTGGCGCCGGGCCGCCATCCGGCTGGCCATGTCTCGAGGACGCATCCCCATCGACGAACTCCAACGCGCTGCCACACCGTCAATATAGACGGGGCCGCGAGGAATCCGAGTCCGCAATCAGGCAAGCGGGCCCGGGAGGATCAGAGCCCGCCGACCCGAACGCGATAAATCTCAGTTGGTGCTGCCGACAGCCTTCGGCTTCTTGGCCGCGGTGGTCTTCATGGCAGGCGCCGCCTTGGGCTGCTCCGCCGCCCGGACGTTGCCCCAGGGATCGGCGCTCGTCTTGGCGTCCGGAATCTTGCGCATGGTGTCCTTGTAGGCCTGCTCCCGCGCCGCTTCGGCCTCTTTCTCCTCGGGCGACTTGGAGGGACCGTCGGCGAGAAGGTTGATGTTGGGCATCTGCGCCATTGCGGGAACCGCCCAGCCGGCCAGCACGGCGACCGCCATCGTCACGATCAGCTTCTTCATTGGTTACTCCCCGGTATAGGCGCCTTATACCATCGCTTCGCCATGCGCCAAGCCCGCGGCACTGTGCCGGAACGGTGGACCACAGGTCGGGATGTTCACGGCCGCATCGTCTGCGCGCACCTGCCGTCTGTTCCACGGTGTGCCCTCATCATAGTTTTCCAACTCCGGCCTTTTCAAGCCGCCGCTCTGCGGCAACATTCCGGCGGCTCCGCCGATCGCGTCGAGGCAAGTCGATGCCAAGACAAATCGATGACACGATCATGGAAGGACCTCCGCGCGTGCCGAACGAGACCCTGAACTTCACCACCGACGACGCGAGGCGCATCCTCGATGACGTGTTCGCGCCCTGGATCAAGGATCTTGGCTTGATCGTCGAGGACATCGCGCCGTCTGCGCAGGGCGAAGCCGGCGCCATCCTGCGCATGCCGTTCTCGCCGCGGCTCTGCCGCGACAATGGCGTCGTCTGCGGCCAGGCGCTGATGGCCTTTGCCGATACCGCGATGGTGATCGGGATGGTCACCGCGAGTGGCGGCTACCGGCCGATGACCACTGTCGACCAGACCACGCATTTCATGCGCGCCGTTGCCTCCGCTGACGTCCTGGCGGATGCGCGCGTGGTGCGGATGGGCCGCACCATGAGCTTCGGGCGGGTCACACTGACCAGCGCCAGCGATGGCAAGCCGGTGGCCATGGTGTCGAGCGCCTTCGCGATGCTCTGATCTGCGGCCTCTCTGATCCGCGGCCCGGCGGGGGGGGTTAACGAAACATGAAGGCGACGGCCCGGGCTTCGCAGGCCGGATTCATCTGATCGAAACGCGAGACTGATTTATTTTAGGTGCTTTTGACGCGAAAGGTGACGCCATTCGGCACCGGGTTACAGGCCATGAGCGAGACGAGTGACAAGCGCATTGCACCGAGGCATCGGGTGCTGAAGCAGGGCAGGCTGGCATTCGACGGCGGCGGCGCGGTCGATTGCATGGTCCGCAACATGTCCGACACTGGCGCCAGGGTCGAGGTGGTCAGCCCGGTCGGTCTGCCCGAAGCCTTCACGCTGGTGATCCCGGCCGACAAGTTCACGCGGCGCTGCCACGCAGTCTGGAGCCACGACAAGCGGATCGGCGTGGCATTCGACTGATAGCGGCGCGGCGGGCTAGACCCGCCGCAGGCGCCATCGCCACAACGTCACCAACAGACCGACCAGCACCCCGACCGCGAGCAGGACGCCGGCGGCGAACCGTCCGCCCGGACGATCAATCGTCCGTGACCACAGCGAGGGCCCTTCGCCATCGCGCGCCAGCCGAAACGCCACGACGCTGTCGCCGAGCGATGTGCCCGCCTCCGAATGGCCGCCCGCTGCGATCACCACGAATTGCTCGCCCTTCCATTCATAGGTCATCGGATTGGCGATGCCCGGCGCCGGCAACCGGCCCTGCCAGAGCTCCTGACCTGAGACAGCGTCGAAGGCGCGCAGATAGGCATCCATCGCGCCGGTGAAGACGAGGCCGCCGCCCGTGACCACGACGCCGTTGACGAGCGGCGTGCCCCACTTGAACGCCAGCCCGAGCGGCGCGCGATCCTCGGTGGTGCCGACCGTCGAGCGCCACAGGATCCTGCCGGCCTTGAGATCGACCGCGACCATTTCGCCCCATGGCGGTCGGTTGCACAACAGGCCGAGCCTGGACATGGCGACCACCCGCGTCACCGCGAACGGTGACCCGCGCTGCAATCCGAAATCGACACCGCGCGGCGGCGTCATCCGGTCAGCTTCGGCGCGCGGGATCAGCCTGACGATGTGGATGGCGCGGCTGACATTGGCGTAGAGGATCTGGCGCACGGGATCGAACGCAACGCCGCCCCAGTTCACGCCGCCTCCGGTCATTGGAAACAGCAACGCGCCCCGGGTCGTCGGCGGCGTGTAGAGACCCTCATTGCGCAACGCCGCGAGTTGATCGTCACAGGAGGAATCGACGACACGCGGCACGGCTCTAAAAATGTCGCCCACTTCGAAGTGCTGATTCAGCAGCGGCGGCACATGGGTCGGGAACGGCTGCGTCGGCGACAGAACCTCACCTTCGACGGCGCCCTGCGGCACCGCGCGCTCCTCCACCGGCCAGATCGGCGCGCCGGTGTCGCGGTCGAGCACGAACACGAAACCCTGCTTGGTCGGCTGCATCACGACGTCACGTGCACCCTGCCCGGTCTCGATCCGCGCCAGGGTCGGCTGCGCCGGCAGATCGTAGTCCCAGACGTCGTGATGCGTGGTCTGAAACGACCAGGCCAGTTCGCCGCTTTCGATCCGCAGAGCGACCACGGAATCGGCGTGCCTGTTGTCACCCGGACGCGCACCGCCAAAGAAATCCGGACTGGGCGAGGATGTCGGAAGGAACACGAGGCCGCGCACCTCGTCGACCGACATCGGCGCCCAGACGTTCGCATGTCCCGCCGCGATGCCGTCATGGATCAGCGGATCGAAACGCCAGCGCAGCTCGCCGGTGCGCGCATCGAAGCCGTGGACCGTGCCTTCGGGCGCATCGACCCGCACATTGTCGCCGATCGATGAGCCGACCACCACGACACCCCTGCTCGCCACCGGCGCCGAGGTGATCTGGAATTCGCCCGGCCACAGCAGGTCCTTGGCGATGTCGATCCGCACTTCACCGTCCGCTCCGAAGCCGGCGCAGGGCTGCCCTGTCCGGGCATCGAGGGCGATCAGGCGGGCATCGACCGTGCCCATGAACAACCTGCTGCGGCACGCCACGCCGGCCGGCGCCCGCTCGTCCACCCAATAGGCAACGCCGCGGCAGGCATAGCGATTGGCCGGGCGCCGTCCGTTGCCGACCTTGGGATCGAAACGCCAGCGCTGAACGCCGGTGCCGGGATCGAGCGCCACCACCTCGTTGAACGGCGTGCAGAACACCAGGCTGTCCTCGACCAGGATCGGCGTCGCCTCGAACTTGGTCCGCAAGGCGGCCGCGGGCGGCCGGCTCTGCAGATCCCCGGTGTGATAGTCCCAGGCAGGCACGAGCCGATCGACATTGGAAGGCGTGATCTGCGCCAGCGGAGAGAACCGCGTCCCACCGGCATCGCCGCTCCAGTGCTGCCAGGAGACGGCCGGCACCACCATCAGTTGGCTCCAGATGACGACCGCGCAAACACCCGCTCGACGCAATGACATGGACCTCTTCCTCCCGCAAACTGCATCCGAGGCGACGCAGCCGGGCCATGAAAGCAGCCTTCGCAGGCGGATCGAGCGGGATGGGACGGGCGGCGGCATCCGCGGGACGAGTGGTGGTGGGCGATGACGGATGGCGGAACCGAGCGGATGACCCGAACGAACCTCTCAAACGTCAGTGGCCGCCCCTGCGGACGGCCACATCGATGCGCAGAGGTCAGCGAGCTTCAGTAGCCGTAACCACGCCGTGTCGGATAGCTCTGCGGAGCCCGCCCATAACCACCGCCATAGCCACCGCCGATGCCGATCCCGATACTGACCGGCGGCGCCACGCGCACCGGCGGTCCATAATACTCGCGCGGCGGAGGCGGCGGCGCATAGACGACGACATCATCTGGGTCGCGACGGGGTGTGCGGCTGGCGCGCCTGGGCGGATCCTCGTCGCGCTTTCGGGCCGGCTTCTCTTCGACCCGCTTCTGCGTCTCGGACTTCCGGCCCGGCGGAGGCGTCTGCGAGCATGGACAGGTGGGACCAGCCGCGGCAACGGCCGGCACGACCGGCGGGGTTGCCGGAGCGGCGGCCGGGATCGCTGCGTTGGCGGCCGCCACCACCGGCGTCACCACAGGCCGGTTGCGCAAGCGCTCGATCAGCTTGCGCGCGGTCGGGGTCAGGTCGCTGTTCGGATAGCGGTCGAGAAAGCCCTGATAGGACGCCACCGTATTGATCAGCACCGCCTCGTTCCAGGCTGTCATCCTGTTGTGGAGGTCGAGCCATTCGCGCGCCTGCGGGCCATAGGGCGGCGCGATGTAGAGCGCCACGAAGGCCTCATACGCCTCGACGCTGCCGTCGCCAACGATGATTTCGTTGGCGGCCTCGATCGGCTTGCCCTGCAGGTTGCGCTTCCATTCGTCGACGCTGCGCTTGGCGACGACCGGCCGCGGACCGGCGTTGGCAGCGCCCGCATCCGCCGACACCACGAAGCGAAAATCCTCCGTCAAGGACGACGAATCCCACGGCGTCTGCCGACCCTCGGTGACCTTGTTCACCGCGACACGCACGCGCTTGAACGCCTGCTCGATCGGAAGGCCCGGTTCCCGCACCGCCTGCAGCAGCGCCGTGGTGTAGGGGCTGTTGGCGCCGGTGCCATCCTCGGCTTCTGCGCCAGGCGAGGTCGAGTAGGACAGGAACGTGCCCGGTGCTCCGGTCTTGGTGTCCACCAGCGCAAGGCCGCGGCCCGCGTTCTGACTGATGGCAGGAAACGGATTGTTGCGGCAGGCATCGAGCAGCAGGATGCGCATCCGGCTCGGCACAGAATTCAACGTGTTCAGGAGATCGTTGAGACGCACGGCCTGCAGCGGAATGTCGGCTTCACGTCGCGGATCCACGTCGACGGGCACGAGATAGTTCTCGCCATCGATCTGCAGGCCGTGGCCGGCATAGAACACCAGCGCGACCGTGTCGGGTCCCTTGGCCGCAATCTTGGCGGCAAAGTCGCCCACCTCCCTGTTGAGGTCCCGCTGCGACAGATCGGCGGCCGTCGTCACCTCGAACCCCGCCTCCCCCAGCATCTGCGCCATGACCTTGGCGTCGTTGGCGGGATTCGGCAGCGGCGTCACCGAACGATAGGCCGACTGCCCGATCACCAGCGCCAGCCTGCTGGTTTCGGCCAATGCGGGAGTGAGGCCAGCAAACAGGCCGCCGGCGAGCAATGCAGCCCTGAGAGCGTGCCGAAACATGGGACCTCCAATCTGCTCATGGCGTGCCTGTTGGTCGGGCCGGTTCGTGACCCGGTTCATCCCGACGGGCACAATCCGGTGAGCACGATGCCGCACGGCCAGCGCCGTTCGCGCCCTTGCTGCATCCGCCCGCGGCCGGACATCGTTGCTGCACGAGATCCCCGTAGCAATGCCGCGATCGCTGGCTAGCGTGCGCGCCGCAATGGGGGCGATGAGACATGCGGCGGATTGCGTCACAGGTGGGGCTGCTCTCGGCCCTGCTTCTGGCCGGCTGCGCCGCCGACAGCAATGCGCGCCTGCCGGCCTTCATGCGCGCCAAGGCGCCCGCGCCGCCGCAGCCCGAAGCCGCGCCGGATGTCGCACTTCTGGTGCGCAAGAATCTCGACATGATCTTCGTCGCAACGACGCTGCCGCGCGATCTCGAGGCCACATCCGCCCGACAGACCGATGCCGGCGATACATGGACCGCCTGCGTGCGGGCCGGAATCATCTCGGTGAGCGGCGCCGCGCTCCGGCGCCAAACCTATCGGCTCACGATCAGGCACAACGAGATCATCGACCGGCGACGCGCGGCGTCCGCCGACGACTGTGTTTCTGAAGATTACAAAGCCGTCCTGCCGACGAAGTGATTTTGACCCGAAGGCGATCTGGATCCGCCACGTCGACTGGAACTCGCCACGTCAGTTGGCGTGCAGGAACGGGCTACCGCATCGGTTGCGGATTGTTAGTTCTTAGCTAACGCAATTCCGCAACCGCACAGCGAACGAATGGCTCAAATTTAACGATTCCTGCGGAACATCTGGTTCGCAAAAGGCGCGGAATGACCCTGGACACGGCTTTCCATGAACGTTCACCTCGTCGGCGATGACACGGCCAAGCTCGCTCTGCTTCGCGGCATGCTGGCCGAGCGCTGCTCGCTCACATCTGAACTGATCGGTGACGCCGACTTCAAAGGCGGAGACATCGACGCGATCGTCGTGGCCGCCGATCTGCGCCACGTCGACAACATCACCGCATTGAAGGAGATCTCCGACCGGCTCTCGCGTATTCCGCGGCGGATCTTCCTGACCAACAACAAATCCCGTCTGTCGACGGTCCAGGCCTATGCGCTCGGCGCGACGAGCGTGCTGTCGAGCATGCCGAGCCGCAATCAGTTGCTCGGAAAGCTGCTCGATGTGCGCCCCGGTTCTGCGGCCAAGAGCATCGCGGTCGACGACCGACAGGCCGCATTTGCCGGCGCGTCCTGCATCGCCTCGATGTTTGCAGCCGTGCTGGGCGGTGCAGCGATCGACGTCGAGGAGACCCGGCGGGCGGGCAAGCGGATCGCCGACTGTATAGCGGAAAACGGTCTGTCCGATTGGCTCGCCACCGTTCGCCGCCATCACGAAGGCACCTATCAACACTGCCTGCTCGTGACGGGCATCACCGTGGATTTCGGCTTGAGCCTCGGCGTCCACAGTTCCGATCTGGAGCGTCTCTACATGGCCGCGATGTTCCACGACATCGGCAAGGCCAAAATCCCGCTGACCATTCTCGACAAGCCGGGACGGCTCGACGTCAAGGAACGCACGCTGGTGGAAACCCATCCCGTGGCCGGCTACGAAGCGCTGAAGGACAACGCAGCGATCACCGACGAAGTGCTCAAGGCGGTGCGCCACCATCACGAATTTCTCGACGGCAGCGGCTACCCCGATGGGCTGATGGCCGACAACATTCCAGATCTGACACGCATCCTCACCATCTCCGACATCTTCTCTGCGCTGATCGAATATCGCAGCTACAAGCCGGTGATGACGCGCGAGAAGGCCTATGAGATCCTCCAGGAGATGGAGGGCAAGCTCGAGAAGCCCCTGATCGGCGCCTTCCGCGAGGTGGCGCTGATCCGCTGATCGCAGCCGGCGATAGGCTGAACCGGCCGTTAACGCATCGATTCGAATTGTCTGCCAACGTCAAGTGTCTCTTCTCAGCTTTGCGCTAGTGTCGCCCGCGCGGTGCGGGTTGTCCGCGCCGCGAGGGGACCATCGGGACGTGGCCGAGATCATCGATCGCGCGATTGCGACTGCTTCATCGACGGCAAGGGACCACCAAGCCGATCCGCTCGCGCGCGTGCGCGCCGCCCACCTGGTGCCGCTCGAGACCGTTTCACCGCAAGCATGGCAGGATCTCGCGGAGCGTGCGCGCGAGCCGAACGGCTATTACCTGCCCGGCTGGGAACGCGCGGTGAACGCCACGGCGCGCGGCCGCACCGGAACATCGGCGCTGTGCGCATGGGACGACGATCAGCCCTCGCGTCTCATCGGCCTGATGCCCACGACTTCCCTATGGCATGCCTGCAGGCTTCCACTGCCCGCGCTCGCCAGTGGCCATCCCTACGGCACTTTGTGCACGCCGCTGCTCGACGCAGGGAGCGCGGAGCCGGCTGCGGCGCAGATGCTCGACGGAGCGCGACGAACAGGCGCTCGCGCCGTGCTGCTGCGCGACATGTCGCTGGCAGGCTCCGTGATGCAGGCTTTCGACACGGCCCTTCGTCGCAGCGGCCTGCGCCCGCGCATGCTGCATTGCTATGAAAGAGCCTTTCTCGATGCGACCGGGGACGCCGACCAAGTGCTGCATGACGCGCTCGGCGCCAAGAAGCTGAAGGAGTTGCGCCGCCTGCGTCATCGGCTGGCCGAGCATGGCGCGGTTCGATTCGAGGTCGCGCGCTCTCCCGGCGACGTCTCCGCTGCGCTGGAGACGTTTCTGGTCCTGGAGGCGAGCGGCTGGAAGGGACGCCGCGGCACCGCGCTGATCCAGCACGACGGCGACGCGGCGTTCATCCGACGCGCGGCACCGGCGCTGGCGCAGCACGAGGCCTGCGAGATCATCAGCCTCCGGGCGGGCGACACCACCGTCGCCGCGGGCGTCGTGTTGCGCCATCAGGACCGCGCCTTCTTCTTCAAGCTCGGCGTCGACGAGCGCTTCGCGAAGTACTCGCCCGGTGTCCAGCTGACGCTCGACCTGACACGGCACCTTTGCGCGGATCCGACGATCAACGCCGCCGATTCCACTGCCGGTCCCGACCATCCCATGATCAACCCGATCTGGCGCGAGCGCCTCGCCATCGGTGACGTGCTGATCCCGCTCTACGCGCGCGATCCGATCGTCGAGCTGATCCACGCTGCGTTGACGGCACGACGCGAAGGCCTGGCCATCGCACGTCGCGCCGTGCACGCGATCCGCGCCATCCGAAAGCGCCGGCCGACTACTCAGCCGCCTCGGCGTTGACCTCCGCCGACACCTGCCGGATGGCGCGCGCCAGCATCTGCGGATCCTGCGCACCGGAGACGGCGTATTTCTGCGCGAAGACGTAGGTCGGAACTCCGGAGATGCCCTTCTCCGCGGCCTCCTGCGCCTGGGCAGAGACCAGCGCCACATCCTCGTCGGTCGCCAGCATCTTGCGGACCACCTGGGCATCGAGCCCGCAATCCGCGGCGGCCTGCACCAGCACCTCGACGTCGGTGAGGTCGCCGCCGTCGCGGAAATACAATTCCATCAGCCGCTGCTTCATCTCGGGCGCCTTGCCGATCTCGCCCGCCCAGCGGATCAGGCGATGACAATCGATCGTGTTGGGCTGACGGGCAACACGATCGGGATGATAGCTCAGCCCCTCCTGCTCCGCAGCCGCTACCACGCGGCCCGCGATGCCCTTGTAGGCCTCGACCGATCCGAACTTGGTCGTCAGGTACTGCTCGCGGCTGATGCCCTCGCGCGGCACCCAGGGATTGAGGAAGAACGGCCGGAAATTCACCTCGACCGGAACGTCCGGCACGAGCTCCAGCGCGTCCTCGATGCGCTTCTTGCCGATGTAGCACCAGGGACAGACGACGTCGGAGACGACATCAATGATCAGCGGCTTCAAGGTGCTCATGCGCCTCGCTCCAGGTTCGCTTGCGATCCGCGCAAGATAAGCCTCTACATCGCCGAGACAAGCGCGGTCACGGCGAGGTAACCATCTCCTTCAGCCTGATGGCCGTGAGCTCATCGGCCGGAAAGAAGGTCTCCAGCGCCAGCTCCGACAACGTGATGTCGACCGGCGTGCCGAACACCATCGTCGTCGAGAAGAAGCTCAGCACGTCGGTCCCGACCCGCAGCCGCAGCGGGATCGCGACGCTGTCGGCCGCGAGCGGCGCCGATCGCGCCGGGAACGGATAGGACTTCAGCTCCTGATAGAGCTTCAGCAAATCGGCATCCGCGGTCGCCTCGCATTGCCGGTGCAGCCGCTCGAGCAGATGTCCGGACCATTCGGCGAGATTCACCGTCCGCGCTGCGAGCCCCTCCGGATGCAGCGCCACGCGCAGCACGTTGAGCGGCGGCGCAAGCAGTCGCGGTGGGACGCCTGTCAGCAGCGGCGCGATCATCCGGTTCGCCGCGACCAGGTTCCAGTGCCGGTCGATCGCGAGCGCAGGGTTGGGCTCATGGGCCTTGAGCACGAGGTTCATCGCCTCGCGCGCGGGCTTGAGCGCCGGATCATCCAGCGGGCGCTGCTGGAAGGCGGGCGCGTAGCCGGCCGCCACCAGCAGAACGTTGCGTTCGCGCAAGGGCACGTCCAGTCGCTCCGCCAGTTTGAGGACCATGTCGCGCGACGGCGCGGCGCGGCCGGTTTCCACGAAGCTCAGATGGCGCGCCGAGATCTCGGCATCGAGCGCGAGATCGAGCTGGCTGAGATGCCGGCGCTGCCGCCATTGCCGCAGGTGCTCACCGACATGAACGGGTCTGGCGCGGTCGGCGCGCGCCGAAGCAAGCTGTGCATTCATGGGCCAAGACCTATCACGCCGACGTCAGCGCCTCCATGACCTGCCAGGTAATCGAAATGCCTCCCGGCGCAGGTCATCGTCCTCACCACAGGAGATGACGATGAGCAGGCAGCGCAATCCCGAGACCTTTCCCTTCACCGCAGTCGGCCACTGGCTGGCGGGTCTCGCGACATCGCTGCTGGCGCGCTCGCTCAACCTGCCGGAGCCGCTGCTGCACGTCACGGGCAGCCTCGTCTTCGCGCAGGTCTATGCCATCGAGACAAGGGCAGCACGCTCGCTGCGCCCGGCGCGCCTGCGCCGTCAGCTCCTGGCCTGGTTCCGCTGAACCGCCCTCCCCCAAACCAAAGGAGACCCGACATGATCACCTCGTCCGCCCTGCTCCGCCGCGCCCTGCTCGCCGATGCCGCCTTCAGCGGCATTGCCGGGCTCGCGCTCACATTCGGCGCCTCGCCGCTGGCGGCGCTGCTGCAACTGCCCGACGCGCTGCTGCGCGAGACCGGTCTGTTCCTGATCGTCTACGCGGCCTTCGTCGGCTGGCTGGGCGCGCGGCCGATGGCGCCAAGGCCGCTGATCCTTCTGGTCATCGCCGGCAATGCGGCATGGACGGTCGGCAGCATCGCGCTGCTGTTCTCCGGCCTCGTCACACCGAACGTGCCCGGCGAAATCTTCGTCGCGGCCCAGGCGGTGGGCACCGGCGTCTTCGCCGAGCTGCAATATATCGGCTTGCGCCGCAGTTCCGGCACCGTAACGGCGTGACGCCGATCGGTGATGAGCGCCGGCCATCGTGCTCGCGCGGGCCGGCGCTCCCGCCCCAACCGAGATTGGGCATGCGCGGCGAATGCACCTTCGGCATAATCGGCGACCGACAGGAGATCGCAGCGATGCAGCCGCAGGTGAGAGGAACGGAAGGCTACGCCGCTGAAGCCGACAGTCTCTTCGTGCGGTACGAGAGCATCCCGTCGGAACAGGTTCATGCCGCCGTGCTTCATCTGCTGCCGAATACGCCCGCACGCGTGCTCGACATTGGAGCGGGCACGGGGCGCGACGCCGCGTGGTTTGCAGGCCTCGGACATCAGGTGGTTGCCGTCGAGCCGACCGATGCGCTGCGCGTCGGCGCCATGCGGCTGCATGCCTCGCCTGCGATCACCTGGATCGACGACAGCCTTCCGGAGCTCGCCACACTGGCCGCTCGTGATGAGCAGTTCGACCTCGTCATGCTGACCGCCGTCCTGATGCATCTCGATGAGGAGCAGCGGCGACGCGCGCTTCCCAACATCGCGGCGCGGATTGCTCCCGGCGGAATACTGATCATGACGTTGCGGCATGGTCCGGTGCCGCCGGGCCGCCGGATGTTCGAGATCGCGGCCGAGACGATCGTTGAGCCGGCGCGGCAGCTCGGGCTGACGCTCCAGCTCAACCGGCATGGCGAGTCGCTCGGCGCGGAGAACCGGGTTGCCGGCGTCACCTGGACGACGCTGGCCTTCGGCAAGCCGTCCTGAGAGATCCCGGAAACGAACTGATCGGCTCAGGCCGCCTTGGCGCGGCTGGTCACAGTCTTCGCCGGGGTGGATCTGGTCTTGCCGCGATTGCCGGCAGCCGGGCGCCGGGTCTTGGCCTTGCCGCGAGCAGCCTCGCCGCCCGATTTGGCTCTGGCCTTGGGCCGCTGCTTGGCCTTGTCCTTGACGGGCTTCCCGGCCTTTTTCTTCGCCTTCTTCTCGGCCTTCGCCTTCACCCGCGTCCGCTCGGCGCGCGCCTCGGCCTTCTGCTTCGCCCGCTTCTTCTCGCAGGCGTCGCATTTGCAGCCGATCGGCTTCAGATAGGCTTTGAAGTAGTCGGTGCCGTAGTCGTAGTTGATCTCCTCGCCGGGCTCGATGTTCTTGATGGCCCGGATGAAGATCTTCTTCTTGCGCGGCTTGACGTCGGACTCGGCGTTCGGCTTGCAGGAATGATTGATGTAGCGGGCGACGTTCTCACGGACCGAGCCGTCGATGGTCCAGCGCTTGTCGAGCTCGAACAGATATTTGTTCTCGATCGCGTCCTCGTCCGCCTTCTTCGAATCCAGCAGCGGACCGAAATAGCGGACGATCTTGGTGCCCTTCTTGATCGGCTGGGTTGCGAACAGGCCGAGCCCCGTCTTGGAGCGGCCGATGCGATAGGGTTTGGTCGGCGGGATGACAGGCATGATCGATGAGAAGAGATGAACCTCGCGAGGCCGCCGTTCTAGGATAATTTGGCGACGCTGTCAGGTGTTTCCGGCCGCCGTTTCGAGCCGTCCCCAGTTTGCGCGGGCCGCGAGCCGCTTTCTCTTGCATTCCTGGTCCTCATCCCGCGACTTGCGCGCCAGGCGGCAGCTTCGGCACGGTGGCCTTCAGCATCGCCTCGAGCAGCGATTCGGCGTTGGTGCCAGCAGGCGAGCGGCGCAGGATGTCGGCGAGACGGCCGTCGAGCAGCAGCATCGTGTAGCCGTGCACCAGCGACCAGGCGCGCGCGATCGCGGCGGCCTGATCGAGCGACAGCTCCTCGTTGCCGACCTGGCCTTCGCTGCGTGCGGCCACCGAGCCCGCCAGCCCGGCGAACGAGGCCTCGGCCGCCTCGTGCAGCGACGGCCGCGAATAGTCGAGCCGCTCGGTGCGGAACATCAGCCCGTACATGCCGGGATTGGCCTGCGCATAGGCGACATAGGCGCGGGCACGCGCCATCGCGCGCTCGATCGGCGTGCCCGGCTGCTCGCCCGCCGCCTTCATCGCGGCGTTGAAGCGCGTGAAGCCGATCGCGGCGAGCTCGCTGACGAGCCCGGTGAGATCCTTGAAATGATGCGTCGGCGCCGCATGCGACACGCCGGCCTCGCGCGCCACTGCGCGCAAGGTGAGTCCGGCGAGCCCGTCGCGCTCCAGCACGCGCTCGGCCGCCTCCAGCAGCGCATCACGCAGCGCGCCGTGATGATAGGGCGTCGCCGCCTCGCCCGCAGTGCCGGCCGCCCGCCGCACCCGCGCCCGTGCCGCCGATGTCGCGATGCGTCGAGGCTGCGCCCGGACTTTTTCAGTCTTGCTCGTCATGAGCCTCCTTATACAAGCAATTTTGACAGCGTAAAGATTTGGCTTGACCCCGCCATGTTCGCCCGCTAGCTTTATCTTTACAACGTAAAGATAAAGTGGAGGAACGACCATGAGCGACGCTACGTCGACGACCGCCCGGCAGACTCGGAAGGAGCGCAGCAATCTCGCGCCGATCCCGTTCGAATGCGACGCGCCGTTCCTCGCAATCACCGGCGAGCTGCCGCGTGAGCTGAACGGCACGCTCTATCGCAATGGCCCCAACCCGCAATTCGCTTCGCCCGGCTCGCACTGGTTCGTCGGCGACGGCATGCTGCACGCCTTCCATCTCGAGAACGGCCGCGCGTCCTATCGCAACCGCTGGATCCGCACGCCCAAATTCGAGGCCGAGCGCAAGGCCGGCCACGCCCTGTTCGGCGGCTTCGGCCGCCGGCTGGCGGACGCGCCCGCCGACGTCACCGATGGCGGCGTCGCCAACACCAACATCATCGCCCATGCCGGCCGCCTGCTCGCGCTCGAAGAGGCGCATCTGCCGACCGAGATCAAGCCGGGCACGCTCGCCACCCGCGGCTACCACGATTTCGGCGGCCGCCTGCGCGGCGCCTTCACCGCGCATCCGAAGACCGATCCGGTCACCGGCGAATTGCTGTTCTTCGGCTACAACGCCGCCGGTCCGCTGACGCCGGCGCTGTCCTACGGCACGGTCGATGCTGCCGGCAAGCTGACGCGCATCGATCGTTTCGAGGCGCCCTATGCCAGCATGGTGCACGACTTCATCGTCACGGCCAACCACGTGCTGTTTCCAATCCTGCCGCTCACCGGCAGCATCGAGCGCGCAATGTCCGGCAAGCCGCCTTATGCCTGGGAGCCCGACAAGGGCGCCTATGTCGGTGTGATGAAGCGCAGCGGCGACATCAAGGACATCGTCTGGTTTCGCGGTGACGCCTGCTACGTCTTCCACATCATGAACGCCTGGGAGGACGGCGGCCGCATCGTCGCCGACGTCATGCAGTTCGAGGAAGCGCCGCTGTTTCCGCATCCCGACGGGCGCCCGACAGATCCGGCAAAGTCGGTCGCGCGGCTGTGCCGCTGGAGCTTCGACCTCGCCGGCAGCACCGACCGCTTCACGCAAACCTATCTCGACGACCTCACCGGCGAATTCCCCCGCATCGACGACCGCCGCGCCGGGCTCAAGAGCCGTCACGGCTGGTACGCCTGCGCCAATCCGGACGGGCCGCTGTTCGGCGCGCTGTCCGGGCTCGCCCATGTCGACGGCGCCGGCACGCGCCAGGCGACGCACCTGCTGCCCACCGGCGACACCCTGTCCGAGCCGGTGTTCGTGCCGCGCAGCCTCGATGCCGCCGAGGGCGACGGCTGGCTGCTGACCGTGGTCTGGCGCGCCGGCTCCAACACCAGCGACCTCGCCGTCTTCAACGCCACCGACATCGGCGGCGGTCCCGTCGCCTTGGTGCATCTCGGACACCGCGTGCCCGATGGATTCCACGGCAATTGGGTCGGCAGCGAAAATCCAAACCATTGATTAACTTGTATTAATTCGCGATCTCACGAAATTTTGACACTGTCAAGATTTGCTTGACGCGGCGCCGTCCGCGCCCTATCAATCTTGGCAGTGTAAAGATTGGCCAGACCAACGCCATGACGATCTTCCTTATCCTTGCGCCCTACGGCGTCTACGCGGCGCTGATGATGGTGGTCTCGGCCACGCTCAGCCTGGCCGTAGCCACGGTGATGTGCCTGGCCGTGATTGCGCTCGACGTCGCCAAGGGACGTTCGATCAAGATCCTCGGCCTGGGCTCGACGATCGTGTTCGCAAGCGTAGCCGCCTACCTCAGCCTCATCGACCCGACGCTGAGCGCCTCGGCGGTGCGCCTCGCGGTCGACTGCGGCATTTTCGCGCTGTCGCTCGGCTCGATGCTGCTGCGCACTCCGTTCACGCTGCAATATGCGCTCGAGGCGGTCCCGCCGGAAACCGTGGCGATTCCCGGCTTTCTGCGCGCCAATTATGTCATCACCGGCGCCTGGACGCTGTCGGCGCTGCTGATGATGGTCGGCAACCTGATGACGCTCTACGTCCCCGGCCTGCCCTATTGGACCGGCCTCGCCATCGCCTTTGCCGCACGCAACAGTGCACTTTATTTCACGCGCTGGTATCCTGAGTATCGTAAGACGAAAGACATCGCCGCACAGACTGCGGCCGCAATGTCCGGCCAGGATTCGTGACGGGGTGTGCCCCAGGGAGACGTGCGTGAAGGACGTGTTTGCCAAACTGACGGCCGACTTCCTGTCGGCTGCGGTCTTCTTCATCCTGTATATCGCTACCGATAACGTTGTGCTGGCCACGGCCGCCGCGGTCGCCGTCGCGGTGGTCCAGGTGGTCTACGCCCGCGTCAGGGGCGTGAGCCTCAGCTTCATGGCCTATGCCAGCGTCGGCCTCGTCATCGTGCTCGGCGGCGTCACGCTGCTGACCAACGACCCGCGCTTCATGTTCGCCAAGCCTGCGATCGGCCATTTCGCCATCGGCCTCATCATGCTCAAGCGCGGCTGGATGCTGCGCTACGTTCCGCCGATCGTGGCGGAGACCATTCCGGAATACGTCAACGTCGCCGGCTTCGCCTGGGCGGCGCTGATGTTCGCGCTTGGTCTCGGCACCATCGCGGTCGCCATGACCGGCGACATCAAGCTGTGGGTGCTCTACATCACCGTGGTCGCGGGCGGCGCCAAGGTCGCGGCTTTTGCACTGCAGTTCGTCGCCTTCCGCTTCGTGGTCGCCAACCGCTTGCGGGCCGCGCGCGCGTGACGCAACCGATCGCCGTATTGGGCTTATCAGCAAAGATGCGCTATAGGGGCGCCCCGAGGCTTCCTCGAACAGTGCTTCGGGGTGCGGGATGGCAACGCCAGGAGAACGATCGATGGCTGTGGACGGCAACTGGAATCTGACCTTGAATACGCCGATGGGCGAGCGCAGCGCGACGCTGAGCGTGAAGAGCTCGGGCGCGACGCTGACGGGGACCCAGGCCGCGGAGGGCGATTCCGCCGAGATCTTCGACGGCACCGTCAACGGCGACGACGTCGCCTGGAAGGTCTCCATCACCAGCCCGATGCCGCTGACGCTCGACTTCAAGGGCAAGGTCGCCGGCGACACCATCTCCGGCGAGATGGGCATCGGCTTCATGGGCAGCTTCCCGTTCACCGGCGCGCGGGCCTGATCACCGTTCTGAAGGGTGGGCAAAGGCACGCCACGCCGGCCGCCGCTTCGTGGCGGCCCCACGCGCGCCGTGCCCACCATTAGCTCCGCAGTGCGCCAATCGACGGTGGGCACGCACCCCGCCCCGCGGGCGGACGCTTTGCCCACCCTACGGCAGCGTTTGTCCGGCTCGTTCCGCTTCACATCTCAAACAGCCCGGACACGCGAACGCAGCCTCGCAGCGAACATCGCCCGAGGGATGCATCGACATGTCCCTCTTCAAAATGCAGAGGGCGCAGGGAAGGCCAGGCGTCGGCTGACGCCTGCGGCCCGCCTGCGAGAAAAAATGCAGGCGGCAGGTACCACAGGTGCAGCCGGAAACGCCCGGCCTTCCCTGCGCGATGGCTTCACGGTAGAGTCGAGGAAGGGCGCGGTGGCTTGGGCCATTCGGCAACGCCCCGTTTCCCTTCCCCGCTCATCGAACCGGA
>NZ_JAUHJJ010000010.1:0-201576 GCF_032381175.1 Bradyrhizobium sp. SZCCHNR1093
CTCCAGCAGAGGCGCTTGACGAGCTGCTGTCACGAATGAAAACACTGGGTGTTGCGACCACCGCTTGAGCCCGCCGGATGTTCCGGCTGGACCTGTGGTGACTGCCGCCTGCTTATCTTTCTGCAGGCGGGCCATGGGTTGCGGCCAGCACCCGGCATTCCCTGCGCCCTCCTCATTTGCGAGGGTCCTTCTCGGCAACACCTCGGGCGCGGCGCGCCGCGAGAGGGTGAGGTCATGTCCTTCATCGGGATGTCCTTCATCGGGATGTCGGTCGTCGCATCGCCATCGATCGGCCCGGGTCGTGTCCGGATCCGCGCGGGTCGAGCACGCGGCCCGCAGAATGCAGATCGCCCATGACGGCGCACGCGGGCGGCCAGGGGTGGACGGTCTGGATGGGTGCAGATAGGGTCGGACATCATCTGTCAGGGATCACCATGCTCAAGCTCTATGTCGCGCCGGGCACCTGCGCGCTCGCTTCACACATTGCACTCGCCGAGACCGGCGCCCACTACGTCGCCGAGAAGCTCAGCTTCAAGACCAACCAGCAGAACAGCCCGGACTATCTCGCGATCAATCCCAAAGGGCGCGTGCCGGCGCTGGTGACGGAGCAGGGCGTTCTGACCGAGACGCCGGCGATGCTCGCCTATATCGCGCAGCGCTTTCCGGAAGCGCGGCTTGCGCCGCTCGACGACGTCTTCGCCTTTGCCGAGGTGCAGTCGTTCAACAGCTATCTCTGCTCGACGGTCCACATCGCCCACGCGCACAAGATGAGGGGCTATCGCTGGGCCACCGAAGAGTCCTCCTTCGCCGACATGAAGAAGAAGGTGCCGGAGACGATGAGCGCCTGCTTCGCGCTGATCGAGCAGAAGATGCTGCGCGGCCCGTGGGTGATGGGCGAGCAGTACACGATCTGCGATCCCTATCTGTTCACGATCGCGCAATGGCTCGAAGGCGACGGCGTCGACATCAACGCCTTCCCGAAGGTCGCCGCCCATTTTGGCCGCATGTCCGGGCGGCCGGCCGTCAAGAAGGCGCTGGCCGAGCTGGCGGGCTGACGGCCATCCTCGAGGCCATGGCGTCGGAACAGCGTCCGCCAGCACGGCGCATCGGAGAGCGGAAAAAATAGCAGCGCGGAGCCGGAACCCAGCTCCGGCCATCGACGTTGCAGGAAGCCGTGGCGCGCCTGCGACCGATCTCCTTTTCTGGGACCCCTTGATGTTGCCGGCTGCCGTTTCAGATGACCGTTTGCGCGCGACCGGCACCGAGGGCATCCGCGAGAGACTGAAGGCGGCAACGGCCTCGGCGCACCGCGCGCTGGATGAGGGGCTCGTTCATTTCGATCTCACCACGACGGCTCATTACCGCCGGTTCCTGCAGGCCAGCGCAGCCGCTCTGCTGCCGTTGGAGGCGGCGCTCGATCAGGCCGGGGTGGATGATCTGATCGAGGACTGGCCGCAGCGCCGACGATCGCAGGCGATCGCCAGCGATCTCGCGGATTTCGGTGCCCTGCCGGTTCCGATGGACCTTCCCGCACCCTCGCTCGACCGTGCGGGCGTATTCGGCACGCTCTACGTGCTGGAAGGATCGCGGCTCGGAGCAGCCTATCTGCTGCGCATGGTCGCGGCCTCCGCCGATCCGCGGGTGAGACGCGCGACGCGCTATCTCGGTCATGGCGCGGGGCAGGGCTTGTGGCGCAGCTTCCTGTCGCAACTCGCGCAAGAGAGGACGACAGCCGATGATGAAGTCAGGATGATCGTGAGTGCGGGCGCAGCGTTCGCGATGTTTGCGAAGGCAATGGCAGCAGCATGAACGAGCCGGTCAACCTCACCAATTGCGATCGCGAGCCGATCCATGTTCCCGGGAGCGTCCAGCCGTTTGGCTTCCTGCTGGCGCTGGTGTCGGACTTCACCATCTGCATGGCTTCGGAGAACGCGCCGGACTTTCTCGGCGGCGACATCGGTTGGCTGCTGCAGCGGCCGCTCGACGCCGTGCTCTCGGAAGCCGCCGTGACGGCGATCCGTGCCCGGGTCGACTATCTCAGCGGTCCGGACGCGGTCGAGCGTGTGTTCGGCGTCGATCTTCAGGGCCGGGGCCGGCTGTTCGACCTCGCCATCCACTTTTCCGGTGCGTATCTCGTCGTCGAGGCCGAGCCGAGCCTGATCGAGCCCGGCGTCAATTCCGGCGAATTGGTCCGGCTGATGCTCGGCCGCATCCGCAAGACGACGGGGATGATGGACCTGGCGCAGGAGGCGGCGCGCCAGCTCAAGCTGCTGACCGGCTTCGACAGGGTGATGGTGTATCGGTTTCATCCCGACGGCTCGGGTGAGGTGATCGCCGAGGTCGCGGGCTCCGGCCTGGAGCCGTTCCTCGGGCTGCATTATCCGGCCTCGGACATTCCCAAGCAGGCGCGGCAGCTCTATCAGCGCAACTGGCTGCGGATCATCGCCGACATCAACGCCGCGCCGGCGCCGCTGCTGTCGACGCCTGCGCACAATGCCGGCCTGCTCGACCTGTCGATGAGCGTGCTGCGCGCGGTCTCGCCGGTCCATATCGAATATCTCCGCAACATGGGCGTCGGCGCGTCGATGTCGGTCTCGATCCTGCGCGAAGGCAAGCTCTGGGGCCTGTTCGCTTGTCATCACTATGCGCCGCATCACCTGTCGTTCGAGAAGCGCACCGCGGCCGAGCTGTTCGGCCAGATGTACTCCTGGCTGCTCGAGGCCCGCGAGCGGGAGGCCGACGTCGCCTATGAGACGCGCGCGCATCAGATCCAGGAGCGTCTGATCGAGCGTGCGGCTCTGCACGCCCACAGCAAGCGAGCGATCCTCGACTTCGTTGCCGACTATCGGCAGATGATCGAATGCGACGGCATTGCCGTGTGGTCCGATGACGAGATCACGCTCGACGGCGAGACGCCGTCCGAAGAGCACGTGCTGGACCTGATCGGCTTCATCAACCGGACCTCGCCGGGACGCATCTGCGCCAGTGCCGAGATCGCCAAGGTCTATGCCGCCGGCGAGGCGTTCCGCGATCGTGCCGCCGGATTTCTCGCCGTTCCGATCTCGCGGACGCCGCGCGACTGCCTGATCTTCTTCCGGCGCGAAGTGCTGCGCTCGGTCAACTGGGCGGGCGATCCCAACAAGACCTACGCCGAAGGCCCGCTCGGGCCGCGCCTCACGCCACGCAAGAGCTTCGAGCTTTGGCAGCAGACGGTGGCCGGCCAGTCGAAGCCATGGTCAGCGGCGGATCTGCGCATCGCCGAGAGCCTGCGCATCACCCTGCTGGAGGTGATCCTGCAACTGTCGGAGCTCGCCGCGCGCGAGCGCCGCGGCGCCCAGGAGCGGCAGGAGCTCATGATCGCCGAGCTCAATCACCGCGTTCGCAACATCCTCAGTCTCGTGCGCGGCCTGGTCGCGCAGAGCAAGGAGACCTCGACCTCGGTCGAGGACTTCGCCGCGCTGCTCGGCGGCCGCATCCAGGCTCTGGCGCGTGCCCACGACCAGATCACCAATCTCAACTGGGCGCCGGTTGCGCTGCGCGCGCTCTTGGAGTCGGAGGCGGGCGCCTATCTCGGCTCGCGGGCCGCGCGGGTGCGGATGGAAGGGCCGGACGTCGCGCTCGACCCCAAGGCGTTCGGGACGCTCGCGCTCGTCGTGCATGAGATGATGACGAACTCGGCGAAATACGGCGCGCTGGCCGACTCCACCGGGCAGGTTCAGGTGGCGTGGCGACTGGATCCCGGCGCAAGCCTCGTCATCGACTGGAAGGAGAGCGGCGGACCTCCGGTGCAGCCGCCGACGCGGCGCGGCTTCGGCACCACCATCATCGAGCGGTCGGTGCCATTCGATCTCAAGGGCGACGCCGAGATTCGCTTCGATCTGCTCGGCGTTCAGGCCCGCTTCATGATTCCCGCCAATTTCGTCCAGCTGATTCCGGCGCCGACCGGCGCGGTCCCACGTCCCGAGCAGAAGCAGGAGCCGACGCCGCGTCTCTCAGGCGCCGCGCTGATCGTCGAGGACAATTTGATCATCGCGATGGGCGCCGAAGTGATTCTGCTCGAGCTCGGTGCGCGGCAAGTCGACACGGCGGCTTCGGTCGGTCAGGCGCTGAAGGCGATCGAGCGCGCGGTGCCGGGCTTCGCGCTGCTCGACATCAACCTCGGCGCGGAGAGCAGCCTGCCGGTCGGGCACCGGCTGAAGGAGCTCGGCGTGCCCTTCATGTTCGCCACCGGCTATGGCGAGCGCGCGCCGATTCCGCCCGAGCTGTCCGACGCGCCGATCATTCAGAAGCCGTACACGCGCGAGCTGGTCGAGAAGGCGTTGACGAAGATGATGAAGTGAGCGGGGCGCGGCGTGTGGTCGATGTGCGCGTCATGTTCGCAACGGCCATGGCGAGTGTACGTCGATGACGCGGCGAGTTTGTCCGACGCCGTCGTACACGCGTGGGACCGTCGAGAGTCATTGACTTAGATCAAGTGAGGCGCCCGCGCATCAATGTCTGGACTACGCCTTGCGGTGATTGGCATTCAGGATTTCAGTCTTGGGTTTTCTCACATCCGCGTGTTGTCTCGAATGGCACAGCACGCGTATCGTCGTCGTATCAACGCGAATTCCCACTGTTGCTGCGACAAAACAGCCCAAAAATATTAAAACGCATCCAAAGGACACCGCTGTTCTAACATTGTTTCGACAAATGGAACCTCCGCAGCCTTATTCCGAACGAAGTCATCGCCGAAACGGCGCGCGGGGGCGCGTTGAATCGTCGGAGGTGTGATGACGAATCGAACGACGAGTTTGTTGCCGCGCGTTGCTGTCGCCGTGCTGGCGGGAGTGGCTGCGGCGACAATCGAGTTTACACCGGCATCGGCTGCTGACGAATGCCTTGCAAAGCCTGCGGGAACGCCGGCGGGGAAGCACTGGTTCTATCGCATCGATCGCGCGACGAAGAAGCAGTGCTGGTATCTGCGCGACGACGATCGCGAGGCGAAGGGCGCGTCGCTCGTCACGCGCAAGCTCGCCTCGCAGAAGGAACGTGCTCAGCTCTCGTCGACCGCGGCCAATGCACGTGCCGAGATCCAATCGTCGTCCAAGGACGCCGCCGATGAGGTGAAGGTCGTGTCCTCGACACCGACCGCCGCGCCGTCTGTGCCGGCGACGTCTGCGTTTCCGTCGGTTGCCGCATTTCCGGCCGCGCCAGCGCCCGTCGCGTCAGCGCCGGCGGCGCCCGACCCGGTCGGTGCGGCCGTGAACGAATCTGCTGTTGCGACGCGTTGGCCCGACCAGTCCGGCACGCGGCCGGCAGCGGCGGAGCCCGCCGCGCCCCGCGCGTCCTCCTACACGCTCGCGGCCGCCAGTGACACGAGCGCCGCGGAAGCGGCTGCTCCCGCGACGCCGGCGCTGGCCGCTGCGGATGCGTCGCCGGCCGTGACGCTCGGCATGTCCGGGGATGATGCGTCCAGGACGCGGATGTTTGCTTTCCTCGGCGCAGTCGCGATTGCGGGCTTCTCGATTAGCGTGCTGTTTGCGCGCGCCCGGGGCAGGCGGCAGCTTCGCATCGAGCCGGTGGCCGCCCGGCGCGTCACGCGTTGGCCGGCGGAGCCCGAGCTCGATCGCATGCACCTGCCGCCGGTGGACAGCTACTATCCGGCCCTGGCGGGACGCAGGGGTAAATCGTCGCAGTCCACCGCGCAGGTCTCGGTCGTGCCGCGCGACGACGTTCGCTACGACGAGCAGTACGAGGTCGAAGACCTGCTGGCGCGCTATTCCGGACAGGAGCGCCGGAATTCGTGAGCGTCAGGCGGCGGACATCTCGGAGCGGATCTCGGCGCGCAACTCGTCGATCAGCCTGAGGCCGCCCTTGGTCTCGACGTGCCAGAAGGTCCAGCCGTTACAGGCCGGCAGACCTTGCGCCACCGCGCCTATGCGGTGGATCGAACCGACCTTGTCACCCAGCATGATGGCCCCATCGGCGCGCACCAGCGCGCCGTGGCGGCGCTTGGAGTCGACGAGCTTGGTGCCGGGCGCGATCATGCCGCGCTCGATCAGCTCCGAGAAGGCGACGCGCGGCGCTTCGCGCGCCGTCATGAACGGTGCGAGCGTTGCCTCCGGCAGCGGCTCGATCGCGGCGATGCGCCGCTCTGCCGCTTTCGCATAGACCTTGTCGCGCTCGAAGCCGATGTAGCGACGGCCGAGGCGTTTTGCCACGGCCCCCGTGGTGCCGGTGCCGTTGAACGGATCGATCACCAGATCGCCGGGTTTCGAGGATGACAGCAGCACCCGCGCCAGCAGGCCTTCCGGCTTCTGCGTCGGATGGATCTTCTTGCCGTCGCCGTCCTTCAGCCGTTCCTCGCCCGTGCACAGCGGAATCAGCCAGTCCGAGCGCGCCTGGACGTCCTCGTTGGCGGCCTTCAGCACTTCGTAGTTGAACGTGTAGCCCTTCGCCTTCTCGTCCCGCGCGGCCCAGATCATCGTCTCATGCGCGTTGGTGAAGCGGCGGCCGCGGAAGTTCGGCATCGGGTTGGACTTGCGCCAGACGATGTCGTTGAGGATCCAGAAGCCGAGATCCTGCATGATCGCGCCGACGCGGAAGATGTTGTGATAGGAGCCGATCACCCAGATCGTTGCGCTCGGCTTCATCAGGCGGCGCGCGGCGAGCAGCCAGGCGCGCGTGAAGTCGTCATAGGCGGAGAACGAGGAGAACTTGTCCCAATCGTCGTCGACCGCATCGACCTGCGATTCGTCGGGACGCTTGAGCTCGCCCTTGAGCTGCAGATTGTAGGGAGGATCTGCAAACACCAGGTCGACCGATGCGCCTGGCAGTTTCGACATCTCGGCGACGCAGTCGCCGACGATGATTCGTTGCTCTTCGAGGGTCTGAAATTTAGTGCGGGGCGCCCTTGCAGACGCCCCGCGACGCGACTCTACCATGACTCAAGAACTCTGACTCAGGCGACGCTGTCGGCGACGCGGGACCTAACAACCGACTGCCCACACATTGACCCGGCAAAGTAAAAATGGACTTAACCCGGAAAATTATTCGCATCGATGCGCACGCTTTCATCACGCGCACCAGCGACGAATTCCGTTCGTCGATGCACGATGGTCTCTGCGCAAGACGCCGATTGCGATGGGTTTTTCGCGCCGGTCGCGCGCGAGCGCAGCCGATCGAGGTTCGGCGCGGGCCGGTTTTTTTGGCGGCGCTAGGCAAAATTTGCCGGCCGGGTTATTGATTAACACAGTGGAAATTTTACCTGTTTGCCGCGTTAGGCATTTCGCGCAGAGCCGCGCAAGAATCGTGAGGAAAGGCCGCCCATGCGTTACGATGATTTCCGTCGCAGCGACGACATCGACGACCGTCGCGACGAAGGCGGCGGGATGGGCGGTGGTATGGGTCTGCCGATCGGCGGCGGCGGGCTGGGCATCGGCACCATCATCGTGCTCGGCCTGATCGGCTATGCCTTCGGCATCGATCCGCGCATCCTGATCGGCGGCGCCGAGATGCTGAGCCATGGCGGCGCGCCGACCCAGCAGGCGGACCGGCGCTCGCCGGGCCGGACGGGCGCACCCAAGGACGAGATGGGCGACATGATCTCCGGCGTGCTCGGCGAGATCGACGACCGCTGGAGCGAGATCTTCCAGGCCAGCGGCCAGAATTATACCGGGCCCAAGATCGTGCTGTTTCGCAACAGCACCAATGGCGGCCGCTGCGGCATGGCGCAGTCTGCGATGGGACCGTTCTACTGTCCGCCGGACCGGCAGATCTTCCTCGACACCAACTTCTTCCGCGAGGTCGAGACGCGCTTCCGGGGCTGCTCGGGCAGCGCCTGCAAGTTCACCGCGGCCTACATCATTGCGCACGAGGCCGGGCACCACATCCAGAACCTGCTCGGCATCCTGCCGCGCGTGACGCGGATGCAGCAGCAGTCGGACAACAAGGCCGAAGCCAACGCGCTGCAGGTCAAGGTCGAGCTGCAGGCCGACTGCCTGTCCGGGGTCTGGGTCAATCGCGAGGCCAAGAAGCGCCCGGGCTTCCTCGAGGAGGGCGACATCGACGCCGCGCTGACGACGGCCTCGGCGATCGGCGACGACACCTTGCAGCGGAAGGCGACCGGACGCGTGGTGCCGGATTCGTTCACCCATGGCTCCGCCGCGCAGCGCAAGCGCTGGTTCATGATCGGCTACCAGCAGGGCACGGTGCAGGCCTGCAATACGTTCAGCGCCAGTTCGCTGTAGGGAGACGCGATGATGGCGATCGACGAGAGCAAGAGCTTCATTCCCCTCAACATCGCCGTGCTGACGGTGTCCGACACGCGTTCGCTTGCCGACGACAAGTCCGGCACCACCCTGAGTGACCGCCTGACCGCTGCCGGCCATAGGCTCGCGGCGCGCGAGATCGTCACCGACGACGTCGAGAAGATTCGCGCGGTCGTGAAGTCGTGGATTGCCGATCCCGGCGTCGACGTCGTCATCACCACCGGCGGCACCGGCTTCACCGGCCGCGACGTCACGCCGGAAGCGATCGAGCCGCTGTTCGAGAAGCGCATGGACGGCTTCTCGATTGCTTTCCACATGCTGAGCCACGCCAAGATCGGGACGTCGACGATCCAGAGCCGGGCCACGGCCGGCGTCGCCGGCGCGACCTACATCTTCTGCCTGCCGGGATCACCGGGCGCCTGCCGCGACGGCTGGGACGGCATCCTCGCCGCCCAGCTCGACTACCGTACGCGACCCTGCAACTTCGTCGAGATCATGCCGCGGCTCGACGAGCATCTGCGCCGGCCCAAGGCGCAGGGCGCGACGGCGTAGGGCCCCGGCACGACGACGCGCCGCGCGTCCATCGCACGTCTCACTTCGTTGGTACGATCTCGAAAGCGCCGCCGCCTTCGATTGCCGCGCCAATGAGGCCGCCCATCATGCTGGCGGCGAAATTCTGTCCGCGCGGTCCCACGACCATTCGATAGGTCTTGCCGGGCACGGCGGTGAAACGAATGTTCGACGAGCCCGGCGAGGACCATGTCGATACGGCGATCGTCGTGGCGCCCGGCGCAATCGGGCCGCTGTAGCTCTCGCCGCGGCCAAGGCTCGCCACCTTGGCGCCGTTGATCTCGATCGCCGCGGGCGCCGCCAGATAGAGGAAATCGGCCGTGCGCGTAATCGCGACCGTTGCGCGTCCTTTGGGCGCGGCGTGAGCCGCCGTCCCAGCCGCGACCCCCAACAAGCCTGCCAGCGCGGCAAGCGCCGCAAGCTTCGATCGCACCATCGATTCCATCACTGCTGATACCCGCCCCGTTTGGCGGGATACTACCGACGCGCGGGAACTTCGCAATCGGCATGCGCAACGTGTTGTGGGGGTGATCTCGGCCTACCGGCGGTTGCTGCAACCCGGGCGGCGCGCGCTACAGCTCGAGCCGCCATGTCTCGCCCGTCAGCGGGACGCCGAACATGGCGTGCGGCTCCTCGGCGATCTTGCGAAACCCGGCGCGGGCATAGATGTCGCGCGCGGCGGTGAGAATGCTTTGCGTCCACAGCTCGATCGTCCTGTAGTTCTTCTCGCGGGCGAAGCGGATGCATTGTTCGGTCAGGGCCCGGCCGACGCCGAGACCGCGGGCCTTCTTCTCGACCAGCAGCAGCCGCAGCTTGGCGGCCTCGTCGCTGCCCTTGACCAGGAAGATCGAGCCGACAGGCTCACCCGCAAGCTCGGCGATCCAGCAGTGCTCGCGCGCAGGGTCGTAGCTTCTGATGAACTGCGCGCCGATCTCGGCGACCAACGCCTCGAACGAGACGTCCCAGCCATATTCCTCGGCGTAGACGGCGCCGTGCCGTGAAACCACCCAGCCGATGTCACCCGGGCGATGGCTGCGCAGCAGCACCGGGGAGCGGCCCAGCTGCTGCGGCTCCAGGGCGGTCTCGATCGTCGTCATTGCACCGACCAGCCGGTCGCGCACGGATGGCGCCAGCGGCGCCAGCATGGCCGCGATCTCCTTCTGCGAGCTGCGGTCGAGCCTGGCATAGGCCTGTCGTCCCTTGGCGGTGAGCCCGAGCTGCTGCTGTCTGCGATCGGTCGGCAATGGCGTGCGGGTGATCAGGCCCTGCTCGTCGAAGCTCTGGACGATGCGGCTGAGATAGCCGGCATCGAGGCCGAGCGAGAGACCGATCTCCTTGGCGGAGATGGCGTCGTACTGCGCCAGCTCATAGAGCACACGCGCTTCGGCCAGCGAGAACGGACTGTCGAGCAGATGCTGGTCCAGCGCGCCGAGCTTCCTCGTGTAGAAGCGGTTGAACGCGCGAACGGCGGCGACCTGGCCGTCGGATGGGGCAGGAATCATGTGGCACCTCCAATACTTGCCATTGTCAATCAATTGATTGACTTTGGCAAGTATCGTCCCGATGCTAGACCATGACAATCCGGCTGCGCAGCATGGTCCGCGAGGAGCGGCCGAGCTGACGCAACAGGCGCGTCTCGGCACGCTTTCGATCGGGCTGGTAGCCGCCGACCTGCCGGTAATGATCGCGGGCGATCAGCAGGCCCTGGTCGCCGAGCGGTCCGACCAGGGCCCGAGCGACCGATCGCATCCGCTCGCGCAGACTGATCGCAGCGTAAGGAGACCTGGCGTAACGGAAAACGCCGGCGCGGGGCTGGCCGGCGGCGGCGACGCTCTGGACGAACTGCCTGGTTTCGTCGATCCAGCCGGGATCGAGCATCGCGCCAGCGGGCAGAAACATCAGCCAGGGCGCCCGCGCGTTCGCGGCCCCTGCCGCGAGCGCTGCGGCCTGGGAGCCCTCGAACTTCATGAAGTGGCAGCCGGCGACGTCCGCGACACGCTCGATCACGCTGGAATCGGGCGAGCGATCGACCAGCAGCACCTCGGTGACGACACCGGCCGCGGCGCCTGGCACCAGCGCGGACAGGGTGGCCACGGCGGTCTGCTCGACACCTTCGGTCGGGATGATCACGCTCAGCATGAACCTGGCATCGTTATCTGTCGCGCCTCCAGCATGACTGTTATCATCTTGTCATAGCCAAATCAGCCCGCTGCGCTGCGGAATTTTGCAGCACGTAGCGGGTCGCGCACGTTCGGGCAACGCCGAACGATTGCTATTTCAAGGTGCTGCGTTGCTGGAGCTCGCGCTTGGCTGGTTCAGTCGCCCGCCTGTGTCGGCGTGGTGCCGCCGGCGCTGTTCGGCCAGACCCAGTCGCGGATCGCCGGCATGTCCTCGCCATGCGCCCGGATGTAGCGGGTATGCTCGATCAGCGCATCGCGAAATTTCTGCTTCACATGGGCCGCGGACACGCTGAGGCCGGGCACGCGTTCGATCGCCTCGATGGCGAGGTGGAAACGGTCGAGCTCGTTGAGCACGACCATGTCGAACGGCGTCGTCGTGGTGCCTTCCTCGATGAAGCCGCGCACATGCATGCCGGCATGGTTGGTGCGGCTGTAGGTGAGGCGATGGATCAGATACGGATAGCCGTGATAGGCGAATATCACTGGCTTGTTGGCGGTGAACAGGCTGTCGAAGTCGCGGTCGCTGAGGCCATGCGGATGGTCCTGCTTCGGCTGCAGGGTCATGAGATCGACGACGTTGACGACGCGGATCTTCAGGTCGGGCAATTCCTTGCGCAGGAGGTCGACGGCTGCGAGCGTTTCCAGGGTCGGGACGTCTCCGGCGCAGGCCATCACCACGTCGGGCTCTTCGTCGGCGGGCTCGGTGCCGGCCCAAGACCAGATGCCGATGCCGGCGTCGCAATGCGTGGCGGCGTCCTGCATCGACAGCCATTGCGGCGCGGGCTGCTTGCCGGCGACGATGACGTTGATGCGGTCGTAGGTGCGCAGGCAATGGTCGGCGATCCACAACAGCGTGTTGGCGTCCGGTGGGAAGTAGATGCGGACGATATCCGCCTTCTTGTTGGCGACGAGGTCGACGAAGCCGGGATCCTGATGGCTGAAGCCGTTATGGTCCTGCCGCCAGACATGCGAGGTCAAGAGATAGTTCAGCGACGCGATCGGGCGCCGCCACGGCAGCTCGCGTGACACCTTCAGCCATTTGGCATGCTGGTTGAACATCGAATCGATGATGTGGATGAAGGCCTCGTAGCAGGAGAACAGGCCATGGCGGCCGGTGAGCAGATAGCCTTCGAGCCAGCCCTGGCAGAGATGCTCGCTCAGCACCTCCATGACGCGGCCGTCATGCGCCAGATGGATGTCATAGGGCTCGATGCCCTCCATCCACACGCGCTCGGTGACCTCGAACACCGCATCGAGCCGGTTCGACGCCGTTTCGTCGGGACCCATGATGCGGAAGTTTCGGGTCTTCGCATTCAGCGTGATCACGTCGCGCAGGAACTTGCCGAGCTCGCGCGTCGCTTCAGCGATGGTCTGGCCTGGTGAGGACACCTCGATCGCGAAAGCTTGATAGTCCGGCAGCTTGAGCTCGCGCTTGAGCAGACCGCCATTGGCATGCGGATTGGCGCCCATGCGTCGCTGCCCTTTCGGCGCCAGCGCCTGCAATTCCGGCCTGAGACGGCCATGGGCGTCGAACAGCGTCTCCGGCTCGTAGCTCTTCAGCCAGGCTTCGAGCAGCGCGAGATGCTCCGGCTTGCTGCGGGGGTTGGCAATCGGCACCTGATGGGCGCGCCAGAAGCCTTCGACCTTGAGGCCGTCGACCTCCTTCGGCCCGGTCCAGCCCTTCGGGCTGCGCAACACGATCATCGGCCAGCGCGGCCGTTGGATCGTTGCATCCGGCTGACGCGCATTCTGCTGGATGGAGCGGATGCTCGCGAGCGCAACATCGAGCGCGTCCGCCATCTGCCGATGCATCGCCTTCGGCTCCGCGCCTTCGACGAACAGCGGCTCGTATCCGTAACCTTCAAACAGGCATTTGATCTCGGCATCGCCCATGCGGCCGAGCACGGTGGGATTGGCGATCTTGTAGCCGTTGAGATGCAGGATCGGCAGCACCGCGCCGTCATGGGCCGGGTTCAGGAACTTGTTCGAATGCCAGGACGCGGCGAGAGGGCCGGTCTCGGCCTCGCCGTCGCCGACCACGCAAGCCACGATCAAATCGGGATTGTCGAACGCCGCACCATAGGCGTGGACCAGCGCGTAGCCGAGTTCACCGCCTTCATGGATCGAGCCCGGCGTTTCAGGCGCGGCATGGCTCGGGATGCCGCCGGGGAAGGAGAACTGCCGGAACAGTTTGCGCAGGCCATCGGCATCGCGCGTGATCTCCGGATAGATCTCGCTGTAGGTGCCTTCGAGATAGGTGTTGGCGACCATGCCCGGACCGCCATGGCCGGGGCCGCAGATGTAGATGACGCTGAGATCCTGCGCCTCGATGGCGCGGTTGAGATGGGCATAGATGAAGTTCAGGCCGGGCGTCGTCCCCCAGTGGCCGAGCAGGCGCGGCTTGATGTGCTCCGGTTTCAGCGGCTCGTGCAGCAGCGGATTGTCCAGCAGATAGATCTGCCCCACCGAGAGATAATTCGCCGCGCGCCAGTAGCGATCGAGCAGGTCGAGATCGTCGGCCGGGGTGGTCTGTTGGGGAGAAGTGATCTGCATGGGACCTCGCTTGCCTTCCGCTTCGCGCCTGCGGGATACTGTATGAGAGTAACGCCGCACCGTCCTGTTCCAGCGCACCTGCAGGATAGAACGGGAATGTGATGGCTGGCCTTGCGCCCGCGCAGAGCATGCGTGCGCCTTTGTTCTATTTTGTTCTTGTAATGTTCCGTTTGCGTGCTATGTCTTGGCCATGAGCCGAGCATCTTCACATGCCCTCAAGCGCCCGCCGGTCCCGGTGCCCTCCGAGCCGGCGGGCGCGCCTTCGTCAGGTCCTGGGAAGGACTTTCCCGAACTCGCGGTCGCCATCGAACGGGGCCGGCGCCGCGGCCGGGGTGCTCAATCCAACGCGAGTGGTCGCTACGAGGCGGAGGCCCGCGTTGTCTTCGATGATGGCTGGCAGAGCCTCGAGGAGCTGCCGCCGTTCAAGACGACGGTCGCGACCGACACCTCGCGCAAGGTTATCACCCGCAACGACTCGCCGGACATCGGTTTCGATCGCTCGATCAATCCGTATCGGGGCTGCGAGCACGGCTGTGTCTACTGCTTCGCGCGGCCGACCCATGCGTTTCTCGGGCTGTCGCCTGGTCTCGACTTCGAATCCAAGCTGTTCGTGAAGCCGGATGCGCCCGCGCTTCTGGAGAAGGAGCTCGCGGCCAGCGGCTACGAGCCGCGGATGATCGCGATCGGCACCAACACCGATCCCTATCAGCCGATCGAGCGCGAGCGGAAGATCATGCGCGGCATCCTCGAGGTGCTGGAAAAGGTTGGCCATCCCGTCGGGATCGTCACGAAGTCGGCGCTGGTGATGCGTGATGCCGACATCCTGGCGCGGATGGCCAAGAAGAACCTGGCGAAGGTCGCGATCTCCGTGACCACGCTGGATCCGAAGCTGGCGCGCACGATGGAGCCGCGGGCCTCGACGCCGTCGAAGCGGCTGGAGGCGCTGCAGGCGCTGTCCAAGGCCGGCATTCCGACCACGGTGATGGTGGCGCCGGTGATCCCGGCGCTCAACGACAGCGAGATCGAGCGCATTCTCGATGCCGCCGCCCATGCCGGCGTCAAGGAAGCGGCCTATGTGCTGCTGCGGCTGCCGCTGGAGGTGCGCGACCTGTTCCGGGAATGGCTGCTCGAGCATTATCCCGACCGCTACCGCCACGTCTTCACCCTGATCCGCGACATGCGCGGCGGCCGCGATTACGACTCGCAATGGGGCACGCGAATGAAGGGGACAGGCCCGATGGCCTGGATGATCGGCCGCCGCTTCGAGATCGCCTGCGAGAAGCTCGGGCTGAATAAGCGTCGGACCAAGCTGACGACCGATCATTTCGTCCGGCCGAAGGGCGGCGGCCAGCAGCTCAGCCTGTTCTGAAGCGTGCGGAGAGTAGGTGGAGAGTAAGTGATGAGCGCACAAGCGAGCGTTCCGCGGTTCACCGTCATCACACTCGGTGTGTCCGAGATGCGGCGGAGCATCGCCTTCTATACATTGCTCGGCTTCGTCCGAAAATTCTGCGCGACCGGCGAGGCCGTGGCATTCTTCGAGACCGGCGGGACGGTGCTGGCGCTGTACCCGTGGGGCGCGCTCGCCGATGACGCGGGCGTGCCAGACGCACCGCGTCCTCAGGCGTTCCGAGGCGTGACGCTGGCATGGAACTGCCGCTCGGAGGCTGAGGTCGATGCGGCGCTCGCGTCGGCGGTGGAGAAAGGCGCGATGCTGCTGAAACCGGCGCAACGGACCGACTATGGCGGTTACAGCGGCTATTTCTCCGATCCGGACGGTCATGTCTGGGAAGTGGTGGTCGCGCCGGGGATTGATGTCGGCGAGGATGATCGAGTGCATCTGCCGGCGTAGTCGGTCGCCGGCGGGGGGCGAATAGCGGGGAATTGAGGCCCGTTCGGGTTGCGCCGCCGCCAGCCGTTTCGCACCATGGCGGCCATGATTCGCGATCAGTCAAAGAAGCCGGGCAGGGCGAAAGCAGCGAGCTGTGCCGTGGCGAAGAGCGCCCCTGCAAAGGCCGCGACCAAGCCTGCTGCCCCGGGTGCTGCCGGCAAGTCGGGCGCCAAGCTCGGCAAGGGCGTCATCGCGGTGGCGCCGCCGAGCTTCCGGCGCGAGCGCGCGCTGTTGAAGCAGGGCGTCTGGCCGGTCGCGGGCTGCGACGAGGCGGGACGGGGGCCGCTGGCCGGTCCGGTGGTCGCTGCGGCCGTGATTCTCGATCCTGCGCGCATCCCCAAGGGTCTCGATGATTCCAAGCGCCTGAGCGCGGAGCAGCGCGAGGCGCTGTTCGACAAGATCTGCAAGACGTCGGCGTTTGCGGTGGCCGTCGCCTCGCCGGCGCGAATCGATCGCGACAACATCCTGCGTGCCTCGCTCTGGGCGCTGTCGCGCGCCGTGAGGGCGCTGCCCGAGGCGCCGAAGCACGTCTTCGTCGACGGCCGCGACCGCATCGACGTCGATTGCGGCTGCGAGGCGGTGATTGGCGGCGATGGTCTGGTGATGTCGATTGCGGCCGCCTCGATCGTCGCCAAGGTCACGCGCGACCGGCTGATGTGCGCGCTGGCCCAGGATTGCCCGGGTTACGGCTTCGAGCAGCACAAGGGCTATGCTGTGCCGGAGCATCTCGCCGCGTTGGACCGGCTCGGCCCCTCGGTGCATCATCGCAGCCTGTTCGCGCCTGTCGTCGCCGCCCGGCGCAAGCATCAGCCGTGGACCGATGTGCCGGAGCCGGATCTTTTCGCGGAGGTGACCGTGGTGACATCCACCGAAATCTCGTTCGAGGTCTGATGCAGGTTGCCTCGCGGGCGCCGCGGTCTTAATAGTTTTGGTCAGCCAGCCAGCACGAAGTGTCACCCCTCGCAGCAGGGGCGGTGTTGTGCGCCCCGATCGTGCGGTATCGATTGCGGGCGTCGGACAGCGAGGCTGCTGCGGATGAGCGACGGTCCTGCCGGCCTCCTCGACGTCCTCAGCGATTCAGCCAAGCGATCCAGCCGTTCATGCGTTTCACGTCACTGGTTGTCGAACTGATCCGCGCAAGGCCGCGGCTGGTCGTCGTCATCGTGGTGCTGTGCCAGGCCCTGATGTGGCTCGGCGTGGCCATGCTGTTCTATCGCAGTCCACCCGGCCAGCTTGCCACCACCATCGCGTTCGGACGCGAGTACCAGGTCGGCACCGATCTCGGCCCGCCACTGTCGTTCTGGCTGTCGGACATCGCCTATCGCCTCGCCGGCAACCACCTGTTCGGCGTCTACGTGCTGGCCGTGCTGTGCTCGGCCCTGGGTCTGTGGGTGATGTATCTCCTGGCGGGGGCGATCGTCGGCGGCCAGCAGGCGGTGCTCGCCGTGCTGCTGACCATGACCATCACCGCGTTCGGTGCACCCACGCTGGAATTCGGTCCGGAGGTGCTGGCGCGTCCGCTCTGGGCGCTGCTGCTGCTCCATAGCTGGCGGATTCTCGGCGAGGGCCGGCGCAACGCCTGGTTTGCCTGGTCGATCGAGGCCGGCCTGCTGCTGCTGACCACCTCGGCCGCGGCGGGCCTGCTGCTGCTGATCGCCGGCTTCGTGGTCTCCACCGCGCAGGGCCGCCGGGTGCTGCGCTCGTTCGATCCGCTGTTCGCGCTGCTGGTGGTGCTGGCGCTGGCGCTGCCCTACCTCATCTTCGTGCTGCGCGCCGACAGCGTCGGGCTGCCGGCGCTGCCCGTTCTCGCCGAGCTCTCGGTGCGCGCTTGGCATTGGCTCGCCTTGGCTGGCGGGGCGCTGCTGGCGATCTCGGCCATGGTGCTGCTGGTGCTGCTCGACGCCAGCTGGATCAGCCGCAGCGAGACCGACGCCCCGATCATCTACCGCCGTTCGGTCCCACCGCTCGCCCGCGACTTCGTCTATTGCTTCGCGATCGCACCGGCCCTGGCGGGCAGCCTGATCTCCGGCCTGTTCGGTCTGCCCACGGTGTTCGGCGGCGTCGCCGTCACCTTGACGATGGTCGGCCTCGCGCTGGTGGTCGCGTCCGGCGATCTGATCTATCTGCGCCGCCAGCGGCTGTTGCGCACGGTGTGGGCGGCTGCGGTCGCTGCACCCGCGGTTTTCGTTGCCGGCAGCGCCGTGATTCAGCCCGTGATCGGCGAGGGCGAGGTCGCGACGTCGATGCCGGCCCGCGACATCGCCCGCTTCTTCGTCGAGAGTTTTGAGCGCCGTACCAACCAGCGGCTGCAGGCGGTCGCCGGCGATCCGCAACTCGCTAGCCTGGTCGCGCTCGGTCGCCGCCGCGCGCATCTGTTCCTCGATGCCACCCCGCAGCGGACGCCCTGGGTCACGCCGGCGAAATTCGCGGAGAGCGGCGGGGTCGTGGTGTGGCGCGCCTCCGACACGGTCGGCACCCCACCGCCTGACATCGCCCAGCGCTTTCCCGGGCTGGTGCCGGAGGTGCCGCGCAGCTTCGACTGGCTGATCAACGGCCGCCAGCCGGTGCTGCGCATCGGCTGGGCCATCGTACGGCCGAGGGGGCCTTAGCGCTTTCCATGCGAGCCGTCATTGCGAGGAGCGAAAGCGACGAAGCAATCCAGGGCTGCGCGCGTGACTCTGGATTGCTTCGCTGCGCCGCTGCGCTCGCAATGACGGAAGCGAATTGGGTCCTCAGACCGCTATCACCGTCGCGATTGCGCGCAGATCCTGCCAGGACAGCCGCTTGTAGGACGGCGAGCGCAACAGATAGGCCGGATGGAAGGTCGCGATCGCGCGGATCGTCCGCTTGCCGGTGTCGTAGTCGCGCCATTTGCCGCGCACGCGCATGATGCCCTCGGTCGTACCGAGCAGCGACTGGGTCGAGGGATTGCCGAGCGTCACCAGCACATCGGGATCGACCAGCTCGATCTGGCGGCGAATGAACGGCAGGCAGATCTGCGTCTCCTGCGGCGTTGGCGTACGGTTGCCGGGCGGGCGCCAGGGAATGACATTGGCGATGTAGACCTTGCTGCGGTCGAGCCCGATCGCGCCGATCATGCGGTCGAGCAGCTTGCCGGAGCGGCCGACGAATGGCAGGCCCTCGATGTCCTCGTCGCGGCCGGGCGCCTCGCCGACCAGCATGATGCGCGCCTGCGGATTGCCGTCGGCGAACACCAGCCGCGACGCCGTCTGCTTCAGCGCGCAGCCGTCGAAAGTCTCCAGGAGCTCGCGCAGCGCCTCCAGGGTCGGCGCCGTCCGCGCCGCCTCGCGGGCCGAGGCGACGGCCGCTTCCGGCGGAGGCGGCGGTTCTCCGCGCGGCGGAATGATCGCCGGCGCGGCCGGCCGGCCGGGCTGCGCCGGCGCCTGACGGGCGACGGGGGCCGCGGCGGGGAACGAAACCGCCTCGGGCTCGACCAGCCGGTTGATCGGCTCGTCGGCCAAGGCGCAATCGACCCCGGCCTCCAGATAGAAGGCGAGCAGTTGCCGGACGTCGGGGAGGGGCTCGGGAGTCATCATGATCGATCGCCGCGGCAGTGTACGCTGCCTCGGCGCATGGCGGAATGCATTTCGGTGGTTGTCCTGCCCCGAAAAATCGGAAACAAGAGTTTGGAATAACCCAAAAAGGGACGGAACGCCCTAGTGTTCCGGCGCCAGCCGTCGCTCCCCCTCCGGACCAGTCTTCAGCGAACGGTCAACGCCTTCAGGAACCCTAGTTAAGTCATTGTTGCCATTGCAGCTCCGGGTTTGACCTTTGCACGCGCCGGGGGGCGGCAGAGGTCGGGTCCCCTGCACCGGCCGGGCCTGAGATCGAGAGAGATGAGCACCGAAGAATTACCTCCGCGCGAATCCATGGAGTTCGACGTCGTCATCGTCGGCGCCGGCCCCTCGGGCCTGTCCGCCGCGATCCGGCTGAAGCAGCTCAATGCCGACCTCAACATCGTCGTGGTCGAGAAGGGCTCCGAGGTCGGCGCGCATATTCTGTCCGGTGCGGTGATCGATCCGGCGGCGCTCGACAAGCTCATCCCCGACTGGCGCTCGGACGACGATTGCCCGCTGAAGACCCAGGTCAAGGTCGACAAGTTCTTCTGGATGACCGAGAGCAGCGCGATCTCGCTGCCGGGCTTCGCGATGCCGCCGCTGATGGACAACCATCACTGCTACATCGGTTCGCTCGGCAATGTCTGCCGTTGGCTGTCGCGCAAGGCCGAGGCGCTCGGCGTCGAGATCTATCCGGGCTTCGCGGCCACCGAGGTGCTCTATGACGAGCAGGGCGCGGTGCGCGGCATCGCCACCGGCGACATGGGCATCGGCAAGGACGGCAAGCCGAAATCCTCGTTCACGCGCGGCATGGAGCTGCTCGGCAAGTACACGCTGTTCGCGGAAGGCGCGCGCGGCAGCCTGTCCAAGCAGCTGATCGCGAAATTCGCATTGGACGCCAAGAGCGAGCCGGCGAAATTCGGCATCGGCCTCAAGGAGGTCTGGCAGATCGATCCCGCCAAGCACCAGAAGGGGCTGATCCAGCATTCCTTCGGCTGGCCGCTCGACATGAAGACCGGCGGCGGCTCGTTCCTGTATCACTACGACGACAATCTCGTCGCAGTCGGTTTCGTCGTCCACCTGAACTACGACGATCCCTATCTGTCGCCGTTCGAGGAATTCCAGCGCTTCAAGACGCACCCGTCGATCCGCGGCGTGTTCGAAGGCGGCAAGCGCCTCGCCTACGGCGCACGCGCCATCACCGAAGGCGGCTATCAGTCGGTGCCGCGGCTGTCCTTCGCCGGCGGCGCGCTGATCGGCTGCGCGGCGGGCTTCGTCAACGTGCCGCGCATCAAGGGCGTGCACAATGCGATGGGCAGCGCGATGCTCGCGGCCGAGCACGTCAATGCCGCGCTCGCATCCGGCCGCGCCAATGACGAGCTGGTCAGTTACGAGAACGCCTGGCGCGGCTCGCCAGTCGGCGAGGATCTGTTCAAGGTCCGCAACGTCAAGCCGCTATGGTCGAAGTTCGGCACCGTGCTCGGCGTCGCGCTCGGCGGCTTCGACATGTGGTGCAACACCCTTGGCTTCTCGCTGTTCGGCACTCAGTCGCACGTCAAGCCCGATCGCGCCACGCTTGATCCGGCCAAGGCGCATCAGCCGAAGCCTGCGATGAAGCCGGATGGCAAGCTGACCTTCGACCGGCTGTCCTCGGTGTTCCTGTCCAACACCAATCACGAGGAAGACCAGCCGGTGCATCTGAAGGTCGCCGACATGGCGCTGCAGAAGAGCTCCGAGCACGACGTCTATGCCGGGCCGTCCAACCGCTATTGCCCGGCGGGCGTCTACGAATGGGTCGAGGAGGGCACCACCCCGCGCTTTGTGATCAACGCGCAGAACTGCGTCCACTGCAAGACCTGCGACGTCAAGGATCCCAACGGCAACATCACCTGGGTTCCTCCGGAAGGCGGCGGTGGGCCGAACTACGAGGCGATGTAGCCTCGCATAACGCACGATTGCGTGAGTCGGCTGCTCCCGGGAGGGCAGCCGGCCACGATACGGCCATACTGGCGCGGTTTGACGCGGGTCACCTTCGCCAAAGGGGCTCCCGGCTGACCCGAATATCCTGCAAATCCTTGCGGTTGGCCGCCAAACGCGGCATTGTCGGCGCCTTGAAGAGCTGCCGATCGGGGTCCTGTCCGTACCGATCCGTCATTTCCAACAACCAGAGCGCACCGTGATGTTGTCAATTCGCAATCGCTGGACCGCAATTGCCGTTTCTGCCTTGCTGCTCCCCGGTGCCGTCCTGGCCCAGACGCCGGATCATCCTGCGGATAACGCCGCGAAGTTTCCGACCAGCGTCGATCTGAAGTCGCTCACCACCTCGGGCAGCTATCTGGCGGCCCGCCACGCCAGCGTCGAGCGCGACGCGGCCTCGGCGGCGGCGTTCTACCGCTCGGCGCTACGTAGCGACCCGAAGAACAACGAGCTGCTCGACCGCGCCTTCATCTCCTCGGTCGCCGATGGCGACATCGACGAGGCCGTGAAGCTGGCCGAGCGCGTGCTCACGATCGACAAGGCGAACCGCATCGCGCGCCTCGTTGTCGGCGTGCAGGACATCAAGCAGAAGAAATACACAGCCGCCCAGACCAACATCAACCAGTCGGTGCGCGGGCCGATCACCGATCTCGTCGCCATCTTGCTGTCGGCGTGGGCCGCGGCCGGTGCGGGCGATTCGAAGACCGCCGTCGCCAATATCGACAAGCTGACTGGTCCCGAATGGTATCCGCTGTTCAAGGACCTCCATGCCGGCATGATCCTGGAGCTGGCCGGCAAGGAGAAGGACGCCGGCACGCGGTTCGAGCGTGCCTACAAGCTCGACGATTCGATGCTGCGCATCACCGAGGCCTATGCGCATTGGCTGTCGCGCAACAAGGATGCGGCCGCCGCGACCGCGATCTATGAAGCCTTCGACAAGAAGCTCGCGCGCCATCCGCTGGTGCAGGAGGGCCTGCGCGAGACCAAGGCCGGCAAGAAGCTGCCGTCACTGGTCGATTCGGCGCAGGCCGGCGCCGCCGAGGCGCTGTACGGCATCGGCGCCACTTTGAGCCGCCGCGGCGGCGAGGATCTGGCGCTGGTCTATCTGCAGCTCGCGCTGCATCTGCAGCCGAATCATCCGTTGGCGCTGCTGTCGCTCGCCGATCTCTACGAGACCGTGAAGAAGCCGCAGATGGCGATCAAGGTCTATGAGCGTGTGCCGGCGAGCTCGCCGTTGAAGCGCAATGCGCAGATCCAGCTCGCCACCGATCTCGACAGCGCCGACCGCAGCGACGAGGCGATCAAGATCCTCAAGGACGTCATTGCGCAGGATCCGAAGGATCTCGAGGCGATCATGGCGCTCGGCAACATCGAGCGCGGCCGCAAGAAGTTCGCCGACTGCGCCAAGACCTATTCGCTCGGCGTCGATTCGCTGCCGGTGAACAATGAAAAGGCCAACAGCGTCTATTACTACTACCGCGGCATCTGCCTGGAGCGCTCCAAGCAGTGGCCGAAGGCTGAGGCCGACATGCGCAAGGCCCTCGAGCTGCAGCCTGACCAGCCGCATGTGCTGAACTATCTCGGCTATTCCTGGATCGACCAGGGCATCAATCTCGACGAAGGCATGAAGATGATCAAGCGTGCCGTCGAGCAGCGGCCGGACGATGGCTACATCGTCGACTCGCTCGGCTGGGCCTATTACCGCATCGGCAATTACGAGGAGGCGGTCAAGAACCTCGAGCGCGCGATCGACCTCAAGCCTGAGGATCCGACCATCAACGACCATCTCGGCGACGCCTATTGGCGCATCGGCCGCAAGCTGGAAGCCAAGTTCCAGTGGGCCCATGCCCGCGACCTGAAGCCCGAGGCCGAGGAGCTGCCGAAGATCGAGGCCAAGATCCAGAACGGCCTGACTGATGATCCGGCACCCGCTGCGGCCAGCAACGACACCAAGGATACGCCGTCCGACGCCAAGAAGGACGACGGCAAGGGCGGCTAGGTCGTCCTGATTACGATGTGAGAGCCATCACGGGCTCCTCGGCTTGCCGGGGAGCCCGGATGATTTTGATGAAGGGTGTGGCGGTTGCCGGCCACGTTCGCTTCGGCCTCGGGCCGCGGCGAGTTGGCATCTGAGCTCCACCACCGAACATGCTGGGGGCATTGCGCCGATGTTGGCGTCCACGGTCACCGGCGCGCTGCAGGAGCAGGGGCGCGCCAAGGTCAATCTGACCCTGCGGGTCGTCGGCCGCCGGGTCGACGGCTATCATGATCTCGAAAGCGTCGTCGCCTTTGCGGATTGCGCGGACCAGCTCGCGCTGGTACCGGGGCCGGAGCTGACGCTGACCACGACCGGACCTCTGGCAGAGGCCTGTGGCGAGACCACGGACAATCTGGTGCTGAAGGCGGCGCGTCTGCTGGCGGAGGCCGTTCCCGGCCTGAAGCTCGGCGCGTTCACGCTGGAGAAGGTGCTGCCGGTCGCCGCCGGCATCGGCGGCGGCTCGGCCGATGCCGCAGCGGCGCTGCGGTTGCTGGCGAAGCTGAACGGCCTGTCGCTGGACGATCCGCGCCTCACTGCGGTTGCCTTGAAGACTGGCGCCGACGTGCCGGTTTGCGTGCCCTCGCGCGCCTGCACCATGACCGGCGTCGGCGAGAACCTGCAGCCGCTTGCGCTTCCCGTCCTGCCCTGCGTGATGATCAATCCGCGGGTGCCGGTCGCGACCAAGGACGTGTTCCAGGCGCTCGGCCTGAAGCCTGGCGAGCTGCTGGTCGGCGTGACCGATGTCCTCACGGCGCCGTCCTGGCCGCAGGCCGGCGCGTCGGTCGGAGACTGGGTCGCTGCACTCGATCAGGTGAAGAACGATCTGGAGCCGCCCGCCCTGAAGGTGCAGTCGATCATCGGCACGGTGCTCGACGCGCTGCGCGCGAGTTCAGGCGTCCTGCTCGCTCGCATGTCCGGCTCCGGCGCGACCTGCTTTGCGATCTATGGCAACGTCGCGGATGCAAGGGCCGCCGGCGCTGCGATCGCAGCCGCGCACCCTGAATGGTGGGTGCATGCGGGGACGCTGAGCTAGTTTGCTGGCTCGGCCCTCATAGCGAGCGAAGGTGGGCAAAGGCGCAGCCTAGCTGCAGCCCGGCACAAGGTCGTGGTGGTGCCGTGCCCACCGTCTGACCGCGGGGCACGACGCCCGATGGTGGGCACGGCGCCATTGCAGCGTGATTTGTCGCATCAGCTGGGCAGGGCGCCTTTGCCCACCCTACAGAACTTGCTTGGGTGACGGTCTCTCGGCAGACGGACGAACTAATGCGACCGCGCCAGGCAGAACGCCACCACCTGCTCCAGCGCCGCCTTCATCGGTGACGCCGGGAACAGCGCCAGCGCGTCGACGGCCATCGCGCCATAGTGATGCGCGCGGCTGATCGTGTCCTCCAAGGCGCGGTGCTTGTTCATCAGCCCGATCGCATGGTCGAGATCGTGATCGCTGATCTCGCCGCGCTCCAGCGCCTTGATCCAGAAGGCACGCTCGCTGTCGCTGCCGCGGCGGAACGCGAGCACCACCGGCAGCGTGATCTTGCCCTCGCGGAAATCGTCGCCGACATTCTTGCCGAGCTTGGCGGCCTTGCCGCCATAGTCGAGCACGTCGTCGACGAGCTGGAAGGCGATGCCGAGATTCATGCCGAAAGACCGGGATGCGGCCTGCTCGGCCTTGGGACGGTCGGCGAGCACCGGGCCGACCTCACAGGCGGCAGCGAACAGTTCCGCCGTCTTGCCGCGGATCACGGCGAGATATTCGTCCTCGGTCGTTGCGGTGTTCTTGGCGGCGGCAAGCTGCATCACCTCGCCTTCGGCAATCGTGGCTGCGGCGGCCGAGAGAATGTCGAGCGCGCGCAGCGAGCCGACCTCGACCATCATGCGGAACGCCTGGCCGAGCAGGAAGTCGCCGACCAGCACGCTGGCCTCGTTGCCCCACAGCATGCGCGCCGACAATTTGCCGCGGCGCATTTCGCTCTCGTCAACCACGTCGTCATGGAGCAGCGTCGCCGTATGCATGAACTCGACGGCCGCGGCGAGCTTGACGTGACCATCGCCGGTGTAGTCGGTGAGATGAGCCATCGCCAGCGTCAGCATCGGCCGCAGCCGCTTGCCGCCGGAGGAGATCAGGTGGTTTGCGACCTCCGGGATCATCGTGACGTCCGAGCCGGTGCGCGACAAAATCGTAGCGTTGACCCGTTCCATGTCGGCTGCGACCAGCGCGACCAGCCCATCGATGGAGGCTCCCGATGGACTCTCGAAAGGTACGATAACCGCCACTCTGGTCTCCGATTTTGCTATGCTCGAAACGACAATAGAAACTGCGGCCGCAGGCGGCAAGGGCAGACACGGAACCTTGACCCGAGCCTTCTTGCCCAACCCTTCTTGACCCAAGCCCGCATGGAGACATAACGATTGAAGGAATTGGTTCGGACCAATGATATCGTGCTGGTTTCGGCGATAGGGGCGCTACTCGACGGCGCCGACATCCATCACCTCGTGCTCGATCAGAACATGAGCGTCATCGAGGGCTCGCTCGGCATCCTGCCGCGCAGGATCCTCGTGCATGAGGACGACAATCTCCAGGCTCGGCGGCTTCTCACCGACGCCGGTCTGGCGCATGAACTGCGCCCTGATGAGTGACGCTGTCGACATTTCCGAGGATGCCGTGCTCGGCGGCCAATTGCGGCTGCGGCAGCCCACGACGGGCCATCGTGCCGGCCACGATGCAATCCTGCTGGCGGCGGCGACGGCCGCGCGTTCGGGCGATCGCGTGGTCGATCTCGGTGCCGGCGTGGGGACGGCCGGGCTGGCCTTGGCCCGGCGCGTCGGCGGTCTCGGCTTGACGCTGGTCGAGCGCGAGCCGGATCTGGCGTGCCTCGCGCGCGACAACGCACGCGCCAATGCCTTGCCGGCGGAGGTCGTGGTGCTGGACATCGCCGCGGACGCGGCCGCTTTCGCTGCCGCAGGGCTCGGGCCCGACAGTGTCGACGTGGTGCTGATGAATCCGCCGTTCCACGATGCCGCGCGCCACCGTGCCTCGCCCGACGCCGCGCGCGCGACCGCGCACATGGCAACGGCGACGACGTTGGAGATCTGGACGCATGCCGCGCGGCGGATGCTGAAATCCGGTGGCGTGCTGACCTTGATCTGGCGGGCCGATGGTTTGAGCGAGGTCGTCGCGGCGCTGGCGCGCGGCTTCGGCAGTCTCGCGATTCAACCGGTTCACGGCCAAGCGGGGCAGCCGGCGATCCGTATCCTGGTCAGGGCCGTTAAGGGAGGGCGGGCGCCGACCCAGATTCTCGCCGGAGTGGTGCTGAATGAGGCGGCAGGCGTGCCGAATGACGAGGCCGTGCGTGTGCTGTCGGGGCAGGGGGCGCTGGCTTTGAGCACCCCCTGAACGGTTGATCGTGGTCGGGCGTTATTGCGTCTGAGCTTCGGACTGGCGTTCGGTTACCGTCGTGAAACGGATCGCAGTCAATAGAGTACCGATCAGCAGCATCAACAGGTAGACCTTCATGTATTCCTCCGCCGCACTCTGCACCTTGGCTCGCCGTGCGATTGCCCAGGAGATTGCAAGGCTCGTTCCAGCCCTTTGAATGGCAGCGGCGCGATAAAAAGTGGTTAATCCGAGGTAACAGGATGGTGGACAATTTGACACAACCCAGCGATGCAGCCGGACTCTTCGATCGCCTGAAGACGCTGCTTCCGGCGCGGCTGCGCGGCGTACCGGTGGTGCCGGTCGTCCGCCTGTCCGGCGTGATCGGCGCAGTGACGCCGCTGCGGCCGGGGCTGACGCTTGCGGGCGTCGCCAAGGTGCTGGAGCGCGCCTTCTCCATGCGCAACGCCAAGGCCGTGGCGCTGGTGATCAATTCGCCCGGCGGCTCGCCGGTGCAGTCGCGCCAGATCTATCTGCGCATCCGCCAGCTCGCCGCGGAGAAGAAGCTGCCGGTGCTCGTGTTCGTCGAGGACGTCGCGGCCTCCGGCGGCTACATGATCGCCTGCGCCGGCGACGAGATCTTCTGCGATCCCTCCTCGATCCTCGGCTCGATCGGCGTGGTCGGCGGCTCGTTCGGGCTGCAGGACCTGATCAAGAAGATCGGCATCGAGCGCCGGCTGTATACGGCCGGCGAGCACAAGGCGATGCTCGATCCGTTCCTGCCGGAGAATCCCGACGACGTGGCGCGGCTGAAGAAGATCCAGCGCGAGATCCACGCGCTGTTCATCTCGCTGGTCAAGGAGAGCCGCGCGACCCGGCTGAAGGGCGCCGACGATGTGTTGTTCACCGGCGAGTACTGGGCCGGCGACAGCGCCGTCACGCTGGGGCTGGCGGACGCTATCGGCGACCTCCGCGCCGTCCTGCGCACCCGCTTCGGCGACAAGGTTGCAACGCCTGTCGTGGCGCCGGCGTCCGGCCTGTTGTCGGGTCTGCTCGGCCGCCGCGCCGCGGGCGCCGGCAGCCTGGGATTCGGCTGGACGGGGCTGGCCGAGGAGCTGATCTCCGCGGCCGAAACCCGGGCGATCTGGGCCCGTTTTGGGTTCTAGACTGGAGGCCGCGCCATTTCGCCCCTCGCAATCCGGATTGCGGGGGGAACCGGGATCGGCGACAATGGGAATCGGGGTGGCTCTGTTCATGAACGAGGATCGACCAATGCCGCCGTTCGTTGCTTTCGCGGGTATGCTGGGCGGGCTTGCCGTGGTTCGCTGGGCCTACAAGGCCGCTCAGAAGATCAACCGGGAGCTCGAAGAGGCGCGACTGTCGCGCGTCGCCGAGGCCGCGCAGACCGCCGAGATCAAGACTCTGCGCCGCGATCCCGTCACGGGCGCCTACCGGCCGGGCTGACGCGAGCCGCTGGTCTTCGAGCGACGGCACGTCGCCGCCGTTCGGAGACCCTATTGCCTTGATTCCTGATGTCCCCGCCGATACGGTCCGCGCGCTTTTCCGACGCCTGCGAAAGACCGATACCGACGATGGACTCGCTACCTCTGCACATGCGCCCCGAACGTTCGTTCCAGGGCTTCATCCTGGCCCTGCAGCGGTTCTGGGCCGAGCAGGGCTGCGTGATCCTGCAGCCCTACGACATGGAGATGGGGGCAGGCACCTTCCACCCGGCGACGACCCTGCGCGCGCTTGGGCCGAAGTCGTGGAATGCCGCCTATGTGCAGCCGTCGCGGCGGCCGAAGGACGGCCGCTACGGCGAGAATCCGAACCGGATGCAGCACTACTACCAGTTCCAGGTGATCATGAAGCCGTCGCCGCCGAACCTTCAGGAGCTGTACCTGAAGTCGCTCGGCGCCATCGGCATCGACGCCGCCGTGCACGACATCCGCTTCGTCGAGGACGACTGGGAGAGCCCGACGCTCGGCGCCTGGGGTCTCGGCTGGGAGTGCTGGTGCGACGGCATGGAGGTGTCGCAGTTCACCTATTTCCAGCAGGTCGCGGGCTTCGAATGCGCGCCGGTCGCCGGCGAGCTCACCTATGGCCTCGAGCGCCTGGCGATGTACGTGCAGGGCGTCGACCGCGTCTACGACCTCAACTTCAACGGCCGCGACGGCGACGCCAAGGTGACCTATGGCGACGTCTTCCTGCAGGCCGAGCGCGAATATTCCCGGCACAATTTCGAGCATGCCGACACCGACATGCTGTTCGAGCAGTTCAAGATGGCCGAGGGCGCCTGCCGCAAATATCTCGATGCCGGCTGGCGCGATGGCAATCGTCGGGAGCATCAGATGGCGCTGCCGGCCTACGACCAGTGCATCAAGGCCAGCCACGTCTTCAATTTGCTCGACGCCCGCGGCGTCATCTCCGTCACCGAGCGCCAAAGCTACATCCTGCGCGTCCGCGAACTGGCCAAAGCCTGCGGCGAAGCCTGGCTGCACACGGAAGCGGGCGGGGCGGGGGCTGGTTAGAGCTTCGCGGCTCGGACGCTTCATCATTCCTGGAGCGGGAGGGGCGCTCGGGAAAATAATTCCTCATTCGCATCGAGATTTGTCTTGCAGCTCAACCTCGCAACACACGCGGTGCCTCTGCTCCCCTCCCCCTTGCGGGGAGGGGTCGGGGGTGGGGGTCCCCAGGCGAGATGCCTGATGGGTCTCCACGGCCTTGTACGTGGTCGCACATGGTCGTTTGCCGACAATGATGATCTCGGCTGTGCCAACGATGCTCCCCACGACCTTCAGCGCGCGCTGACCCCCACCCCCAACCCCTCCCCGCAAGGGGGAGGGGAGTGCAGCACCGCCAGCCCTGCGAACGAGTTCTAAATATGCCCGACCTCCTTCTCGAACTGTTCTCCGAAGAAATTCCTGCGCGCATGCAGGCCAAGGCGGCCGAGGATCTGCGCCGCATGGTCACCGACAAGCTGGTCGCCGAGGGTCTCGTCTATGAGGGCGCCAAGGCGTTCGCGACGCCGCGGCGGCTGGCGCTGACCGTGCACGGCATCCCGGCGCGGCAGGCGGACCTGAAGGAGGAGCGCAAGGGCCCGCGCGTCGGCGGCGCCGACGCGGCGATCCAGGGGTTTCTCAAGGCGACCGGCCTGTCCTCGATCGAGGAGGCGACGATTCAGCGCGATCCGAAGAAGGGCGACTTCTACGTCGCGCTGATCGAGAAGCCCGGCCGCGCCACGCTCGACGTGCTCGCCGAGATGCTGCCGGTGATCATCAGAACGTTCCCGTGGCCGAAATCGATGCGCTGGGGCAAGCGCTCGGAAAGGCCCGGCGCGTTGAACTGGGTGCGGCCGCTGCATGCGATCACCGCCACGTTCGGCCTTGAGACCGAGGAGCCGGACGTCATCGGCTTCGCCGTCGACGGCATCGAGGCGGGACAGACCACCTACGGCCATCGCTTCATGGCGCCCGCGCCAATCTCGGTGAGGCGTTTCGAGGACTATGAGGCCAAGCTGCTCGACGCCAAGGTCGTGCTCGATCCTGACCGCCGCAAGGACACCATCGTCACCGACGCCAAGCAGCTCGCGTTTGCGCAAGGCTATGAGCTGGTCGAGGACCAGGCCCTGCTCGACGAGGTCGCAGGCCTGGTCGAATGGCCGGTCGTGCTGATGGGTTCGTTCGATCCGGAGTACCTCAAGGTCCCCGGCGAGGTGATCCGCGCCACCATCCGCAACAACCAGAAATGCTTCGTGGTCCGCGACCCCAAGACGGGAGGCCTCGCACCGAAGTTCATCCTGACCGCGAACATCGAGGCCACCGACGGCGGCAAGACCATCATCGCCGGCAACGAGCGCGTCATCCGCGCCCGCCTGTCGGACGCGAAGTTCTTCTATGAGACCGATCTGAAGACGAAGCTCGAAGAGCGCCTGCCGAAGTTCGAGCAGATCGTGTTCCACGAGAAGCTCGGCACGCAGGCCGAACGCATCGCCCGCATCGAGAAGCTCGCCGCTGAGATCGCGCCGCTGGTCGGCGCCGATGCTGCGAAGACCGCGCGCGCCGCCAAGCTCGCCAAGGCCGACCTGCTCACCGAGGTCGTCGGTGAGTTCCCGGAAGTGCAGGGGCTGATGGGCAAGTACTACGCGCTGGCCCAGGGCGAGGACGCCTCCGTCGCCGCAGCCTGCGAGGAGCACTACAAGCCGCAGGGCCCCGGCGATCGCGTGCCGACCGATCCGGTGTCGGTCGCCGTGGCGCTCGCTGATAAGCTCGATACGCTGGTCGGATTCTGGGCGATCGACGAGAAGCCGACCGGCTCGAAAGATCCGTATGCACTGCGCCGTGCGGCGCTGGGTGTCATCAGATTGGTGTTAGAGAACGAACTCTCAATTCGATTGTTTGATCTGATTGATAAGGCCGTCCGCCCAATCTTGGAAGATCAGGCGGATCGTCTCTTCGAAAGAGATGCGGGCTTCGTTCAAAAGGCCGCCGAGCTGCTACATGATCCAAGCCTTGTCGAGAGATTCAAAGAGAGTGGCGAGCATATCGAGCCGTGGGTGGACCATGTCTATCATGGTACAATCCAAGTACAGAGAGATTTGCGCGCTTTCATCGTAGAGCGACTGAAGGTTCAACTTAGAGAAAAGGGTGCTCGGTTCGATCTGGTGGATGCAACCCTCGCGTTGCCCGCCGTATCAAAGCAGATGGTGGATATTCTAGGAGGCGTAGAACATTCGCCGATCCAGCAGACCGATGCGGACGATCTCCTGATGGTCGTCCGCCGCGTCGAGGCGCTCGGAAAATTCCTCGAGACCGACGACGGCAAGAACCTGCTCGCCGGCACCAAGCGCGCGTCCAACATCCTCGCGATCGAGGAGAAGAAGGACAAGCGCAAGTTCGACGGCGCGCCGGACGCTGCGCTCTACAAGCTCGACGAGGAGAAGGCGCTTGCGAAGGCCATTGGCGAGGTCGCGGCGGAAGCCGGCGCTGCCGTCGCCAAGGAGGACTTTGCCGCGGCGATGCACGCGATGGCGAAGCTGCGGCCGGCGGTCGATGCGTTCTTCGACAAGGTGAAGGTCAACGATGACGACGCCAAGATCCGCGAGAACCGGCTGAAGCTGTTGAACGAGATCCGCAGCGCGACGCGTGCGGTGGCCGACTTCTCAAAGATCGAGGGCTGAGCGCGCTATCGCAACGTAGGGTGGGCAAAGGCGCTGCCGTGCTATCCCCACGTCCCGCGATCGCAATGGCGCCGTGCCCACCGTCTCGCAGCGGAGTTGCTGCCGAATGGTGGGCACGCTGCCGCCTTCGGCGGCCGCTTTGCCCGCCCTACAAGTTACGCGCCAATAAAAATTAGCCCTACCCGGCGGGGGGAACCGGGCAGGGCCTTTTACATCTGGCCGCTTGCGGGGGCGTTGGCGACCAAATGCAGCTCTATAACTATTCAACGACCTGAATGATCCGCCGCGATCGCGGTTCGACCAGGACAGTTTCGCCGTTGACCACGGTGTAGCGATAAGGTGTCGCACCGAAGCGCTGCGGAACGTCGTAATATGTAACACCGGACTCTGGCAGCACGGTGCCAACAACGACGCGATCGGGGATCACATAGTTGGGAACACGCTCGCGCACGACATATTCGCGAAACTCCGGCCGTCGCTCGACCGTGATCACTGGAGCGTCCTCCTCGACCACGACGCTGCGCCCGACGCCCGTCGTGTAGGATTGCGCCTGTGCCGCCGCCGGTATCACGAGTGCGGCCATGAGGGCAGCAAGGGTGAGATGGGTTCGCATGGGACGGGACTCCTGAGCTGTTGATCGCTGAGAGAGACCGGCGCGTGCCGGCACCTGCTTCCCAATGCCGGCAACAGGTCATCGTTCCGCGCGGGGCCACGTGGAACCGGTGGCATTTTTGCGGCAGATTCAGCGGTGGGGGAACCGGAACTCGTGCCGTGCGTCTCCTATTCCGCCACGATGGGCCAGGATAAAGTCCGGCCAAATCGAATCGCCCCAGCCTCGTCATTCAATTATTCAGAGCTTGTCGATGACCCTGACCGTTGCCCATATCTCGCCGATCATGTCCGTGATCGCCGGCGTCCTGATCCTGATCATGCCGCGCCTGCTGAACCTGATCGTCGCGATCTTCCTCATCCTGAACGGCCTGATCGGCATGGGCCTGCTGAAGTGGCTGCACTTCTAGTCCCCACGTTCTAGTCCCAAGGTCGGGAACCCCCGAGCTTGCGCCGCGGCGCCCAAAGTGGTGTAAGGCGCGCGATTTCTCCTCCCATTTGCGGATCGAAGCACCTCATGGCCAAAGCGGTAGCGAAGTCTAAGAAAGTTACAGCGAAATCAAAGCCTTCCAAGCCCGGCAAGGCCAAGACCGCAGCACTCGCTCCACCGCGCAAGGCGCTCAAGACGGCGTCGAAGCCCGTCGCCAAGGCCCCGGCCAAGGTCGCGCCCAGGTCTGCACCGAAAGCGCCAGTGAAAACCGCTCCGAAGAAGCCGGCCAAGACGGCTGCCAAGCCGGTCGCCAAGGCTGTGAAGGCGTCGGCTGCGAAGGCCCCGGCCAAGAGCGCGGTCACCGCGATCAAGCCGAACAAGTGGGTCTACACCTTCGGTGACGGCAAGGCCGAAGGCAAAGCCGGCCTGCGCGACCTGCTCGGCGGAAAGGGCGCCAATCTGGCCGAGATGGCCAATCTCGGCCTGCCGGTGCCTCCGGGCTTCACCATTCCGACCTCGGTCTGCACCTACTTCTACGCCAACGACAAGACCTATCCGAAGGAGCTGCAGTCGCAGGTCGACAAGGCGCTCGACTACATCGGCAAATTGACCGGCAAGAAGTTCGGCGATCCGGAGAACCCGCTGCTCGTTTCGGTGCGCTCCGGCGCCCGCGCCTCGATGCCGGGCATGATGGACACCGTGCTCAATCTCGGTCTCAACGACCAGACGGTGGAAGCGCTGGCCTCGCTGTCCGGCGATCGCCGCTTCGCCTTCGACAGCTATCGCCGCTTCATCACGATGTATTCGGATGTCGTGCTCGGCTTCGAGCACCATCATTTCGAGGACATCCTCGACAGCTTCAAGGACACCCAGGGCTATCAGCTCGACACCGACCTGAGCTCCGAGGACTGGGAGATGCTGGTCGGCAAGTACAAGGACGCGGTCGCGCACGAGACCGGCAAGGACTTCCCGCAGGACCCGCATGACCAGTTGTGGGGCGCGATCGGCGCCGTCTTCTCATCCTGGATGAACACGCGCGCGGTGACCTATCGCAAGCTGCATGACATTCCGGAATCCTGGGGCACCGCCGTCAACGTCCAGGCCATGGTGTTCGGCAACATGGGCGACACCTCGGCCACCGGCGTCGCCTTCACGCGCAATCCCTCGACCGGCGAGAGCAAGCTCTACGGCGAGTTCCTGATCAACGCGCAGGGCGAGGACGTCGTCGCCGGCATCCGCACCCCGCAGGACATCACCGAGGACGCGCGTCGGGAGTCCGGCTCGGACCGGCCGTCGATGGAAGTCGCGATGCCCGACGCCTTCCACGAGCTGACCCGCATCTACACGCTGCTCGAGAAGCACTACCGTGACATGCAGGACATGGAGTTCACGGTCGAGCGCGGCAAGCTGTGGATGCTGCAGACCCGCAGCGGCAAGCGCACCGCCAAGGCGGCGCTGCGCATCGCGGTCGAGCTCGCAAATGAGGGCCTGATCTCGCAGAGTGACGCCGTGCTCCGCGTCGATCCGGCCTCGCTCGATCAGCTCCTGCATCCGACCATCGATCCCTCCGCCAAGCGCGACGTGGTCGCCACCGGCCTGCCGGCCTCGCCGGGCGCTGCATCCGGCGAGATCGTGTTCTCCTCGGACGAGGCCACCAAGCTGCAGGCCGACGGTCGCAAGGTGATCCTGGTCCGCATCGAGACCTCGCCGGAGGACATCCACGGCATGCACGCCGCCGAGGGCATCCTCACCACCCGCGGCGGCATGACCTCGCACGCCGCCGTCGTCGCGCGCGGCATGGGCAAGCCCTGCGTGTCCGGCTGCGGCACCATCCGCGTCGACTACGGCCGCGGCACGATGAGCATCGGCTCCCGCACCTTCAAGACCGGCGACGTCATCACCATCGACGGCTCCGTTGGCCAGGTGCTGGCCGGCCGCATGCCGATGATCGAGCCGGAGCTGTCCGGCGAGTTCGGCACCCTGATGGGCTGGGCGGATGCCGTGCGTGAGACCGGCGTGCGCGTCAATGCCGATACGCCGGAGGATGCGCGCACCGCGATCAAGTTCGGCGCCGAGGGCATCGGCCTGTGCCGCACCGAGCACATGTTCTTCGAGGAGACGCGCATCCGCACGGTGCGCGAGATGATTCTCTCCGAGGATGAGCAGGAGCGTCGCGCCGCGCTCGCCAAGCTGCTGCCGATGCAGCGCGCCGACTTCGTCGAGCTGTTCGAGATCATGAAGGGCCTGCCGGTCACGATCCGCCTGCTCGATCCGCCGCTGCACGAGTTCCTGCCGCACACCCAGGCCGAGGTCGAGGAAGTCGCCCGCGCGATGAACACCGATCCGCGGCGCCTGGCCGACCGCGCCCGCGAGCTGTCGGAGTTCAACCCGATGCTCGGCTTCCGCGGCTGTCGTCTCGCCATCGCCTATCCGGAGATCGCCGAGATGCAGGCGCGCGCGATCTTCGAGGCCGCGGTCGAGGCCGAGAAGCGCACCGGCGAGGCCGTCGGCCTCGAGGTGATGGTGCCGCTGATCGCGACCAAGGCGGAGTTCGACCTGGTCAAGGCGCGCATCGACGCGATGGCGCAGGCCGTGATCCGCGAGACCGGCGCCAAGCTGGAGTACCAGGTCGGCACCATGATCGAGCTGCCGCGCGCTGCGCTGATGGCCGGCCAGATCGCGGAGGCCGCCGAGTTCTTCTCGTTCGGCACCAACGACCTGACGCAGACGACCTACGGTATCAGCCGCGACGACGCCGGCAGCTTCCTCGGCGCCTACGTCGCCAAGGGCATCCTCGAGATCGATCCGTTCATCTCGATCGACCGCGAGGGCGTCGGCGAACTGGTCAAGATCGGCGTCGAGCGCGGCCGCGCCACGCGACCCAACCTCAAGGTCGGCATCTGCGGCGAGCATGGCGGCGATCCGGCCTCGGTCGCGTTCTGCCACAAGGTCGGCATGAACTACGTGTCGTGCTCGCCCTACCGCGTGCCGATCGCGCGCCTCGCCGCTGCGCAATCCGCGCTCGGCAAGGAGATCGCGAGCCAGGCCTGATCCTGCTGCGATCGATCTGATCCTGATGAAGGCCGGCACATGTTGCCGGCCTTTTTCATTGGTGAGGGTTCGTCGTGATGCGGCGCGCACGTGACGCAAGGTGCACTTCTTCTCCACCACCGCCGTCGTTCCGGGGGCGCTCCGGAATGACGAGTGGAGAGAGCGAACGTTGCAGTTCCGATGGAACACTCCGCCTCATGATGTGCAGATGATTTTCATTCACCGCGTCTGTTGACTGAATGTTCGCCGTTCTCGTCGGTACGCTGTTTACCACACATATCGATCGCTCGGCGCTCTGCAACTTCCCCGCTTGCCTGTTTCACAATTGCAACGCGGATTAACTCCTCGGCAACCTAAACCCGATACGAAGAGAGAAGATCGAATTGCACGGAAGCACTGTTGTTCGGTCGATCCAGTAAGCGTTGCGTTGAGCGTATCGATGTTAGTTCTGCGTCCCGATCCGAAGGGCGCGCGATTTGCGTCCTTCGGACTCGGTCTCTGCGTCTTCGCTCTGATGCCGACAGAGACCGGGTATCAAGACATCGCTTCTCTGCTCGCCCGCCAGCCGGGCGTCGCCGAACGCTGGCAGAAGCGTGTGTTCTCGGCTGCGGCCTCCATTCAGCTCGCCACCTATAGTTTCGGTCGTCCGATCGGAACCTCGGCGCCGCAGGCGGTGAGCATCCGCCTCGCAAGCCTCGATGGGCGCGATCTCGACATCACCGGATCGACGCCGCGCAATCCGGCGCTGCAGGTTCCGCCACGCTATCAGGCCTCCGACTTCCCCAAGGTCGATCGCACGCTGAAGGGCGATCGTCTCGTCGTGCGCCCCCCGACGCCGTCGGCGCAGCCGACCGAATCGGCCGCGCCCGTCGAGCCTGCGCCCTCCGAGCCTGCACCCACGCCCTCGACGCAACCCAATTCGAACTCCTCGGTGTTCGGCGCCAAGACGACGGAAGCACCGGCGCAGGCGCCGCTCCCGCAGCGTTCTGCACTCGATCCCGAATTGCAGGAGGCGCTGAGCGCGCCGCCGCTCGTGCAGTACGACGCGGCGAAGTCCGAGATCCAGCCATCGGGCGAGCTGAAGCCTGCAGCCGACCAAATTCTGGCAGATGGCGCCGTCAGCTATGACGGCCTCACTATCAAGACGTCCAACCTCTATTTCGGCACGTCGTCGCTGGGCGTTGCCGCCGGAACCATGGAGACATGGCTGCCGGGCGAGGCGCCGCTGATCGTGATGCCGGATCCGGACCTCAAGCCGATGGCGGTGCTGTCACATCCGGCCGACGATGCCGCCAAGGCCGGTGATGGCGGCGAGAGCATCGCGCCGAAAGGCGAGGTCAACACCGACAATCAGCGCGACAGGACTCCGGCCGAACGGTTGAGCCTCACGGACGAGAAGGCGCGCTTCAAGTCCGAGAAGTGCCTTGCCGAAGCGATCTATTTCGAATCCCGCGGCGAGGCGGTGCGCGGCCAGATGGCCGTGGCGCAGGTCGTGCTGAACCGGGCGTTCTCCGGCTATTATCCGACGACGGTGTGCGGCGTCGTCTACCAGAACAAATACCGCCACTTCGCCTGCCAGTTCACCTTCGCCTGCGACAACAATCCGGATGTGATCCGCGAGCCCGAGATGTGGGATCGCGCCAAGAAGATCGCGAAGGCCATGCTGGATGGGCTGATCTGGCTGCCGGAGGTGGGCAAGTCGACCCACTATCATGCCTATTGGGTGCGGCCGTCCTGGGTCGCCGAGATGAAGCGCATGTACAAGTTCGGCGTTCACACCTTCTACCGGCCGAAGAAATGGGGCGACGGCAGCGACGCGCCGAGCTGGGGCACGCCGCAGCAGACCGCGGCCATTTCGGCCGAGCTCACCGAGGCCGCCAAGAGCGAGGCCGAGAGCAATCCGAACTGGACGCGGCGCTAATCATCTAGCGACGCGTCGCATTCCACTCGAGAAAGCGGCGATACAACTCGGTCTGGCGCGCCTGGTCCGGCGGCGTTGCGGCCGCCGGCTTTGCCGTGACAGGAATGCGCGGGGACGGTGCGGCGGCCGCTACCGGCTTCGACGGTTTAACGGTGGCCGTAGTGGCCGCCGGAATCCGTGTCGTCCCATCGAGCCATTCCTGCGCGGCCCGGAACCTGGTCCAGCCGGCGACCGGCGCGCGCGGCGCCATCTCCTGCCATTTCGGATGGAAGGGAGGCCGCTGCAGCTGCGACATGCGCGAGAACAGCGACTCGACCAGCAGCGACAGCCGGCGATCGCGGTCGCTTCCCGGCTGCCAATTATACGACGCCAGGATTGCCTCTGCTGCGATCGTTTCCACCGACTCGGAATTGGAGATCAGGTTGGGGTAGTCGTCCGCGGTGAGCTTGGATGGAAGGTAATCCTCGCGCAAGGTCTTGTCGTAGCCGACCGGGACGAGGTGCAGATTGGCATCCGTGATCTGGCTGAGCCAGGGCACCGGCTTGCCGTCGACCGCAATCATCGCGTCGATCTCCCCCTTGCGCAACATTTCGAGCGCGATGCGCGGCTCGATATAGAGCAGATGCGGCTTGATCTCGAGCCGCTCGAACACGTTGATCGCGGTCACGAAGGTGCTGCCGTCCGGCAGGTCGACCGCAACGGTCTTGCCGTCGAGCTCCCGCATGGTGCGGATCGATCGCGGTGCCAGAACATGCATTTCCTCGTTGAACATCTTGGTGACGTAGACGAGCTGATTGCGGATGTTGCTCGCGAAGTCCTTGCGTTCGAGATAGGACAGCGTGTCCTTGCGCACGATTCCCACGTCGACGCCCTTGAGCATGAGGATGTCGGCCACCGCCTGAACCGAGCCGCTGCCGAGGACCGGCATGACCCGCAGGTTGATGCCGTCATTGAGGACCGAGGCGACGTCGGCGCCCATCTGGGAATAGGTGCTGCCATACGAGCCCGTCATCAGGCTCACTGTATTGGCGTTGAGCTGGCTCGCGAGGTCCCGCTTGGCCGACGCATAGCGGAAGATCGCCTTGAAGGAATCGCTGACCGCACCCGGGTCGATTCCGCTGCGCACCGGCCCGAACCGTTCCCAATGGCCATCGACGAAACGCTTCATCTGCATCTGCTCGATCGGCGCGTGGTCGCTGGCGCTGGTATTGGCGACGATCCCGGGAATCAACATGGGAATTGGCGTCCCCTTCAAGGAACGCGCCTGCCTCATGATGTTGTCGCGAGAGAAGTCGTCGCCGCAATTGCGCAGGACCGCAACCATCAGGTTGGCAAGCGCGTAGCCCACGATTCCCAAGCTGTTGTTCTTGCTGATTGCAGGCGCGTAGCGATCCATGAACGCGGACCACTCGGCGAAGCCGGGATCGCCGCCCTGCACACCGCCCTCGTACAGGATGGTGGCGGAAAGCAGTCCTTCCGCGTTCTGCAGGCCTGCAGGCTGCAGCACGGTGGCAACCGAATCCGAAACCGTGGGGATGATGTGCTCGGGTCTCCAGCCGAGCTCGGCGAGGCGGCGGATCGCGAGCACCGTGAATTTCGGGGTGCTGACGTCGACCAGGATGTTGGCTCCGGCGGTCTTCAGCTTCGCGATCTGCTGATTGATGTCGGCATCGGTGACCGCGTAAGCCGCTTCCGCGACGATCGGCAGCTTGCCGCCGAGCCCGTCCTTCAAACCCTTCAGATAGTCCTTGCCGAACTCGTCGTCTTGATAAAGCACACCGATGCGCGTGCCACCGGCATGTTGCTCGAGCAGATATTGCGCGTGAATATGAGCTTCAATCTGGTAGCTGGGTTGCGCTCCCATGGTCCAAGGATAGTCGCGAGGCTGATCCCAGATCGAGGCGCCGGAGCCGACGAACAATTGCGGTATCTTGTTCGCGTTGAGATAAGGCCGCACCGCCGCGCTGGTCGCTGTTCCAACGCTCGCAAAGATGACGTCGACCTTGTCTTCCTCCACCAGCCGTCGTGTCAGCTCCACCGTCTTCTGCGGATTATAGCCGTCGTCATAGGAGATGTAGGTGATCTTGCGGCCCCTGATCCCGCCCTCGTCATTCACCTTCTGGAAATAGGCGGAGATGACCTTGCTCACGCTGCCGTAGGCGGCCGCCGGCCCGCTGTAGGGCGTCGTATTGCCGATCCGGATCTCGCCCTCGGCAGCATGCGCCAGGCCTGGCACGGCGGCAAGCACGAGGAGCAACGCCACGGTCGGAGAACCCGGCGCGCCAAGCAGCCGAGGACCACGGGGCGCCGACGACAAGGCCGGTTGCAACAGACGATCAAACATTCCCATCATGGACCTCATCACGCAACACAACACTTTGCGGGGACGCGCGTCGCCCGCACGACACCATCGACCAGGATCCGGCGGTCCGCGCCCCGCCGCAATTCCTGCGCAGCGACCGGCGTGAGACCGCGCTGGATCACCCGGTTTCGAAGCTCGGGTCACTCGAGCCGCCGTCGAGCCTCGAGTGACCCGAGTTCGGCGGCTCTCGCGTACCAGGCGCGGGCCTTGGCCGGATCGGGCGCGACGCCAACGGCTTTCAGGTTGGACAAGATCGCGGGGTCATAGGTGCCGGCCAGCGTCAGTGATGCTTCGGCGTCCGCTTCCGCGACATGCGCCAGGATCAGGCGGGCACTCGCAACGTCGCCCGCGCCGATGAGATCGCGTCCGCGCTTCAGCATTTCGCTGATCTCGTTCTTGGTCAGCGCAGACGCGGCCGCCGGTGCAGGGCTCCTGGTCGCGATGGTCCGAGATGCTTTCGGCGGAATTGACTGCGGGGTCTCGCCTCCGCCCGGAGCCGGCTTGACGATCGGGACCGACGCCACGATCGAATCGGCCCGTCCGATCGTGTGCGCCGCGGCGTCCAGCGATGCTTGGCCGTCATCGGATTTCGATTTCCCCGCTGTCCCGAAGTTTCGGGGAGACGATGAAGCGGTCGCTTCAGACTTCGTAACTGTTTCAATGTTCGGAGCCTGCATGATGCGCACCGCAAAGAACGCGAGGCACGCAAGCGCGGCCACTGCGGCACCGAACCGGAAAACAGAATCGAATTCGAGCCGTTCGGGCGGAGGTGGAGGCATCACGACGGGATCGAGTGAAGGGATCTGCCAGGATCGGTCCGCTTCTGCTGGCGCCATTGGCATCGGCGCATCGTCAACCGCTGAAGCGGTTTGCCACCACGGCCGGGAGAGATCGGTGGCCGCATCCTCATCAGGCGCAGACGTCGCATGCGCGAGGCTGTTGGACAAAGCGGCAGGCTTTGCCGGGCGCCAACGTTCGCTCTGCGCATCACCCACGGTGATCCGCGATCCGCTACTCCGCAATAAGGAACTCATCCTCAACTACTCCTGCGGACACGCGCCATCGCGTCGCCCCGCAACACTCCCTGGACCGTTTGGCGCCTTTCTGCTCGGCGACTCGGCTTCCAAACCGGCGGCGAGACCGATGACCGAATCTATGGCCATGCCAAGCGGTGAATCGGCGATCTGGCAGCCGTGAATTCCCATTTCCTCGTCAGCAGGACGGACAAAACGCGCGCTACTACTTGAGCACCGCTAAATTTCGACCATCTCTTTTTCTTATTTGTACAGGTTCTGCGGTTCTTTTGCCGAAATCATGGCGAACCTGTCCAGCCATTTAGTTGGTGCTGGTAAATGCCGTCGGCGCCGGGGCGCACGAGATAATGCGGCGGCGTCTGGCCGAGAACGATCTGAAGCCATGGCGCAGGAGCATGTGGCGTATCCCCACAGATCGATGCGAATTAGTCGCGCGCGTAGAGGATGTGCTCGATCCGTGCGGCGATTCGCATCAGCGTCAGCCGGTGATCTGCTTCGACGAAAGGCCTCGTCCAACTCATTGGCGAGGGCCGCTCAGATCGTGCGCGTGATGACTACGAGCACCAGCGCAACGGTACGGCCGATTTGTTCGTCCAGCGCCCGCGGATCAATGGATGCACGCGGCCGACACGGCACGCACTAATTACATCGTGCCTGCTCCCAAATACCGGCGAGGCAGCAAATAACAACGAGTCGTGATATCTGTATTGGGCGACGATGGCTGCTTCGTCATGAGCACCGTCATTCCGGGACAAGGCCGCAGGCCCTGAACCCGGAATGACGGTGATCACGAATGACGGTGAAAACGCGACTGCCGAGCTCCGTCGTGACGCAGTCGGATCAGCTCTTGCTACGCGCTCAACGGCCGCGACTGCCGCGCCGTCGGCCGTGCCGCGAGCTCGTCGGCGATCTCGCGGGCAGCGGCCAGTGTGGTCATCGTCCGCTGCGCGAAGCTCGGATTCTCGGCCGGGCAATCGGCGCGGCAATGCGCGCCGCGGCTCTCGCGCCGGCTCCAGGCCGCGGTGGCGATCAGCAGCGCGGCGCTCGCCATGTTGCGCAGCCTCGGGCTGCCGGCGTCGCGCTCCATCCTGGCAATCGCGGCGATGGCCTCCGCCAGCCGCTCCTCGTCGCGAATGACGCCGAGCTGCGCCGTCATCGTCTCGCGCAGCGAGCTCGCCGCAGCGCCGGCACAGGGGCCGGCCGGATCGGCGAACGCAATGTCCTGTAGCGTGGAGGGCGCGGTGAACGTCCGGCCGGAGATATCCTCGGCGATCCGCTGGGCGAACACCAGCGCGGCGAGCAGCGCGTTGCCGGCGATGTGGTTGGCGCCGTCCGTTGCCGTCGCGGCGACTTCACCCGCCGCCCAAAGCCCCTCGATCGAGCTGCGGCCCTGCGCGTCGACCGCGATCCCGCCCATGTGGAAATGCGCCGCCGGCGCCACCGGAATCGGCTGCCGGGTGGGATCGAGCCCCGCGGCGGTACAGGCCCGGTGCAGCATCGGATAGCGTTCGGCGACGTCGTCATCGAGCACGTCGCGTGCGTCGAGAAAGGCGCCGCGTCCGGCGATGATCTCGGCCATCACGCCGCGCGCCACCGTGTCGCGCGGGGCAAGATCGACCAGCGGATGGCGCGGCAGCATGAAGCGCTGGCCGCGCCGGTTGACCAGGATGGCGCCGGCGCCGCGCAGGCTCTCGCTCACAACCGGCGCCGGATCGTGACCGGTCATCATCGCGGTCGGATGAAACTGAACGAACTCCGGATCGGCAATGACCGCGCCGGCGCGCGCAGCGATGGCGAGGCCGATGCCGGTGGCGTGCGGCGGATTGGTGGTCGTGGCGAACAGACGGCCGATGCCGCCGGTGGCCAGCACGATTGCCGGCGCCGCGATCAGCACCGGCGCGGCCGCATCGTCGTCGGTCGGCCGCAGTTGCAGGCCACGCACCGCGCCGTCTTCCGTCAGCAGCGCGTCGGCGACATGGCCCTCGATGATGCGGATCGAGGGCGTTGCGCGCACGGCTTGAGACAGCGCGGTGATGATCGCCTGTCCGGTGAAGTCTCCGCGAACGCTGAGAATCCGTCGCGCGGTGTGCGCAGCCGCACGAGACGTCGCCAGCCTGCCGCTGTGATCACGATCGAAAGCCACGCCGAGGCGGACCAGGTCCTCGATTGCAGCCGAAGCGTCGCGCGCGAGCGCCAGCGCAGCCGTCGCGTCGACCAGGCCGCCACCGGCAGCGATCATGTCGGCGGCATGGCTATCGGGGCTGTCGCCGGATGAAACCGCTGCCGCGATGTCGGCCTGCATCGTCGCGCCGAACGAGGCCTCACCCAATGCGGTCGCGGAGATCAGCGTGACCGGCTGCGGTGCGAGCTTCAGCGCGCAGAACAGTCCGGCAACTCCGGCACCAACGATCACGACGCGGCCGGATGTCTCGATCTGATCGTGGTCCATGTGATGTCCAAATTCCACATTCCGTGCGCATGTGTACCGCGGTACCTGTTAGTTCTTCTTCAGAGACTTCCTTCGCTGTTTATCGGTGTTTGGCGACAAATAGCGGCTGTTCTGAAGGTCACTCTCGCACAGGATGAATCGTCGTTTGCGACTCGCGCATCAGGACGTTTCGCGCCGGGACAAGGACGCATGAGCGAGTTCCGCCGCGGGAACTCGCTTCGGATGACACGTGCTCATGGCTGGCCGCCGCATCGAAATTTTTCATGGCTGGGTTCCGCTTTTGAGCTTGGGAGTTCAATGCAGATGCATTAATCGGAAGGGCGCGGCGGACAGCGACCGCAGCAGGGGAGGACACGGATGTCGGTACAGGCAGGCGATCTCGGCACGGCCTCCCGCAGCCAGAGCTGGCGGACGCCGGTCGTCATCATCGTGTGCGGCTGCGCGATTGCGCTGCTGAGCTTCGGTCCGCGCTCCAGCCTCGGCTTCTTCGTGCAGCCGATGAGCCGTGAATTCGCCTGGGGACGCGACGTGTTCGCGCTTGCGGTGGCGGTGCAGAACCTGTTGTGGGGGCTCGGTCAGCCGCTCGCCGGCGCGATCGCCGATCGTTTCGGCGTGATGCGCGTGATCTGTGTCGGCGCGCTGCTCTATGCCGGCGGCCTGCTGATGATGCGCTATTCCAGCTCGCCTCTGTCGCTGAACATCGGCGCCGGCGTGCTGGTCGGCTTCGGCCTGTCAGGCTGCTCGTTCAATCTCATCCTGTCGGCGTTCAGCAAGCTGCTGCCGCCGGAGCGCCGCGGCATCGCGCTCGGCGCCGGCACGGCGGCCGGCTCGCTCGGCCAGTTCCTGTTCGCTCCCTTCGGCGTCGCGCTGATCGACCAGTTCGGCTGGCAGAGCGCGCTGATGGTGTTCGCAACGCTGATGCTGTTCATCGTGCCGCTGTCGCTCGCCGTGGCGACGCCGCCGGCGGCCGAGGCCAAGCCGTCGGAGGCCGAGCAGCAGTCGTTCACGACCGCGCTGATGGAGGCGTTCGGCCACCGCTCCTACGTGCTGCTGGTGCTCGGCTTCTTCACCTGCGGCTTCCAGCTCGCCTTCATCACCGTGCACCTGCCGGCGTTCCTGGTCGATCGTGGCCTGTCGGCGCAGGTTGGCGGCTGGGTGATCGCGGCGATCGGCCTGTTCAACATCATCGGCTCGCTCAGTGTCGGCTGGCTGCAGAGCCGGCTGCCGAAGCGCTACATCCTGTCCTTCATCTATTTCACCCGTGCGCTGGCGACGCTCGCCTTCATCTCGTTCCCGGTCACGGCGGCCTCCGCGATCGCCTTCGGCGCGGTCTCCGGGCTCGCCTGGCTCTCCACGGTGCCGCCGACCTCGTCGCTGGTCGCGATCATGTTCGGCACCCGCTGGCTCGCCACGCTCTACGGCTTCGCCTTCGTCAGCCACCAGGTCGGCGGCTTCCTCGGCGTCTGGCTCGGCGGCATCGTGTTCGAGCGCTACGGTTCCTATACGCCGATCTGGTGGCTCTCGATCCTGTTCGGCGTGCTGTCGGCGCTGATCAACCTGCCGATCGTCGAGAAGCCGGTCGCGCGTGCCGTTCCCGCGACCTGAGTTGCGCGGCCGACCCGATCGGCTAAACATGGCGTGAGACAAAGAAAGCGCAGGGAGTGCCGCTGTGGGAACGTTCAAGGCGATCCGGATCGACAAGGCGGACAAGGGAACGACCGCGACGCTGACGCAGTTCGATGAAGCCGAGCTGATGGACGGCGACGTCACGGTCAAGGTCGAGTGGTCGGCGCTGAACTACAAGGACGGGCTGGCGCTGACCGGCAAGGCGCCGGTGGTCCGGCGCTTCCCGATGATCGCGGGGATCGATTTTGCCGGCACGGTCGAGCAGTCCAGCCATCCCGCCTGGAAGCCGGGCGATGCCGTGATCTGTACCGGCTGGGGCATGGGCGAGACCCATCTCGGCGCCTATGCCGAGAAGGCGCGGGTCAAGGGCGATTGGCTCGTCGGCCTGCCACAGGGCCTGTCGGCCCGGGATGCCATGGCCATCGGCACCGCCGGCTTCACGGCGATGCTGGCCGTGCTGGCCCTGGAGAAGCACGGGCTGACGCCGGCCAGCGGGGCGGTGGTGGTGACGGGCGCGGCCGGCGGCGTCGGCTCGGTGGCGACGGCGGTGCTCGCCAAGCTCGGCTACCACGTGATCGCCTCGACCGGCCGCCTGGCCGAAGCCGACTATCTCAAGTCGCTCGGTGCCGCCGAAATCATCGACCGCAACGAGCTGTCCGGGCCGGCCAAGCCGCTGGCGAAGGAGCGCTGGGCGGGCGGCATCGACAGCGTCGGCTCGCATACGCTCGCCAACCTGCTGGCGATGACCCAATATGGCGGTGCCATCGCCGCCTGTGGCCTCGCTGCCGGCATGGATTTGCCATCGTCGGTGGCGCCGTTCATTTTGCGCGGCGTATGCCTCCTCGGCATCGATTCGGTGATGTGCCCGCTGCCGGCGCGCAAGGCGGCCTGGCAGCGCCTCGCCACTGATTTGGATCGCGCAAAACTAGCTGAAATCACTCACGAAATTTCCTTGGACCAAGTGGCGTCGCTGGGGCTGCAGATTCTCGCGGGCCAGGTCCGCGGCCGTACGGTGGTAAGAATATCCTGAGGATGTTCAGACTTTTCAAACCATGCTGCTCCATTGTTGCCATGGTTGGTATGGTAAGCATGGGGTAAAGATACCGCCTTACCCGCTGCGTTGGGTTAAGTGGGAGTTTGATGCATGCTCGCGCGTATATTGCTGGGGACCGTGACTGCCGGTGCCGTGATTGCTCCTGCGGTTGCGGGTTCGATGACAGCCGACGAGGCCCGCAAATTCGTCGCCGGAAAGGTGTTCGCCTTCACCTGCGTCGACGGCACCCGTGGCGCGGGCCGCATCCTCGACGACATGGGCGCGGCGGGCGCGGTGCAGTTCTCCGGCTCTGGCCCGGTGCGTCATATCCGCCTGCCCGGCAACACCCTGCAGATTCGCGGCCAGAACGTTTGCGCTGCCATCAAGGGCATGCCGTTCGAGCCGTGCTTCAACCTCGACAAGAAGGACGACCGCAGCTTCCGCGGCTCGGTCTCCGGGCTCGGCGCCTTCGCCTATTGCGACTTCCAGCATCAGGGCGGAGCCACCATGCTGATGGCGCGCGCCGTGGCGCGGCCGCGCGCCGCGCGCGCTGCTGTTCCCGCTGCCGACGGCTTGCACACCGAAGTGGCGGCGCGGGTCGAGACCCCGCGGGTGGAGCGCAGCAAGGTAGAACCCCTGAAGGCGGATCCTGCGAAGGCCGCCAAGGCCGAAAACGCCAAGGCCGAAAACGCGAAGACCGAAATTACCAGATCCGATAACGCGAAGTCGGATGCGGCGCCGGAGCTGCGTCGCTCGACCGATTAGTTGTTAGTTCACCGATTATTGAAAAACCAGTCCCCTATTAACATAGAGCAATATTTTAAGCTGACCGCACGTTAGTGGTCATTGCGCCGTAGTCGTACGGAATCTTAAATTCATGCCTCGGTAGTGACTCGTGTGCAGTTTGCAACCAGGGGGGTGGCCCACGAGAAAGGGTCGTTATGTCGCTTTATTTCTTCCGAATCAGCCAGGGCCGCTATTCTGGCGCTGCTGATCAGCCTTATGAATTCGCCAACCGGGAAACCGCCTGGAACGAGCTGACGGCTGTCTGCTCCGACCTGATCGGTGGCATCTCGAAGTCGTTGCAGCAGGGGGCCGAGTGGCAGATGGAGCTGCTCGACGAAGCCAAGCAGCCAGTGTTCCGGATCCGCCTGATGTCCGAAGCGGTCGGCTGAGTTCCAACTGTCCGGGTGATTGCGCCGCTGGCCATCGGATTCGAGGTCCGGTGCGCCGTGGCGCCAGTCCGCTGAGGGCGTGTTCTCCGTCCGTCACACTTCTCGCGCTCAGACGGCGTTTGTGATGTTGCCGAACGCAGTTCGTGGTTTTGCTTCCACACGATCCGTCAACGGTATCGGGAGATCCGGTGCCTCGGGCGCCGGTTCAGGAGCACCGCGCCGTCCCTGAGGGCCATCATTTTACGCGCATTGTCAGTAATCTTACGGTTCCAAGCATTAACCTCCGATAAGCCTGTTTCGCGCCCAATGAGGTCGTCAGAGACGACATGCGGGTTCGGAATTTTCGGAGCCCTCTGATCCTCTGACCTCGACCGCGCAGCGCAGCGCAGACCTGGATGTTCGGGCCGTCTCTGGCGCTGGCAGAACGCGGCCGAACCACGCAGTCAGCTGGGGTCCTCCGTGTCAACAATGTCCATTCGTACGAAGATCATTTCGGTCATCGCCTTCATGCTCGTCACCATGTGCGGGCTCGGCGTGCTCGCCGTCACCAGCATGCAGTCGATCAACGTCAACACGGTCGACATCGCCACCAACTGGTTGCCAAGCGTGCGCGCGATCGGCGAGCTGCGCGCCGACATCAACCTGCTGCGCATCGCCTTGCGCGCGCATGTGATGTCGGAGACGGCCGAGGCCAAGCAGGCCGCGGAGAAGCGCGTCAACGGAATCCTTGAGACGATCAACAAGGACCGCAAGACCTACGAGCCGATGATCACCTCGGCCGAGGAACGCGCGATCTACAACAACTGGGTGCAGTCCTGGGAGAAGTACGTCGTCGCCGTCAAGCAGGTGATGGATGAATCCAACAAGAGCGTCGGAAAGATTCCGCGCGAGGCCACCGAAATGCTGGAAAAGTCGGCCGCGGCGATCGCGCGCGACGCCGACAAGTATTTCATCCAGGACATCGAGTTCAACAACAAGGGCGCCGACAACGCGACGCGGCAGGCTGCCGAGAGCTTCTCGCGCGCGATCTGGCTCGTGGTTTCGATCATTGCCGCCGCCGTCATCGCCGGCATCGCCGTCGGATTCTATCTCGTGCAGAACGTCTCGTCCGGCATCGCGTCGATCATCAAGCCGATGCAGGAGCTCGCCAAGGGCGATCTCGGCGCGGAAGTCACGCATCGCGGCGAGCCGAACGAGATCGGCGCCATGGCCGATACGCTGCAGGTGTTCAAGGAGGCGCTGATCGCCAAGAAGGAGGCCGACGAGCTCGCGGCCCACGATGCCGAGGTCAAGATCGAACGCGGCCGGCGCGTCGACAATATCACCCGCCAGTTCGAGGCGACCATCGGCGAGATCGTGCAGACGGTGTCGTCGGCCTCGACCGAGCTCGAGCATTCCGCCGGCGCGCTGTCATCCACCGCGACGCGTTCGCAGGAGATCTCGACTGCGGTTGCGGCTGCTTCGGAGGAGGCTTCGACCAACGTGCAGTCAGTCGCGTCCGCGACGGAGGAGCTATCGTCGTCGATCACCGAGATCAGCCGCCAGGTGCAGGAATCGGCCCGCATGGCCACCGAGGCCGTCGACCAGGCGCGCATGACCAACGATCGCGTGAGCGAGCTGAGCAAGGCCGCGGCGCGGATCGGCGACGTCGTCGAACTGATCAACACGATCGCCGGCCAGACCAATCTGCTGGCGCTGAATGCGACCATCGAGGCCGCTCGTGCCGGCGAGGCCGGCCGCGGCTTCGCGGTCGTCGCCTCCGAAGTGAAGGCGCTGGCCGAGCAGACCGCCAAGGCGACCGACGAGATCGGCCAGCAGGTGTCCGGCATCCAGGCGGCGACACAGGAATCGGTCGGCGCCATCCGGGCGATCTCCACGACCATCGAGCGGCTGTCGGAAATCTCGTCGGCGATCGCGGCGGCCGTGGAAGAGCAGGGTGCCGCCACGCAGGAGATTTCGCGCAACGTCCAGCAGGCATCGGAGGGCACGCAGCAGGTTTCTGTGAACGTCGTCGACGTGCAGCGCGGCGCGACGGAAACCGGAACGGCCTCCACGCACGTGCTGGCCGCGGCGCAATCGCTGGCCTCGGACAGCGACCGGCTGAAGCGTGAGGTGGCGTCGTTCCTGGAGTCGGTGCGCGCGGCCTAATCCGACATGGCGCTACGCCGCCGGCTGAGCCGGCGGCGCCTGCTGCTGCCGTCGGAACAGCACCTTCTGGTACAGCCAGCCGATCGCGACCAGCACCAGCCCGAGCCCGATGAATGACAGAGCGCGCCACACGCCGGTCAGCGCCGACATGTCGATCAGGAAGGCCTTCAGGATCGTCAGCGCGATCACGATGGCGGACGCCAGACGGGCGCGTTGCGACTGCACGATGATTCCGATCCCGAGCAGCACCACGCCGAAGGCGAGCCAGGCGATCGAATAGGTGTACTGCTCGGCCGCGCTGGTCGGCCCTGCCGTCAGATCGGGGCCGTGATAGATCCGGCGGATCTCGAGGCTGACATAGGACAGCGCCAGGATCAGTGCGCCCGCGGCCAGCGTATTGCCATAGGCCGGCGGACGGCGGCCTGCGACCGCGTAGGACAACAGCAGCATCAGCACCGCCGGGAACGCATAGGCCAGGATCAGGATGTTGAGCAGGCCGCCCTTGATCGCGACATCCGAGATCATCGGGTTTTCGAACAGCAGCAGGCCGAGCACGGTGGCGCCGCCGGCGAAGCCGGTCAGGATCACGGCGCTGATGTTGTGCACGATGCTGCCGCTGCGCTCCCGCAGCCGCTCCAGCCCGATCGCCAGCGCCAGGGCCACGCAGACGTCGAGCCCCACTTCGGCGAGCGACGGCACCGCCAGCATGTCGCCGTCATTGACGGCGTGGCGGATCTCCAGGAAGGCGAGCAGGGTCGTGAACAGGATGGCGGCGGCCTCCACCGCGCGCAGCGGCGCGTCGTCGCCATGGCGGCGCATCAGATAGCTCGCGCCCCAGAACGACGCCGCCGGCACGCCATAGCCCCACAGCAGCCAGTTGACGATCGGCGTGGTGCCGACATCGGCGCCGACGATGCGCGGATCGTAGCCGATGCGCAGCACGACGAGCCCGGCAAAGACCGCCGCCAGCGTGCGCAGGAACGGGATCGGCCGGCTCTCGAAGATCCAGGCGGTGCCGAGCGACATCAGCGCCAGCGCGATCGTCAGCCAGCCTTTCTCCAGCGCGAAGGTCAGCGCCAGCGCCAGCGCGGCCAGCGTGCCGGTCGCGAACAATGCGATCGAGGCACTGAGGCCCGGACGCTCCTCGCGCCGGGTCAGCGCCTCGGTGGCGACGGCAAACGCGGCGGCGAGCACGACGGCGACGATCGCGAACGGAATCGAGCGGTCGAGATGGGCGATGCGCGCATAGAGCGCGACAAGAAGCGCCAGCGGCGTGAACACGCCGGCCGCCGACCACACCACCGGCACGACCGCGTTGTGCGAGCGGCCCTGCGCCAGGAAGCCGGCGCCGCCGAAGCCCAGCGCGAAGATCGCCGCCGTCACCAGATGCGACGTGACCGACGCGCCGAGCGGGTTCGGCCCCATCCCGGGCAGCGCGCCGCCGGGCAGCACCAGCAGGTCCGGATTGTCGCGCAGCGCCCATTCGGCGAACACGAGGAACACGGTCGCAGCGGCGGCGGCCACCGCGCCGACGGCGCTCGGCGCGCGCCAGGCGACCGCGAGCGTCGCCGCGACCAGCACCGTGAAGCCGATCAGCGCCAGGCCGTCATGGAAGCTCGCCAGCACGACCAGCATGGCGCCGAGCAGATAAACCGCCAGGCCGACGGATGAGATCGGCTCGACCTCGTCGTTCTCGGCGGCGGGTCCGAACATGAAGCCGCAGACCACGATCAGCGCGGCCAGCGCGAAACCAACAGCGACGTGGAAGACATGCGGCGCCACCGTCTCGACGCCCGCGTCGAGTCCGGGCAAGGTCCACAGGAACGACAGCCCGATCGTGGTCATCGCGAGCCAGCGCCACAGCCGCACGCGGGCCAGCGCAAAGGCGGCGGCGGTGACGATGGCGAGGTAGATGTAGAGCGCCCAGTAGTTCGGCTCGCCGGTCGACACCAGCACCGGCGTCGTGAATGCGGCGACGAGGCCGAGCCCGGCCAGCGCCGGGCCGTGCAGCAGCGCCGCCGCCAGCGTGCCCAGCGCGACGATGCCGAGCAGCACGAAGGCGATCGCGGGCGGCAGGAACTCATAGAGCGCGTAGGCAGCGTAGATCGTGGCGAAGGCGACCGCCGTGCCGGCCGCGGTCAGGATCGCCGGAATGTTGGCGATCGGCAGCGCTGCGATCTGCGAGATGCTCTCCTTGCGCCGGGTCCATTCGCCGGCCGCGAGCAGCGCGGCGGCGAACAGCGCGCCGAGCGCGACGCGCACCTCGGGGCCGACGAGGCCGGCCTCGATCGAATAGCGCACCATGAAGAAGCCGCCGAGCGCCAAGGTCAGCCCGCCGATCCACACCACCCAGCGGGTGCCGATGCGCTCCTCGAAGCCGGCCGCAGGCTGCGGCACGGGTGGCGGGGACGCGAGCGGCGGCGGCTGTTCGGCCGCGTCGTCGCTCGCCATCGCCGCGGGCTGGAGAGCAGGCTCGGTCAGCTCCGGCAATGGCGGCGGCATTGGCGGGGCTTCAGCGGGCTCCTGAAGCGGGCTTAGCGGCGGCGCGACCACCGGCGCAGCCGCGATCGGGCGTGTCGCCTCGAGCTTGGCCAGCCGGGCCTGGACCTCGGCCAGGCGATCGGAAATCCGGCGCGCGAAGGCGAGCGCCGCGAACGCGACCAGCAGCGCGATCCAATCCAGGGGCCAATCGAACATCACGCGGGGAATCCTCAATCGATGGCGCCGATGGGCGTCAGGGGTGGAACGCGCCGGCCTGCGGGTGGACCGCTGGCGCAGCGAATCGGCCGACGGCCCACGGCGGGTCACCCGATGGCCGTCGTTCCCTCTGTGTCAAACCGCGGAACAAAAGTTCAAGGCGCGCCGGTACGCGGCTCCGCCGCGTCGCAACTCAGTCCAGATCGATCCGGAACGGCGCGCTGTCGACCATCATGGCGCCGGGCCCGATCGCGTCCAGCGCGCGCACCATGCGCCCCTGGCGGCCCAGTGCCCTGTCGGCCAGGCTGACGATCAGCCGGTTCGGCGAGGCGATCGGCGAGGCCTGGCGGATCGCCCAGGCGATATCGAGCTCGTCGCGATTGGGGTTGAGCGCGCAGGCCGTGGCGAAGGCGCTCGCGGTGGAGCGGCTGATGCCGGCATAGCAGTGGATCACCAGCGGCGCCGCACGATCCCAGCCGCGCACGAACTCCAGCACCTGGGCGACGTGATCCTCGCTCGGCGCCATGAAGCCCGGAAGCTGCTCGGTGATGTCGTCGACCGAGACCCGCAGATGGTTTTCGGGGCGGATCGTCTCCGGCCGCTTCACCTGCTCGACATTGGCCATGATGGTCAGCACGTGGCTGGCGCCGGTCAGGCGCACGGTCTCGGGCAGGGCGGCGAGTGAGCAGACGTGGATCATGGCGAGCCTTTGGAGGCCCGATTATACGAATGGGGGCACAAGGGCAAAAGCGGGTTTTGGATGTCTGCTGTCGGGCTGGCGCATATATGCGCCGACAGCCCTCAGCGCGTGTTCTTGAGCTGCCGCAGCTCCTGGCGAACCAGATGGGCCTTGCCTTCGATCTCCGCGTTCAGTCGCTCGAGATGGTCGAGGAGCCGCTCACGGTTCTGGGGGGCGATCTCGACCGGTTTCTCGGACCAGGGCCGGCGCACGAAGAGGGCCACGATGGCGACGGCCAAGGCGGTCAGAAGCGGAAAGCTCAGGGCAACGAGCTGGTGCAGGGTCATCGAAGACCTCCCAGGATCCACTGACCCAGCAAATGTATGAGCACTCCGGTGATAATGCAAACGACGCCCGACCCGTAGATCAGGCCCGCGGGGGTGCTGGGCGGCAGCACCCCATAGACGAACTGGGCAAGCGGCACGAACGTCCCGGCGGTGACGATGGCCGTCGCCAGCGTGTTGACCCAGTTGGCCGCCAGCTTCAGCCGTTCATTGCGGCGCTCGTCCGGCGTCAGCGGCATCTCAGCACGACCCCAGCACCGCGTGGAAGCGGGTCAGGAACTGCTTCTCGGCCTTGGCCGCGCTCCAGGGCGTCAAATAGTCCGCCACGGTGGCATCCGGCAGGCCGGGGTCGCGACCGAACAGCTTCTTCGCCTCGCTCTCCGAGAAGCCGGCCAGCCGGGTCGCCTCCAGAAAAGCGGCGCCGCGGTCGGCCGCCTTGATCTGGCGCTCGATCTCAGGAGCAATCTCCGCCGGCAGCCCGAAGCGGATGTGGATCGCCCCGAGCAGCCGCTTCTCGACGCTCTTGTAGCCGTCGCCGAGCACCGCCTTGAACGGCGAGATCATGTCGCCGATGACGTATTCCGGCGCATCGTGCAGCAGCGCGGCGAGCCGCAGCCGGGCATCGATGTTCGGCTTGCGCGCGCGCATCACCGTCTCGACCAGCAGCGTGTGCTGCGCGACCGAGAAGATGTGCGCACCGGTGGTCTGGCCATTCCAGCGCGCGACACGCGCGAGCCCGTGGGCGATGTCGGCGATCTCGACATCGAGCGGCGAGGGATCGATGAGGTTGAGCCGCCGGCCGGACAGCATGCGCTGCCAGACGCGGTCGTGCCCGCTCGGGGCCTTGTCAGTCGTCATTTGGGAGGCTTGAGGCGTGGGGTGCGGCGCTTGCCGCTGCAGGTCTCGTGGCAGAAGCAGGTGACGAGATGGTCGTTGACCATCCCGGTCGCCTGCATGAAGGCGTAGACGATCGTGGGACCGACGAACTTGAAGCCGCGCGAGGCCAGCTCCTTGGAAATCTTGATCGACAGCGGTGTCGAGGCCGGCACGCTCGCGGTGGTCTTGAACTGATTGACCTTGGGCGCCCCGTCCATGAAGTTCCACAGCAGCTTCGAGAAGCCGGGGCCCTTGTCCTGGATGTCGAGCCAGGATTTCGCGCTGAGAATCGTCCCTTCGATCTTGGCGCGGTTGCGCACGATGCCGGCATCGTTCATCAGCGCGTGAATCTTCTTGTCGGTGTAACCAGCGATCTTCTCCGGCTGGAAATCGTCGAAGGCGCGGCGGAAATTGTCACGCTTGCGCAGGACCGTGATCCACGACAGCCCGGCCTGGAAGCCGTCGAGGATCAGCTTCTCGAACAGCGCGCGGTCGTCATATTCCGGCACGCCCCACTCGGTGTCGTGATAGGCGACATAGAGCGGATCGCTGCCCGGCCAGGGGCAGCGCGTCAGGCCATCGGGATGGACGACAGCAGCGCGACCCATGAGACCGGCTCAGGCGACCGTCTGTTTCGGCGCGCCCTGCAGCGCGTCGGGATCAGCGATGCGCAGAACGAGGCCGCCGGCGGTGAGCGGCGTTCCCGCCTCCAACGCCTCGGCGGCGCGGTCGATGCGCAGCAGCGCCATGCCCCTCTGCGCGGCGGCCGAGCCCATGGTGCCGATGGACTTGTCGCCGGCCAGAATCGGCGTGCCCGGCTCGGGACCCGGCCCGTCGAGCAGCACCTTCGCCGCGCGCGTGCGCGTGGTGCCGCGATGATGCATGCGGCTCACGACCTCCTGGCCGACATAGCAGCCCTTGCCGATGTCGACGCCGTGCAGCCGGTCCATGTTGGTCTCGTGCGGGAAGGCATCGCCATACGTGAAGTCGAGCCCGCCGCGCGGCACGCTGCAGTCGATACGATGCGCCTCATAGGCGTCGGTCTCGACGATCTCGGCCCCGAGCCGTGCGGCGATCTCCGCGAGCGCCTCCTGCGGCGCAATGACGCGCGCGCCGAGGCGCTCATGACGCGGATCGACGAAGCTCGGCTCCGGCGTGGCGCCGATGGCGCCATCCCAGACCGCGATCACGCCGAGCTCTCCGGAGCGATTGCTGACCGCGACCTTGGCCCTGAGCTTGTAGAGGTTGAGCTTGTCGGTGAGCGCCTGCGCCAGCGCGCGCGGACAGTCGAGCAGGAAGCGCTCGCCGGCGTCGGTCGCCGGCACCTGCGCCACCAGGAAATCAACGATGATCTTGCCCTGCGGCGTCAGCAGCGCGCCGAACCGGGCATCGCCGGGCGTGAGCTTGGTGACGTCGGTGGTGAAGAGACCGTTGAGGAACTTGCGTGCATCGTCGCCGCTGACCTGGACCACGCCCCGGTCGTCGAGAAACGTCGCCTTCATCCGAAAAACCTCTTGCGACAGGCCGCACTGAAACGTAAGCCGCCCAGGCATAAACCACAAGGCTGAAACGCCGCCGCGCGGTGGCTTCATTCTAAAGATCGAGACTCGCGTGCCACCGGAGGCCAGCAAATGGGCAGGCGCGCAGCATGATCGATCTGTCTTGGGGCGGTCAGGAGAATGAAATCCTATGAGGGCTTCATGAGCGCGCGCTTCGACGTCATTCTGAAATCCGGCACCGTGGTCAATCAGGACGGCGAGGGCGTCCGCGACATCGGCATTTCAGGCGGACGTATTGTCGAGATCGGCGATCTCGGCACAGCCTCGGCCGCCGAGATCATCGACTGCAAGGGCCTGCACGTGCTGCCCGGCGTGATCGACACCCAGGTGCATTTCCGCGAGCCTGGTCTCACTCACAAGGAGGACCTCGAAACCGGCTCGCGCAGCGCCGTGATGGGCGGCGTCACCGCCGTGTTCGAGATGCCCAACACCAATCCGCTGACGGTGACCGAAGAGGCGTTCGCCGCCAAGGTCGCTGCCGGCCGCCATCGCATGCATTGCGATTTCGCCTTCTTCATCGGCGGCACCCGCGAGAATGTCGAGCAGCTTCCGGTGTTGGAGCGCGCCGAGGGCTGCGCCGGCGTAAAGGTGTTCGTCGGCTCCTCCACCGGCTCGCTGCTGGTCGAGGACGACGACAGCCTGCGCCGCATCTTCCAGGTGATCCGCCGCCGTGCCGCGTTCCACGCCGAGGACGAGTACCGCCTCAACGAGCGCAAGGACCTGCGCGTCGAGAACGATCCGCGCTCACACCCGGTGTGGCGCGACGAAGAGGCGGCGCTGCGCGCCACGCAACGTCTCGTCACCCTCGCGCACGAGACCGGCAAGCGCATCCACGTGCTGCACATCTCCACCAAGGAGGAGATCGTGTATCTGCGCGACCACAAGGACGTCGCCACCGTCGAGGCGACGCCGCATCATCTCACCTTGGCGGCGCCGGAGTGCTACGAGCGGCTCGGCACCTACGCGCAGATGAATCCGCCGGTGCGATCAGTCGATCATCGCGACGTCATCTGGTGGGGCGTCCACCAGGGCATCGTCGACATCCTCGGCTCCGACCACGCGCCGCACACCGCGGAGGAGAAGTCCAAGACCTATCCGGCCTCGCCCTCCGGCATGACCGGCGTGCAGACGCTGGTGCCGATCATGCTCGACCACGTCAACGCCGGTCGGCTGTCGCTGCAACGTTTCGTCGACCTCACCAGCGCCGGCCCCGCCCGCATCTACAACATCGCCCGCAAGGGCCGCATCGCCGCCGGCTACGACGCCGACCTCACCATCGTGGACCTGAAGCGCAGCGAGACCATCACCAACGAATGGGTCGCCTCGAAAGCCGGCTGGACGCCCTATGATGGCCTACGCGTCACCGGCTGGCCGGTCGGCACGTTCGTCCGCGGCCAGCGCGTGATGTGGCAGAGCGAGCTGCTGACGCCAGCGACCGGCGAGCCGGTGCGGTTCATGGAGACGCTGCGGCCGTAGCGGCGCTACGCGTTAGTTTGCTCCGTCATTGCGAGCGCAGCGACGCAATCCAGAGTCCTTGCGCGGCCCTGGATTGCTTCGTCGCTCTGCTCCTCGCAATGACGCGGAGCGGGCATCACGCCTGGCCGTCGTTCACGCGAACAGCTTGTCGATGTCGTCCTGGGAAATCGCCACGCCGGGCCGCTTCGGGCCCTCCAGCAAGTCTGGGACGCTCGAGGGGGCAGCAAGCTCGGTGGCCAGCCGCGCCAGCTCCTCTTTTCCCCAGATGCGGACGAGCTTGTTGATGTGGTCCTCCATGAACTGCAGCGACTTGACCACCCGCGTGATCCGCTGCCCTGTGAGGTCCTGGAACGCGCACGCCTCGAACACCTTGTTCGTGCTGTCGACGATCTCGTCGCTGACCGCCGCGGCCGTCGGGTCTTTGACGCTCTGCAACTTCGCGACGCTGGCGCCGATCGCCTCCATGCTTTCGAGGATCGCGTTCCCGGCCACCTCCGTATTCTCGACGATCGCGTCGAGGGTGTCGGTCATCGTCGCGAAACTGCCCTTGCCGTCGCCTTGAAGAGCGGCGAGTTCGCGCCGCATGCTGCTAATCTGGCCGAACATCTCGACCAGGTAGGTTTTCAGCAACCTCTCTTCTTCCGGCGCAATCATCAGAAATCCCCGACTTTTCCTTAACGTTTCCTTACCAATTCTTCACGCGGCAGTTGCAAACCCCGGCCTGCTCTTCTGTGAAGGCATTTCGGATTTCGCTTCGGCGGTGACCGGCTCGCGACGCGGCTATCGAGATTTCGCGTAAGCTCGAAACGGCACTGTGGTCAGGTAGGTGAAGATCAGCGACCTATTTTTGCCCGTTTTCGTTAAGGGCGCATGTTCATTCCCGTCAAAGCCTTCAAATTGCTTTGTGAAGAGTTTCCGAGCGACATGGCTGCCGAGGGGGGCCGTTGGGCAGTGCTCGGTCTGCTGTCGGTTTCCGCGACGCCGGGACGGCCCTTGGAGCCTGGATGTCCGAGCGGGCGTCACGACAGGAGGCAGGCGGCGGCGGCCGGCCAAGACGAATGCGAATGTCCGCTGCCAGGGACGACGCGGACGTGGGGGAGAAATTCCAGTACGCCGCCTCTTGACCCAGAGCTCTCTACTGACCGCGATCGTCGATCGACTTGCGTTTTGCCGAGCAACATTTTTGCCGGCACCCGATGGTTCCGCTCTCGGGGACGACCTGACGTCTGCAATCCCAGGAATCGCTAGGCCGCCTGTGACCCCCGATCATCGTTCGGTTCGCGGCCAGGCGCACCGCATCGGCGAGGCGCTGACGAAGCCGGATATTTCGACTATCCTGCCATCCGGACCATCAAGGCGGGGCAGGACGGGGTCCAGGAGGGGACATCGATGAGCACAGTAAGAAGCGCGCTGGCCCAGAAGAGTGGCGCCCTGATCCATGTTCGTTCCGACGACATGGTCGTCGAAGCCTTGCGCCAGATGCGCGACAACCGGGTCCGGTCGGTGCTCGTCATCGACGACGGCGCGCTGGTCGGCATCGTGACGCAGGGGGACTGCGCCATCAAAGTGCTGCTGCCCGGGCTCGACGCCAAGCAGACGCCGGTGGGTCAGGTGATGACGGGCAACCCGGTGACGGTCAAGCCGGATCACCGGCTGGACAGTTGCATGGCGATGATGGCTCAACGTGGCTTTCGCCATCTGCCGGTGCTGGACGCGGGCAAGGTCGTGGGCGTGATCTCGGTCGGAGACGTCGTCAAGAACATCATCCGGGACTTGGAGCACAACGTGGACGACCTGATGGGCTACATCATGAAGGACGGCCCCGGGGGCTGACGGACGAACGTGGTGCCGTCGCTCTCCGCCGATATCTGCTTGTGACCCATCTCGGACCTTTCCGCCCGGCCCCGCGACGTCCGCTGTCGGGGTGCACCGGAAGTTAACGACCGTGGAAGCGCAGGGGCCGCTTGTGACCCGAGGCCGACGTTGTTCGCGGTGCATGGTCAGCCCAGGAATGTGGTCAGGTCTGACGCGCTAATGCCTTCTCTCGCCCCGCGCGTCGTTGCCATTCTGATGAAGAACTAGATGGGAGATCTGCCCGGCGTCCGTCGAGAAAAACTCCAACTGGGCGTCAACGACTTTCGCGAAGAACTTGCTCTGCGACTCGGGAAATAGCCGGATTTTGCGTTGATAGGTCGCTTGCGACATCAGTTGCCCATTCTCCAGAGTGATGGTGATCGAGAACGTCGGCGTAAAGTCATAGACGCCAGTGTATGTCGCGAGAATAGCGGGATCGACCTCTACGCTCGTGCGGACGATCGGATGAAAATCCGGCCAGCCGTAGACCGAAGCGATGCTGCGCAAGATCTCGGTCGCTAGTAGCTGGCCGCCTTGCGCGTTGGTCATGATGACCGCTCCATCGCCACTATGCTGATAGGCGACGAGCACCGCTTCGAAACCCTCGTCGATACCACCGTGCGAAAAGAAGGGATTTTCCTGCGAGCCCCCGATCGGAAAACCCAAACCGTGATTGCCTTGACCGGCAACGAGCATCTGCTTGGTCATCTCAGTCGAAAGCACTCGATTTGAATCGCCCAGCAGCGAACGCTGAATCTCGATCGCGTATCGCGCGAGGTCAGTCGGCGTCGTCCAAAGTCCTGCAGCCGCCATTTCCGGATAGATGTGGGACCCGCCCTCTACAGGAGCGCCGTTTGCCTTGTAGGGCGTCGCAGCGCTGGAGCGCAGTTCCACCGGCAGCGGCTGTTCGTAGGTACTGCGGGTCATGCCGATAGGCGCAAGCACTGTGTCATGCATGAGCTTAGGGAACGGTTGATGCGAGACGTCGAGCAGCAACTGCTGCATCACCGTGTAGCCACCGCCGGAGTATTTCCAACGGCTTCCCGGAGCAGCCTCCAGGCGAACGGGGGCGGTGTTGGCTGGCTTCTCTCCATCTAGGACTTGGACGAGCGAGGGAATCGGAGCACCCGCCGAGTAGCCCGGGAATCCGTGCACCGTGAGCCCGGCAGTGTGACTGAGTAACTCACGCAGCGTAACCACGGCGCCTGGCGCAGCTGCGCTTGCGGGGATCTTCCACGAGGTCAGTGCCTGATTGACGTCCGAGTCGAGCGCCAGCTTGCCTTGCTCGATGAGATGAAGCGCAGCCATCGCCGCGACCGGCTTGCTGATGCTACCGGCCTGGAACAGGGTATCGGCCGTCACGGGGCCGCCCCCGAGTTGTGCGACGCCAAATCCCTGCGCCCATTCGACGGCGCCATTATGGATCACCGCAATGCTGACGCCCGGCACTCGATCAGCGGCCATGCGGTCCGGGAGCCTTTGACAAATGTGAGGATCGTCCTTCTCCACCACCTTCGTCCTGAGGCACGCGCAGACATCATCGATTCGACGCTGGATTTCGGGCGAGATCATCCCCTGAGCCTCAATCTTTTCTGATCGCCACAACAGTACGCCGAGACACAGTAGAGCGGTCAGCAAGCAAAACCGTATCACAATCATCGGTTGATACCTCTAGGCAGCCGACGTTAACGTAGCTCGATCCCTCAACACGAGACAAATGTCCGCTTGTGGCCCTGGCTGTGTGAAAAGGCCCATAACGGATCTGGTCGCCGGCTCGCGTGAAGGTCTGCTTCTGATGCTCAACCGGAAGCAGGTGCCCGGCAACAGGGCTCCGACGGGGCTGTATCTTGTTATCTTCTTAGGGTTGAGAAAACCGGTTCGCGCTATTCGCCTGTGACCTTCAAGACGGTAGGGTTGGCCCCAAGGATAGTGTCTGGTGTACTTCATCGCCTTTATGATCGTGGTCGTCTTGACTGCCGTGGTGTCGCTTCGTCGATCCATGGCTCTATCACGGAACGCTCGGGGGGCTGGCCCGGCCCAGCGGCTGGCAGCGCGGCGGCGGGCGCTTTGGCCTGTATTCTGCGCGGCAATTCTTGAGTTTGGGTTGATTGGACTTAGTCATGTTCAAGACAACCAGGAGCTTGGTCCCTCCGTGACGATCGATCTCATGGCGCTTACGGCCGCTTTTATCGGCGGCTGGTTTCTTGGCGTCATCGGCGGAATGGATTGGGACTGAAGCGCCGCAAGAAACGCAAAGCAAAAGAGCCCGTCGGGCGAATCAGTCGCGCGATCTTGTTTGTAACGCCGTCGTTCGGGTTCGCCGCAACTACACGAAACGCCTGTGCCGAAACGGCAATTTTGCGCATTGTCTCAACGTGATCGCGCCCGCAGCACCTTCCGGGCGAAAGATTTCACTTTCGTTTTTCCAGAATACGTGTCTATCCTCCACCCATCCCGCCTCAACGAGAGGGGCGTACGCGCGGTCGTCACGAGACGCGAGGCGGGCAGGCGGTGGACGTGTCGGGTTGCAGCGTGGCTTTGGCTGCGCGGACGAACAATCCCGATGCGGACGTTAAGTCGCGTGGTCCTGGCCTCCCGATGCCGAGGTCAAGCCTGAGCGTGATGCGAGAGCATCGGCGCAGGCGATGGGGGCAATCAAGCCGGTCCCCAGGGAGAGCGCGAAAGAAGCGTTAAAACCATCGCGCAGGGAAGGCTGGGCTCATCCGGCTGCACCTGTGGTTCCTGCCCCGTGCACTTTTGTTCGCACGGGGGCCATGGGCGTCAGCCGACGCCCAGCCTTCCCTGCGCCCTCGATTGAATGAGGGCCGAACGTCGGTCATCGCTCGGACGCATCGCGCCGCGAGGACGATGAGGCGTGTCTCGATGCTGTTTGAGATGTGGAGACGGATCTCGGCCCCGATGGGCGCTCTTCGTTTTGGCTCCGTCATTGCGCTCGCAATGACGCGGAGTTTGTCGACGTAGTTGTCGTAGCCTGGATAAGCGCAGCGATATCCGGGTTCAACGAGGCTGCGGATGAGACCCCGGATGTCGCTGCGCTCATCCGGGCTACCCGCGAGGAGCGTGAGAACCTACTGCGTCGCGCGCGACAGCGAGAACTCGCCGTTGCGGACGCGCTCCGGCAGGCCTTCGACGAAGGTCGCCACCGCGTCCTCGCCATAGGTGGTGACGAGTTCGGCCAGCGCCGCGAACAGGCTGGCCTGCGCCAGGCAGTCGCCGTCGACGCCGTCGTGGCGCGCTTCCGCCCAGGCTTCGTTGAGGTAGCTGAGCGCGGCCTGCTTCTGCTCGTGATCGGGCAGGACGGCGGGGAGGGCGCTGAAAGTGACGGGAAAGCTCATTGAATTCAGTCTGGCGGGGCCGCGAGGCGCGTTGAATTCCGAACGCGGACGCGCCGGACCAGTGAGGTTTACCACGCAGGCGGCGGACGCCTAGGCCAGTTCTTTAGGAAAGGTTAACAAGGTTAACGCAAACGTGGATAACGCCCGCGCGCCGTCAACCATGGGCCGTCAGTTGGCGTAGCGCGCCGTGAGGTCGCGCGAGATCTTCGAGCCCTCGTCGATGTAGCGGCGGATCGCCACCATCGCCGCCGGCGTGCAGGTCCGGTAGGTCTGCTGAAAGCCGTTATAGCCGCGGTTGAAGCCGGCGATCATCCGGGCGCGGCGTTCGCCCGACGGCGTCTCGGCATCGATCAGGGCCTGCATCTGGTTGCGCCATTTGGCGCCTTCATTGCTGCCGCAGATGCCGCGGAGGTAATGCAGGGTTCCGAGGATCTCGGCCAGCCGCTGCAGATCGCCATCGAACGGCGCGGCCGCATCCTGCGCGCGCGCGGGCACAATGGCGCAGGCGGCAACGAGCATGAGGACGGCCAGGAGGCGCTTGGGGATCATGGGGAACACCGACGTCATATGCCTTTGCCGGACGGCGGACGCAAGGCGCCTACACCAGGGTCCGTGCGGCGGCGATGATCTCCGGCAGTCCGTCAGTCAGCGTGAGGCCCTCGAGCGCATCGGGGAGGCGCCACTGAAAGTCGTCCAGTTCCGGGTTGAGCCGGGGCTCTCCGGCCTGCCAGCGGGCCGCAAAGGGAAGGATCACATAGTGGCCGCCGCTGCCCTGGGCCGGCAGGACCTCGCGCCATCCGGCCAGCCCGACAATTGCGATCGAGAGTGCGGTTTCCTCCATGACCTCGCGCGCGACGGCCTCATGCAGGGTTTCGCCGAGCTCCACCCGGCCGCCGGGCAGCGTGTAGACGCCCTTGGCGGGGGAACGCGCCCGGCGCACCAGCAGGAGCTTGCCGTCGCGGAAGATGGCGGCGCTGACGGCGAGTTGGGGGTGGCGGGGCGGCGTCGGGGCGGTCATGCAATGGCTCCAGGCGTGGTCTGCACCATAGCGTGAAGACGACCGGGCCGGCAGCCCGTGCTGCTCAGAAGCTTGCCATGATGGCGTCGACGGCGTCGACCTCGTCGACCGGGTCAGGGTCGACCTCGATGTCGCCATTGATGATGCCGCCGGCCTGCGTCACCAGCGGCTTGACCCACGCCGCGGCCTGCTCGGCGAGCTTGGCCTTGGTGGCGTCCTGCTTGGCAGCGCGCATCGCGCTGCCAACCGCGAGCAGGATGTCGGTCATGGTCTTCGTGAGATGATCGAACTTGTCGCGAATCGCAGGGTCGGCCTGCTCATAGGCCTCGATGACGAGATCGCGGGCCTTGAAATTGGTGTGCGTGAAATGTTCTGGATAGGTCAGCGGCGACCACGCCAGAAAATCCTCGGCGCATTCCGGAATATCGGGAATCATTTCGAGCAGCATCACGGCTTCGTTGAAATGATTCAGATAGTCGGTGGCGAGCCCGGTGCGCGGATTGATGTTGGCGGCGCGCAGCATCGCGGCCCGCGCCGGGTCAATGGCGCTGCCCGCCGGTCGTTGGGTCGTGCGATCGGTAGGCACGGAATGGGTCGCCGCTGCGGTCATCCGCTGCAGTGTTGGCAACCTAAGTTAAAAGGTGCTGAACACACGACGATTTGAGTGAGATTATGTGTGGACGCTTCGTGATCACTTCACCACCCGCGGCTCTCAGGCAGATTTTCGGCTACGAGGAACAGCCGAACTTTCCGCCGCGGCACAATATTGCTCCGACGCAGCCGATTCCCGTAGTTCTTCTGGACCAGGACATCAGGCATTTTCGGCTCATGCGCTGGGGATTCATTCCTGCCTGGGTCAAGGATCCCCGTAATTTCACGCTGCTGATCAATGCGCGTTCGGAGTCCGTACGCGAGAAGCCGGCGTTCAAGAATGCGATCCGGCGGCGCCGCGTGCTAGTGCCCGCTGATGGATATTACGAGTGGCAGGTGATCGATGGTCGCAAGCGGCCGTTCTTCATCCACCGCAGTGACGGCGCGCTGCTCGGCTTCGCGGCCCTCGCCGAGACCTGGTGCGGGCCGAACGGCGAGGAGGTCGATACGGTGGCGATCGTCACCGCAGCTGCGAGCCGCGATCTCGCCACGCTGCATCATCGTGTTCCCGTGACGATCAGGCCGGATGATTTCGCGCTGTGGCTCGACTGCCGTTCCGATGATCCTGACGAGGCCATGCGGCTGCTGATCCCGCCTCGCGAGGGCGAGTTCGCGTGGTACGAGGTCTCCACGCGCGTCAATGCGGTGGCCAACGACGATGAGCAGCTGTTGCTGCCGATGACCGCGGAGATGCGCGCCGCCGAGGACGCGCAGCGCAAGCCGGCGAAGAAGGTTGCATCTCGTAAAGTTTCGCCTGCGGCTGCGGATGACGGGCAGGGGAGTTTGTTCTGAGGCGGGATATATCGACAGAGAAGATCGTCATCCCCGCGAAAGCGGGGATCCAGTACGCCGTGGCCTCTCGTGCCGAAACGGCTGCCGGTGGAAGACTGGGTCCCCCGCCTTCGCGGAGGACGACAGAGAAGCAAGACCCGCGACCGAGCGTTGGCCGCGCTCAGCCAAAGATCCTCAGCGCGGCGTGCTGCAGCAGCATGATGGTCTTGGCGTCCTGGATGCGGCCGTCGGCGATCATCGCCAGCGCGTCGTCGATCGAGAGTTCCAGCACCTCGATCTCCTCGCCCTCATGCGCGAGCCCGCCGCCGGCGCTGACGCGCATGCGAGGCTCGTATTCGGCGACGAAGAAATGGATCTTCTCGGTGACGACGCCCGGGCTCATGAACGCCTCGAACACGAACTTGACGTCGTGCAGCCGGAACCCGGTCTCCTCCTCGGCTTCGAGCCGGATGCGCTCCTCCGGCGAGGCATCGTCGAGCAGGCCGGCGGCGGCCTCGATCAGGAGATCGTCGTAGCCATTGAGGAAGGCGGGATAGCGGAACTGCTTGACCAGGATGACGCTGCGCTGCGCGAGGTTGTAGGGGAGGATCGCCGCGGCGTTGCCGCGCTCGAACACGTCGCGGCTCTGCATCTGCCACGTGCCGTCGTCGCGCCGCCACTCGAACTTCGTCGAGGTCAGCGTCCCGTAATGGTCGGAGAGCACGCGCGTCTCGTGGACGCGGATGCGGTCGGAGATGCTCATCGCTCGCCTCTATTTCATTCCGGGCGTCGGCGGGCGCCCGTCGAGCCATTTCGAGAACACGACGCTGTCCTGCACGGCATAGTCGAGCGCCTGGTAGAACGCCTGCACCGCGGTGTTGTCGCCGCGCACCATCAGCATCAGCTTGGCGACGCCGCGTGCGCGCAGCCAGTCCTCGGCCGCGGCCATGATGGCGCGGCCATGGTTGTGGCCGCGATGCTCGGGATCGACGCTGACGTAGTAGACCCAGCCGCGATGGCCGTCATGGCCGACCATGACGGAGGCTGCGATCGCGCCGCCGCTGCGGCCGACCAGGACGGTCGCATTGTCGCCGCGGCGGGCGAGCGCGATGTCGGCGGCCGGATCGTTCCACGGCCGCGTCAGGCCGCAGCGCTGCCACAGCGCGATGATGGCTGGCACGTCGGCATCGGTGATGTCGGAAACCGCGAGAGCAGGGGCACTGTCCATGGGAGCGTCGAAAGCCTAGAGCACCTTGCCGGGATTCATGATCCCGAGCGGATCGAATTGCGCCTTGATCGCGCGCATCAGCGAAATCGCGGTCGGGTCCTTCACGTCGGGCAGCTCGTCGCGCTTGAGCACGCCGATGCCGTGCTCGGCCGAGATCGAGCCGCCCATGCGCAGCACGATCTCGAACACGACAGCATTCACCTCGTGCCAGCGGGCGAGATAGTCGGCCGTGTTGGCGCCGATCGGCTGGCTGACATTGTAGTGGATATTGCCGTCGCCGAGATGACCGAACGGCACCGGCCGCGCACCGGGCATCAGCTTCACGACGGCGGCGTTGGCTTCCGCGATGAACGCCGGCACCGCCGCAACGGGCACCGAGATGTCGTGCTTGATCGAGCCGCCCTCCGGCTTCTGCGCCGCCGAGATGTCCTCGCGCAGCTTCCAGAACGCCATGCGCTGGGCGAGGCTGCCGGCGATCGCGGCGTCGTCGACGATGCCCTCCTCGAGACCCTTTTCCAGGATCGTCTCCAGCGTGGCGCGGGCATCGTCGCGCGACGACGACAATTCCATCAGCACGAACCAGGGATGGGCGCCCGACAGCGGCGCGCGGTTGCCGGCGGCGTGGCGGATCGAGAAGTCGAGCGCGATCGCGGCAATCAGCTCGAAGCTCGTCAGGTTGCCGGCGGCCTCGCGTTGCGCGATCGCCAAGAGCTTCAACGCGTCATCCGGCGACTTCAGGCCGACGAACGCGGTTTCGACCGCGCGCGGCTTCGGAAACAACTTCAGGCTCGCCGCGGTGATGATGCCGAGCGTGCCCTCGGCGCCGATGAAGAGATTGCGCAGATCGTAGCCGGTGTTGTCCTTCTTCAATTTCGACAGCGCATTGAGCACGCGCCCGTCGGCCAGCACCACCTCGACCCCCAACGCCATCTCGCGCGCCACGCCATAGGCCAGCGCGGCGGTGCCGCCGGCGTTGGTCGAGAGATTGCCGCCGATGGTGCAACTGCCCTCGGCGCCGAGCGACAGCGGAAACAGCCGGTCGACCTCGGCGGCCTTCTGCTGCGCGACCTGCAGCACGACACCGGCCTCGGCGATCATGGTGTTGGAGGCGGTGTCGACCTCGCGGATCTTGTCCATGCGCTTCAGCGACACCACCACCTCGCCATTGTGCGGCGTCTGTCCGCCGACGAGACCGGTGTTGCCGCCCTGCGGCACCAGCGCGATGCGGTGCTGACTGGCAAGCTTGCAGATTGCCGCGACCTCGGCGGTCGAGCCCGGGCGCAGCACCAGCGGCGAGCGGCCGTGGAACAGGTTGCGCTCCTCGGTGACGTAGGGGGCGACGTCGGTCTCCGCCGTCAGCGCCTGGCGCTCGCCGACGATGGCGGCGAATTGCGCGATCAAATCGGGCGGCAGCGGCGGCAGGGCAGGCTGGCTGATGTTCATGGTCAGTCGCTTCCAGTGTTATCTCGGCGCGGCGGCGCGGCGCAGCCGGTCGTTGATGGCCTCGCCCAGTCCGTCGTTCGGGATCGGCATCACCGCGATGCTGCGCGCACCCCTGGCATCGAGGCTGCGAAGATAGCCGAAAAGATGCATCGCCGCCTCCGCTGGATCGCCCAAGGGCGAGAGGTTCAGGATCGCGGCGGCTTGGTCGGCCCCGGGCAAGGTCACCGGACCGAAGGCGAGCAGCGCCTCGCCGGCCGCGACCTCGCTGGCGTCGAGGCGGACGGCGGCGCGCGGCGCATAGTGGGAGGCCAGCATGCCCGGCGCCAGCGGCTGCTCGGACGTATTGGTCTCTGCGGCGGGCCGCGCCAGCGCACGGCCGAGCACCGCCTCGATCGCCTCGCTGGGAACCCCGCCCGGGCGCAGCAAGGTCGGCTCGTCGAAGCAGCCGACGATGGTCGATTCGACACCGACCTCGACCGGCCCGCCGTCCAGGATCAGGTCGATTCGTCCCGAGAGATCTGCCGCCACATGAGCCGCGGTGGTCGGCGACACGTGGCCGGAGATGTTGGCGGAGGGCGCCACCACGGCGCCGGCGAACGCCGCGAGCAGCGCTCGCGCGATCGGATGCGAGGGAATGCGGATCGCGACCGTGTCGAGACCGGCCGTCGCGAGATCTGCGACCGTGCAGCCCGCGGCCTGCGGCACCACCAAAGTCAGCGGTCCCGGCCAGAACGCGGCGGCCAGACGCTCGGCGGTGGCATCGAAGCGGCCGATGCGCTGCGCCGCCGCGATATCGGCGACATGGGCGATCAACGGATTGAAGGCGGGCCGGCCCTTGGCCTGATAGAGGCGGGCGATGGCCGCGGCATTGGCCGCATCGGCGCCGAGGCCGTAGACGGTCTCGGTCGGGAACGCGACCAGTCCGCCGCGGGCGAACGTCGCCGCGGCTTGCGCGATTCCAGCCGCGTCGGCGGGCAGGATCCTGGTCTCGATCGCTTGCATGTCTGGGGCGGGCATCGATGGTACGGGACGGCAGTGGCTTCCGCGCTCGGCTATAGCGGGCGCGGACGTTCGAATGAAGCGCGCAAATCGCCTGTCGCATTGCGCTCGCGCCATGGCCGCCGGACAAAGCCCCACGGCCTCAAGCGGTTAACCCCTCTGCCGACGATCAGCGATTTCGATGCGATTTCCTGCCTTGTGTCCTTGCGAAGACGGAAACCCAACGCTATAAGCCGGCTTCCCAAGTCGGAGCGTGGCTCAGCCCGGTAGAGCACTGCGTTCGGGACGCAGGGGTCGCAGGTTCGAATCCTGCCGCTCCGACCATTTTTCCCCTGCAAGTATAGTGTTTTCCCTTACGCCGATTTCTTCCCCCTCGTCTGGGGTACAGGTTGGGGTACAGATTGAGACTGTTTCGCGGCCTTACCCGCTTCACCAGCACACCCTGATAATCGATGAAGTTCTCGGCGACGATTCCCTTGCTGGACGCGGGCAGGGTCGCGCGCGTGATCTCGATCGGAGACGTCGTCAAGAACATCATCCGGGATTTGGAGCACAACGTGGGCGACCTGATGGGCTGCCTCATGAAGGACGGCCCTGGCGGCTGACAGACGAACCGCCGTGCCGTCGCTCCACCTACGCCTGCTTCTGAGCCCATTACGACCCTGGCCGCCAGCTCGCGTGAAGGTCTGTCTCTGCCCCAGTGGGACCTTTGCAATCAATTTGCTGGAGTCCGCTTTCAGCCCAATGCGGACCTTAATGAGTACATGCCCTAGCTCATGTAGCGTCCGAAGTCCGGCGTTGCTTGAGCAAGCTCAAGAAGCCTCACCTCGTCCCACAGCTTACCAAGGATAACGATTTCGCTCATCTTCGCGATCCACGGCGCGTCTGGTCTCTCTCTGCCATCCATAAACTCGACCAGATCGCGACGAAGGTGTCCGGCGCTGAAATCAGCAGCCTGAAGCGCTATGGTAGTCTTGTCGCTTCTGAATATCGGATAATCGGTCAGAAGCGGCCTCACGTTGGGCGGCGCGGACTTCAGGAGACGAGGCCACGAGGCGCTTACCGCTTCCTCCTGCCCCTTTTGTTCATCGAAAATGAATTGGACCTTCCCCGTGTATCCATTCCTCTCCAGCCAGAAGCCCATGCGCGAGACAAGGTCATGGATCATGAAGAAATATGGGTACGCGAGGACCTTGTCGGCGTTTTTACCGAACACCTCGAAATAGAGCTTCGTCGGGACCGCGGAAATCAGCCCGAACAGCTTATGGTCGGCGATTACCCGCATCAGCAAGTGCATCCTTTCCGCGAATAACTGGTCGCTCCAACCCGCAAACTCGCCCGATCGCCCGTTTGCCTCGGTTTCCTTGAAGTAGGCCAGCCGCGGCGACATCCCGAGCGCGGCAGACCATTCCTTCTCAAAACTCGCCCAGGTCCCTTCATCCGCAGCCCAGCCGCTGAGCACGGAGACCGGCTCGACCCCTACGTTGCTATCATCAATGTAGACCTTCAGCATCTTTGTTTCACACGCATAAGGTGCTATTGGCAGACAGCTCAATTCTGGACCCCAGAATGCTTCACAGGGTCACCGCAACTTTGCAAGGCCATCCGTGGGACCTCTGGGGATTATCCCAACTGTTCGACGGCTCGGATTCATCGAAGACCCTGGTTGTGGCCACAAAGCCGAACGGGCGGCCGACGTTCGACGTGAACGACCCTGACCAGCGAGCCCGTTTCCGCATGCAAGGCTACGATGTTTTAGGGCAGCTCACCTGTGACGAGTTGGTCCTGGACGGCACCACAGGAGATTTGCGCGACCTGAGGGCGGTCGCCGATGAGATCATTACCCGGTTGAACGGTCTGGCGCGGACGTTCGACCCAACCTTTGCCCCCGTTCGACTTACCCATCTCTCCTACCCCAAGGAGAATGGCGCTGGAGCAATGACAGCTGGGGACTGGACACCGAATAGGGACTCCACGTTCCTGAGCGCATCTTACCGTGATCTCTCCGCGCGAGCGCTCAGGCTTGCCGGAGCCGACCCCGCGGTAAACTTCGTCCTCGATGCCATGACGCTTCCAGCGACGTGGGCCTCGCTCTATTTGGTCTATGATGCCATCTCGACGAACGTTGGCGGTAAGCCTGCATTGAAGAAGCTCGGCTGGTTGACCGATGACCAACTCAGCGACCTCACCAATTCGGCCAACAGCAGCCGGAATATTCGGGAGGGCGCGCGCCATGGAAGTCGCGTGGATTCCACACGGCCATTAATCCCGCTCAATGTCGCCCACATATACACGTGCCAGCTTGTCGTCCAATGGCTCGACTGGCTTGTGAATCATGGCAAGTGAATGCCCGAGTGGATACCGATGTTCGCGATGCCGAACGTGATCCCTCAGAATCCCATCGAGGTCGATGGTATCGCCTTTGTTGCTGCTTTCGATGACCGGATTAAAGCCCTTCGCCTCAAATACCCGAAGTACGACGAATACCTCAACCGGTTCGCCAACGAGTTCGGCACCAAGATAAATCCGAGCACCATCATAGTGCGGGACGACGCGCCTGAGATCTACAAACGCGTCGATGCTCTAGCCAGCTACCGTGACGCCATCTCGATCGCATGTGTTTCGAAGACTTGGGCAAACATCCTGGTATTCGGGCCCTATATGGACGGACCCCGATACTCCAATACTTTCAATTTTTACCCTTGGCTGCTCGACAAGAACTACGACAAAGTCGGCATGCGCAGCCTTGCGGTATTCGGCGCTAACGAGCTGGCGAAGATGCGGGGCCAATCGGCGCCAGGCGTCGCTATTTCTCGCTTGATCCACACCCACATAGACGATGCCTTGCTCATCGAACTTTTGAAGCGTTGGGTGCGCCGCTATGCGAGCGATAAACCGTATTGGAAGGATCGAGCGCTCTTCCGCTCGCTCAATATGGCAAATGCAGCTTCCAACCTCCCTGTCCACGCCGAGATGACGCAATACGACCTCGGCAGGCTCGTCGCACTATGGGTAAGCGCGTTCGAGATTCTTGCTCATCCGCCTTATGGGAAAAACAATGGCTGGAAGCAGGTCTATGCGCTTCTAAAATCGATCAACTGGGAGAACTCGCGCTGCAAGGAGAAGCGCTTCAGCCCATACCCACATAAACGAGGGATGCGCTCGAACCTCCCCGTTTGGATTTATGGTCAGCTCAATCAGTATCGAAACGACTTCTTGCACGGAAATAAGGTTCGAGATGACCACATGGTCACAAAGCGGTCTCACCGAGCAATACAATCCTACGCCTCTGTGCTGTATCGGATGGCTCTGGCCGCCTTCCTGGACCTCAAGTGGAAAGAGAAGCCACCTAAGGCCGCGGCAGAGCAAATTGCCTATGGACAACGTCAATTCGCGTTTGAGAGCCACCAGCGCGATGCCGAAAGCGCCCTAGGTTCGATTTGCTTTACGGCCGACGAATGGAACGATCTCCGGAACGGTCAACTCTCTCCCAACATCAAGAAGTGGCCCTGAGATGACCGAAAAAAGCTCCCGGGAGGAGGGCTTCCATCTTGATCGTCGCCGCACAGCCCCGGTCACCTCGCGAACGCCTACTCCGAAGGTCTTCGTTGGGTCAATCAAGACTTAATCCGACTACCTCGTCACGTCCGTTGCTCGCCCTTAACGGACACTCCCGGGCTTTGATGAGAGGTCCGTTGGCGCATCTCGACCTTTCGGTCGGCGCGGGCGCTGTCCGCTTTCGAGGAACAACCGGAAGAAAACCCACGGCAGAACCGAAAGGCAGCTTTTGGCCCGAAGCCCTCTCATAACCCCGACTTTCTCAGTTTTTCTGGTGTACAGATCGGGGCACAGATTGAGGCTGTTTCGGCGTCTTCGCCTTCTTCGCCGTGATCCCATCGACTGCACCCTTCATGTGGTCCGGATGATGGTGTCCGTAGACCTCGCGTAGTACTTCAACTGACATCCCGAGATAGCCGGCAGCCTGCCACTCATCGACGCCGGCCTGCATCAGCCAGGTCGCGGCCGTGTGCCGAAGCGTGTGCGGCGTGACCTTGATGTCGACCTTGGCGAGGCGCACCGCAGACGCGAACCCTTTCTTCACCCGCTTGACCGGCAGGCCTCGGTACTCGACGAAGTTTTCGGCCACAATGCCCTTGGCGACCCAGCGCCGCATGTGGGCGAGCAGGCGAGGTGGCAGGGGCACTGTCGGCTGCTGCTTCTTGGTCTTACGCTTGCCGACCGCCAGCCGGTGAAACAGGCCGGCCTCCAGGTCAACGTATGACTTGCCGGCTTCCTTCTTGACCGAGGCGGAGGCGATGGCGCCAGCGCGGGTTCCGGTATAGCAGCCGATCAGAAGAAAGCGCGCGACGTGCCGCAGCGGTCGCTTATCGGTGACCACCACTTCTCCCTTCCGCTCGCCGCGGTGGATTGTCTGCATCTCGCGGTAGCGCCAAGCGGCCCAGATTATGGCTGCGGCCTGGTCTCGCGTAATCCACTCCTGCCGCGCCTCGCCCTTCGGCGGCAGCGTGACGTTGACCATGCCGAAGTGCAGGTTCTGGGCTGAGTGGTTGTTGATGGCTGCGCGCAGGACTTCGAGATCACGCCGCGCGCCACCCTTGCCGGGCCTGGTTGCGACATAATCTCGGCAGGTCTTTGGATTGATCTCGATCAGGGTCTTGTCGCCCCAGAAATCGTTGAGACGCTCGATGTGTCCGGACAGGTTCTTGTCCGGATTGGCGGCACCTCCCTTGTCCTGGTCGTAGATGGTCAGCACGTCGCCGATCAGGATGTTGGCGATGTCCTTGGCTCGCCGGGTCGGGTCATGCTTGTCGGCGATGTATTTGCTCAGGAACTGCTCTGCCTCGATTGGCGGCGTAGTCTCAGCCGCTCCCGCAGCAATTCCTGTGGAGACAACTTTCTGCTTGTCTCGGACGACCCACATTGCCGGTTTGAGTTTGCCTCCCTCTCGTCGCGAAGGTCGCTTGTAGAGACGGGGGCCTTTGCTGTTACGCGACATAACTCTCTCATGGCCTCGATGTTCGCGAGCGTGGTGTAATGCTTGCCTGCGATCGTTTCATAGGTTAGCCGGCCGCGAGCGATCTCTCGACGCAGTCCGGCCAGCTTCATCGACCCGTCCGGGAAGGCGAGTCTTGCTGCCGTCTCCAGTCTCAGCGGAGTGTTGGGCCCGATGAGGTCGACATTACCAACTCCATTGATCTTTGGTAGACCAGTCATTTCTTACTCCCGAACACCTGCTCAATAGTTGGTTCTCTGGTGTCGACCGGTGCAGTCCAACTCCTCGTCCTTGGATGAACATGCCCCTTCACTTGGAAGGTCTGCTCCTGGCGCGCTCGATTGAGCTTGGCCACCAGGACCCGGAAGCCAGCCAGGACGGCTGCATCATGGCTGCGGAAAACGTCTCGCTTGCCATCCTGACCATTGACCCACTGCGGCTGGTCGCCCGGGATACCGAAGGTCGCGTGATAGAGACCATCGATATCCCGATGCGGGACCGCCGCAGAGTAGAACGAGCTTGCTACCTTCGTCATACGGACACGTCCGCCTTGATCGATGGGTGCGGGTCGTAGCCGTAGAGGACGATGTCGTCATGTGTGAACCCGAAGATGTCCATCCGGGCTGGGTCGAGTCCAACCTTCGGCAATGGTCGCGGCTCTCGCGTTAGCTGCATCTTCGCCTGCTCCAGATGGCTCAGGTAAAGGTGCGTGTCGCCGAACGAATGCACGAAATGACCCGGCGCCATGTTGGTCACCTGCGCCATCATATGCGTCAGCAGCGCATAGGACGCGATGTTGAAGGGGACGCCGAGAAACACGTCTGCCGAGCGCTGATATAGCTGGCAGTCGAGGTATCGTGAGGGGTATCGATTCACGCCCAGGAACACCTCGGGGTCGTCTACCTGATCAGCTGTGACGCCTGCGAATTGGAGGCGCTCCTCCAACGTCATCGGCCTGGTATTGAACTGGAACAGGCAGTGGCAGGGCGGCAGTGCCATCTGATCGACCTCGGCCGGATTCCAGGCCGAGACGATCAGACGTCGCGAGTCCGGATTGCGCTTGATCATCTCGACGACGTTGGCGATCTGGTCGATATTGCGTCCCGTGTACGTGACGTAGCAGGCATCCTGCATGTGGTCTGGCGCTCGATCGTATGCCGGCCATGACCGCCATTGCGCGCCGTAGACCGGGCCCAGATCACCGTTGGCATCCGCCCACTCGTCCCAGATGGTCACGCCGTGGTCGTGCAGGAATTTGATGTTGGTGTCGCCACGCAGGAACCACAGCAGCTCTATCGCGATAGCCTTGAACGGCAGACGCTTCGTGGTCAGCAGTGGGAAACCCTCGTTCAGGTCGAAACGCATTTGGTGACCGAAAATCGACAATGTGCCCGTGCCGGTGCGATCGCCCTTCTGCACGCCTTCGGTGAGGATCTTCTGGACCAGGTCGTGGTACTTTTTCATGCTGCGGCAGCCTCCTGATCATTGGTCCAGGGCAGAGCCAGGCGGTCTGCTTCTTCCTTGCTGTCGTACGGGCCAGCGGCGTCGTAACAGCCAGCCTCAGTGCCATCCGCATTCATGTCGATGTGGAGTAGCCACTATCCAGCCTGGTCCTCACCGACCTCCTCGGGCGGGAGGAATTTGACGATGGTCTTGCTCATGGTTGTCATGATTGAACTCCCTCAGCACCAGACCACGTCGAACAGGGGGTCTGTGATTTGCGAACGGACCCACTTGCGCATGCGGTTGAAGCGATCTTCTGGGGTCTCTCGGCGCCACCGCCGTTTGTCTTCGAGCCACTCGCCTGTCGAACCGCACTCGTCGTTCATCCAGACGATCTCGCGAGCCAGACAGTCGGCGATATCGAACTTGCCGGCGACCGTGTCGGTGTCCTCAGGATCGATGCTGGACATGTCGACACCGCGAACCTTGCCGGCGGCTCCGATAGCGCAGACTGCGTCTTCCTGCTCCAGCTCATCGGCGATCAGGCGCTTGCAGATCATCCCGTTCATGCCGATCAGGATGTCTCGGAAGATGGACTGTCCGCGCTTGCCGCGCGTGGCGCTGGCGACCATGCCACGGTACCGGATGAAGCCCCACCGATCGTCGTCGCAATCCTCGCTATATCCCGACCTGCTCATGCCTCGCTCCGCGCTCTGAAAATGGACAAAATGAAAGAGGACGGACGCCGTAGGCGGCCGTCGATTGCATTCAAGCAAACGCCTGGGCGTCAAAAGAACCAGCGGCTGATCGGATAGCCCTTGGTGATCTTGACGGCGCTCGCGATGATCGTGAGCAGGCCGATCGCATCGAGAACGTGATTGGCGAGAAAGACACCGAAAACCGGCATGTCAGGCCTCGATCGTTGCCGGCAGGCCGGTCTCGGGGTTGAACTTCTGGTCTGGGCGTCGAGCGAGGCGGGTCGGATCCTCGCCATTCATCAGCAGACGCTTCGCCTCCTGCAGCGCGAAGGCAGCTGCCACGATGATGTTCGGGATATCGCCGCCGTAGCTGCGAAACCCGCTCCAGTTCTGCGGATAGATCATCGGCGGCTCGTCAAACGCAGTCTCGTCGCCGTTGCGACGATCGAACACCGCGTCGAGCTGGCCGATGCCGGCCATGAGCAGTTCGCCGTTGGTGACGTCGGCGCACTCGTTCATGGCGCCCCACATCTCATTCTGTTTGCTGATCTCCGCGAAGACCAACTCGAAGACCTTGCTCTGGGCCTGTTGTACGTCCACTCTCATTCTCCTGGTTTGCATTATTGAATTTGCATTCAAGCAAAATGCTCGTCAAGCAAAATCAGTATTTCTTGCCGCCCTTCTGCGTCCGGTTCTCGAACTTGTGGTCCGGACGGACCAGGTTGAAGGAACTCTTCTCAGCGACGGCTCCAGCGAGGTCGAGGCCGAGCGCCCCGCTGAGGTCTGCAGTCGATCGCAGCGCCAGCGCGAGGGCGATCTCTTTCCTGTCGAAGCCGGCGATGGCAACGATTGCTTCGGCGAGGCGATACTTCATGCCTCCTGACAGGTCTCCCTCGCGGATCACGACGTCGGCCAGTTCGGTTTCGATCGCGCTTCGGTGGGGCAGCTTATCGTCCGTCAGATCCTTGCGGTCACCTTCCATGGCTTCCGACAGCTCGCTGTGGATCAGCGCGATCTTGGTGGGAACGATCAGAGGGTTGTCGCGCAGATCGGCACCGGTCTTGGGGTCGATCCACCAATGGGCATTCATCTTGTGGCAGATGTCGACGATCGACTGAACCGATCTCTTCAGCTCGTCCAGGTCGGCCTGGGTGAAATTGTCGTTCAACGCTTTTCTCCTTTTGCGATGGCCATCGCGGCCTTGATGTGCTCGCGCCGCACGACGACGAGCGACTTGATCTGCGACTTGTCTGGGTTGCTTCCGCACACTTGCTTCAGGGCTTCCAAGAGCTGGTCAACCGTCACATCCATTTCCAAACCTCAGTTCGTCAGCCAGGTCTTCGAACATCCGGACCACCTCCTTTTGGATGCGGCCTCGCTGGTCATTCCAGTCGAATGGTTGCTTGCCGACCTGGCTCTTGATGAGGGGCACGAAGCGCGCGTACGCGCCTCGGTCTTCGATGCCAGCGGCTCTTCTGATGCATCCCTCGATGTCGAAGGACCGCGCCATCTCGCTGAATACCGGAACCGGCTTGCCTTCCCGGTCCCTCGCGAGCGTCTTCTGTGTCCAGCGCCCAGGCTTGGAGAACATCAGCAGACAGCGCTCGACGATCTCCAGCTCGGTGAACATCAGGCGACCGCTTCAGCCTCCTGGCCGCTGTAGAACCAGCCCACGGCGAGCACGATCAGCAGGCCCACGACCGAGGCCGCATAATGATTCAGGTAGGGGCTCGCGAGCGGATCAGCGGCGATGATGCCACCAGCCACCCAGCCCAGCAGCGCAGCGCCGGCCCAGGTGAGAGCCGGGAAGCGACTGATGACCATCGAGATGATGGCGCTGCCGGCGATCACGAGAGGGATCGAGAGCAGAACGCCGAGCGCCATGAGGAGCATGTTGCCGTGGGACAGCGCGGCGATCGCCATGACGTTGTCGAGGCTCATGCTGGCATCGGCCAGCGCGATCGTGATGATTGCGGCCCTCAGAGTCGAGGCTGCGTCCGGTTCTCCGGCTTCGTCGCCGCCGATGAGGAGGTCAGCTGCCACCTTGAGGAGGTAGGATCCTCCGATGATGCTGAGAGCGGGGATGTTCAGCAGGAATGCCGTGAAGAACGACATGACGACCCGCAGGCCGATCGCCGCCGCGGTGCCGCCGATGATGCCCCACTTCTGCTGACTGGGAGGGAGCTGCCGGCTGACGAGGGCGATGACGACCGCATTGTCGCCGGAGAGCAGGAGGTCGATCCACACGATACCGAGCAGCGCGACCCAGAACAGATGGTCCATGAAAAATCTCCACTTCAAGAAAAAGGGCGGCCCCGCAGGACCGCCCCGTTCAGACGAAAACGCCGGATCAGGCGGCGAGCAGCTTGTTGTCGTCGACGTTGAGTGCCTTGGCGATCTCGGCCAGAACCACGCGCTCGTCCTTGCCGATGCCCTTCTCGCCGTTCGCGGCGTCCTGGTCGGCGACGTCGGCCGCGATCAGGAACACGTCCTGCCGGAGGTTGATCTCGCGGGTCATGAGAGCCTCGATGGCGCGCTTGTTCTCCATGCGGCCGGCGCGGCTCTTGGCGCGGGTGAGGGCGGCGTTGAGAGCCTCCTCGATCTGCGAGGCGCCGTAGGAGGCCGACACGATCGGGTTCGCCAGCATGCCGGAGATCGCAGCATTGATCTCGGCGTCGTCGATCGAGCCGTCAGCTGCGGTTATGTTGGCAGCCGCAGCAGCGACGCCAGCCAGGAACGCCTTGTCGCCCGTATAGCTGTTGATCGCCTTCTCGGCCTGATTCAGGAGGGAGGAGAGGAAGCCCATTGCGAAGTCCTTTGGTTGGGTTGCAGGCAGATCGCCTGCGTGTATTTGCATTACTGCAAAATTTGCATTCAAGCAAGCAAAAAAGGCGAGCGGACCCGTAGATCCGTTCCGTTCTTGTCGCCTACGGCTCACATGTCGTGGATGCCGTAGTCGTTCTTCCCACAGCGAGGACAGGTCCATCCGTACCCGCCCCAGCTGTCGTCGCTGACCCGGTTGTGGTCAAACACGACACAGACGAGACGCTTCAGCCAGCTCATGAGCATCCCGTGGTCTCGCCACAGGTGTCGCACTTCAGGCAGGTTCCGTTGCGGATCATCGTGACATTCCCGCATGAGTTGCAGGTGTCTCCGGTGTATCCGCTCAGCTTGGCAACAGAGCGCTTGTCGAGCTTGGTGTGGCCCATCAGTCGGGTATCGCTCACGCTGCGCGGTGCAGGCTCCTTGATCTCGACCGTGATGGCCGTCTGACCCATGACGCCGCTTCCGATCGCGGTGTGGCCGCTTTCTTCCGGGGTGACGTGCGCCAGGTCCTCGCGACCGAGATAGTTGATTGCGATATCCCGGAACACGAAGTCGATGATCGAGGTGGCGTTCTTGATGCGATCATGCTCCTGGACGAACCCAGAGGGCTCGAACCGGAAGAACGTGAAGGCATCGACGAACTCCTCCAGCGGCACGCCATACTGCAGGCCGAGGCTCACAGCGATGGCGAAGGCATTCATCACCGACCGGAAGGCGGCGCCCTCCTTGTGCATGTCGATGAAGATCTCGCCCAACCGGCCGTCCGGATATTCCCCGGTCCGCAGGTAGAGCTTGTGCCCGCCGACGATCGACCGCTGGGTGTAGCCTGACCGCTTGTGCGGCAGCTTCTCCCGTTTGCGGACGAGCTTCTCGACCACCTGGACCACAGTCTTGGGTGCTTCCTCGACGATCTCCGTCTCGTCGACCAGCGCCGCCGACAGTGGCTGGGACAGCTTCGAACCATCGCGATAGATCGCGTTGGCCTTCAGGCCGAGCTTCCACGACAGCATGTAGGCCGCCTTCACGTCCTCGATTGTTGCTTCCGAGGGCATGTTGATGGTCTTGCTGATCGCGCCAGAGATGAAAGGCTGCACTGCCGCCATCATCAGGATGTGGCCTTCGGTCGAGATGAACCGAGTGCCGAGCTTGCCGCATTTGTTCGCGCAGTCGAAGATCGCGTAGTGCTCCTCTTTGAGGTGAGGGGCGCCTTCGAGCGTCATCGTTCCGCAGACCTGCTGGTCGACCCAGTTGATCAGCCCATCATCGAAGCCGAGCGCCTTCCAATCCGCCAGGAAGCGGATCGTGAATGCGGACTTGACCTCGGCGTTCAGGATCTTGCCGCCTGCATTCTCGGCAGTATCGACGAAGTCCTGAGGCAGGTAGCCGTTACCGATGACGTACTCGATGATGTCGCGGATCTGCTGATCCGTGTATCCGAGCCGCTCCAGCGCCGGCCGGACGGACTGGTTGATGATTTTGAAGTAGCCGCCGCCGGCCAGCTTCTTGAACTTCACCAGAGCAAAGTCAGGCTCAACACCCGTGGTGTCGCAGTCCATCACCAGGCCGATCGTGCCCGTGGGCGCGATGACCGTGGTCTGGGCGTTGCGGAAGCCGTATGCCTCGCCCATTTCGACTGCCGAAGCCCAGATGCCGGACGCGCGTGCCGGCAGATCAGCCTGTGGGCAGTTGTCCCAATCGAGCGATACCGGCTTGATCGTGAGTCCCTCGAACTCGGTCTGCCCGTTCTCCGCAGCCGCATAATGGTTGCGGATCACGCGCAGCATGGCCTCGCGGTTCTCCTCGAACTTGACGAACGGACCCATCTCCCGCGCCATCTCGGCGGAGGTGAGGTAGGCCGTGCCCGTCATGATGGCCGACAGAGATCCCGCCAGCGCACGCCCCTCCTTGGAGTCGTAGGGCAGGCCCATGGTCATCAGCAGGCCGCCGAGGTTGGCGTAGCCGAGGCCCGTGGTTCGATATTCGTAGGAGAGCAGGGCGATCTCCTTCGATGGGAACTGCGCCATGTAGATCGAGATTTCGAGTGCGATCTGGATCAGCCGGCAGGCGTGGATGAACGAGTCCGTGTCGATTTCGCGGTGGTCGACCCGCGACGGATCATTGATCAGGAACTTGATCAGGTTCGCCGATGCCAGGTTGCACGCCGTGTCGTCCAGGAACATGTATTCCGAGCACGGATTGGACGCACGGATGCGACCGCCGGCCGGGCACGTGTGCCACTCGTTCATCGTGGTGTTGAAGTGCAGGCCTGGATCGGCTGACTCCCACGCCGCGCGAGCGATGGTGTCCCAGAGATAGGTGGCATCGACCGTCTTCACCGTCTTGCTAGTGGTACGACCGATCAGATTCCACTTCGTGTCCAACTCGACCGCCTTCAGGAAGTCGTTGGTCACCGACACCGTGTTGTTGGCGTTCTGGCCGGACACGGTCTCATAGGCCTTGGACTGCCAATCGAGATCGAACTCCTCGGCGTAGAAGTTCTCACCCTGCTCGGCGAGCTGGATTACCCGGTTGATGTAGGTGTCCGGGATGAAGGCCCGCTTGGCGGCCAGGATGGCCTCCTTCATGGATGGGGTATCGCGGCTCTCGCCATCGCCCCACGCTTCCCAGACCTCCTGCAGCAGCTTCTTGGCGGCCTTCGAGCCAGCCACCAGCGCCGCGACCTTCTGCTCCTCCTCGACCTTCCAGGTGATGTACTCCTCGATGTCCGGGTGATCCACGTCGACGACGATCATCTTGGCAGCGCGGCGCGTGGTGCCGCCCGACTTGATGGCGCCGGCAGCGCGATCGCCGATCTTGAGGAACGACATCATACCCGACGACTTGCCGCCGCCGGAGAGCTTCTCGTTCTTGCCGCGGAGGCTCGAGAAGTTGGTTCCGGTGCCGGAGCCGTACTTGAACAGGCGAGCCTCGCGGACCCACAGGTCCATGATGCCGCCGTCTTGGATCAGGTTGTCCTGGATCCCCTGGATGAAGCAGGCATGCGGCTGCGGGCGCTCATAGGCTGAAGTCGACGCGGCGATGCAGGCCTGTTCGCCTGTCATCGGACCTCCGAACCTGTCATCCACATAGAAGTGGCCCTGCGCGGGACCATCGATACCATAAGCCCAGTGGAGCCCGGTATTGAACCACTGCGGGGAGTTGGGCGCGAACATCTGGGTGGCGAGCATGTATCGCAGCTCATCGTAGAAGGCGCGAGCGCATTCTTCCCAGGCCTGAGCATACGCTTTCGTCGAGGCAAATTGGCTCATGACTCCTGGCGAGAAATAGCCGCCATTCCAGCCCCAATAGGTCCAGCAGCCGGCGAGGCGATCGAACACCTGCTTCGCTGAGGTCTCGGAGCCCAGGAATTCGTTCGCGCGTTCGGACGGGTAGGGCTCTGCCACAGAGCGCTGCAGCCAGGACGGAATGTCTTCCTCGTTTACCTTCACCACGTTCTTCGGCACGCCAGCTTTGCGGAAGTATTTCTGCGCCAGGACGTCGACAGCGACCTGGGACCAGGATGCCGGAACCTCGATGTCCTCCATGCGGAAGACGACCGATCCGTCCGGGTTCTTGATCTCGCTGACGCTTTTGCGCCACTCGATCAGGCTGTACGGATCGACTCCGACAGTGGTGTATCGTCGTTCAATTCTCATTCGGTCTCACTCTTGCGGTAGGTTGGCCAGTCGGCCGGGACAGGTGCGTATTCGGACGTCGTCTTTGACGGCGGCGCCCAGCTGTCAATGCGGTAGATGTTCCCGGTCGCAGTCTTGAAGACGTCAGGATCGATCTCCTCCTTGACCTTGGAGGTGTAGATGAACCAGCCGTCGCGATACTTGCCGGTGTTGTCGCCGTGGATCACACCGCGCAGCGAGAAGCCGCCGGATGGCATGCTCACTCGCTGGGCCTTGGTGAGGTGCGCGTCCCTGATCATCCGCCGCGCTTCGTTGAGCGGTAGGAATAGGTCTTCGAATAATCGATCCGCATCTCGTGCTTGACCGGCACAAACTTGATCGGCTGACCGGACAGCTCACGGATGATCTGCGCGATCTCGTCCTGCTGGGTCTTGGGGTCGAGAGCGGACAGCTGCTGCACCAGCTCGGTGATGTGGCTGCGCTCGAAGCGCGTCAGGCACCGCGTTGCGCGTGTGGTGCTGCCAGCCGGAGCATATTGGTACTTCGGCTTGATCTTCCGTCTCTGTTGCTGCGTGGTGATGAAGTGCAGCGCCTTCATCAACCCCATCGACGTGTCTTCGACTCGTAGAGCGTCCATGTCTTCCTCTCTCTGATGAAACTAAGGCATCACCAGACGCCTGATCTGGCGCCTGATCTGCTGTCGAACGAAGTTGTTGGCGTAGGGCGTGCGAGGCGTTGACGGAAAAACGGTCGAGTACCAGGCACCGCGGAACTGGAAGTTGACCGTCCTGTGCTTGGCGCTGTGGCCAAGCCGGAAGTCCTCGATCTCTCCGTTATCCTTCAGGACCTGAACTTCCTGCTGGACCTCTCTGACCTCTTTTTTCATTCTGCTTGCCCCGCTTCGGAAAAGGCCGCTTTGGCCATGCTTTCTTGGGGCGCCGCGGCGGCTCATCGACCTCCGCATCAGGGTCGATCTTTGCCAGCATTCGACGCCTGAAATTCTCGGTCTCTTTCGCGATCCGCTTTGTGCGGGCGATCTCGGTCACGTCGCCGCGCGCCAGCTCGCCGTGCGAGCCGAACGTCTTCTTCGCGTGACAGTCTTTGTGCTTGGCTTCGATGAACGCCGGATCATTCGCTCTCGGCGTCGTGTCTTTGGCTGCCGCGTCCCAGCACCGCAGCTGCAGGGCAGGGACGTGGTCAAACTCGCAGTCCTCGATCTTACCCAGGCGCTCACCGCACTTCGTGCAGGCGGCGTTCTGGTGCAGGATCACCAGCACCTTCACTCTGTCCGGAATGGCCTTCCGGAAGCCCTTCGGGGGAGTAAGATCGAGGACGGTTTGCATTCATCCTTTATATTTGCATTCAAGCAAATGATCAAGCAAATGTTCACCAGACGTCTTCCGAGAACAGCTGCGGATGCTGCCGGATGAACGGCACGCCATCTTCGCCGCTGGTCGGGATGAGCTGGTTCGCGGCCTCTGCGATCTTGCGGGCCTCCTCGCGTTCGACGAAGCGACCTGTGGACGTGACGAAACCCTGCTCGCCGCGGATCGGAACCAGCCAGGGGCGCTCTCGGGCGATGTAGGCGATCACGTCGTGGTGCCTGCCAGGCCTGGCAACTGTCCACACAACGTGGTCACATTGGATCGCAGCACGCTCGATCATCTCGGTCATGGATCCGCCCTTCAGTTTCTTTTCCACCTGCTTCGCCAGAGCCCGCTGCTCGTTTGCGAGCGCTTTCTTCCAGGCCATCTGGCCCAGGTCAGTCACGCTCAACCGCTCGGTCAGGAACCCCTTACGCTGCATGGCGTCCACGATCCGCTGCTGGTAGCGCTCGACCTTGATCCCAATGCCGTCGCTTCCGGCCTTCAGCCAGTTTGCGAAGGCCATGAAGTTTTCGTCCATCAGCTTGCGCTGAGCCTTCGACATCGCTCTGACCATCAATCCAACTCCTGGTCGACATAGAAGCGCCAGTCGAGGCCTTCGCGGACCCACCATCCGTGACAGACTGGGATCCACTTATGGGCGGCTCCGAAGTCCTCGTCGGTCTCATGCTCCTCATCGCCGATTAGCTGCCGCAACTCCGAGGTGGGGATCAGCGTGTCGGTCCATATGAGATGACCGGAGTCGACATTGATCGCGGCAAGTCCTTGCAGCTCGCCCTCGACGACGGAGATGGCATGCCGGATATCCGCGACCTCCAAAAGGATCTCGGCGGCGTTGTTCGGCCCGCCGTCCGGTGGACCGCCATCCAGGCTTCCAAATCTGCCGGCCTTGCCGACCGCCTTGACGATCTCGTCGGCCTCTTCGGAGAGGCGATGCAGCTTGCCCCAGAGGGTGGTGGGTAGATATTTCGGGTTCATGGGGTCATCCAGTGATGGGCAAAATGTCGACGTTCAGCGTCATGGAGCGTTCCCAGTCCATCAGCGGACGGCTGTAGAGCTTGGTGTTCTTGACGTTGCGGTAAATGATCGTCGTCGGATACTTGTCCTGCCGCCCGGTCTCGATGTTAGTAAATGTCACCACCTGGTAGAGGTTGCCATTGGTGTGCGACCAGACACTGCCGATTGCCGGCCATGTCGATTGATCTTCCAGAGCGATCACGACTTCACCCCCAACGTTGAGGCGATCGTCTTTGCGACATCGGCCTGGATCTGCTTCAGCATCTCGACCTTGACGTTGTGCTCGATGTATCCAGAGACCTTGCCGAGCCGGGCCATGACTTGCTCCTGCACCATTTTGGCTTGGTCTTCGACAATCTTGGACACTTTGCCGAGCTGGCGCTCGCACTCCTCGCGCACCTTGCCGTCAACGAAGACGTTGACCTTACCCTTCAGGTCATCCGACAGCTCCTTCTGCTGGACATAGCCCCAGGCTCCTCCGCGGATCGATCGAACCAGGCTACTGAGGCGCTCGTCGATGTAGGCGCGGACCGCCTCATCCTCCTTGACAGCCTGGATCAGGTCCGTCTTGTGCTGATGGAACGCCGCATGGACGAGGCGCTCCATGTCGCCAACAACATCCTTCATGTAGATCTTCCGAGTCACCTCGGCGATCACGGAACGCTGCAGCTCCAGTTTGAATGCCGGATCATCCTCGATCAGCTTGGTGAGAGCGGGAGCGTCAAGCTTGATTGCAATGCTCATTTCAGGGTCTTCATCTCGATCTTGATGGTGGTGAGGTTGTTTCCGATCAGATAGGCGAAGAGCCGCGCCGCGGAGATGCGGTAGACTCGATCGCCCGTGTTCGGATTGGCGGTCGTGAGCTGCCTCCGAGGGAATTTGGGCGGAGCCGTCCATCCCTTCGGAGTTGTGATCATGATCCCAGCGTCCTCGGCCGGAAGTCCGTTCGTGGCGTGGAAATTGATGTTCTCCACGCATCGCAGCGCCAGTTGGTCAGCGTTGTTCATGCGGTGTCCACTTCACCTTGCCGGCCTCGATCCGCCTGCCGAGCATCCGGAAGGCATCGCCTTCTGATTTGCGAGGAACACCCATTCCCCGCCCCAGAAGCCAGTCGGCAGGCTGATGATCGGTCGATAGACGTTCACGCAGCCTCCGGCAGCTTCGCCAGCTCAGCCTTGACGCGCTGGATCACGCGGTCCGAAAAATTGTCCGGATGCCGCTTGTCGGTGATCATGCCGTCCATGATCTCGACGTCATCGTGGATGTCGAAGGCGGTGTGCGGGTTGCTGGCGTGCCAGAGCCCATAGAAGTTGCGGATCGACATGCCGGCATGCCAAAGGCATCCGGCGTGATCAGGCTCCTTCTTCAGCTCGGCAAGGTATGGGTTCATGATCGGCGGGCGCCAGCTGACCGGATCAAGCCAGCGCTGCAGCGCGACCGGGTCTGCCTTCAGCTTTGCGACGATGTCGGCAACCATGTCATCCTCGTCCAGATAGGAGCCATGCCATTCCTGGCTGTTGCGCGGCTCGCCTTCCACCACGTTTGCCATCACGCTGCATCCTCATCCTTGTGGCGATCGTCGTTGTCGTTCGCCGGTTCCTTGTAATTCGCCTGCTGCCTCGCCTCTTTCAGCAGCTCATCCAGGTCGATCCCGGGGAGGAGATTGGTCTCGATGATGCTCATGGCGTTGTCGAAGTAGAGCTTGAATACATCCTCATCCATGGCGTCGTAGGCCGTCGACGAGGGGACCATGATGATCTCGCCGGCCACCGTCATGATGGGCTCGACCACGCCGCATCCGACCAGCAGGGTCTTGTGCAGGCTGTCCTCCGACACGAACAGGTCGGTGTTCTGGACAACCAGGCGCAGGATCACCCGATAGAGCCGGTGCCGCGGCGCGTTGCGCTGTTGGACGATGTTGACGCGCAGCAGCTTGTTGACCGGCAGTTCGTCGAACTTCTCGCGGTCATAGTTCGCATAGGGAACAAGGTGCCCATCCTCGTTCTTGACGGCATAGATCCAGGGGTTGCTCGACTTGCTCGATGTCTTGCTCATCTGCTCATTCCCGTAGCTCTCCACCGAGGCGAAGGACCTGCTCCTTGCACGCCTCCTTGAGCCGCTCGATCTGATCGTCCGTCAGGCCGTAGTCGTAGCGGTGATCTCTCTCGGCCGCCCACCAGGCCCGCAGATCATCCGTGCTCTTGGCGAGCGGGATGACCTGCAAGGCGAGCTGGACGTATGCGCGTGACTTAGCCCGCATTCGCTTTGGTCTTGGCCGACTTCAGCTCCTGCGAGCGGTCGCTGGCCTTCTTGCGGATGAGGGCCTCGTCATCCTCGTGGAGCTTCGCCAGATCCTCGGCGAACGCCTTCTCGGCGATGATCTCCATGATCTCCTTGACGGAGTTGGCCTGGGCGATCTGATCCTCCCAGTGGTCGAGGATGGAATCCTGTTCCTTCTCGTCGACGGAAGGTCCGCGCTTGGACTTGCCGCCCTTCGAGGATCCGCCCTTGTCAGACGACTTGCCGCCGCGATCCTGGTTATCGTTGGCGCCGTCGAACTCGTCGGAGCCGCGGAAGTCCTGCTTCAGGTCGCTGACATAGCGGTTGTCGTCGTACATGCCGAGGTGGATGTCGGCAGCGAAGCCGAGCGTGCTGAGCGCCTTCGAAAGCGCGTCCGTGAGGGACTTCTTCGGAGCCTCCTCGTCGGTGTACCAGCCGTTCTTGTTCTTGCCGACGAAGGTGGTCTGACCGAAGTGCTCGATCTCGCCCTTCTTGTCGCCCCACATGTACCAGAGCTTCAGACGCAGGATGTGGACCACATCCTTGTCCTGGCCCGGCTGGAACTTGTCCTCGACGATGGTCCAGCCCCAGCCGATGCCGATCGGGCCGAACATCTTCGTGGCCTTCTTGATCAGGTACGTGGCATTGGTCGCCGTACCCTTGAAGCCGCCGCCGCGATTGAACGACTTGGTGAAGTTGGGGTCGGTCTGTTCGACCTCGTTCCAGATCGCGAGATTTTCGGATGCGTTGCTCATGGTCTTCCTCTTGGTAAAAGGTGAGGGCAGGGGCGGTTAGGCCGCCTCTGCTTCCTCGTTGTTGTCGTTGTCGGCCTTCGCGGCCTTCTTCTTGCCGCCGCCCGCCTTCTTCGGATCCGGCGGGAACCAGGCCTGCTCGTCGTCAATCTTCGCGACCTGATCCTTGTCGCAATCGATCAGCTTCTTGCCGTCCTTCGACAGCTTGACCGTCACGCCCTTGCCAGCCGCCTGGATGGCGTCTTCCGGCATCAGCTTCTTGATGGCGGTCTTGGCAGCCTCATGCTTCTTAGCCGCGGTGAACGTCTTCAGCAGGATCGCTGCCTGAGCGCCCCACTCGTTGCTCTCGTTCATGTCGACGACCTTGACGCGCTCGACCAGCGGCACCTCGATCACCGGGTTTCCGGGGATCCGACCGGTCTCGACGCACTCCCAGAAGTCCTTCTCGTGCTGGAGCAGCTTCACCTGGTAGAAGATGTCCGCCTCGATCTCGACGCGGTACCACTGCGCTGCACCGGTCAGGATGCAGAGCTGCGAGGTCGGCAGACCGGTCACCATCATGTTGTGCTGGCACTGCGGGAAATACTTCTCGATCGCCTTGTCCAACGAGAAGCCGAACGGGAACATGAACTTGAACTCGACCATCGAGATGACCGGTCCGGTCTCCGTCTCGCGGACGAGTCCATCCAACGTGGCATGCGCCTTGTCCCAGTCCTCGTAGAAGACCTTGTCCTGCTCGTTGGTCACCCACAGTCCGGTGTCCTTCTCAAACAGGTCGGCGTTCAGAGGCTCGGTCAGGTTGCCGAGGTTGATCAAGATGACCTCGGACAGATCCTCCGGAGCCATCTCGCCGCGCTTCTCAGCCCAGAGGCGTTCGATGGCGAGCTGATCGCCAGACATGATGATCTTGGCGTCCGATCCTCCAATGGAGAAGCGGCGAGCAGCACGGGCTTCATCGGACATGCCGTTCTTGCCCGTGCGCCTGTAAAGGGCGGGTGTGTTCATTGATCTTTCCTTGTTGGCTAAGCTGCGGTCTCGAGTTTCTGGTCGCGATAGTCGAGCCAGATTGCGTCCTTCATCTCGCTGATGAACTGCGCGTGAATGGCTCGGTCTTCGTCTGTGATCCTGGGTGCAAGCGGCCCAGGCCGATGTCTGATGGCGACGGGAGCTGCTGCTGAGGACTCTGCGAACAGGTCCAAGGACATCCCCATCTGCCGGCCGCCGCGCAGCTCGCAGTAGACTTCTGCAAGCAGCTGGGCATCGAGCAGCGCGCCGTGCTTGTCACGCTTGCTCAGGTTGATGCCGAACGTCTTGCACAGCGAGTCGAGCGTGTGCCTGGCCCCGGGGCGCTTCTCGCGGGCAAGCGCCAGGCTGTCGACGATCTCGTTCTGCAGCGGCGGTAGATCGAGGCGGTCTAGCTCGGCATTGATCATTCCGACGTCGAAGCCGGCATTGTGGGCAACCAGTGTCGCACCCTCGATGAAGGTGAGGAACTGGTTGACCTGCCGGCGGAACGTCGGGAATTTCTTCAGGAACTCGTTGCTGAGCCCATGGACCTTGAACGCTTCCTTGTGAACAGGATGCGTCGGGTTGATGTATTTGTGGAACGTCTTGCCGGTCGGGATCAGGTCGATCACCTCGACACAGCCGATCTCGACGATCCGATCGGTCTTTCGATCGAGTCCCGTCGTCTCTGTGTCGAGGATGATCTCGCGCTTCATGATTTACCGTGCTCAGCTGCGCATGGAAGCGAGCCAGGTCTTGGCTTCTTCCATGTTCATTTCCACCCACTCTTGGATGGCCTCAGCGATGTCGTGTGGAATGTCGGTTGGGTTCGGATAATCGACATCGAGGTGATCCTCGATGAGACGGTCATATGAGTAGTAGTTGTCCTTCCAGGCAGCTTCGTAGCCCTCGTATCCCTCGCCGCGCCAGATCACCTTGTCGGTTCGCTGATCTGTGATCTCGTACACGTCTTCGATGACGTGTCCGCCACTGACGATCCGATACCCCTGCGCCTCCAGCTCCTTCATTCGCGCTTCCATCGTCGCTTCGTTTTTCTCAACGAAGGCGATTGCAGCGCCAAGTTGTTCGGCAAGTTGGTTCATCTCGGTACCTTTCAGAGAGGCTTCAGGCGGCGCTGCGGGAGCCGATCGAGTTGAACACCAGACCAGTGCGCTCCTCGAACTTGCGAAGCCGGCTGATGACCTCATCAGCAGTGAACTTGGTGTAGAGGCCGTCCAGGGACGGCGCGTTGCTCTCGCAATAGGTCCACGTCGGCTTGTCGAGCGGCACGATGTCCTCGAACTGCACCAGCATCAGCAGCGTCTCATTCTGGACGATGCGGATCGTGTGCAGATCCTCGGCGTGCATGAAGTAGGAGTCGCCAGCCCCGAACCGACCGCGCTTGGCCTCGAACAGCTCTTCCTCGCCCGCAAAGGTGAAGCCGTCGCCGCCGTTGAGCGGGGTGCGATACTCGAACCAGTTGAAGACCTTGCCCTGATGCTCAGGGCGCATCGCCGATCGCGTGAACCAGACGTTCTCGCTGAGGCCGGCCGCGACGTAGGTCTCGAAATCGTAGCGGTGATTGTGCGGAGCCACGACCTCGGGCAGCTTGGAGATGTCGCCGTCGAAGAAGTACAGCTTCACCGTCTCTTCCGGTGAGTGCTGGAGGCATAGATAGTCGAAGCCCTTGACGTGGTAGTCCTTGAACGAATGCTCGACGATCTGATCGACGTCGAGTCTCTTCGGCAGCGGCAGATCATGCAGCATGGTTCAGCTCCTGGAATGAGAGGCCATGACTCGGCACGATGCCGAGGTCGTTCTTGAGTCCGGTCAGGATGAAGCCGACCGTGCGTTGTCTGATTTCGTAGACAGCCTGCCGGTTGCGAGACTTCCGCGTCGGGCAGTAAAGTCGATGCACAATCTCGGCTTCCCCGCCGCGTGCCAGCGCGACAGCTGCCTTAACAAGTCGATCTGCCAGTCTTGCGGCGTTGCACCACCGCATCCACGACAGAACGCCAAGAGATCGTTCAACATCGTCTCTCTGGGGGGAGACCTTGGTCTGTCCGTCATAAGGTTTCATCGCACTGAGGAGGCGGATACGCTCGATCACGAGCAGCTCGGCACGCGACATGCCGACCATGTTCCAACCGCCTGAGCGGTTGCCGGAAGTCAGCCAACGGCGTTCCTGGTCTGGCGTCTTGTCGATCACTTCGATCGCCTCGACCAGGAGCTGCCAGATGACGTCACTGTGCTTGGCTTGATCGCCCTTCAGCTCGAAAGCCAGCTGGGCACCGTGCGCCAGCCAGCTCAGAGCATTCGTGCGATCCTCATGCGAGGACGAGGTCATGCGGTGTGATCTTCTTGCCCGTGATGTCGCTGCCGAAAGCGGGCTGCCGGCGGCGAGTTGCTCGGTATTCGAAGATGTTCGTGCCGATCCGCTTCTGCGTGAGCAGGAGGTGACCATCCTTGGCGTCCTCCAGGACGCGGTCGGCGAGAACGTTGAGGGTTGCGAGACGGAGCCGCTCGTTGCCGCGCAGTACGTCAGTCTCGGGGATCACGACCTGGCGGTCGTACTGGAGGTCACCGCTCCAGTAGACCAGGACGTCGCCGGCAGGCGCAGCCTTGAGCCAGTCGTAGTAGTCCGAGAGGGCGCCGGGAGAGACGTCCAGGACTGTGCGAGCCATTGCTCAATCCTCGTCCCGGCTGCGGTCTTCGTGGACCATCGTGGCATAGAGGACCGCGAGCGATGTCACGTCCTCGACGATGGAGCCGAGCTGGTCGAGCTGGTTGGCACGCGACGCTGGCTCATCGCTCAGCTTGAAGTCCGGCTCGAAATCGATGATCAGCTCGCCATTCTCGTCCTCTTCGTCGAGACCATCCTCCGCGAGGATCGTCATGAGGTCACCGAGAACCTCTTCGAGAGGTGGGAAGCCGGACATGCCGGGTTCGGCATGCGTGGCGCCATCGAGGCAGATACCAGGCGGGCAGAAGCACTCGCCGTGCTCGGCCGCTTCCTTGGCATGATGCGCGTCGAACAGCGAAGCCATGCCATCCGACGAAACCTGGAAGATTCTCATTTGCTTTCTGTGCTCCCGTTGGCAGTCATGCAAATCAAAGGGCAGAGGGGGGGCGCCCCCTGCACGCCAACCAAGTAGGAGGCGCCCCCGCATTTTCCCCGCTCAACGGGGAAGCTCAGTAGAATTCACCGCATCTCATGCGGGTAAGGATGTCGACGGCCTTCTGGCTCTCAAAAGGGGATGTCGTCGTCCATGTCGTTGTTGCGCGACGAGGAGCGGCTCGACGAGCGCGAGGAGCCCCTGTCGTCATCCCGACCACGATCGTCTCGGGACGAGCTGCGGCTCGCCGAACGACCGCCACCGCGATCGTCGCCACCGCGGTCATCGTCGCGGGAGCGGCTGCGGCTTCGGCCGCCTTCGTCACCGCCGCGCGAGCGGCCACCGCCATCATCATCGCGGCTGCGCGAGCGACCACCGCGGTCATCATCGTCACGGCCGCCGCCGTTGCCCTTCGTGGACAGCATGGTCAGCTTGTCGACCACGATCTCGGTCGAGTAGCGATCTTTGCCATCCTGATCTTCCCACTTGCGGGTCTGGATCTTGCCGACGACGTGAACCTTGTCGCCCTTGGACAGGTACTGCTCGATGACCTTGATCAGGCCTTCCTGCCAGACCTGGCAGTTGTGCCACTCGGTCTTCTCCTGGCGCTCGCCGTCCCGATCCTTCCAGGTCTCGGAAGTGGCAATCGAGAAGTTGCACACCGACTTGCCGTTGCTGAGGTTCTTCACCTCAGGATCCTTGCCGAGATTGCCGGCGAGGATCACCATGTTCACTGAACCTGACATCTATGGTCTCTCCTTTTTCCAGTTTGCACTACCATAGCATTTGCATTCATGCAAACACTTTTTCAAAAATCGAACTTGCGAAACAGGCTCGCTCGATCGTCGAAGGTCAGATCCACGGTGCCGGTCATACCGGCGATCCGCTTCAGCCTCACCTTTGGGATGATGATCTGACGTTCGTTTGGCGCCTCTGCCGCGCGCTCGGGATCAGCGTTGACGACGATGCCCAGGTCCGCCTTGTTGGCCCAGTGCGCCGAGTCTGAGATGTTGTAGAGGCCTGGCGTGACCTTCGGGTCCAGCTTCGTCGGGTGAGCCACGACGATGACGCAGACGCCGAATTGCTTTGCGAAGCGCTTCATCTGCTTGATAGCCTTTCCAACGTATTCAGTCAGCGACACGCTGGGCGGCCTGGTGTGCTCCAGCTCGTTCCAGGGATCGATGATCAGCAACTTCACGCCGTCTCGGAAGACCGCGGCAGCAGCCGTGTCGAGGACGAACTTCAGGTCGATATCGCCTTCCATCGAGTCGTCGTAGTCGATGAACTGGAAGTAGCGCTGAACGAATGCCGTCGCACGCAGCTTCTCCTCCATCGACCAGTCCTCGCGAGGCTTGTCGAGGCAGGCGGTCATCAGCTCGTGCGCCAGGAACGGCTTGACGTCCTTCTCGCCTGAGAAGATCGCGACCGGCCATTTGTGCCGCTTGGCGAGCAGCACGGCGCACTGGTTGATGAAGGTCGATTTGCCGACGTTCGGGATGCCGGTGGCAACGACGAACTGGCCGGGGTAGAACTTCATGTGCTTGTCGAGGATGTCCGAAATCCCGACCTCAGCCATCGGCGGGATCTCAACCTCGGGATAGTCGCTCAGCCGGAACAGGCCCTTGACCGGCCACGGTTTGGCGTTATCGATCAGCTCCCGCACCTTCTCGGCGCCGAGGTACAGCTTGACCTCGTTCATGTCCTTGCAAGCGCGCTTCTTGCCTCTGCGCTTCTTGTCCGGAACGACCTCGTCCTTTGGGTACTCGACCCAGAGACACTTGGCCGCGCCGAGGCGCCGCACCAGTTCCTTCGCGAGCCGGCCGCCAGGTTCGTCACCATCGACAGCGATGATGTGGTGCTTGACCCGCTGCAGCGAGTCCATCAGCCGGCCCATGAACGAGAACTTGTCATCGTCCTCGGGGTCGATGTCCCGATCATCGTCAGGAACGTGGATCAGCTTGCCGTTCTTGTCGCGAGCCGGCGGCGCTCCATCCGGCACGGATACGCAGGTATCGTAGCCGGACAGGAGCACGGCGTGGCAGTCAGGCTCGCCCTCCGTCCAGATGAGCGATTCCGCTCCGGCTTCGAGCCGGTTCATGATCGCTTCGTCCCAGAAGATCTTCGCGTTGTAGAGGGTCTTGGCAGCGTTCCGCTTCTGCATGAAGCGGCGTTCGCCGTCCTGCGCCCAGCGGTACTTGCAGTTGACCTCCGTGTCGCTCTCTTCGAAATAGGGCCAGCACAGAACCTTACCGTCCGGGTCCGGAACGACAATGACCTGGTCCTGCCCATCGCGCGAGAGACTCCCGCTGTAGAGCCCCATAGCCACCGCCAGTTCGGGGCACAGGCCTCTGTCCTCCAGTCCTCTCGCGTGCTTCTCGCTTAGCATTCTCTCCGTCACTCCATGTGCAATGGTGGCAATTCCAGACGACGCCTCGATCGTCGATCTTGACGCTGAGGCATCGGATCTTCTTGTGAGCCCCCTTCCTCGTGTGCGAGCACATCGGACAGAGCGTGTACTGGTTGCCGAACTTCAGGGACCTGAGCTTGATACCGTGCTCAGCCAGCACCTTTCCGACATCGACGCCAGCCATCAGATCGCCACCGTGCGTCGTGCCAGGACCCGGCGATGGCGATCATCGGATGACTCCGGCGGCATACCGTCTTCGTCCGACCACCGGCCCTGGTTGAGCCAGGTTGTCGGATGCATGACGAACCGGCGACGATCCGGATCACGGAGGTCTCGACGCACGTCCGGACTGTTTGCGTACCGGCGCATGCCTTCGATGATGTCCTTGAACTCGACCTTGTCGGCCTTCTCGATCCGAGCGAGCTTGGCCAGTGCAGCTTCCTTGCCGACTTTCTTGGCAACAACCGCCCAGAACTGCTCCTCGTAATCCGAAGGCCACTCCGCCGTCCGTCGCTGCTTGCGACGTGGTTCTGGTTTCGGTTCTGAGTCTGGTTCTAGTACACGGTTATTGTTGTCGGCCTCGCCGACACCCCTTGTCGGCGTATTTGACAGGGCTCGTCGGGGAGGCGGACACCCCCTGTCATCGTCGCTGACACCCGGTGTCGGGGAATTTGACACCCCCGGTGTCGGCGTATTTGACAGGGGGTCATCATCATTGATGCTCTCCTCCAGCGCCGCCGGCACGTTCAGCCGGTAGACCTTCGAGCGGAATCCGCCGTTGTCGTAGTAGCGCTGGGTGGAGGTGATGAGGTTGAGATCTTCCAGCTTGGTCAGTGCCGTGCAGACCGTCTGCCGGGTCAAGCAGGACTTGACGGCGATCGTGCTCTGCTTCGGATAGGTCTCGAACTTCTCGTTGGCGTAGTTCGCCAGCGTGATGAGGACCAGCTTGAGGGTGGGTGTGAGATCCGCGTCGACAAGGTCGAACGCCCAGGTGAGTGCTCTGAGGCTCATGCGATGTTTCTTGTTGGCTGTCGCCAGCTTGACGGCCGGCGAGGGGTGATGTATTTGCCCGAATGCAAATGCAAAGGCAAGCCACGAGATGTGGTGATGCGGCAACACCGACACCCACTAGGGACCGATGAACCCCATCCTCGTAGCCGGCCTCGATCCGGCGTTCGCCAATTTCGGGATCGCCCGAATGTGGCTCGACCTCAGCACGCTGGAACTGAAGCTCGATAGATTCCGAACGATCTCGACCGAGAAGCTGGCCGGCAAAAAGAAGCTGATCCGGCAGAACTCGGATGACCTGCGACGTGCCCGAGAGCTGCATGCCGGGCTCCACGAGGAGCTTGCCGGCTGCACGGTGGCCTTTGCGGAGATCCCGTCAGGCGCCAAGGCTGCAAGAGCCTCCTACGGCTTTGGAGCTGCCGCTGGCGTTCTCGCGTCGATCCAGATCCCGCTCTTCCAGGTCATGCCGCTGGAGACGAAGAAGGGGAGCGTGGGCAATCCAAAGGCCGAGAAGCCGGAGATCATCTCCTGGGCTGCGCGGCGCTATCCAGAGGCTCCCTGGAAGCTCTACGACCGCGACACGATTGGGAAAGGCGGTAAGATTCTGAACCGGAAAGGCGAGTTGCATCTGGACAATGAGCATGTTGCAGATGCGATCGCCATCGTACATGCAGGCCTGCATTTGCAGGAGTTCAGGCAATTGTTAGCAATGCTCAAAATTGCTGCGCCCGCCTCGCAAGCAGCAGGTTATTGATTTTATTATAGATTTGCGGAAAAATGAGAACGGATGACGAACGAAAATTTCGTTGCATTCGCCTGAAACCTAGACTAGGGGAGAGGTGTTAGCATCCAAACAAATGGATGGGGCCGGCATGCAAACGGAATTCTTGACCAGAAGATCACTGCTCGAAAACGATTCTGGGAGGAAATCCCGTTCAACCCTAGTTTCATTTTCTAAAGACTGATAGAAAAAGGCGCATTGCAATGACCTTGGCTCTCGAAAAAGTGGCAGCGAAAACAAAAGCACAAACTCCGAAGCAGGTCGTGATCGAGTGGATCGACTACATCCTCGATCGAAAGCGGTGGAATGCTACGGAGCTTGCAAGGAAGGCGGAACTCGCTCCGTCGACTTTGCTGCGCCTCCTCAACAACCCTGAGCATCCTTTCCTTCCTACTCAGAAGACTCTTGCGAAGATCGCGGACGCTTCGGGCATCCCGATCACGAAGAAGGTCATGGAGGCTCTCGGAGCTGAGACGGAGGAGAACGGCACAGAAGTCCCGGAAGGGATGTCGAAGCGCGCTGGACTGCGTCCTATCGCCGCCAGGACGGCGACCGTCGAGTTCAAGCATGTGTCCGCTCTGCCGGCTTCGTTGCAGGCTGCAGCTTCGAGCCGAAGGGATGGCTACGTTCCGGCTCCGCCTCAGCTTGACGGAGACGAGACGGGCTTCGCGTTCCATGTGCCGGATGATTCGTTTGGTCTGTGGCTGAAGGCAGGGTCGCTCTGCTACGGCACGAAGCGCCGTGATCCCGTTGCCGGTGACATGATCCTGGTGACCGGCAAGGACGGGAAGTCGAAGGTTCGACTGCTGACCAGCATCGACGAGCGAGGCCTCGTCATGACGAAGACGATGCCGGCCGGCGATGAAGAGCGGATGGCATTTGACGACGTCGCTGAGATCGCCATCGTCGCCGTGATCGTGCGCTTGTAAGTCAGCACTGACTTACGTCGATAGCTCCAAAGAGCGTCTCGACCCTAGCGACCATTGACCTGATGTAGCCTGAAGGGGCCGTCATCAGGTCGATGTCGAAGTCCTTCCGAAGCTGACGAAGCTTTGCGAGCCACTCCCTAGCATCATCCAGCTGGGCTCGATCGACTCGATCCTGCCATTCCGTCTTCGCAATCTCGAGACGGACCTTCTCGATTTCGAAGTCGAGATACTCTGCGAACTCCCTCAGAAAGACTTCGAGTTTCTTGATCTCGGGCTCGATCCTGACGAGGCAGTCGCATGCCCGTCCGATGATGACGGGCAGCCGGCTCTTGAAGCGCGGGTTGATCTCCCTACGAACCGGATTAGGTGGATCCTCTATGATGGAAGATTTCATTCCCGTTTTCCCTTATTCTCGGTGGCGTCGTAGTCCTCCTGGGATGGACGAAATGGCGGCAGACCACGGTCGAGCGCCGCCAGCGCCAATGCTACAATCTTTGAGACGCCGCGCCGCTCCTGCTTGCTGACCGCCTGCGGCGTGATGCCCAGCCACTGGGCAACTTCGGCCTGGTTCAGCCCGCGGGAAATCCGCCACAGCTTGGTCTCCTCACCGGTCAGAAACTTCTCGTTGTCGGGTGCCTGCGATGGCATTTCCCACCTCGTTGCTGTGGTCCCGATTGTGTCACGGCGGCGGCCAACAGGCCTATACACCACGAACAAAGGAATGTTCCTACCGCCATGTAAACACCGGTCCTGTGATTTTTAGAGCACACGCGGTTGTATTTATGCAAATCAGCACCCACGATCATGCAGCCTTCCTCACCGAATCAGCATCCCGGATGCGGGCGAGGTTGCCTTCCTTCCACGCCGACGCGACGAGACGTATCGCCGCCGTCCTGAGCACAGGCTCGGTCGCCATCAGTACCCATTTTCCGTCCTTCCGTTGCGCGACATAGAACAACGGCGGTGATCGGAAATTACGCTTCGTCATAGTGCCTCCAAGAAATTGGTGATGGGACCGTCGCGCTCATCGAAGACGTTGATGATGTGACGTTCGTTGGTGTCGTCGACCGGGATGGCGACGTGGAATGCAGTGCCTTGCGCCCGCAGAACCTCGATGATCTCGATCGTTCCTGTAGCGCCGGCCGCCACGACGTGCTCAATGTCCTCGTGATCCGAACCCATCGTCTCTTCAAGGAATCCGAACCTTCTGGCCAACCTTGAAGCCGAACGCCTCCGTAAGCTCCTGATTCTCCTTCACAGTGCCTCCAGGAAGTTAGTGATTGGTCCATCGAGCTGGTCGAACGAATTGACGATGCCGCGCTCGTTGGTCTCGTCGACGGGGATCCAGACGTGGAATACGATCCCCTGGCTTCCGGTGTAGACCTCGATGTGGTCGATGATGCCGATCGAGCCAGCCGGCATCGTGTGCTCGATGTCCTCGTGGTCCGCGCCCTTGGTCTCGATCTTGAGACGCACGCGCTGCTCGGCCTTGAAGCCAAACGCCTCCTTAAGCAGCTTGGCCATACTGGTCCTCCAGCTCATCGGAGAGCTTCTCGGCGCCGGCCAGGACCGTTGCGAGGCTGATCGTGTAATCGCTGATCAGGTGGTAGCTGTTGCCGTAGACCAGCCACACCCAGGCGGTCTTGCCGTCCTTGGTCAGGTACAGCCTGTCCTCGTCGGTCGAGAACATTGCCTTGAGGATCGCCTCGCGGTCGCTGCTCTGCTTCAGGGGGAAATCACCGCCGTCCCACACGTCGATCGTGTAGCCGGCTGCAAGAGCGTCATCGACCATCTTCTCGGCGATCTGGCGCTCGATCTTTTCGTTGTCCAATGTCGTCTCCTATGCGAAGTCCAATTCGTCGTAGCCATCCTCCGCCTCATCGTGGCGGCGGTGATCGGTGGCGCGCAGGGTGGAGCGGTTGCTGCCGCGCGAGGTTCTGATGAGGCTCGCGATGTCCTCCTCGCCATCGAGCGATTCGAGCAGGCCAACGGAGCCGCGGCCGAAATATTCAGCGTTCTTGGCCATTACGCAGCCTGCAGCACTGGTTGAAAGTTGTTCCGGCCAGGCCCGTGGATCTGGATAGTGATGTCGGCCTTCGCCGCGGTCTTGTGGCCACCGCAGAGCAGGCATTGGGCGCACTGCGTGGCCTTGCCCATCTCCTTGGACGCGGGGCAGTGGCCCTCACCAGTGAGCTTCGGAGCGCCCTCAGGGCGCACGCGGTAGGTTCGGAAGCCGAGCGCCTTGGCAAGCACCCGGTCGATCTCCGTGTCACAGGATGCCATGCAGAAGGCCGCCAGCTCGGGCTTCTCGCGCCACATGTGGGTGAAGCCGGTGACGTCGTTGACCTTGGCGAGGATCGTCTCCCAAACAGCCATCGGGATCGCGCCAGGATCTCCATAGGCGCCGGCACGAACGCGCTTGCCGGCCAGAAGCTTCCTGGCCTTGGCCAGGGTCACCTCGGGATAGACGCCGCGCTGGTAGGCATCGAAGACCACGTGCGGACCGCGCCACAGCATCACGTAGCAGGAGCGGCCCTCGTTTCGGCGAAGCCTGGTCTTGGGATCGGTGACCACCCTGCCCATGTGAATGCAGCTGCCGCAGATCGCCTTGTCGGCGCCGATCTGGCTCGCCTTCAGCGGGTTCATGTCCTGGCGCAGGATGTAGAGCTGCACCATTGCACCGGTTTTGGAGTTGCTGCCGCCGTCCTCAAGACCGGTGGCGAGCAGCATAATGGGGCTGCCGTCCACCTCGGACGGCCCCTTCCATACGATACATCCGTTCATGGGATTTCCTTTGTTTGCATTCAAGCAAGTCTGAGGACGTGCATATGGGGAAAAGCGAGCGCCAGGTCCTGCTCCGCGCGATGGAGCTTGTGGCTCAGGATGCTGATCTGCTTGCGCTTCCTTGCGATGAAGGATTCGAGGGCCTCTTCCTCGGTCGGACAGGCCCATCGCTTGGTTGCGGTCAGCAGGACGAAGCGTCCGCTGATCCAGGCCCCTTTCGGGGTTCGACTGATGATGCGATGCCAGCGCATTTCCAGCTGCGGATCCGTGACGCCGTAGCGATCGGCGTCAGGATCGATGCACACGGAATATCGCTGGGCTTCGCACCGCCAGAGGACCGAACTCCCATTAGGAGGCCGGCCGTAGGGGTAGACGAGCTTCGGCAGCATCAAGCCACCTTCTGCGTCAGCGGCAGCTGACCCTGGGCGGGCTGCTGGTTGTCGTTGACCGGTTTGACCTTGGGCAGCGGCGGCATCAGGTCGATCAGCTCGTCCATGGCACGTGTTGCGGCCACGTACTGCAGGTTGATCTCCTGCTCCTTCTCCCACGGCATGCTGGCGTATTTGGAAGGGCAGGTGCCGAACCGGTCGAGCCAGTAGACCCGCTTCCATTCCCGGCCCTTGGACCGGTGAATGGTCGCGAGCGTCAGAATGCCCTCGACGTTGTCGGCGAAGATGTTGTCGATATAGGCCACGACCGCGGAGATGCTGTCGTGCTTGTCCTCACGGCACGCATCCATGATGACCTTGAGGGTTTCGAACTTGTCCTCGGCCTCTTGGACTTTCGACATCTTCTTCTTCGGCAGCCAGCGCTCTTTCTCCTTCTCCAGCCAGTCCTCCAGCTTGTCCTCCAGCTCAGGGATGGTGTTGATGGACTTCCAGCGGGTGGCCAGCTTCTTGAGCTGCTCGCCGATGTCCCGGCCCTCGATCCGGCACGGCACCTTCTCCCGGATCAGGGCGAAGGCGGCGTTCACGAGCGGCCTGGTGTTGCGGCACAGGATCGCCGAATCGCCGTTCAGCCGGTCACGCTGCTGGATCATCTGCTCGAAGCTTTCGAGGCTGATCCTGCCCTCCGGCGCGCTCGGGTGAGCCTGGATGTGGTTGACCCAGGTCTGGGCGAACTTGACCACCGTCTTCGGACACCGGTAGGTGACCGTGAGCGGCATCTCCTTCGCGCCAAACTCCTGCTTGATGATGTCCAGGCTGTCGTTGTCGGCACCGGTGAAGCCGAAGATGGCCTGGTGGGGATCTCCGACCGCGAACAGCCGGCCGGTGTTCGGCTTCATCAACGCCCGAGCCAGCAGCCGGCGCACCGTGTTGGTGTCCTGCGCCTCGTCGATGATGACGGTGTCGTACTGCCACATCTTCACCCGATAGAGCAGGGCGAGATAGATCATGTCGTTGAAGTCGATGACCTGCGGATTGCTGTTCGACTCGTTCAACACCTCAATCGCCAGATCGATCAGGTCGTCCGCCTTCTTCTCCAGAGCCTCTTCATCGAACAGGTCGAAGTGCTCGGCGAGATCCTCCCAGACCGAGGTATCCTCGATATCGCCGCAGCCAGGGATGCCAATGCCTGACTGCTTGGCAAGGCCCACGAGCTGGACCACGACGCCCACATGAGGAGCGAGCGAGGCATCGATGCGGTTGGTGTCGATCCAGCCAGCCGTGATCCGGCCGACCTTCTCCTCGTCGATCCTCACGCCGGAGAAGCGCCGGTCCTTCCGGAGGTTCCGGAGCGCGATCGCATGGCAGGTCGAGGCCTCTGCCTTCTTCCAGTCGATGCCCAGCTTCTGGAGCTTGTCCTTCAGCTCTGCGGCGATCTTCCTGCCGAACGCCAGGATGACGCTGCTGCCGCGCATGCGGCTAACCGTGTGGACGATCGTGGTAGACTTGCCGGCTCCGGCTACAGCGATCAGGACGATCGAGCTGGTCCCGTTCCAGGCCTCATCCTGAAAGGCAGCCTGCTGCGGCGACGGAACGTAGATGGCGGGCGCTGCCGCGGTGCTGGACATTTGTTCCTCGTCTGGTTGGGTGCGGACACGTTAGCATCGATTAGCATTCATGCAAATAAAAAAAGCAAATCAAGCGGCGGTTTTCTGCTCAAGGCGATCCTTCTGGCGAAGCACCTTCAGCGCGGCGACGATGCGCTTTGCGTTCTCCTCGCTGCGCGGCTTGGCGATCACCTTGCGATCCTCGAAGACGATCCAGCAGTTGTCGTAGATGTCAGGGATCGCAAACACCTCGCCGTGCTCGGTAAAGAAGGCGGTCTTGCCCTCCGGCGTCACGTGCTGGGTCTGCACCATCCCATAGCAGTGCGGATCGAGGAATCCCTTCTCGATCAGGCTTCGCGTCGCAGGGAAGTGACCCTTGCGCAGGTAGATGGTCTCGCTGACACTCTGCGAGATCGCCCGCGCCATGATCTGGTTTTGCAGGTCTGTGAAAGTTTTTGCCATCAGAAAGTCCTCCCGGCAAACGGCTTCCGGTTCACGCCGTCTGCTGCGGATCCGTAGGTTGTGAAAGGAAGGTGGATGCCGAGCGCGGCCAGCTTCATGCAGAAGTCGAAGTCGCAATGCTCGGGGTAAAGACGCTTGTTCGGCACAAGAGCCGATGCGACGAAATGAGCTTCGCTATCGAAGCTTTGCGGGCTCGGATTGCTGCCGAGGTAGATGGCCCGATGGATCTGTCCGTCCTTTTGGTAGATGTGCCAGGTGTAGCGTTCGCAGTCGTAGCCGTAGAGCAAGGTCCGGTCGGGACCATCGTCAGGGCTTACCGTGATCGGGGTCTTATCGACCTGCCGGACAGCCATCATCTCGTCTTCCGTCATGGCGTCGCCTCTGATTCCCTTTTTGCCGTGAGTTTTGCTGCGGCCCGATCTCGTTTCCGGTTCTTGACCGCGATGATGACATGGACCTTCCCGCCCATCCTGCGGATGAAGGTGCGGCACCTGGCGAAGGTGCGCTTGGCTCCGTAGGGCCTCATCGGAGATACGCTGGACCGGACGGTCCCATTTTCTCGAGCCCGTTATGCTCGTCGAATATGTTGCCGCGGGCGTGCTTGGCCGGCTTGGACCAGCTTTCGGCCTTGAGGACGTCGCCGGTCGCCTTGTCGACGAAGCAGTGGACGCCGGTCCCCTGGATGATCTTCCAGCGCTTGTTCAGCTCCACGATGTGCCAGGTGTACTTGGGGATCGACGAGTAATTCGCTGCGCGGTGCTCCTCGGAGATCCGCTGGCAGCCCTGGTAGAAGATGTCGAGGGCCTCACGGAAGGTCGCGCGAGTAAGGTGCCCTTTTCCATCGCATCGCCAGTCCGTCACCTCACCGTCCCTGACCATACAGCCGGTGTAGAAGCCAGGTGAGTCCACCGCGGCGCAAAGGGTGCATTTTGCCGTTTCTGGCATCGGATCCTCTGTTCTGTTTGCATTCAAGCAAATGGCCGGGCAGCAAGAGGCCACCCGGCCGGCGCATCACAGCTCTGCAGCGAGCTTGCGGAGGTCGTCGAGTGACTTTCCGCCCAGCTCCTCGGTCTCCTTGGCCGCGATCAGAGCCAGGATCTGCTGCTTCTTCTCGCGGTTCGCCGCGGTCTCGGCAGCCTTCTCGGCCTCTGCCTTCTTCGTCTCGACGACGTGCTTGACGATGTCGAAGGCGAGCTGCAGCTCGTTGTCAGCCTTCGACGAGCTGCTGAGCCAGGGCAGGTCATCGTCGGTGCTGCTGTCCTTGAGCCGGCGGTTCAGCTCGCGGGCGATGCTGGTCAAGTCCGCGCTGTTCTTGGCCCTGCTGCTGATCTGCAGGTCCCAGAGCTGCTCGACCGTCAGGCCGCCACCGCCGAGCGGGGAGGGGAAGCGGAGCTTCAGGCGAGAGGCCTTCTCGAACAAATCTGACATTCAGTTCTCCTTCAGAATATGACCTTGACGGTCCGGGTGAAATTGCCCTTCACTTTGGCCAGGATCTCGTTGCGCTGTGTGCTGGAGAAACCGAGGCCGCTGATTTGGTCGGCCGACTCGGCCGTCCTCATCTTCGAGCCGACGATCTCGATGACCTTCCGATGCTTGGAGAGATCTTCGCGGAGGAACTCGTTGAAGAACCCGCGTGCCTGTCCGTCGTTCAGGCAGCCTTCGAGCATGAAGAAGTAGTGCTTGTTGCCGACGCCGTGACCGTCCCAGTAGTTCGGTGACAGCATCATCAGGTTGACCGGGTGGAAGGCCTGGGTCGCTATGTTCCAGACCGTCTTGGTCGACTGCGTGGACGGCATGGAGGAGATAATCTCGATGCCCTTGGCTCGGGAGTATTTGAGCTTCGCGACAGAGATCTTCTCCTTGTGGCGGACCGCCTTGGGATAGGCGAACCGCGTGATCTGGCCGAGCCAGTCGATCTCGACCTCGAATCCGACATCGACCGACTCTCGCTTGCAGAAGTTCTCCACGATCAGCTCGTAGATGCCCTCCCGCATCGTCGATTGCGAGCTGTAGAAGATGTTCTCGACCGGATGTCGGCTCTGGCCGGCGCCGGCATTCATGTCGACGTCCAGCATGCCGCCACAGCGAGACCGCTGACCCTTGTTGCCGAAATAGATCTCGTTCCCGTCCGGCTCGCGCATGTGGAAGTCGAGATCGTCGTAGTTCGACCATGCGAGACGGCAGCACAGGTCGCCGCTGACGTTGCCGCCGGCCTGCTTGACGCGCTCGCGGACGCCGTCCGCCATGTCACCGTTGTAGGACCAGGAGAAGTTGTTGTCCCACTTGAACAGCCGGGAGGCACCTGGATCGACCGGCGCGATCAGGCTGACCAGGTTCGAGATGTGCTTGTTCTCGAACATCACCTCGATCGACTCGGCGCTCGGAACGACCTGCGAGAGGAACTTCTCGATCGGCAGCTCTTCGACCTTGTCGATCTTCCGGGTGCTCGACTTGACCGGGATCGAGTCGAACACGTCGCCGTCGATCACCTTCCTGGTCGCGTTGTCTGCGAACAGGATGTTGGCCGCCGAGATGTCCGTCGTGCGGGCGTAGCGCCGCTCCAGGGCGCCCGTCAGTCCCAGCTCGGTGATCGTGGCCTTGGCCTTCTCGATCATGCCCTTGGTCACCAAGGCAGTCGGCCGCTTGTAATTGGCCGGGGCCACCATGGCCTCGAACTTGCGGACCGCGCCGTTCATGTCCATGCCCTCGGACAGGTCGATGAGCAGGGTGCCGATCGAGGTGTTGCGGATGCCCGTCACAGAGCCCGGATTGGCCTTCACAGCGAGCCAGACGAACGGGTCGCGCTGATCTTCCGGCAGCCGATCGAACGCAACCTTGGCCTTCCGGAAGGCCTCCACGGCGAACTTGTGCTCGTGGCCGCGGTAGAGCGAGTTCTGGCCGATCAGCTCCAGGACGGTGTCGATCGAGTCCATGGAGAGGGTGGTCAGAGCACGATGGAACACGTCGTGCGCCGAGCGGATCTCGGAACGCTTGGTAACCAGCATGTCGCCACGCATGACGCGGCCCGCCGGCAGGTGCAGGTGAAAGTGCTCCCAGGCCCGAACCTTGCCGAGAACGTCCTCGAAGTTCTTGTCGGTTCCGACCGACGCCTCGTAGTGGAAAAACTCGTCCGCGATCGCCCGGGACTTCACGAGCCGCGACATCGCATCGGCGACTGTCTGATAGACCGGATCGGCCACCTTGCCATCCCAGATCGAGACCAACTTTCCGTCGACGATCGAGACCACGTTGCCGACTGCACGGATGAATTGACGACAGCAGCTGCAGTCATGCTCCCTGCGCTCGCGGAATACCGGATTGGTGCCCGCGGGGAAGCTTTCGAGATAGGCGTCCCACAGCAGGTCCTTGTCGACCGCCGTGCAGAACAGATGGCCGTCGCGCATCTTCTTGAACTGTGCCGAGACGGCGTGCTTGAACAGAGAGAAGTCCATGTGGTTTCTCACTCCTTGATGATCTCGATGATGGAGATATTGGCGACGAAGCCGAAGAAATCCTCGTCGCTCTCGACGTAGACGCGCTTGTCGGCATCCGCATTGTCGACATCGCCGACCGTGTAGATGCCGTCAGGCGCATCGGGATCGCCCTGGACGCGAACCCGGTCTCCCGGGCTCACGAGCAGGACTTTCATCGCATCCGGAGCCGCCTGAGCCTTTTGTTCCCACGCCTCCGAAAGCTTCTCGCCGTTCAGGAACAGACCGTCCTCATTGAGGACGGCCGCTCCATCGGTGGCCGCTTCGACCGCCACCCGCACGTCAGCGAGACAAACGAGCTTGTCCGCGTCGGCAGCACCCGCCTGCAGCAGCTCCTTGACCTCGTCGAACTTTGGATGGTCCATCGCCAGGACCCATGGACGGCCCTGTGCGATGAATGTGATCGAAGTGTCAGTGATGATGCTCGGGATCATGACGGTTTCCGTTGGTTTCAGGCCGCCTCGTCGAGGTCTTCGTCGAGGTCTGCATCCTCGTCATCTTCGACGATGACCTTCTCGTCCTTGGCCGGCGCCAACTTCCGGAACTCCTGGCTGTCAACCAGGAGGCCGAGATAGTGCGTCAGCTGTCGGTAGGTCTCGCCGTCGAAGCTGTAGTAGCCGGCGCGATTGATGATCGACCGGAGCAGCGGGTACTTTTGGCCCAATGCGGCATATTCCTTCTCGACCACGACCACGGGATCATCTGCCCTCTTGATCTCGACGGAGATGCCGAGCTTCTTGAGGGCACCGTGAGCGATGTCGGATGGCGTGGTCTCCCGGGCGCCGCGGCGCGACAGGCTGGACTGAGCCTGGTGCAGCTTTGACCAAAAGGCCTGCACATCGTCCGGCATCCGCTCGATCTGACGGCTCTTGGCCCAGACCGAGAGGTTGCTATTGAGCGAGGTGCGATTGTCCTTCTCGGTCAGATGCTCCGGATCGACCTTCGCCTTCAGGTCGGAGACGATGTCCAGCTCCGACCAGTTGTCCGGAGTCACCGCGTCCTGGCCCTTGATCAGGAACATCTGACCAACTTCCAGGATGCCGAGCCGCACACAGTCAGCAACCACGCTGTCGAGGTCGTAGAGGCTGATCGAGCGACCGTTGACATAGAACCAGCTGTCGTGGCGCCGCCGCCGGCCGTAACCCGCGGTCGACTCCTCGATGTACTCGCCACCATCGGCCAGATCGACGTCCTGCGTCATCTTGTGCAGGCCGCTTGCGCTGACCACCAGGGTGCGGCGCTTGCGGACCGTCTTGCCGCGACGCTTCTCGACCGGAACCTTGAAGCTGTCGAGATCGACAACATTCTCGGGATTGCCGAGGCGAGCGAGAGTGGCATCGCGGTTGATACGCTTGCAGCGGACCCAGAGCACCTTCTTGCCGACCAGCTCCGCCATCATGAAGCGGCTGAGCGAGTAGCTCGGATTATGCTCGATGACGATCGTGGCGTCCGCAGCCCAGGACGTGCGAACCTCGATGTCATCGAACTTCTCGAACGACCGCCATCCGTCATGCAGCTTGGCTGTTTTGAAGTCGCTCTTCAGAATGTGCTGGTGCAGGCGGCGACCGCTCCACTCGATCAGGTTGCGCAGCTTTTCCAGCCGGGTTATGCCCAGCTCTTCCTGCTCGGTCTCGAACACCTTGCAGGCCTCGAACAGCGTCTTGGCCGCATCCACCTTCCGGCGGACCTGGTTGATGAAGTTCTGCTCGAACGACGCGACCAGGCTCTTCAGCGTCCCCTTGGTGTTCTCGTCGTAAGCCAGCTCCTCACGGGATAGCGTGACCTTCAGCGAGCCGATCGGAGCGTCGAACAGCACAGTGTCGTCGTGATGCAGGAAGCCGGTGGTCTCGATCTGGCGCAGATCGATGGGATACATGACGCAGCCCATGCGGACCTGCGGACCGTAGAACGGAACCGTATGGTCCTTGTACCAGGTCCAACCTTCGCCGGAGGACGACACCTCAGCATCATTCCACTGCGGCGCCGGGGTGATCCTGGGGCGCGGATTGAACGACCATAGGATCTGGCTGGCACGGCTGTTGAAGGCGTGGACGTCTTCACGGCGGACCGGGAACGACACGTCGAGGCCTGACGGCTCGTCGGACGGAACCTCTGCGAGTAGGCGCAGCACCGGAAAGCCGCCGGCAGCCAGCGACATCACGTAGGCCCGCATCATGCCGCCGGTGTAGGAGACGACGTTGTAGGAGCCAGCGCCGTTCTCGCCGATCAGGTAGGCGAAGGGCGAGAAGCGGCCGAGACCCCAGCCACCAACGTCGTTGTTGCTCTCGCGCTTGGTCGACGCATACATCTTGGCGTAGACGTCCTGCATCTGCTCAGGCGTCATGCCAGGACCGAAGTCGCGGACGCGGAACACCGGGTTCAGACCGGTCGGCAGATGGACCTCGTAATTGCCGCGGGAGGCGTCCCAGGCGTTGGTCGAGATCTCGCGGATGGGGTAGCCGATCTTGTCCTTCGCCAGGCCCGACATCTGGGCGTAGAAGGCGACCGCGTTCATGTCGAACGTGACCTTGATCTCCGACTGCACACCGGATGCGACGTCGACGTGATCCTGCATTCCAAGCTTCATGGCGTGGTCTTTCTGTTGTCAGTGGTGATGTTGTGTGGATCAGGAGGCGATCTTCGAGCCCAAGCCGAAGCCGAAATCGTCGTCGTCATCGAACAGGTCAGAGATCGAGAGATTGCCGCCTTGATCGATGTCAGGCTTCTGGTTCTGGCATTCGATGATCGTGTTCACTTCCTTGAAGGTGAGGCCGACCTCATCCTGCAGGAAGCGAGCGATTGGACCCGGGTTGTGATAGACCAGGTCGTAGACCGTGGATGGCCGCTTGCGCCGGTAGCTGGACAGCTTGCTCAGGATCTGGCTGGGCAGCTCTGGCTTCTTCGGATCACGCTCGACCACGAACTTGCTCTGGTCGATCTTGACCATGTGGTCGCGCAGCTTGATCAGGTGATCAACATCCTGCTTCTCGGTCGGATGGTGCTCTTCGAAGTAGCCGACCGACAGGTTGCTGCACTCCGGCACCAGGTTGATGTATTTCTTGGTGTCGGTCAGGAAGCCGGTCGGGTCGAGCTTGTAGCCCTCGGGCAGCTGAGCAGCGATCGAGTTGCCGAACGTATCCGAGCAGCAGCGCGGTCCCTGGTGAGTGATCACCGAGTGCGTGCGGCGACGATCGAACGCCACAGCCACCTGGATGCCTTCCAGGAACTTCGGGTTCTTCTCAGCAATCGCGCTGGAGCCGATGCAGCCGATCTCCTCTGCAGCATGGAAAATGTAGAGACCAGGCACCTTGGCCTTGATCATCTCCGTCATGATCCACACGCCAGAAGCGCAGTCGGCGCCGAGGCAATTCGACTTCGATTTCTCCGGCAGGCGGAGGAACTTGCCGTCGTAATGGACCTTCTGGTAGCCGGTCCGATTGTGGACGCTGTCGGTGTGCGACGACCATAGGACAGTCGGGCTTTCCTCGCCGATGATGAGGAAATGATTGCCGAACTGGTCCTTCTTGACGCCGAGCGGCATCAGGAAGCGTTCGATGAACTCCGCCTCCGTAGGCGATCCCGCCGGGCGGCGATAGGTCAGCATCGCGGTGAGGGTTTCGAGGTCTTTGTTGCTCATTGCTTATGCTTTCGTCGGGGATTAGGCGATGCGTCGACGGATCGTGCGGCCATCGATCGTTTGGGCCGTCACGTACTCAGCTTCGCGGGGTGCTGGGGCCGGAGGATCGAAGCGGCTTTCGAGCATGTCGCGGATGGTGAAGTCCGGACGTGGCATGGTGAGTCGGCTGATCGGGATCTGTTCATACTCATCGACCCAGACATTCAATCCGCCATACGGCCTGCGAGCGTATTCACGTTGAGTGCGCTCCTTCTCCCGCCGTACCCAATGGCGGGAGACCGTCTTGCCGTTGTGCTCGACGAGATCGGACTTTTTGCAAGGCAAATTTGACACCTCGCAAATCGCGCCGTTCTCCTCGAACCACTTCTTGGAGACGTACATGTCGTTGCCGTAGCGACCGCCATCTGGGATGACGACCTTGTATTTCGCCTCGTCAGGCCACAGCTCCTGTGTGCCTTCGCACCTGAAGGCGTAATGTTCGATCGCTCCAGCCGACCATTGCTGCTCGACGCCGTAGACGTGCTTGAAGGACCGCTTGCTGAAGTAGCGAAGCATCTTCGGGCACCAGCGCTGGATCTCTGCGTAGCCGTTCGTCCCACCGCTCTTGACGATGTCTGGATGATCGGCCGCGTCGATAGGCGGCTCCTTGTCCGCTGTGATCCAGTGATCTCCCGCATCGATGCAGACCTTGAGGTCGTCGAAGTAGGGCATCACCGCGTAATTTTCGTCGTTACGCAGGAACACCTTGAGCATCCTGGCGCCGACGAAGGTGGGGCCGTTGCCATCGGCGGAGTGATCGTCGCGCGGCGTCTCGAAGCCATCTGCTTGAAGAGCAGACTCCAGACGCTGCACGTCGCCGTAGCAGCGGCCATAGACCTTCTTCTCCGGCCAGCACACTGCACGAGACTGGATGCTGCCACGGCTATTCACCGTGTAAGCAACCGCCAGGTCGCCGCCCCCGTACACCGAGACCGGACGGACCGGGGTTGAGAACGAGTGGTCGCCGTCCATGCACGAGGAGGGGCCATTCGCGTACACGTGGGCGATATCTGCGGGAGAGAAGGCGAAATGGATCTCGCCGCTGGGGTCGATCGCCGCGATCAGCTTGCGCCGCTGGTCGTCGGGGATCTTGCTGTCGCCGATATCGAAGTACCGGCTGATGTACCGGCCAGGGGTGATCGAGGTGAACTTGTCGAGGATCGCGTCCTCTTCGGTTGCGACGAAGGTGATCATGGTGGGTGCGCCCACCAGCTGGATATGGGCGAAGTGGTCCGCGATCGGCGGAAGGTTCCATTTCGCCGGCAGTGCCTTGAGAATGCCGCGCTCGATGCCATCAGCGAGGCGCTTGCGATGGCGTTCGCGCCAATCTCCAGCCTGGCTCATGCGCCGAGGCTGCACACGGACGCCAAGGTAGTCGCCGACGCGCTTGGCCTCCTTGGCGGCTTCACTCCCCTTCTCGTAGGGACCGTATTCCGGCAGCGGCACATCGGTGCAGACGCCGGGCTGGTTCGGATCCGGCTCAAGCCGGACGAGGTAGAAGGACATGCATTTCTCCGGTGTGCATGCGAATTGCATTCAAGCAAACGAGCTGACACACGTCTGCCGGCGAGGAGTCCTCTCCCGTTCGCTTTGTGCATTCAAGCAAACAAAAGAGCAAGCGAAAAGTTTGGGCGCTTGAGCGCCTCTTGTGGTCTATCCCTTGATCGGTAGCGAATAGTGGTCACGGGCAACGTCTCCTGGGTGCGGGATTTGGAGTTGTCGTTGTCCGATCCGGTCTGTCCCGTGAACGAAAAAGGCGGACCCGCCGAACGAGACCGCCTGTCCTGTTGTGACGCATACTCTGTTCTTTCTACTCTTCTCCGCCCGTCCTAGAAGAGTTCTCACTGTTGCCTATGTCCCTTCGTTACCGCGCTTTTCAGTCACCGGCCGCCCCGAGATCGCGGCCGGCTTGCGTCCATTGTTCCCTCCTCTATTCGTCTTTCCAGTTGATGACCAATTCACCGCCGAAGAAGTCGACGGCCTTGGCGATGTGCTTCATCATCGGGAGTCGGCGCCTGGCCTTCGACCCCAGGCAATGACTCGAGAAATACGCCCCTGTCTTTAGCTCGCGATCGAGGTCTCGGACTGCGATGCCATCCTCCTCGCAGCGACGCCGGATCGCATCAACGAGCGCGTTGCCGGTCGTCGCATACTTCGAAACCTCGCTCTTAAACCTGATGCCGAGGGTTTCGGCTCGCGTGCGGACTGATCCTTCACCGCGCCCCATCAACCGCGCCACCTCGATCGCGCCCTTGGTCTTCGCGTGCTCGATCAGCTGCCGATCGTCGGATGGGTACCAGTTCTTGTACTCGCGAATGGCGGCGAGCCCGAGATCATCTCGCTTCCGTCTGATCGCCTGTTCCGATCTGCCGGGAAGCTTCTTCTTCAGTTCCTTGACCGGCGTCTGCGGATTGTCCCGCAGGATCTGCTGCTCGCGGTCAGACCAGTATTTCAGCTTCATGGTGGTCTCCACGGCGAACGAAGCGCCTCACGGCCCGACGTTCGCGTCCTCGTTTGCTCTTCGAGAATGGTTCGGGATGGCGCTTCCAGGTGCGCTCTTCGAGCAGGAAGCGGAACGCAGCCCCAATGGCGCGCTGCGCCGGATCGCCCTTATCGCAGGGGTGCCGCCATCGGCGACGACGCAGAAACATCGCGATGCTCCTTCAATCGACAGACGAGCTGGGTTTCATCCTTCCCGTATTTGCCGGTCGCGATTTGCTGATGCAGCTCCAGCGGCTTTGGGCATCCGATCTGCCAGTTGCCGCATTGCTCGCATGTGCCACCGCGTCCGCACGGGTATTGAGCTGTGACCTGGGTGCATGTCAGGCGCGGCTTGGGAATGCCGTTATCGCCGTCGTCGCAGCCGGCGAGCAGCAGAGCTGCCATGAGGATGGCGCGCTTCATGCCGCCACCTTGTTCTCGTGCCGGTAGAACTGCGGCTTCGGCGCCTCGTACCAGAACATGACGCGAGGCGGTTCCTCGAAGGCGACCACGACGGTCGGATCGGAGTCCGTGTAGCGCCGGGCTGCCTTGCGCAGCGTTCGGCCGCTCTCACGTGCGGTGTCGACGATCAGCAGCTTGAAGCCTGCCGGACAGCGGGCTCCGTACGGAATATACGGGATGTGCAGGATATGCGAGGCATAGACGGCGGCGACAGCGCCGGATCGCCCGGGGCCGGTGACGGCATTCACCTGGAAAAGATCGGTGCTCGACAGCACCTCGCGAAGGCGAGCGGCGAAGGTCGGCTCATCGATGACTCGGACTGGCTCTTTCATGCTACGGCCTTGTTGTTGATGGTCGAAGAAAATGGGTGGGGTGCCCGCCCTCCGTAGAGAGCGGGCAGGTCGCATCACCAGTTGCGGCTGATGTTCTTGTTCAGCGCCCAGTAGGGGTTCTCGGCATCCGCCTGGATGTAGAGCTGCTTGTGTGCCGGGTAGTGGCGGGTCTTGAGGATGGTGCAGGTGCGCGAACCGCGGTTCTTGCGATACGCACGCACCTTGTCGCCGGTCTTCAGCGTCATGCCGGCGACGTACTTCGGACCGGCATCGACTGCCTCGCCCTCGTCCTCCTCGTCGTCATCGGACGTGGCGGCGACCTGGACCGGCGGGATCTCCTGCTTGAGGGCAGGGATCGTGACCGGCAGGACTGCGAAGACATCGCTTTCGTTGCGTGCCACGTCGAACGCCGCCTGCTCGGTGTCATACAGCTCGGCGCCGAGCGAGAATTCGCGACGGTCCTTGAAGATGATCACGAACTTGAGCTGCTCGACCGCGGGGCCGACGTTCTCGACGCTCAGGTCGCCGTTGAGGCTGTTGCCATCGGTGTCGAACTGAGTGACAACCTCCTCGCTGCCGTCGTTCGAGACGACGACCACCGGATAGTTGTTGCCGGCCAGGACGGCCAGGACGCGGGCGTTGCTGTGTCGATCGTCGTCGTCGTTGGAGTCGAACACCTCGAACGGCTTGTTGAAGTCGACGACACCGACCGGATAATTTGTCTCCGGAGCAGTTGCCGGCGACGTCGTGGTGACGACGGCGGTTTCGTTCACGAGCGCGGAAGCGGACTCGGAAACGTCGAAGGTGGCCTCGCCCATGGTGGGGTCCATTCAGTCTCTCCTTGGTGGTGGTTGGTGCGTGCCGTGCATTCCCACCCCCGTCAGAGGGCGGCGCGCTTTGCTCAACGGGGGTGTTGGTTAGGAGCAGCTGTAGTGGCTGCACTGATACAGTCGGCCGTGGTTGTCCCTCAGGATTCCGTTTTCAGGATCCTCGGAGAAGGCCTCGACATCGTAGTCGCGGATCTCGACCGACATGCCGAGCTTCATCTGCGCCACATGTGCGTTTCCGCCGAGCACGATTACGACCACGTCAGGGCCGACGTTGACGATGTCCCACATGGACTGCTCTTCACCGCCGCGGTAACACTTCGGATACCGGCCGTCCTCCTCACGGAAGGCGAGGCGCTCGACGCCATCGCAATCAACAGCAAACAACAGTGGTCCGCAGCCCGGGCCATTCCAGAAGCCACGGCCGATGAACCGGGCAGGGCGCCCCTCCCGGGTCTGCATGGGCTTACTGAAGTCAAGCATCTTCGACCTCGAAGGACTGATCGATACCGCAGGCCTGCGGCCAATTCGGCTCGCCCGTGGACAGGAAATTGTCGATCGCCGCCAGGGCCGCGCCGGGCGTGATGTAGTCGTAGGTCATGCCGTTGAGGTCATCGAGCGGCGGATAGAACAGGAATTGAAGGCGATAGCTGCGATCGTCCTTGACGTATCGGGCTCCGCTCTTGCTCTCGGTGGCGCCATCTCGCTTCATGACAGCCCACATCCAGCCGCCGATGCAGGCGGTCGTCCCGCACTCGCGTTTGTCGAACAGGCACTCCATGTTGAAGCCGTTCTGCTGGCCGAAATTCATCTCGTGGTCGTGGTGGAAAGCGCCGTTGGCGAACAGCTCACGGACTTCGAGCAACGCCTTGTGTTCCGCTGGCATGATCTGAAGGGCGTCAGCGGAAAGCACTGGTCTTCTATCGGTCATCTATCCCTCCTGAGTGGGTGCGATCTGGGTAATTTGCATTTGCGCGCGACGCAAGCAAAATTTGCATTCAAGCGCATCTGCCTCCATACTGGTGGAATGGGGAAATCTGAAATCGTAAACGGCCTGCCCTGGTTCTCGACGAAGCAGGAGCGCGAGATCTTCACGAAGCTGGGCTTCTGCTCCGTTTATGCAGTGGGGCCTGATGGCGGCCGGCCGCTGCGGATCGGCGTCTCAGCGAACCTGCAGAGCAGTCTGAAGACCATGCAGCTCGGCTGCTGGAAGGAGTTGCAGGTCCATCACATCATCTGGGTGGATGGTGAGCTGCTCGCCAACCGTATCGCTGGCGACGTCTGCAGCGTATTCGACAAGGGCAACCGGCGCCTCGCCGGCAGCTGGTTCGATGTCACGGCGGAGTTCGCCGTGCAGGCGATGCGTCTCGCCACCGACAGGTCCCGGATCAGGTTCCTGTCGCATGGCGAGCTGCTGGAGCAAGTTCGGTCGGCGCGGAGGCGGAAGATCGAGGAGGCTATCGCTCGGGCTTGACTGGCGCGCAAACCTCGAACGGCCAGCCCTTGTCTTTCTGACCGCAGGCTTCGCCGGTCCAGGGCTGTCCGCACGCCACGCAAACCTGCTCGGTTTCGCCCTTACAGTCCTCGATCGCAACTTCCCTTGCACGCCGGAGCAGGAACTCCAGCGCGCCCTCGCCATCGTCTGTCCAGCCCAGAGACATTGCGGTCTCCAGGACGTGCGCTCCGGTACGCTGTTCTCGGTGCCTCTGCTCGCGCCGAGCAGCGTGACGCGCCTTCACGGCATCGATCTGCGCTTGTGCTTGTATCAATGAGGCGTTGCGCCGATCATCCATGGCCGCCTTGAACCATCGACCCTTGCCGCTGTAGCTGACCCAGCACGCAGGATCGAGCGTGTAGGCCAGCTGCTTGACGTCATGATCGTACGGCATCTCACAGCACCTGCTTCAGGTCATCCGTGATGGAGAGGATGCGGTTGTAGTCGTCGCCGTTCGGCGGCCGCGAGTCGTCGCCGCGAGGCGGAGTCCCGTTAAGCCGACTGTCGTACTGGTCGATCTCAAGAGTGACATTCCTGGCGACCTGCTCAATCCGCATCAGCTGCCTGATGCGGAAGAGCGCACGGATTGTGCGGATCATTTTGAGAGCCTCCTTAGGCCGCGATATCAGGTCGCCAGCTTCTTCAACTGAGACTTGGTGTAGATGTCGCCGATGACGTCGGTCGGCTTGCCCCGCAAGTTATCGATAATCGTGAGCAGGCCGCCGATCTTCGGCTTCATCGACTTGGCTTCCTTGACGGTACATTCGTGGAGGCGCTTACCGTTCGGCATAGGGTAGTCCCAGAAGCCAACCTCGACGACGTATTTGACGGCCTCGTCCCGCATTGCCTCAATTACCGGAGCGCGCTTCGCAGCGGAGGCAGCACGGCTTTGTGCGGTGGTCTTCGGCCTCTTGACCGAATGCAGCTTGCCGTAGTTGAGGGAGAATACGGTTTCCAGCGCGATCACCATGAGAGATGCATTCTTCGGAAGCATTATCTGCTGGACGAAGAGGTCCTGTATCTCGTCCCGGTTCATTCGAGGATTCCGCTTCTCAATCTGAACCAGAAGCTCCATGGGCGTAGCCGGTTGCTGCCGTCTACGGTTCGGCAACTTCGCTGTTGTGGTTTCAGTGACGACTTGCAGCATTTTCTCTCTCCTTTAGAGTGTTACGCCGATGGTTTTTGCCCAGTTAACCCAGGTTGTTCGATCCGCAACCGAAGCGGAAAAGCCGAATGACCTGGCTAGATCGACGGCTAGTACGGCCTTGTCGTAAGCAGCCCGTGAAGTGCTCTTCTTGCGACAGGAGTCGCAACAGAACTTGGCCTTGCCGTGCTTTTGCGAGATATCGATGCCGCATTCCGGGTTATTGCAGACACGCTTGTGATTGCCATGAGCAGCGTAATAGGCGAGGGCGTTTGCGACATCCTCGTACGTGGTGTTCAGACCATGGACGATCTTCTTTTTCGACCATCCTTGATCGTGAAGCTGCTTGATTGAGCGCCACCGAAACCGGATATTCTTGGCGCGGCGCTCTGCCACTGACGGAATCTTAGGCGGCGAGGGCATACTTGGCCTTCTCCACTTCATCGAACGCTGCGCGCCACAGCGGGTAGCAGAACTGCTTGGCGTTCACGAGCATAGGCACCAGTTCTGCCTTCTCCGGGATGTAGTGCTTGCGGGCAAACCCGTGATCGTGCTCGGCGATGTCCTTGGTATTGCTGATGGTGTCAGCGCACTTGATCATCTGGCCGAAGGCCGAGGCGCCGGCCAGGTATTGTCGATCGAGACGCTTTCGCATTTCGCGATTACCATGCTCGGGCCGGCTGACGTCGGTCACTTCGAGCACCAGCTCGGCGATGGTCTGGTCAAATTCGTCGACCAGCTGCCGGAACGTGGTCGTGGTGTCTTCCAGCGTGTCGTGCAGCCATCCTGCGGCGACCAGCTGCGGGTTCGCGGTGTGGCGCAGCAGGATGTTGGCCACCTCTTCCAGATGGTGCCAGTACGGCACGGCGGTATACTTGCGGAGCTGCGCGCCGTGGGCGTGCTTGGCGAAGTCTCTGGCTTTCTGGATCCAGTGCAGGTCCATCAGGCGACCCTCTCATTGTCGTTGTTGGCGGGGTGAATGGCGGCCAGGTCCAGCGCCGGGACGCTGACGCTCAGGTCCATCGGCTCGGTCCAGCTGAGGTTCTGGAAGTCGCGATGCACATGGTTCTTCCGGAAGCGACAGATGGTGAATGTGCCGAAGGGCAGGCGGTACTCCGGACCTGTTACGAAGGCGAACATGAGCTTCTCCTGCTCCAAATTTGCATCGCAATTCGTGCAAACGCAACACAAAACAAACGCAACCCGGGAGGAGATTGCTCCCCTCCCGAAAGTCACGTTCAGCTGATCAGCGCGCCGATGCGCTGAAGATGTACCAGGTCGACGGATCGCTCTCGACGATGGTGCTCTTGGCGTAGGCCTTCTTCGAGAAGTTGTGCGACGGCCGGCTGTCGATCGAACCGGCGCCGATGCTCGGCCAGGTCTTGACGTCGCTCTCGACGATCGTGGACGGCGCCGTGTATTCGAGATGCAGGTTGCCGGTGCCGACCTGGCCGGTCGCCGAGTTGTAGACCGTATAGTCGCCGGCAGCGGCCGGGGACGACATCACGGACAGTGCAGCGAGCATGGTGGCAGCGGCAAGCAACGCGAACTTCTTGATCATGTAGCAGACTCCTTGTGATGAAACCGGAGGTTGTCCGGCAGAGCAACGCATGTCGCTCCGTGCTGCGCTCCGTGATGAAGCGCAGGGCGGAAGGTCAGCGATGTCGGGGTGGATCGCAGGGATTGCATCGGGCGAGGGGCGACGTCCCCACGCACGCTTGTTGGCTACCGAGCCCAATTGGACTCGCCTGATCTTCGACGATCAGATTCACCCCTCGGCCGATGCAATCGCTTGCTAAGCGTCCTGGCGCTCCCGGAAGGAATCGAACCTTCCTTTCCGCCTTGAGAGGGCGGTGTCCTTGCCGATAGACGACGGGAGCTTGCTCAGGTCAGAAGCGGGAGACGAACGTCAGAGCACGAACGAGGGACGATCAACGAGGAACAAACCACAAGCAACGAGCGCTCATAAAACCGGACGAGTGACGAAGCTCCACACGATGGGGAGCGGGTTCAGCCGGGTAACGAGGAGCGTTGCGACCTCGGGGTGAGGGCGTTGTTTGCCAATGATGATCTTTCGATCGGTGTGCCTTCGGTAAGTCTCCCGCCCACTTGCGTCAGATGAGGCCTGTCTGCCGGAGCAGGTTTGCATCGCCTTCTGCGAGTTCCAGATGCACCGCGGCGTTCAGCCCGGCGCGATTATCTTCGATCGCTTCGAGCGACCGCTTGGCTTCGATGTAGCCCGCGGCGGCCTTGTCCCGCAGCTCGGGCAACACCACCGACACGTTCACAGCGCGGTTCACGCCATAGCTGCGCTCGGCGCTTTGCAGGGCGCTGAGGCTGAAAGCCAGCTCGGCCTTCAGCTGCTCCTCGGCCGGCGTGACACCAGCGGACGCCAGCTTCTTCAGGATCGCCATGACGCGGTTGTGGTGCGCCGCCTGGGCGAGGGCTGCCTCGACGCCTTGCTCGACGTTGGCCTTGGCGATCGCCTGGCGCAGGTTCGCCAGCACCAGGGAGAGCGCCATGTATTCGTCGATGCGCTGCGTCAGCGTCCGGACGCCGGGTCGGATCACCATTTCCGCCGGATCATCGACATTCTGCTGGATCAGCAGCGACAGGCTGACGTTGGTCGGCAGCTCGATCTTGGCGAGCATCGCCTCCAGCTCCTTACGGAGCTTCAACGCTCGCTTCAGTGAGATTTTCATTCCGTCCTCCGTTTGCGGCATATTTGCATTCAAGCAAAGCAAAAGTCAAGAAAATTCACAGATCGTAGCTGCGCTCTCCGGCGATGTCGCGACAGATCGCCATCCGCTTCTCCTCGATCTCCTTTGGAGAATACTTGCTGGTCATCCACTCGATGGCGTCACCATAGCTGGCGCATTGCTGCGCATCTCGCTCCCCCTCGTAGCCGGCATTCTCGACCACGACATAGACCGTAGTCCTCGCCCTGGCGTCGACGATCTTGTTGAGCGCCATATCGAGCTGGTCCCGCAGGTTGCGGGCGTCGATTGTGCTAAGAACGCCGCAGAACTTGGTCGCGCCTTTCGGACCGTAGATCGACAGGATGATCCTGTCGTTCTCGGGATTGTCATAGCGCCAGCCGGAGCTGGTTCCGGAAGCGTGCTCACTCACTCCCATCTTCGTCCTCCTCTTCCTCGTCCTCGATGTAGGACTCGGCTGGAGCTTGATCGGGAAGGCTTCGCAGCAGCCTGATCAGTGTGCCGGCCTCTTCAGCTTCGCCTTCACGGTCGTTATCGGCGTCGCTATCCCGCTTCTGCTCCAGGGCTGCGATGATGTGGACAAGGTTGTCGCGCAGCAGCTTCTCGATGCCCTGCAGTCGGTCAACTTCTGCGATGGCCGCCGTCGCCTGCAGCTCGCAGTCATCGGTGTCCAGCGAAACGTTAAGCGCTCGGTTGAGGTCGTCCATGTAGTCAGGCGGGGTGTAGCTCACAGCTCGCTCCGTTCGCTGATGGTTGCACCAAAGGAATGAATGTCGCCCCATACATGCGGCGTGAGGGCGGCTGGTACGGGTTAGTCGGATGCGCGACCATCTCCATGAAGGCGATGTCGGCATCGGCGAGCCGGCGACGCGCCACTTCGTAGTGCTGCAGCTGTGTCAACGTCATTTGCATTTGCCTTCAAGCAAAGTCCAAGGCGCACCTCGGGCGGGAATGGGGTGCTTGGCCTGCTAGGTACTTGGGTCCAGACCAGGTCTGCTCGCGACTGAGACCCGCTTGCCTAACGATTCACCGCGAGACCGTTTCTCCGTGGATCCAAAGCCTGATCGTGCCGTCATCGGCAATGATGATGTCGGCTTCACCAGAGCTGATCGCGCCGATCGCCTTGCGCTGTGCTGGCGTCAGGCCTGGGACCGTGTCGGTGTCGATATCTTCAAGCGATTCCGACCTGCCATTGTGCGTCAGATACAGGTTGCGGTAGATGTGATCGGTGCCGCGAAGTAGTGCGTCGCTCATAGCTAATCCTCTCAGTCGTTCAGTCCGTGGTACTTGCTCAGATCATCCCACGATGCGTCCCACACCGAGCGGGCTGAGTTGCTCAGATCGGCGACGGTGACGCGGCTCACGCGGTTGGAATAGCAGATACGATTCCGGTAGAAGTCCCGCGCCTCGATGAACGAGGGGAACGGATGCTGGTCATGTGATCCGTTCGCGAAGTGGATCGTAACAGTGACGGTCGACATGGCTGCACCTTGAATTGCACCAGCGGAATTGGCTGGCCCGCCGCTGGTCGGGCTATGGGTCCGGTCGCTCCCGGCTTCACCGGTCATAAAACGTAGTTGCACTCAGTCAGGGTTTCAGAAAGGTTCGATTACTTCTTCATGGCCTACCTCCGTTGCTCTTGTGTGAGCGCGGCGATCATCCGGATTTGGCAGCTACCGGCATATACAGCCGGGCTCGCTTGCTATGGGGGAGGATGCCCGCGCTCGCAGAAGAGCAAGGTTGGCCGGTTATACCGCCGGCCTCGGTGTCGCGATCTCGGCTCGCGTAGCCTCTTCATGAGAGCGGTGCTGTCTCTCCGCTCAAACGTCCTGCGTGGTCATGGGTGCCGTCACAGCCAGGCGCACGGTTTCACGCGCCTTTAGCTCGGGCTCTGAGTGAGAACCGTTGCGGATCTCCCCATAAGATGGGCGTGCAGACCGCTTTACCGCACGCCGGGGACCTCACCAGTTGATGTCAGACGAGAGCACGTCTCGCTTGGCATCCTTCCAGCTGTGGTGAAGCTGGCCGGACTCGATGCCGATGATTCGGGCTTCCTTGCGCGTCACGAAGCGACCCGTGGACGTGAGGAAGCCGTCGATATCGTCGGGCTTGCCGACCCGGGGATCTGGATCGTTCGGGTCGATCGATTGCCGCAGCTCATAGTGCGAGCGCAGTCCGCCCTTCACCTCACCATCGCGCTTGATGGCGACGCACGCGAGCCGCTCCTTGCCGACCGTTGATTTGCCAGAACCGACGACGACGCACACCAGCTGTCCAGGCTTGAAGGACGGCGGCTCCAGACCATCATAGTCGGAAGCCTTGAGGCTCCCGACATATTCCGGATCGACATCCACCTGCATGTGGCCGAGTGGCAGTGAGAAGGGCAGGTTGGCCGCAGTGTCGTAGGCTGCCTGCGATTTGGCCGTGACGATCATGCCGGCTCTCCCAGATATTGGCGGATGCCCGCCTTGAGTTGCTCGTCTGTCGCGCCGTCCTCGATCAGTTTCTCGGCGTGAGCGTAGATGCGCGGGATCGCCGTCATCGAGAGAATCATGCCGGTAATGGCACGCTGGATGCGGTCGGCGTCGATCTTCTGCTGCCGTTTGGTTCGTTTCATGCGGACTCCTCCAATATGTGCTCATTGGTCTAGCTCCCGCAGCAGCTGCTCGTCAGCGGCCGTGAACTCCGGTTTCGGGACCTTGGCTCGTACCTGATCGATCGCAACCTTGGTAAGGCCGTTATCGTCGGCCACGACGTCTAGATCACGAATCAGCTCGGCATAGTTCCAGGCGTGATCGGCGGTCCAGTGAAACTCGTTGTCGTGAATCTGCTGCAGCTGCTTGAGCAGTTCGACGTGCTGGCCGAACCAGGACGGAATCTGGTCTCCGTAGTGCTTCACCAGTGCATGGACATCGGAGCCGTCCGAGGAACTCTCCGGATCATCCATATCCGGATCGTAGCTCTCATCCGGCAAGAAGTAGCCTGCCACGCAGACCCGGCCGTCATCTCTGCGGTAGACGCATTCGTAGCCAGCGCAATTGCGTGTGCTGGGGATCGCGGACGGCCCTTCGGACGTGGCAAAGAAGACACAGGCCTGATCGAAGACTTCCTGAGCGCTCGGCTCGTGATCGAAGATATGCGGCATGGCTGGCCTCAGTGGCTCGTGTTGCGATGGATGATCCGGCGAGCCTCGCGCTTGTCCGCGCATGAGAGGTGTTCGCCAGCGTGATAGCGGCGGACCAGCTCGGACTCATAGGCGGCGGAGCGAGCTTCGATCGTCGGACCGGGCGACAGGACTCGTTCGATCTCACGGAGGAGCTGGTTAGTCGTCGGCATCGTCATCCTCCTCGTCGATCTCTTGCTCGGAGTGGGCGATTTCCATTCCAGCGCTGGCAACCTCTTCAAGCTCTCCGGCAATGACGTCGTCGCCGAGCGCAATGGGCGGGGCTGCGAGCTTGTCGCGTGCCAGGGCAAAGAGACCCGCATCATCGATGTTGCCCTCGACGTCGAGGATCACGAGAACAGCATGCTTCATGTCAGCTCCTCGCAGCCTTGTAGCGCTCCAAGATCTCATCGAACTCGGCGCCGTTCGGGATGTCGTCGACTGCGGGATTGGGATGCGCGGGATCGCCGCACCACTCGCAGTAGTAGCCATCCTCATCGAGCACGGCGGTCCTGGCGCACACGGGACAGCTTGGTGGGGTGAAGCCGCACAGATCCTTCCAGAGCTTCTCGCTGGCCTCGGTCATGTCAGCTCCTTGCCGGCGATGCCGCCGGTCAACACGTGGGCTTCGCAGTTGGGGCAGACCTTGGCGTACGTTCGAAGCCACTTCAGCTTGAGCGTGGCGATGGTGGCCTCGGCCTCGGTCATGGTGGCGAACTGCCGGGCGTTGCTGCGCCAGCTGCTCCACAGCTCGGTCTCGCTCCATGGAGCGACCCGGCTTGTCAGGTAACGGACGTCGCGCTTGCCTGTGTGATCGGCAGCGATGCCGTTCCACGTCGCGACGACGAATGTCGCGGAATTGTTGACGCGATCGATCGTCTCTTGGCTCGGTGGCTTGAAGCCTTCGGGGAATCTCATGCGAACACCACGAACAGGAACGCGGCGAGCTTGGTGAAGCCGGCGCAGGTGGCGAGGATGCCGATCAGTGGACCGATGGTGACCGCGCCGACGAACGCCACGGTGAGCAGAAGGCCGAACAGCAGCTGCATTCGAGCCTGGTGGCAGCCCGGCGGCGGATTGCGTCGGATCATGTCAGCCTCGCCAGATGTAGAGGAAGGCGCCCAGGGCGGAGAGGATCATCCCGCCGGTGATGATGTATTCACCGATGTGTCCGTGCATGGTCAGGCTCCCGGTCAGCCTTCGGTGGAAAGGATGTACTGGATATCTTTGATCGCGCTCATGAGCGGATCTGTCGGCGCAGCCTCGGCGGCTTCGACGAGGCTTTTGGCGTGGACCAGGCCGAGGCCGGTGATCTCACGCAGCGCCTTGATGGCAGCGATCTTGTTGCTGCCGATCTGCCGCGACCGGCCTTTCTCGGCGTCGACGACGTAGCGGACCAATCTGGCGATGAAGTCTGTGTCGAGCGTGATCATGTCGAACCTCGTTGGCATGTGCATTTGCACGAAGACGAAAGCAAACGCAAGGGCGCATGTGTGCCCTCGGCATGGAACTTTGGATGGTGAGATGGCCAGGGCACGGATCGAACGTGCATGGTAGCCATCCGGCGTTTGCGACCCCAAAGCCCGTTACCGGGACGTGCCTTCACGCCTGGCCATCACACCATCCAAGGGGCAAGCCCTTGACTTTCCTTTGCATTTCTGATAGAAAATGCAAACGGAGTTGACTGGATTGGCACCAGATCAGGGGGCGGGAACAGCGAAAGTTCCGGTCCAGGAAATTGGTCGATTAATTCCCGAAAAACCCCGTCAGAAATTCCCGCGAGGGAATTTCGGCCTCATTTTCCGAAGGCCGCCTGAAGGTACTCGAACGCCATACGGACCAAGCCGGCCGAGGCGTTACCAGACCCCAGAAGGTAGGCTACCTCGTTCAGGGCGTAGCACTGTTCCAGGGTCTTCGATGGGGTAAAGCGAAGCTCCTGGTAGAGCTTCTGAAGCATGTCGAGCATGATTGGCTCCGTGCGTTAGAGTTGACGAAACATCCAAGAAACAGCCGAAAATCCAGGGGCCGCCCATTCGCGGGCCGCCGGACAAGCACACCCTCAAGAGAGAGCAGAGACAGGGGATGCAGAGGGGACAGGAGAGGGAGTAGAGGCAGGGAGACCAGGAGGGGGGAGGCTAATCACCCAATCGGACCCACCAGTCTCGACGGTCACCTAAAGCCGGCAAATCGATGCAAATCGCAGCCAGAGCGCCAGGTTCGTCGATCTCAACCTTCCCTCGCCATAAAAGAACAAATTTGCATTTTCGCGCCTCAACGCACCCTGGAAACACCAGATCTAGTGTGCTGAGGGGTCAAAATGGTCCCAAAACCGGGTCTGAGACCCCCTTTTCGAGGCCTCAGGCACCAGATGTTGTGTTCACCACCAAATTCCTCCGGTGATCCAGCCGGCGCTTGCGGCTGCGAGCATGATGACGACACTCCAGAACGGGTCGACGCGGTACGAGAGCAGACCCATGGCGCACCTCACGCAGCGAACGGCTCAACGACGGCTTCCTCGTAGGCACCGTCAGCGGTGACCTCGACGATGTGAAAGCCGTGATCGGGGTGGATGCCCTTGCCGTTCTCGAAGGGCTTGCCGGGGGCGTAGCGGGTTCGCATGTAGTCGAGCCACTGCTCGGCCTCGAAGCGCTCCACGTCGTGGTTGAGCATGATGCGACCGGAGCGATCGCGGATATTGAACAGGCCGGGGACGGGTACGTCGTCTTGGGAGACCAGCTTGAGCCAGTCGAGGGCAGGGATGATGGTCATGGCAGTCACCATGTGTTCGAGTTGGCGGGTTGTGGGAGGCGCAAAGAAAAACGCGCTGCAGAGGGTGCAGCGCGTTGCTCAGATCAGGTGAGATGGAGTGTCGGCAGACCTTACGGTCGCAGGATGCGCTCCAGGATCGCCAGGGCGGCGATGCCAGCTGCGACCATTCCACCGAGGCGGACGGTCAGGCGCAGCACCGCGTTGTCGATTGCTGCGGTCAGCTCGGTCTTGGTGGCAGCCAGGTCAGTCTTAGTCACAAGCTCGGCCATGATGAAGTCCCTTGCGGCTTCCGCCTGGGCATCGGCCTGGGGTCGGGGGATACCCCCATCCTGTAGCCGCTTCGAATAGCCGAGCGTATCAAAGGCGTAGGCCATAGTCATTCCTCATGGTCACCATTTCAGGGGTCGGTTCTGCTCGATCAGGTCGTCGATGAGGCGGACCGCTTGGTCTCCTCGCTCGTCCTTCTCGAGTGCGGTGTGGAACATCGCCGCGTAGGTCCGCTTCTGTTTGCGGGACAGGCGGCAGCGGATGTGGCGCCCGAGCCGGGACAGCCGGCCTTGCGCCTCCTCGAAGCGCGGATGCATCATCGGAAGCCAGCCCCGGTGATGGTGATCCGTTTCGAGAACGGGTTGACCGTGATGGTCGCCTTGTCGCGGCCACGGCCATCGGTGACGTGCAGCGTGTGATGCCGGCGCAAGTCGGTCGGCAGCTCGCAATCGCGTTCGTTGCGTTCGGCAGCCTTGCGCTTGCGGGGCGCTTCACGGCGGATGCGTGCGGCGGGGGCGGGCGAGTAGATCGACTTCGGCTCATACTGGCCGGTCTTGCCCAGACGATCGGGGATCTCGTTGTGCTCGTACTCGTCGAAGAAGCGGTTGAAGGTGGCGACCTCTTCGCGAGCCTTCAACTCGGCTTTCGTCGGCAGCGGGGGCGGGGCAGACGGCGCATAGTTCGCGGCCAGCCAGTCCTTCGCCATGTCCAGCCTGCGTTCCAGCTGCGCCTCGCGCTCGGCACGGTCGACGATTTGGCGCGCAGTGGGGCGTTCGATGAAGCGCTTGCCCATCGTTGCAACTCCAAAGATTTGAGGGTGGGGGTCGCTCTGGTGTGAGCGGGAAAATTTCCAAACCCGGCCAGCTCGCGCTGCGTGTCAGCGCCGGCCCCTGCCGGAAAAAGTCAAAAAAAAGACCGCACCGAAACCCCGCCCGGTGAGCCGGGCAGGGCTTGGTCTACTCCGCGGGATTTGGTTTCGCTGTGCTGCCCTTAGGCGGCCTTCTGCTCTGCCGGGATGAGGGCGGGCGCCTCGGTCGCGGCTTCGCCGAACACCGACTCGATGGTTTCATCGGTCGCGGCGCGCTTGGCGACAATCTCATTGAGCCGCCGAATGAGAACGGAGAGTTCCCCGTCCGTCATGCCGTCCGCCCGCTTGACGATCGACTCGATTGCGTCAACCTGCTTTTGCGGCTTGTCGACGGACAGCGCGGCCGTCATCTTGGCGAAGGAACCGCCATAGGTCCGCTTGACGAAATCCGTGAAATTCTGCACCAGCGCTTCGCCCGATGCGCCGGCCTTCTGTTTTGCCAGCATGTCCCGGATGACGTCCGCGTGATTGGTGCAGACGTCCGTCATCAGGCGGAAAGACCACGTGCGAAGCTTGGACAGCCCTTCGTTGAGCTTGGCGCCTTCCGGCTTGGCGAATTGCGTTTTCACGCTCTTTCCGCCGTCGATATATTCGGACACGGCAGCCTCACGCGCCTTCTTGTCGCGAAGCGCCATGAAGCCGGACACCAAATGATCCGTGTCGCGCCACACCGGGTTTCCCTTGCTGGCGAAATACTTCAGGAAGGCGCGGAACACCTTCTTGTTTTCCTTGTCGTCGATTCCCTTGTCGGACTCGGCGAGCTCCACTTGCTTGTTTGCCATGACAAGGGCCAGCGAAACGGTGCCCGTGAACGCGGCGGCATCGTCCGCCTTGACAGCCCTGACGGCCGCATCAAGAACGATTTGGCCAAGCGAGCGCGCGGGGGTAGCATTCTGAGTCGTGGTCATCGTCGGTTCCCTTTCCTTTGCTCTAGATGCAGTTTCCGGGAGGTGCCGGAAGATTTCGGCGTGGAGACAAAGGTTTCCCGTGCTCTGGAAACGAGGTTTCCTGAGTTCCATGCGAGTCGAGAGACTCGTATCGCGCGAAAAACCTAGACCGTGTTCCGAAACTCCCGTTTGCTCGTTTGCATCTGACATCTAGACAATAGTTGATAATGCAAATCGTTCAAGGAAAAGATTTCGCTGTAAAATCAATGGTTTATACTTCTGACATTCCGAAGACTTCGAGTTTCATTATTAGTTCAGGGCAAAAAATACAATGAAAACAAATGGATATCGAAAAATCATCTAACTAATAGCTTTTGCATTTTTATCGTATGCAAATGTGCATGCCTCGTATGCAAATGACAGGTTCCCTCTCGCGAGGTGCGTGTGCGGGAAATCAGAATTTTTTATGCGAACAGGGGGGCTGGCATGGCCGTGAGCCCGACAGATCCCGCGCCTAAAAGATGAATTACGCCGAGACGACCGAGCGCCTGCTTTCAAACGATGGTGCATCGTGGCTACAGGCCTCGCATAGGAGCTGGCTGTACTCGACCATGGCCTGTGCCCTGTCCCGCAGCCCGCCTCTCCACGGCCCTCCCTGGCTGTATGAAGACGGGGGGGTGGCCCAGAAAATCGGGCGTCACCCTTTCAATCGTTTCCGCGGCGCGTACCCCTAAAAGGCCATTTCCGGCGAGCGCTCGTCAGCGTGACCTCGCGTCGCGTCCCGCATGCGGACGCCGATCATGTTCGGCGCCTTGGTGGCCTCGGCATTGGCGAGGGCATCGGCCATCATCCTGTCGACGGCGGAGGTCATGACATCCTCCGCTCGCAGGCCGTGATCACCTGGTCGCAGATGAACATCGCCTGCGCGTCATCGATGGTCGCGCCGCCGAGCTTCGCCATGACCAGGTTCTGGATCAACCGCTTCTCCGCCAGAGCCTCTGCGAGGGTCTGCAGGCAGATCGCGGCGCCCTGGAACTTATCGGCCAGGCGAGCGGTCCGGCTCACTTCGATGATTTCGACTTCGTGAAGTTGCATCTCGCCCGGTTAGCACGAATGCAAACAAAATGCAAACGTGGTGAGGCAGCAATATGTTACCTATGATTGAAAAAGAACATTGCGTGTACAGAATTGTTGCGGTATTCTTCTGACATTCCGAAGTGGAGTCTTGAATGTCTGATAGCCTGATCCAACGCATACGAACCCACCTCATTGACGAGCGGATCCATAACCGGGTCGAAGCCAACGCAGAAATCGAGCTTATGACCAATGTCGAGCTGGTCGAGGTGATCAGCTTCGTGCTCGAAGATATTCTAGCCAGACGTCCGACGTGGTCGCCGCTTCAGGAGCGCCGCTGCCGGCAGGAGTTTCGGGCGAGACACAGGGGAAACAGGCATCGCAGCCAGAGACATTTTCGACCCCAATCAGCGACTGGTTCTCCGCTCCCTAGTCGACCGTGAGGGGGGTGAGCTATCGGATGATCCGATGGCTCTTCGCCCGCTTCTTCGGGGGCTCGGGAGCAGGCGTGTCTTTGCGAAGAGCCTGCTTCATCGCGATCCAGGAGTGCAGCATGAAATCACGCCCCTCGGCAGCTAGGGCGGACCAGGGAGAGATCAAGCCCCGAGGCCGTCGTGCCAGGATGGCGGGCCGGCAACAGGAAGCTCGTCAACCTGTTCCTGGGACGAGCCAAGTTGTCGCGGTGTGGCGTCCCGGAACCAGATCGGTGCAATCCTGTTAACTCCGTACGCCGCTCGTACAATCGGGTCTTGCCAAACAAGCCGGACGATGCTGACACTGTTGCGCAGTTCACAGCTTGTGAATGACCAGTGCAGGCGGCCTATCGACTCTACGCTGATAGACCACCTGCTGCTGGGCGCGCCAGGCGAGCGGGGCCGGTTTCGATCTTGCAGGACGGATACCGGTCCCCTCCCACCGCCAGCCAGAAGACGGCGGATGGGGCCTGAGTGCAAGCTACACAGCAGTTTATCCACATATAGCCCGGCAAGACTCACGAGACCGTGATTAGTTACCGGGATTCTACCGAATGGTCTTGTAGCTCTTGGCGCGCTTCTTCGGCGGCTCCGGATGAAGGGCGTCCTTGCCGAGCGCCTGCTTCATCGCGATCCAGGCGTGCAGCCGGAAGTCACGATCCTCCGCGGCGCCGATCAGGATCTCGATCGCGGTCTGCCACTCGCGCTGCTTCTGAATATGACCTGGCAGCGAGAGGATGTAGTTGGCTGCCTCGCGAAGCGTCCTCGCCACGCCGCCATCCGGCAAAGCGATCTCGTCATCGAATTGATCAGACCACGCCAGGGTGGCGCTCCATGGTAACTATCTATGAAACGAATGTTGCCCAATCGACGCTTGCGAAGAGAATGAGCGACGCTCAATTAAACACTCTTTAACCCGGCTGCGGGAAGGTTAAAATCAAGAACCAACAAGGAAAAGGCCCCGGAAAACGTCCGGGGCCCTCCTAACAGCTTGTGAAGCTTTTAGATTACCTGCGGAAGTACAGCAGGATCAGCTTCGTGACGTCGAGTATTAGCTCGACGAAACGCCAAAAGTCATCTTGTGGAGCGGGCATCTAACCAAGCCTCCATAAGGTGGACGGGAATGGGAGAGGGTGTTGACGCATCCTCTCCCGTTTCACAGGGCCAATGACCTACCCCGCTTACCGTCAGACTCGCATGCACCTCGTTAAAATGAGTTTACCACAGGGAGCATATTAGGATCTCGTCCGCCTCCGCTCCGAACGGCTGGCGCTGTTCGATGTCGGCAGCGGGCTTGCGATCCGGACCGCCAATGAGGGGAGTGCGCGCCATGGCACCAGATTGGCGCGAATATCGGTTCTATCTCATTGATTAGCTGAGATTTTTTGATCTTTCCACAAGCGCCGCCAAAGCCTCCTCGACCTCATCAAGATCCTGAAGATCGGCGAGCGGCTCGTCGTTGGTCGCCTCGGCCACGAATCCATCCGGCATCAGCGGGACCTCTCCCACATTGCAAAGCGGGCAGGGCTCACTAGGCGCTCCAGAACCGCACGCATGATCTCCGATGCGCCATGCCGCGGGCGAGCAGCAGGATCCAGTACGCCGTGATGCGCCGACAGGCTCAACCGAATATGCGGGAGGTGCGGTCCGCGATACCGACATATAGTGTTTCTGTCAATCCGAAAAAGAACATTGCAGGAACGTGCGGGATGTGGCACACTGTTCTGGCAATCCGAAGAGGAAGCCGCATGAGCGACAGCCTAATCCAACGCATTCACATTCACCTAACCGACGAGCGTATCGATAGTCCTGAAGAGGTCACGGCGGAGCTTCGGCTCATGGAGAATGACGAACTGGTCGAGCTGATCTCGCTCATGCTCGACGACATCATGGAAGGTCGTCCGACCTCGCGTCGTATGTTCAATTAGGCAGGCTGGCGAGCGCTCCGCTGTGACTCACGTTGGCCTGACTTCCGCAGCAAACGCCAGTGTGTTGCTCGAGCAGTAGTTGCCCCATTGGGCCGCATGAGATTGACTACGCCGCCAGGCGTAGTCTCTGCCAAAGCAGCGTCCACGTCATAGGTCCTCCCGCAAACCCTTAAAGTAGGGGTGGCGGAGTTTTCCTTCGGCCGACTTTGTCCGGTACTCGATCTCCGCGAGCAGTCTCGGCTCAACCCAAACGCCGCGATGGTCGACGCGCTTCGCGTAGGGCTGTGTTTCCCGGATCAGCGGCTTCAGCCGGCTCCGTAGCTCGTCGGCGGAGTTGCGGTCGAAGCCATGGTCGACCTTGCCGGCATAGACAAGGTCCCGGCCCTTGTAGCGGCCGAGATAGATGCCGTCCCAGTTGTCGCCGTCGAGCGCGAAGCCGGCGATCGGCAAGGTCTCGCGCTGGGCACAGGTCTTCTTGACCCAAACGTTGCCGCGGCCGGAGACATATCGGCTGTCGCGCACCTTCGAGACGACGCCTTCCAGTCCGATCTTGCAGGCGTGACTAAACATCTCGTGGCCGTCGATCTCGAAGCTCTCACTGAATTGCACGTCTGTGCCGGCGACCAGCTTTTTAAGCTGTGCCTTGCGCTCGAACAGCGGCAGCTGGAGCAGGTTTGATCCGTTGAGATAGAGTAGGTCGAAGGCGACCAGGACGATCTTCTTGGAGCGCCCCTTAAGCTCGTTCTGCAGCACGGAAAAGTCGGTCGCACCGTTGGTTTGGGGCACCACGACCTCACCGTCGATGATCGCTGATCCCGCGCCGATCTCTCCAACATCGTCGGCAACCTTGCGGAAGCGCTTCGTCCAGTCATGGCCGCGGCGTGTATAGACCGTTACCGCGCCCTCGCGCAGATGCACCTGGACCCGATAGCCATCGAACTTGATCTCATGAACCCAGCGCTCACCCGCGGGAACGCGATCGACGGACGTGGCGAGCGCCGGCTCGATGAAGCCGGGATAAGGTAACTTGGTGTGGATCGCTTTCGGCCGCCGACGCAACGCCACTGCACAGGGACTCCAGAGACAAATAACCGATTCGAGTCCTTGGCGCGTGATTGGTTCCGTGCGTCACCTGCCTGCGTGCCCCGGCGAGCGAAAAGCTCTCGGGTCAGTGGGTAAGTTTGATCGTAGTAGACGACAGGGGTGGCGGAGGGGCAAATCCGAGTGCAATATTTGAAAGCATGAGCCACTTTGATTCTGCCAAAGAGTCCCTATGGGATCAAATTCGGCGCTCTCGGAAGGCGCTCTCAGAATATCGGCGGGGTTTCCGGAGCTTTCGAAACAGAAGCGAAACCACCGCCCATTGGGTGGAGTTTCATCGCGGAACTGTGCACAAATGCCTTCGCCTGCTGAGGCGTTATCGAGATCGCGAGCAAGTTGGGGAATAGCCATCCCAAGCGCCCTGGGGAAGACAACAGCTTGGGAAAGCGATTATTGAGCATGGCGAACTACGGCAGCCCGATGGCGCGCGCCAGTGTCAGGTAGAAGTTGAATACCCGTCTTGGGTATGCTGGCGTTCTCCACCGGCGGGCGCGAGTTACGGTCCCGCCATAGAAAACAATCGATCACGACATGTCACCCGACACAGTCAAATGGTTCTCAGAGAACTGGGCTGCTCTCACCGCAGCGCCTTGGGCGTTCGTTAGCTTGGCGGTTGTTATGCTTGGAGGGGGGTATGTAATAGGCACATGGTTCAAGAACGGCGAAATTTCGATTTTGGATCGGCGTATCGCGGAATACGAAAGTAAACTGAAGGTCGGATCACCGGATGAGGCCAAGACAAAGATTGATCGGTTGGAGGGTGAACTGGCCGGGATGAACAAAGTCCTCTCAGTCACCGTGGGAAAGCATTGGGATGTCCTGTCAAACGCGGAGATCGCGGCTTTAGCCGAAAAACTGAGGCCGATGGTGCAACACCGAGTTCAGCTGATGTATTTGAATCAACTCGGAAGGCCGCTGGCGGAAACGATCTATGAAGCCTTTAAAGGAGCTGGCTGGACTGGCGTCACCTTGACTGATGGTGGTGGGAGTCAGCTGGGTATCATTGCCGGTCCCGGGCCGAAGAAAGCCGGAGCAATCAAAGCCGCAATTGAAAGCTCGACTAGGCTCAAAGTCACGGTTGACAAGCCAAACAGTCCAGAAATCGACGATCTAATCTATTTGTTCATCGGGATTAATACCGGTTAGAGGCTCGGTGACGAAGCCCACCCTCGCCGCTCAATCAGTCGGTCAGCGGATCGATCGCTGACTTTCGATTCCTCGAATGCTCACAATGATCTAAGTCTCCTGAGGATCTTCCCGCGCACCGCGCGCGACGATCCGGAGCGCATCGTCCGGCAGCGGCCGTTGCAGCGCCTTCGCCTCGTCCCATGGGGAACGCAACCAGACGTCGTATTCTTCCGCCGTGGTTAGGATGACCGGCATGGCCTTGAGATGGATCGGTTTGACGATCGCATTCGGATCAGTGGTCAGGAAGCCGTAGACGTCGATCGAGACCTCGCCCTCCTTGATCTTGCGAACCGAGGTCCAGTGCGTCCACAAGCCTGCGAACGCCAGCAGGGGACGGTCTTCGCTGGCCGCGAACCAGACCGGCACCTTCTTGCCGTTGACCTCGTCGTATTCGCTGAAGGAGGTGAATGGGACCAGGCAGCGGTGGTCAGGGCCCAGCCAGCGCTTCCAATGCTTGCTCGCGACATTTCGGATATTGGTGGTGCCGCTGTCGGGCTCTAGGCGCAGCAGCTGCTTGAAATCGACAGTTTGGCCCTTGGCCTGAAGCCGTTCGGCACGTCGCTTGGTCGCGTTCATCAGCGCCTGTTGTGACGAAGGCATGCCCCAGCGCGCCATCACGAGCTCGCGGCCATCGCCAGCGTTGCGCACGATCGGGGCGGGATAATCGGGGAAGATGCCGGGCAGGGAGGGCAGGTTGCCGGTTCGATTGTGCTCCGGCGCGATGCCAAACAGGCGGCGAATAGCGTCGACGTTCTTGGTCATCGAGTAGAGATTGCACATAGAAACTACACGAAGTGCCGAGGTGGGCCTTCCTTCCCCAGCACCATTTGCCTCAGCTCCTCGACGATCTTTATGGTCTTCACTGTGTGATCTGGGGAGGCGGATGCTCCAAAATGTTCAGTTAGAGTCTGAGCAACGTCGGCTGATTGGTCGAAACCTTCCGCAATTGCCTGTCGGAGTGTGGGGTTTAGCGCCAGCTTACTTAGAACATTCCCCACAACGATGCTCAGCGCGAGTGTTTCGGCGGAGAGGGAATGAATTTCTTTCTCGGTGTCCATGACTACCTCTGATCTAGCTCAACAATCTGGATAGTTAGCTCTCCCGGGCCCGACCAGGCTCCGGATCCGGTGCCGCGAAGGCGAGCCGTAGAATGTGTGCGCGCTGCCGACCCCAGCGTCTCTTCTCGCTGCACGGCTCGCAATAGAGCGCTGCCTCGAGCTTCCAGATCGGCGTTGCCGGCGGCCGATCGAGCGCGCGCAGGGCGACCACCGAAATCCGCCGGCAGCGATTGCACTTGGCCTCGACAAAGTCGAAACCGGCATTGAGCGCCATTCCGATCGTCGGGTTAGCCTGCGGCTCGCCTGGCGCGGGCATAGCCGGTCCGCCGGCCCACATGATCGCGTTCCAGGCTTCGCACTCCAGCCGATCGGCTTCGCGAAGTTTCTCCTCGGCCGCGCTGCGGATCAGCTGCGACTGAGCGAAATAGCTGTCGTGCAGACCATGAGCATTGCGCACGCCCTTGGCCTGAGCCTTGCGATCGCCACCGGACAGTGGGATTTGGATGATGCGCGGGGACATGGCGCCCAGGATTCCCGACATCGATGAGGAAGGGAAGCCGCTATGTCTGGGGGCGTCCGTCACCGCGGTGCCCCAATAGCCGGCCCTTGATCTCCTAATTCCTAGCCAAGGGCGAGACAGGGCTTGACCCGATACTTGAGGTTGCCAGTCCTGGCCATGCTGTTTGCCCGCACCAGGGGCGGGGGCGCTATCGCGCCCAGATCTCAACCGAAACAGGGCGCCGCGGAGGGGGAGGGGGTGTCAAACTGGCCGACACCCCCTGTCAAGCTGGCCGACACCCCCTGTCAAATACGCCGACACCCCCTGTCAAACTGGCCGACACCAATAACCGTATACTAGAACCCTCACTATAACCCCCATTCTAACCATGTCATCTCCGCCTGGCGGCGGGCGCCGGCCACGTCATCTGCAGCCGGTCAGGGACGATCAGGTTCCGTGATTTGCATTCGCGTTTGCAGTGGACTTGACGAAAGGCGTATATTGGGGTACAGAACAGTTAGATTGGCATTCGTGCAAATTCAAGAAACCTGACAGTTCGCCCTGATCCCGGGAACGCCGGCCTCCAACGCTGGCGTCCCCCGGGGGAAGGCGCGGAAAGGATCACCTGTGGCTCCACTCGCATCCCTCGTCCTGACGCCGGCCGTGTTCGCCGCCGTGCTCGGACTGTTCTGGATCCTGCGGTGGTTCGGAATGCCGCCGGGAGCACGCTCGTGATTCTCGCCGACGTCGAGTTCGTCGTCGTCATCAGCCAGCTGATCCTAAAACTCATCACCCTCGGCTTCGTCGCCATGGCGCTCGTCACGATCCTCGCTCTCGGCACTCTGCTCGTCGAGAACCTCTACGGACGCTCCAAGCCGGAGCAGCCCAAGCGGCGTCGTCCGTTCTGAACCAGTTTCCCAGAGACCGGTGCTCGCCAACGGCAGCCCGGCTCACCCTTTCAAAGCGAGAAGGCCAGACCTCATGGGCGTGAGTGCTGCACTGATCTCGAAGGCGCAAATGGCTTTCGACGACGAGCTGAGGCTGTGGACGCGCCACGGCACCTGGCGGCCGGGCATGACCCAGCTGCGCCGGGACGAGTCGCTGAACATGCTGATGCCGCTCACCATCGGGCCGGACATCGTTCCTCACGAGGAGATGACCATCCAGCATCATGACGTCTCCGACGACCTAGTTCACCAGTTCCTGTTCTTCCACGCGATGGAGAAGGCGCTCGAAGCCGTCCAGGACGACATCACCAGCGCTGCGGTCAATGCAGTCACGACCGCTGAGGCGCCAGTACCTGGGCGCCGCCGTCGCCGCCGGCAGGAGGCAGCGTGAACATGATCGCGCATGAGATCACACAGATCCTGATCGGCTTCGCTATCGCGATTGCATTCATGGTTCTCGTCGCAGACGTCGAGGCAGGGAAGCGCTGATGCCGAAGGGGCAATACCAGATCCCATTCGACAAGGATGGCAACCAGCAGCACTGGGCTGACCGCTGGATGACTGATCTCGAATGGCGCGACAACGCTCCGTTCGTGGCGACGCTGACCTATGTCGGCTACAGCCGCGGCAGGTCCGCCGCCTATTTCGACTTCAAGGACCACAACGGCAAGATCGTCATCGTCTTCCTGAAGGACTTCGAGGCCATGATCCCGCACCTCGTCAAGGGTTCGGTGACCGGCTCATTCAAGTTCATCAAGCGCGGCCAGAACTACGGCTGCCAGCTCATCAAGGCCGGCGCATGACCACAGTTGCCTACAAGGACGGCGTCATGGCGGCTGACACCCTCATCATCAAGGGGTCGACGAAGTTTGGCCATGTCACCAAGATCGTAAGGCGCGACGACGGAGCCCTTTGCGGCTGCTCTGGCAACTTGAACTGGGCTCAGGCCTTTCACCGCTGGTTTCTGGCTGGTGAGATCGGAGATCCGCCGGAGCTGAGCGAATACGACACCGGGCTCATCGCCAGGAATGGTGAGCCGGAGGTGGATGTGTTCGAGCAAGGCGGTTCATACCGCTGCAAGGTGAATTGGACTGCGATCGGATCTGGCAAGGAGTATGCGTTCGGCGCAATGTGCGCCGGAGCGGATGCTGAACAGGCGGTCGAGATCGCCTGCATCTACGATCCTGCATCGGCTGGACCACGAACGGTGCTTCGACATGACGAAGCCTGATCCGATCTCGACATCGCCTCTCGCCAAGCAGGCCTACCAAGTCATCAAGCATCTGGACCAGGTGGTCGGAACGGTCGAAGCGCAGGCCTGGATGGCCCGCGGAAATGAGATGCTCGGCGGCCTGACGCCGGTCGGCGCCATCAAGGAACGTCGGATCGACGACGTCCTCAAAGCCATGCGCGCCGTCGCCATGGAAAGGGGGCTCTTCGAGGAGCCCTTCCTGCCACCTTCGCCGAAGTAGTTCAGTGGGAGAATGCCCGCAGGGGATGCGCTGGTTCGAGCCCAGTCTTCGGCAACCCAACGTATGAGGAATCATGAGGCTGAGCCCAACGCTACTCTACTGGTATTTCGGCTGCCTGATCATCGCGGCCAGCGCCTGGATCACGCATGGCGTAACCACCATCAAGGATGGTCGCACACTTCTGCTGCTCGTCGGCACCATCGCATGGCCTGTTGGCGTCATCCATGGCTGGGGCATCTGGCTCGGCTTTTGGCCGTAACAAGGAAATCGGCATGAAGCCCTCTCTGATCCCGATCGAGATCAAGCATCTGAAGGCCTGCCTGACAGACCCGAAGCGTCGCACCGATCTCGGCCAAGCCCTGTGCCGCCAGGAAGAGAAGCGGCTGCAAGATCTCATTGCTGGGGTAGCTCAACGGTAGAGCGTCTGCCTTCCAAGCAGATGGTTGCGGGTTCGAGTCCCGCCCCTCGCTCCAATTCAAGGACTGTTCCATGGGGAACGCCATCATCGCGGCGAGCACGGACATTGCCGAGAAATACATCTCAGCGTTTGATCTTGATACCCGGCATTGGCGCGTGTTTCGGCACGGCGACAGCCCGCGCAGCTATCAGTTCGATCGCATCGTGATCATCCGCCCGCACTGGCAGACCAGCGGCGGCGAGATGATCGATTTCGAGGGCCAGGCGAAGGCCTGGATGACCCGGCTCGTCCGCTGCGGACATCTCACGATCATCTGATCAATGCGTACCGCCAGGCTGTTCGGCATCGCGACGGCGGTTCTGCTGACCCGTTCCGCTGCCATGAACCTGGCTGCCGTCATCAAGGCACACGAGGCCACTGACAAAATCAACAACCTGTTCTGCATCGAGGCACAATGAGCTTCATCGAGACCCTCATGATCGCCTTGGCGATCTATTTCGGCCTGGCAAGTGTCGGCCAAGGAATCTGCAATATCGGCGATGGCATCGAGCAGGCCGGAATCCGGATCAGCGAAACGCTCGAAGCGATGTTCGAGGACATCGAAGACGAGGACGAGGATCTTTGATGCCGTTCCCGCTGTCGATCTTCCTCTTCAGCTACGTGATCTGGCAAACCTCGATCGAGCGCGCCTTCACCTTCAACCTCGCCGAGATGCGCTCCAGCATTTGACCGCCCGTTGAGACGAGCCGGAGTCCCCGACATGAAAGCCCTGGTCCGCCTGGCTCTGGCCGGGCTCTTTGCGCTTGTCTTTACCCATGCCGAAGCCACCGTTGTGATCAAGAACGATCCCGGCGGGAAGATCGTCGACTTCATCGACAAATACTCCCGTCTGCGGGCCTCAGGAGAGGCAGTGGTGGTCGATGGCGACTGCGCCTCCGCATGCACCATGATGCTCGGAATGCTTCCCAGTGCTCAGTTCTGTGCCACCCAGGCGGCAGCATTCGGCTTCCATACCGCGACCTCGCGATGGCGCGATGAGAATGGCGTCATGAGGGAAGGGCACGCCGTCGAGATGTCGTCTCTGATGTGGCGGATGTATCCGCCGCGGGTCCGCAAGATGGTCAGGGGCATGGGCTGGAATGGTGACCGGCCGGAGATCCCGCACCCCGAGGTCATCTGGGTCAAGGGAACGAAGGTTCGCCTGATCGCGCGTGACTGCACGAAGGACGACCTGAGATGACACGCGGCGTTCTGCCGGATCGCCGCCAGCTTCCGTCGACGATCAAGATCGGGATCTTCGTCTACCAGTTGGAGCACTGGGATCCCGCTGTCGCGGACGAGCAAGACCTGATGGGTCTATGCGACCGCTTCAACTTCATCATCCACGTTCGAGACGACCTTCCGGACTCATCGTTCGCTGAAGTCCTCGAACACGAGATCAATCATGCCTGCTGGCACGCCGCCTCGCTCAAGAGCCGCGCCCAGGAGGAGACCGTCGTGAACCGGCTGACGCCGGTCATGATCATGGCTCGCCGCGACAATCCAGCGATCTATGCCTGGATCGATCGCGCCATTGCCCAGAAAGACTGACCATGCGCAACGCAATGGTTGCCGACACCAAGAAGCACGCCGAGGTGATGATCGCCTGGCTGCGACTTGACCCCAAGGACTGGGAGCCCGTCACATACGGGCAGAAGATCGCCAAGCTGTATTCGAACTCCCTGCTGGTCTACCCCGCCCGCGGCGTCTCGGACGAGCACTGCGACTGGGTTCTGGAGCAACTGATCCCGAGCACCAGCATGGCGATCGACGCGCTGCCGCAGCACTGGCGGCTCCCGCAGGAGCATATCGCCTGATGGCCACAAAGAAGAAAAAGAAGAAGAAGGTCTCCAGGGCCAGGATCATCACCGACCTGCGCCTGGAGCGCAAAGCGCGGGCGCGTCGCAAGGCCGCCGGCTGACGTGCACGAATACCCGGAGCTGTTGTGTAACAGGGAGCTGCGCCAAAAATAGCGCAGACCGTCTGACCCGGCCCGGCCGCACGGCTGCGGGGTTTGCCTCCTTTACCCGCCCCGTGCTGCTCCGAGAACAAATCAGCCGGCGCCCACCGGCTGCAAAACCTCGGAGCCCCATAAACGCCTACCAAGAAGAAGAACAATGGACAAGGTACGAGAGTTTCGGGCTCGAGTGCGGATTCGTTGGCATGCCTTCATCGCCGCTCTCACCTGCGCCACGCCGGTTCTGCTGCAGCAGCTCCAGGTAATCGACCTGAAGCCGCTCCTGACCCAGTATATGAGCGCAGAGCTTGCGGCCGTTGTGATCGGCCTGCTGCCGTTCTACATCGCGCTGCTGCAGCCCATGATCCACTTCGAGGATCGCAAGGACAAGTGAGCACCGCCGGCACGGCTCGGGTCGCCCCCGCTGCGTGCCGGCAGACCCTGAGCGCTCAGGGACATCGGGCGGAAATCCCGACATACAAGCCCCATCGAGCGACGATGCCAATCAAGCATCCAGCGCGGGAACCGCGCCGTGGCGTTGCTGACCCACAAGCCCCTAAAGACGATAGGAGTCGGGTCGCTCCTGGGCGTGAATTTCTCGGTGCTCGCCGGCTGTCACCTGAAGACATAGGGGTGGCGGGTTAAATGAGGCCATGCGTCAAGCCGAGCGCTGGCGTCGCGCCAGAGCAGCGCAGGATAGTCAGGGAGTGGAGGGCCTGCGCCCCGTGGAAGCTCCAACAGTTTTACGCCAGAAACATCACGGAGAAGAGCGCTCATGGCGCGATATGCAATTATTGACACCAGCACCGGAACCGTCATCAACGTCGTCGAATACGAGTCTGATCCTGGTAATCCTCCGCCGGGCTTCCCCGATGGCATCATTGCGGTGCAGTCAGATCAGGCTGGCCCTGGCTGGCATTGGGATGGCACCCAGTTCACAGCTCCGCCACCGCCGCCTCCTGCTCAGTGGCAGCTATTTGGCTATGCCAATTCGATGTATGGCACCAAGTCGAGCTATATCGTGACGATCGGCGACGCACAGGTTGCCGTTCCTGCGACGACCGACGTCCTGACGGTGATTAATGGTCTGAGTCTTCGCCTGCAGCAGCCAAATCCGCCGACTTCGATCTACCTTCAAGTCGGCCTGTTCAACGTGATTGAGGTCCCTACGGAGGTCTTCGCTCAGCTGTCGGTCGAAATCTACGATCTGGCTCAGGCTGCAGCTGCAAAGCTGAAGGTCGCTTTAGAAGGCATATCGGCCGGAACGATCACGACCTACGAGGAGATCGACAGCATCTTCGCATAGAACAGAACAAGCGAGGCGCAGGATACACCTAACGTGGGCCTGCGCCCGCTAAGGCTTTGCCCATTTTCGTCAGGATAGCTCAGACGGAAGAGGTTCCGGTTGAAACCCGGAGCGCGGTGGTTCGATCCCATCTCCTGACACCAGCCTGGGTAGCTCAGCGGTAGAGCAGCGGGGTCATAATCCGCTTGTCGCAAGTTCGATCCTTGCCCCCGGCACCAATCACGGTATCGCCATGACCTGCGTCGCAGCACTCGCCAACACCGATGGTTCGATCAGCGCTGAACGGAATCCGGAGACCGGCGTCGTTCGTCTGACCGTGCGCGGCAAATCAGACACCTCAATCAACCTAACTGTTGCCGAGCGGCACGATTTCATCTGGCAGGCCTCACCACACAACAAGCGATCGTATCAGGGTCCTCCGGCGTAGGCAGCCGGTCTCCAAAACTGCGCTGCGAGAGTTCGAGTCTCTCCCCTGGTGCCAACAAACAGAAGAACAATGAGCACGTTGCGTTATCGGGTGCGGGCACCTAGTGGCATCTACATTGGCACGGACTTCTGCCCAGCAAACTCCATTGTCAAGCTGACGGCGAAGGGCGCGAAGTACTTCCTCCTCAACCGGCAGATCGCTCTCGCATCTGAGCAAGCGCCGAACGGTCCGCCATCAGGGCCGAATGAGGATGACGTCTCTATTGACATCCTCGTCAACAACCAGATCAGGACCGTCTCGCTCACCCAGCTCAGGGACATGTTCCCGAGCATCAAGGGCCCTCCCGGTCCAGCAGGCCAACCTGGTCCCAAGGGCGACAAGGGCGATCCCGGCCGTGGCTTTTCGCTGAAGGGCGAAGTCGGTGCCTACGAGGATCTTCCGACCAATGCCCCAGACGGTGACGCCTATGTCGTTTCTGCGACGGGCACAGGATGGGTTTGGAGGCAGGGCATCTGGATCGGCATCGGGCCTTTCCGCGGCCCTCAGGGCTTCAAAGGTGACATCGGTCCGAAAGGCCCCAAGGGCGACAAAGGCGATGACGGCGACAAAGGAGATGATGGCCCCATCGGTCCTCAGGGACCGAAGGGCGACAAAGGCGCCACCGGAGATCAAGGTCTCCAAGGTATCCAGGGCATCAGGGGTCCGAAGGGTGATACCGGCGACCAAGGCCTGCAGGGCATCCAGGGACCAAAGGGCGACAAGGGCGATGTCGGCCCGCAAGGTCCGAAGGGAGATCAGGGGCTTCCTGGTCTCGGCGACATGCTGTCGATCAACAATCTGTCGGATGTCGCGAGTGCTTCGACGGGGCTGCACAATCTCGGTGGCGCCCCGCTGAACTCGCCGGAATTCGCCGGAACTCCAACCGCGCCGACACCGGTCACCGGGGATAACAGCACCAAGATTGCTACCACGGCTTACGTGAGCGCCAATCTGGCGAGCTACGTGTCTTCCACCGCGCTGACGACTACGTTGGCCGCGTACGTCACCTCGTCAACGTTAACTTCGACCCTGGGAGCTTATGCGCCGCTTGCGTCTCCGGCCTTTGCGGGCACTCCGACCGCACCGACACCAGCAGCCGGCGACAACTCCGCCAAGATCGCGACGACCGCCTATGTTGACGCGAAGATCGGCACCGCGACGCCTCTCGCGCCCAGCGGCTCAGGAACGGTCGGCTCGAGCGCGAGGTGGGCACACGAGGATCATGTCCATCCTGTCGATACGACGCGGGCTCCGCTGAACTCGCCAGCCTTCACGGGCACCCCGACTGCTCCGACGCCCGCCGCAAGCGACAACAGTACGGCGATTGCAACGACGGCCTACGTCACGAACGCGGTGGCGCCACTCATCGGCTCTGTGAACTATCAGGGGACCTGGAACGCCTCTACGAACACGCCGGCTCTTGCCTCTGGCACCGGCAGGAAGGGCACCCTCTACAAGGTCTCTGTCGCCGGCACGACTGCGATCGACGGCATCTCGCAGTGGAACCAGGGCGACTGCATCGTCTTCAACGGTACCACCTGGGACAAGATCGACGGACTTGCGACGGAAGTGACCAGCGTTGCCGGTCGCGTCGGTGCGGTGACGCTGTCCTACAGCGACATCTCCGGCCTTGGTGGCGCGGCGACAAGGAACGTCGGCACTGCCTCGGGCACTGTCGCTGCGGGCGACGACTCTCGCTTCACCAATGGTACCTTCACGACGCTGACTGTCAGCGGCAATGGTGTCTGGCACGCCGGGAACTTCAACCCGGCGAGCTATGTGCCGCTCAACGGCTCAGTCCAGTTGACGGGATCGCTGACCGGCGCTTCGGCCAGCATGGCCATGTCGCAAGATGGCGGCGCAACGAGGGGCAGCTTCGTTTGTCGCGCCCCCAGCAGCGGCGACAGCAATCTCGCCGGCATGACCTTCTGGAACGATTCGTACGCGCTGAAGCTCGGCATCCGAGCTGACGGATATTTCGGGTTCGGTGGCTGGTCTCGTGCACCGTGGTCCTTCTATTCGGACCCGTCAGGCAACGTCACTGCAGGCGGCAACATCACCGCCTATTCGGATCCTGCCCTGAAGGACGACATTGTCAGGATCGCAGATGCACTCGACATCATCGGGCGGCTCGACGGCGTGCGCTTCACCTGGAACGGTAAGACGAAGCTGATTGGAAGGTCGGGCGAACGTGACATCGGGGTCTTGGCCGACCAGGTCGAGGCCGTCCTGCCCGAACTCGTCAATCTCTCGATTCCAGACGACGGTAACGACGGAAAACGCTGGCGCACCGTCGCCTACGACAAGCTCGTTCCCGTGCTCATCGAAGGTATCAAGGCGCAGCAGACGGAGATCGAGGCTCTGTTGAGCTGGGCGCGCTCGAACGGCTTTAACGGATAACGATCATGTGGGCTTTACTCTCTCTCATCCCGGGTCTGGCCAACGGCCTCCTGACCTGGCTCAACAAGAAGACCGACGCTGACCTTGAAAAATACAAGGCGGCGGTCGGCGCTGACACGACCATCGGCGTCGAGGACATCAGATCGAAGATCGAAATCGCCAGGATGGTGAACCAGCAGCGGTCCGCAGACCGTGAACACTGGTTCACGGCCTGGATGGTGCCGGTGGCGTTCGGCATCTTCCTATCGCACGCCGCGGCTGTCGTCTTCGACTCCATGCCGCTGCTCGGCCATGAAATCGGCAGCTGGCATGTCGCATCGTTGCCCGGCATGTACGCTAACATGCAGAACAACATCATCCTGACCGTCTGCGGTATCGGCGGCGTGTCGGCCTTCAAGAAGATCTTCAGTCGATGAAATCCATCACGGACACCACCACACTCGAAACGATCCACGGGGCCAAGCGTCCCATTGTCGTCAAGTTCGAGGCTCGCTGGTGCAACCCCTGCAAGGCTATGAAGCCGCTGTTGGATGATATCGAGAAGCAGCTCTACGGGAAGGTGGACTTCTATGTCGCGGACGTCGAGCAGTGCATGAATGCAGCTCAGCTCTACCGCGTGAACCAGATCCCAGCTCTCGTCGCAATCGACAAAGGCGTCGTGACTGCAACACGCATCGGAGCCGGCTCCAAGGCTGAGATTTTGCAATGGATCAAGACGGCGATTCCCGGGGCCAAGGAATAGGCTCCACGATCGACTTCGACTCCATGTCGATCGTCTACGACGGCGGTTTCGCCGTTCCGATCATCGCCATGTTCGATCGCTTCGACGAAGAGACCGACGATCACAACGAGGCAGAATACATCCTGGTCGAATGGCCTGGTGAAGGCCTGGTGACTGCGATCTCGATCGAAGACATCAAGAGCGATGGCCGAGTGCAGGTCGAAGACAGGCCCCACTGAACAAGAAGAAGAACAATGACCGACCTGCCCAAGCGTCGCCGCGGCCGGCCGACGAAAGAGGAGGCGGCTGCTCGCGAAGCCGCAGCCAAAGCCGCCGCCGAGAAGGACGCCAAAGAGACCGAGTTTCTCGATGAGCTTCTCGCCCGCCCGATCGGCCGTCGCAAGACGAAACTTCAACCTGACGAGGACACGCTACGTGCTCTGGCCGAGATTGCCCGCCTTTTCGGCACACAAGACGAGGCTGCCGCAATCCTCGGCGTAAGCCCTCGCACCCTGACCAACTTCTTCAACGTCTATCCTGAGGCGCGTGAGGTTTGGGATGACGGGCTGCAGCACGCCAAGGTCTCCCTGAGACGTAAGCAGATGGCACTGGCCGACAAGAACGCGCCAGCCTCCATCTTCCTTGGCAAGAACTACCTCGGCCAGAAGGACGAGAACCACACCAACCTCAATGTCCGCAAGGAGGCCTCCGAGATGTCGGAGGATGAGCTGCTCGAACTCGCGAGCCGCGCGAAGAAGCCGAAGGCTGAGGAGAAGCCAGAGAGCGTTCATTGATGGGAAGCCGGCGTCCACTTGAAGAAGATGTGCGCCGGTAACGCATCGCCGCGCTCATGCGGCAGCCGCCGATGGTGGTGGCCGCGCCTCATGTCAAGCCGGAGCCCATGCGGGCAGAACCGGCGTCAATACCCGAGCCTGTGGCCCCTGTCGCCACGGCATTCCCAGCGTAAGACGCACGGCGTCGCTCTGGTCGGTGCTCGATGCATCGGCCGGAGTACAAACTCGAGAAAATCAAGAAGATGTCCGCGCTCAGCACACTGCACCAGAAGGTGAATCTGGAAGACGCCCGTCTCATCACCGTGTCGGACCTGGTCCAGGAAACCGATGGAAACTGGCTCCGCACCATCCGTTTCTACGGCGACCCGATCACCAACGGCGCCCCTACCGTGATGTTTGAAGTCCAGTCGCGCTCCGCCAATAAAGACGATCTCACGATCCAGGCGCCGGGCTTCAAGTTCTAAAAGGCCATCATCGTGAATTTGGTCACCGATGTCTCCCCCGAGGAGGCAGCGGCCGAGATCCTGCGTCGTAGGAGGGGCCGCGAGCACCTCATCGATTTCACCACCTACACACTCCCGAAATACTACGCTGATCCGTTCCACTACAAGATCGCAGAGGCCCTTGAGCGTGTCGAACGCGGCGAGTGCAAACGGCTGATGATCTTCGCGCCGCCGCGGCACGGAAAGTCAGAGCTGTCGACCAGGCGCTTCCCCGCCTGGTTCATGGCACGGAATCCGTCGAAGAACATCATCTCGGCATCCTACAACGGCGACTTCGCCACCGGCTTCGGCCGAAACGTCCGAGACATCATCAAGGGCAAGGAGTTCGAGCGACTCTTCCCGCACATCAAGATCAGGCCCGACATCCGCGCTGCCGATGAATGGCAGCTCACGGACGAGTCCGGCGGCGGCCAATATTACGCGGTTGGCGTCGGCACCGGCACCACCGGTAAGGGTGCCCATCTCTTCCTGATCGACGACCCGATCAAGGACCGCAAAGAGGTCAAGTCGGCAACGTTCCGCGACGACCAGTGGGACTGGTACCGCGACGTCGTCTACACCCGTCTCGAAGAAGACGCGCCCATCATTCTGACTTTGACCCGCTGGCACTACGACGACATCGCCGGCCGCATCATTGAGGCCATGGAAGATGGCAAGGGCCTCCCCTGGGAGATCTTGTATCTGCCGGCGCTGCCATGGGTGAAGAAAACACCCGACGGTGAGCTGATCCTCAACGAGGATGGCACTGTCCCGGGCGACGCGCTCGGACGTAAGCCGAACGAGCCGCTGGCTCCGCACCGCTTCTCCTACGCGGCTCTGCAGGATCGCCTCGACGTTCTCGGCGAGCGCTCGTTCTCTGCCCTGTACCAGCAGCAGCCGATGTCTGACGACGGTGGCATGTTCCGCGCTGACTGGTTCGCTCCGGTCGCCGTTGCTGAGCTTCCCCCGCGCCGGGCAAAGGTCCGCGCATGGGATTTGGCGGCATCTTCTGACGGCGACTACACGGTTGGCGTCCTGATGTCGAAGGACTCCAACGGGGTCTTCTACATCGAGCATGTCATCCGCTTCCGTGGATCGCCGCTCGAAGTCGAGAAGAAGATCCAGGAGACCGCCAAGAACGACGGTCGCTCGGTCCAGATCTTTCTCCCGCAAGACCCAGGCCAGGCCGGCAAGAGCCAGGTCCAGGGCTTCATTCGCCGGCTCGCCGGCTACATCGTTAAGACTGCCCGCCCCACAGGATCGAAGGAAGTCCGTGCTGCCGCATTCGCTGCGCAGGCGGAAGCCGGCAACGTCAAGATGGTCCCAGGCTCCTGGAACACCGTCTTCACGGACGAGCTGGAGACCTTCCCACTCGGCACCTACGACGACCAGGTCGATGCTGCTGCCGACGCATTCAACTCACTCCTCGGTCCGAAGAGAGCGGCGGTCCTTGACTGGTAACGTCAGGACATCTCACCACCATGGCAACCGCCATCCAACAGATCAAGTATACGCCGTCTCCCAAGGACGGTAACCCTGGACTGCTGTCGTCAGCCGCGACGACCATGCAGCAGCGCACGAGGATGCTCCGCGCCGTCTATGGCGGAACCGAGACCATGCGCGCCCAAGGGGCGACATTCCTACCTCAGTACGAGAAGGAATCCGACAGCCGCTATGCGTCGCGCTTGGCATCCACGTTCGCTCTCAACAAGCTGCGCGAGGCGGTGGATGCTGCATCAGCCAAGCCCTTCCGCACCTTGCTGAAGGTGATCCACAGCGATCCGAACCTCGATCTGTGGGTTCAGGACATCGACCTGATCGGCACACACCTGCACGTCTTCGCCCACCAGTTCTTCAATAATGCCATGCTGGACGGCATGTGCCATATTCTGGTGGACCATCCCGACACCTACAACATGAAGAGCCTGGCGGACCAGAAGGCCTCCGGCGCACGGCCATTCATGAAGATGTACAAGGTCGACGACGTGGCCGCGGCCTACGATGCGTATGTCGGCGGCGACACCAAGACCGTCCACGTCCGCATCCGAGGCCAGCGCGCCGATCGCGATGGCTTCAAGGAGGTGCTCTACAACCAGATGCGGGTCATTGAGATCGACCCGACGTCGAATGGCAAGGGCATCGTGCAGCTCTGGGAACAGCTCGCCACCTCTGGCGGCTCGAACTGGACATTCGTCGAAGAGACCCCGCTCACCAATATGACGGAGGTGCCGTTCGTCACCCTTTATGCCGGAGAGAAGGAAGCAGACTACCAGGTGCGGCCGGTCTTCATCGACCTCGCCTACAAGCAGATCGAGCACTGGATCTCCAGCTCGGATCAGCGGTCGATCCTGTCGGCCGCCCGCTTCCCGATGCTGGCCTGTTCCGGCGTCCAGATCGACCCGGAAGACGAGGCGCAGTTCGCCATCGGACCCTACAAGGTGCTGTACGCACCCGAGGCCAACGGCCGCTGGTACTACGTCGAGCCCCGCGGCACCGCGATCGACTCAGGAATGAAGGATCTGGAGAAGCTCGAAATGCAGATGGACATGATGGCGCTGAACCCGGTCACGGGCACGCACCGTCAGTACGTCCCGCAGAACGAGCGTGACATCCAGGAGACCAGAGTCCACTCAGTTGTCCACGACATGGCGATCAACTGTCAGGATGCGTTAGAGCGCGCAATCCGCATGATGGGCAACTGGACCGGCGCCGACTACTCCAACGTCAACGTGGTCCTGAACACCGAGTTCTCGAACACAGCCGACCGCCTGGCTGAGGTCGCCCAGCTCGTCACTCTGTGGTCTCAGCGCGGCCTGTCGCGCGAAGTGCTGCTGCAGGAGATCAGGGATCGCAACCTGCTCGGCGACGAGTTCGACCTAAAGGCGGAACTTGCTTTGTGGCAGGCTGTTGACGAGAACATGCAGGCGGCCGGCGAGAACATGCTGCCGGGTCGGTGGACCCAGGCAGATCCGGCGAAGGCAGGCAACGGCACCGCGGCGCCAGCCGGAGGCAATGCCTCCACACCACCCGCGGGTAACCAAACTCAGCCGAAGCCGAACTTCCCGAATGGTTCGACGCGCCCGACGCCGCAGTTCTAATTGACTTGCATTCGTGCAAGTTGTAGGCGGTTCAGCCCATGACCGAGAAGCTTTCATTCAAATGCGAAGGCTACGTGTGCGAGCCCTGCACCAACAGGCAGGGCACGCCCGTGCGCGAGCTGGTGCGGATGATCCCTCGCTCGGTCGTGGCCTTCGGCAAGCTGATCGGTGACGAATACTGGTGCTGCCCGATCTGCTTCGAGCCGAAGTTCACGGTCAAGGGGAGGAAGCCGGTCAATGGAACCAGTCAAGCTGAAGTGGTGGGAGAAGCTTCTGGGGTTGCCCGAGGAAGGCGTTCAGCCGCGACGCGCGGCACCGGCCCCCGTCTCGTCGCCACCTCCGGCCCCAGCTCCGACGCCCGAGCAGCTCGCGCTGGAGCGGCTGGTTCGGGAGCAGGAGAAGACCAACTTCTGGCTCATGATGCAGCCGGTCCTGATGCACCCGTTTAAGGCGCTGATGGGGATTTTCATCCTCTACATCATCATCCACGTCTGGATCTATGGCTGAGTTCCACGATTTGCATTTCTGTTTGCAGAACACTTGACAAAGGGCGTATATTGTGGTTCAAGTCAGGTGAAATGCAGATAGTGTGCAAATGAACCTGTTTCACCGCAAGATCTTGGTCCAAGCGTTCAAACTGCCCCTCTGGGGGCAGGCTGCCGAGGAGGTCGCGCCGCAATGGCTCGTCAGCCGTCTGCAGAGTGGTGAGCTGAAGGTCAACTCCCTCGGGGGTCTGACCATGTCGTCGGCGTGGGGCGTGCAATCCTGTGCCGCTGGCGACGTCGTCCTCCTGACCGAGGATGACACCATCCAGTTCGCCAAACCGGAGGAGTTCGACAAGCTCGAACCCGTCAAGGAGCTGCAGATCGCAGCGTAATCCGACGCTCTCTCCATAGAGCATCCAGAAGCCGCTCGGGACCTCCCTGGCGGCTTTTCTGCATCGGTCACTCACTCACACTTGCCCGCCCGGTTCGCGCCTGGCGGGCATTTTTTTGGCCCGGCGGGCCACCTCTTTCGGTTCCGCGCTCCCTTGAATGGTCGAGCGCGGCTTCAGCGGTCTCAGCTCGCATCCCGCACAAGACGAGCAGAGATATCCAAGAGCGTGCCGCACGCCCGCGCCGCCGCTGAACATTTTCCGTTGGCATGTAGCTCAGACGGTAGAGCGCCTCGCTGTTAACGAGGAGGTCGCAGGTTCGAGACCTGCCGTGCCAGCCATCCAATTCGCCAGCAATGACCAACCGAGCGCCGGGACGGCCTCGGAACGATCGCTGCTGGCATCTCCGATTCCCCGGATCCTCGGGGATATCACCGACCCTCAGGCGGGATGCTTGAGCGGTCTTTTATCACGAGGGGCGGGATGCCCCGCATTTCCAGGGATTGGAATGCTCAAAGCAGTAGTCACCGATATCAACACCGTCGATGAAGCCCATCGCGCCTTTTACGTCGAGAAGAACGGGAAGTTTTTCCTCAACGTCACGCCGGCCGAAGGCTACGAACTCGACGACGTCAAGGGCCTGAAGACGGCTCTCGGAGCGGAGCGCAACAACGTTGCAGTCCTCAAAGAGCAGCTGAAGCCCTACGAAGGCCTCGATGCCGGCGCGGCTCGTACCGCGATCGAGCGTGTCTCCGCCTTCGGAGAGATCACCCCTGACGCAGCCAGGACGGCTGTTGAAACCGCAGAACGACTGTCGAAGCTCGATCCCGCGAAAGAGGCGGATCGGATCGCAGGCGAGAAGTTCGAGACCCTGAAGGGTCAGCTCACCGCGCAGTGGACTCTGCGCGAGACCGAGCTGAGCACCCAGGTCAAGAACGCCAACGCTACGGTCGAGAGCCTCACGGGGCAACTGCAGACGATCATGGCCGACAGCCAGATCAAGTCTGAAGTCGCAAAAGCAAACCCACTGGACGACGCGCGGGATGCCGTCGAACTGCTGGTGTCCAAGTTCGTCAAGACGTCCATGAAGGACGGTCAGGTCTCCGTCCAGGTGCTCGACACCAACGGCAACCCCCGCATCAAGGACGTGAATGGCACCCCCTTCACTGTCGCCGATCTCGTCGCCGAGATCCGCGAGAGCCGCGCCTCGCTCTTCAAGCCGGAAGAGAAGCGCGGTCTGGGAACGCAACCCGGCACCCACGGCAATCCTCCGGCAGGTGGTGGTCAGACCAACCCCTGGATGAAGGACACCTGGAACATGACGCAGCAGATGCTGCTGTCGAACCAAAAACCCGAACTGGCCAAGCAGCTGAAAGCAGCGGCCGGCGTGAAGTAACCCTTCTCGCCCATCCGAACAATTGCATGCGCCCGGATTCTGTCCGGGCGTTTGCTTGAATGCAAGCAGCCGCAAACGCCGTCTCAACAAAAGCAAGAGTGAGAAATGACTGAGACTCGTCTCGCGGACATGATCGTCCCGACCGAATTCAACAACTACGTGCAGGTGCTCTCGACGCAGAAGTCGGCCCTGTTCCAGTCGGGCATCATCACCGACCTGACCAGCGTCATCGACGCGGAGATCAGCGGCAAGACCGTCAACATGCCGTTCTTCAACGATCTGGACGCCGCGGACGCCGAGCAGGTGCTCGACGACAACAGCGACCTGACCGTCAGCAAGACCTCGACCGGCCAGGACGTGGCCGTGAAGCTGCTGCGCGGCAAGGCGTTCGGTGCGTCCGACCTGTCGTCCGACCTGTCCGGCGCCGACCCGATCCAGCTGATCGCCAACCGGTTCGCCGAGTGGTGGAATCGCCGCATGCAGACCGCTCTGCTCGCGACCCTGGCGGGCGCAATGGGCTCGGCCGGCATGGCAGCCAACGTCAACGACATCTCCGGCCTGACCGGCGGTGCCGAGAACTTCGACGCCGACTCGTTCATCGACGCCGCGTTCTTGCTCGGTGACGAGCAGGGCGGCCTGAACGCCGTCGCCGTCCACTCGCTGACCCTGAAGGCGATGGTCAAGGCCGACCTCATCGAGTTCATGCCGGACTCCGAGGGCAAGCTGACGATCCCGACCTACATGGGGAAGACCGTCATCGTGGACGACAGCATGCCGGTGACTGGCTCCGGCGCGAACCGCGTGTTCACCACCTACATCTTTGGCCCCGGCGCGATCGGCTACGGCGAGAAGTCGCCGAAGACCCCGGTCGAGGTCGAGCGCCAGGCTCTGAAGGGCATGGGCCAGGAGTACATCGTGCAGCGCCGCCAGTGGGTCATGCATCCCCGCGGCATCAAGTGGCTCGGCGCCAACCAGGTCGGCGTCACCCCCGCGAACTCCGAGCTGGCCGACGTCGCCAACTGGCAGCGCGTCTACGATCCGAAGGTCATCCGGATCGTCGCGTTCAAGCACAAGCTGGGCTCCTAATCGTCTGACCTCAGACGGTAGGAACTGAAATCGACCCTCCTCGGTGAAAGCCGGGGAGGGCTTTTTCGCTATTTGGAGACATCCATGATTGGAACGACTGGCTTCCGAGCCCGTGAGGCGGCTGCGAACATTCGTCTGCGCAAGCAGCGGATCGTATCGCCCGAGGTGCGCGCCGCGCGCTTCGCCAACCTCCACGGCAATGCGTCGGCCGACGACGCTGCAGCCGATGCTGCTGCAAAGGCCGCTGCCGAAGCCGCCGCCAAGGAAGCTGCTGAGAAGGCTGCTGCTGAAGCTGCTGCCAAGGAAGCCGCTGAGAAGGAAGCTGCCGACAAGGCTGCTGCCGAAGCCGCTGCTGCGGCCACCAAGACCAAGAAGAAGTAACCTGACAGAGGTTCATAATGGGCTACGCGACCAAGGATGACATCGACGATCTCTATGGGACCGATCTCCTCGTTCGCATAGCCGATTATGACCGTGACGGCATACCAGACCCGCTGGTTGTCCAGCGTGGACTCGACGGCGCCGACGAGATCTGCGACGCCTATCTGTCGTCGCAATACACGGTCCCGGTTGTCCCGACGCCGGGCATCGTCAAGAACTGCGCCATCGACATCGCGGTCTACAAGATCGCACTCGGCCGGACTGGCCGGACCGATGAGATGCGCGTGCGTTACGAGGACGCGCTTTCAATCCTCGAGAAGATTTCCTCCGGCAAGGTCGGCCTCGGCCTGCCGCCGGTCACCACGACTGGCACCGATGCCAATGGCAACCCGGTGACCACGACCACGAACCCGAACGTCACACGAGGTGGCCGGTCGTTCGACTGCGGGAGGGCCTGATGGGCGCTTTTGCGGTCGATCTGAATGCCGAAGACCTCGCCCGCCTCAATGCCCGCCTCACCAAGCTGCTACAGGACGCCGAGCACCTCCATCCGGTGATGGAGCAGGCTGCCGAGTACATGCAGCGTGCCACCATCAACCGCATCCTTCGCACCAAGCGCTCGCCAGAGGGTGAGCTGTGGGCTGCGCTGTCCGACGTGACCATCGCGCTGAAGGGGCATGACAGGCCGCTGTTCGAAAGCGGCGAGCTGTCCCGCAGCATCGAGGTCACTGACGTGAACGACCACGGCTTCGAGCTGACGGCGGATACCGAATACGCATCGCTCATGCAGGAGGGCTTCAACCATGCCGGCCGAAAGGCGCGGCGTGGCGGCAAGCGCTACAGCAAGGCCGACAAGGTGCCGGCGCGTCCGTTCATGGGCTTCTCGGAAGAGAACGTCAAACGCATCTCGAAAATGCTCCGCGACCATATCGCGCACGGAGGTTGATGATGGGAAAAGTCGTCGACTTCCGCCAGAAGATCATCGACGGGATCAAGACGCTGTACCCGACAATGGACGTCGAATGGTACGACGGCCTGTTCGATGAGAAAGACATCGCCGACTGGACGCTGAAGACGCCATGCGCTCGCGTCGCGGTGATGGCCTCGAAGAGCGATCCGACCTTCACGGGCGAGCTGAATGCTCTGCTCCGGGTTGTCGTGGTCTTGATCGACGAGAACAAATACGTGTCGCTCGATGGCGACTCGCGGGCCTGGGACATGGTCGAGACCGTGGCCACCTGGGCTCATCAAAATCAGTTTGGACATCCCGATGCCGCTCCTGCTCAGAACGTCCAGTTCAAGCGCATCAGCCAGCCTGTCTTGAGGCGCGAAGGCGTCTCTGTCGGCGTGGTCGAGTGGCACAGCGATCTCATGATCGGCACCAACAAGGTGCTGCAGCGAGACTTCGTCTGGAATAGCGGCCAGATGGTCACCAAGGTGCCGAGCACCAAGGCAAAGATCCTCGGTCATGTGGAGACTGCAGCGGGTCTGTCCGGCGACGAGACGGTCGATGTGACACCCGAGGTGCCGTAATGGTGCGTGCAATTCACGCGATGGAGCGCCGGCTCCAGGATTTGGAGCGCAAGTTCCAGAACAAGGAGCGGCTCGGAAAGATCGTCGCGGTCAAGTTCGAGAAGAATCGCTGGTACGTCAAGATGAACGACGGCGAGGATCAGACCCCGAGCGGGAATGAGACCTACTCGAAGCAAGACACCTTCAAGAGCGACTGGCAGCCCTGGCAAAGCCACTCGCATGCGACGATCAAGTATTCGGTTCCGCCGAAGATCGGGATGCACGGCATCCTGCGCTCGGTCGGCGGCATCCCCGAGCTGGGGACGGTCGAGCCGTTCCATTACGGCCCGGACACGCCATCGCCACACGGCAAGCAGGATGAGACGGTCGGGCTGATCCACGAGAAAGAGGATCAGCAGCACTGGATCCACCAGACCAAGGATTCGAACCACCTGATCATCAAGACCAAGAAGAAGCAGCAGGGCGCCCCCACGGGACTCGGCGATATCTCTGGTCTCGGCGATCTCGCAGGCATCAGCCAGATGGCCGGCCTAAGCGGCATGGACTTCTCCGGCATGCTCGGCGGCCTCAGCAATCTCGGCAACCTGGGCAACCTCGCCAACCTCGACATCTCGAACATCGCCAACATGGCGGGCCTTTCGCAGCTGTCGGGCCTCAACCTCGGCCAGCTCGCCAATGTTGGCCAGCTCGCCAACTTGTCCGGCCTCCCAGGGCTGTCCCAACTCGGCAATCTCGCCGGCATCGCCAACCAGGTCGCCTCCGGCAACCTCATGGGCGTCGTCGGTCAGATGATCGGCGGCGGCGCGGGCGGAGCGGCCGGCATCCCGGCGAGCCTTGCAGGCGGCAGTGGAGGAGGTGGCGGCGGTGGAGGTGGAAGCGGATCTGGCAGCTCGGACACGAGCAGCTCGGATGCCTCATCGTCCGATCAACAGCAGCAGTCACAGCAGACGCAGCCGCCCAAGCTTCCGGAAGTGCCGGAAGAGGGCGATGACGGCGTCACGCGGCAGCTGGCCGACAAGGAGAAGATCCTCAAGACGGTCGGCAAGAATAAGTCCTACTACAGGCAGGATGAGAAGCTGGTCAACGTCCGCTATGGCGAAAAGGGAGCCAAGGGCGACGTCCTGATGGACGAGAACCAGGTCAAGATCCAGTTCAAGGACAAGAAGGCCAGCGTCAAGTGGACTGAGAACTACCTGAACGTCACCTACGGTGAGAACCAAGCCAACATCAAGCTGGACCAGGACGCGATTGTCCTGAAGCACGGCGATGGGACGACAGTCACATTCCACAAAGACCACGTCGAGGTGAAGGGCGCGAACAGCTGCTCGGCCGGCGTCGATGGCCGATGGGTCAACATCACGAAGGAGCGCGTCAACCTCGGAGTCTCCGGACCCAATGAGCAGGCTGACCAGCGCGTTATGACAGAGGCTGGACCATCTCAGGTGGTCTGGGCCAAGATCGCGTAGCGAGAAAGAAGAAAAATGAAGACCTACGAAGTTATCAAGGATTTCTGGCGCAAGGGCATCATGGTGCCGGCCGGCTCCGTCATCACCGCGGTCGAGGCTGAGGTCAAGTATCTCAAGCACGTCGTGCAGGAGAAGGTCGAAGAGGCCGAGGCCGTCGTGGCCAAGGTCGAGGAGACCGTCACCAAGGCGGTGACCGCGGCGAAGGCTGTCGAGACCAAGGTGCTCGGTGCCGTTGCTTCGGAGAAGCCGGCCGATGGCAACGCTTCCAAGTGAGCACCTGGTCGACATCGATCGTGAGACCGGCGAACTGATCCAGGGCTGGCCCCGGATCAAGCAGAGCATCTTCGTCATCCTCACCACCCGCCTCAAGGTTCGCCTGATGCGGGCGTGGTGGGGGTCGAAGTTTCAGGACATGCAGGACAAGCCCTCCAACGAGGAGACGATGATGTCCGGCATGATGGCCGCGATCGCCGCGATCAACACCTACGAGCCGGAGTTCAAGGTCACGCGAGTGGCTATTGACGAGGCCGACGCGACCGGTGCGATCACGATCACCATCGATGGAATCGACCTCGTAGAGCAGGTGCTGCGGAGAACTTCGGTCACCATCTAGCGAGGGTTGAATGCCCAATTACACGTCGCCCGCGCTGTATATCGACTTCGCGCGTCTTCCCCCACCCGACGTCATCGAGACCATTGATTACGAGGTTCTGCTCCAGCGCTACAAGGACGAGGTTCTCGAAAAGAACCCGAAGCTGAAGGCAGCGCTTGCCCTCGAACAGTCTCCGACCAACGTCATCCTGGAGCCGCAGGCCTACGGCGAGGTCCTGGTGCGAGCGCGGGTCAACGCCGCTGCACGCGCCGTCATGCTGGCCTTCGCCAAGGGCGCGGACCTCGAAAACCTGGCTGCCTTCTTCGGCGTTGAGCGCCTGCCGGACGAGCTGGATGACAGCCTCCGGCGCCGCGCTCAGATGGCGCCAGAAGCCTATTCGACGGCCGGCTCCGAGGGAGCCTACATCTTCCAGGCCCTGAGCGCCGACGTCCGCATCCGCGACGCAACGGCGACCAAGGTCAACAAATTCGGCGGCGTCAAAGTCGCCGTCATGCAGAGCGGAACCGACCCGGTACCGACCAAGGACATCATCGCCAACGTCGTGAAGCGCTTGAACCAGAAAGGGATCAAGCCGCTGACCGACGTCATCTCGGTCTGTCCGGTCATGCCGCTGCGGACGCAGATCGTTGCCAACGTCACGCTGTATCCAGGACCCGATGCCGCACTGGTCATGAGCGACATCGGAACGGCCCTGACGAAGGTCCGCACCAACGTCTCCATGATCGGACGCGATCTGACCAGGTCGGCAATCATTTCGGCGCTCAACCAGAATGGCGTCCAGAACGTCGACCTGATCTCGCCGGCTGCCGATGTCGTGGCCGGCAATGACCAGTGCGTCGTCATCGATTCCGCGAAGGTCACGCCGCTCCCGACTAGATTGGAGTAAGCCATGGCCCCGTTCCCGACGCGCAGGATGGATCACATCCTGTCCCCGAATGCGACGGAGTACGAGCGCACGCTGGCCTCCCAGGTCGAACGCCTGCTCGAAATCGACATCCCGATCCGGAAGCTCTGGAATCCGTGGACCTGCCCTGAGAACCTGCTGCCTTACCTGGCCTGGGCTGTCTCGGTAGACCTGTGGGACTCGGAATGGCCGCTGACGAAGCGCCGGAGCGTGGTCGCGAATGCGATCAAGCATCACCAGATCAAGGGCACGCTGAAGGCCATCGAGACCTACGTCGACCTCGTCGACAGCAAGGTCCTGAAGGCCACGACGCCGCCGGCAAAGGTGTTCTCAGGCCCCTCGCTCAACAAGGAGCAGCGGGAAGCCTGGCTCGCCAAGCTGCCGCAGGTTCGGATCTACCAGAATTACCTGCGCGGCGCCGCCCGGCGTCGCATCTTCTCAGGCGGAAGCCGCTACAGCAGCTTTCTGAAGAAGAAGTTCCCGACGCCGAATGAGGCGATCACGCGGCTTTCGAAGCGAGCGTCCTGGGTCGTCAATGGTGTCGAGACCGACACCAAGATCGACAACGAAGGTACCTACTTCAGGCTCTACATCAAGGCTGTCCGGCCGTATTCGACATTCTGCAACACGCCGCTTGGCCTGAAGAAGAAGTTTCCGATCCCATCCACGGCAGCCAGCAGGATCGTCACGATCGCCCCGATCGTCATCGCGCCATGGCGCAGAGCGGTCGGTCCGCAGATCGAGCCGGTGTCAACCACGCCGGAGCTGATCACCATCTCCGGCAAGGAAGGCAAAGCCGTCTATTCCGGTCGCCCCATCCACAAGCGGTTCTTCGTGCCCTCAATGGCACCGTACCACACCTACGAGCGGTATGCGGTCAATGACGGGTCCGCTGCAGACGCCAAACGTCCATCGATCCAATTCATGGGCGTCGGGCGGTATGGCATCGAGCCGCACTCGGCCGAGCTGAAGATCCAGATGCAGACGCGGTGGAGCAAATACAAGGCACGTCTCGCGCAGCCATTTGCTCCGAAAACGCGCTTCTTCACGCCGCATGACGGCACGCTGATGACCAAGAACCGACAGGCCATCATCGCGGCCAAGCGCATGACCGACAAGATCCTGCTCGATACCGACACCAAGCCTGGCTTCGTCGCCGGCCTGCCGCGGTTCGCGGGCAGCCCGATCATCATCTGACAATAACCAGAATGCATTAAGCCCATCGTCCGCGGGGACGGTGGGCCTTTTCGCGTTCGCAGCAAGAGGCCCTTAGATGGACCAGCAAGTCATCTTTCGCGATTATCAGGAACAGACCGCGACCGATCACAACAACATCCAGGAATACGTTCAGACGGCGATGGACCACATTGTCGCCGATGCCGTTTCTGCGACACGGAAGTACTCCGGACTGATGATCACCAAGACCGGGCAGGTCGAGGTCACGGTCGGCGCAGGTCGCGTCTACGATACGGGCGCCGTCTATGCACTCCGCTCGGTCCTGACCCAGTCGCTCGCCACCTACGTGGCCGCAGCGGCCCGGCGCATCGTGACGATCTCGGCCTATGGCCAGGAGGTCGAGACCGACGACGAGCAGCGCGACTATCTGACGGACGTCGATACGGGAACCGTGGAGCCGCGCTCGGTCGCCATGACCCGCTCCCGCAACGTCCAGATCGTTTTCACGGCCGGCGCCGAGGCTGCCGACCCTGTCCCGGCTGCTGTCCCGGCCACCCATGTGGTGATCGCGAATGTGATGCTGGACACCACGCAGATCGTTTCGATCGACATCCAGGACCAGAACAAGGTCGTCTCGACCGACGCACTGGATATCCGGACCGACCTGCTGGAGACCTTCCGGTCGATCATCGAGCCGCGCGTCACCTCGCTGGCGTCGGACCTCGCCGACCTCGCGAACCGCATGACCGGCCTGAGCAGCGCCTCCGACCTGTCCCGCATCTACCTCGACCTGGCTCGGGTCAAGGAGAGCCTGCGCTATCCGGCTGACGCCTCCGGCTTTGATACCGACTTCTTCCTCGATCAGACGAAGTCGGACATGACCAACAGCAAGCTGCTGGGCTTCGACGCCAGGGTCGAGGAGGGCATCCGCTTCAACAACGCCAACGCGAACCAGTTCGAGATCTCGCTGTTCTCGGCGAACGATCCGAACGCGGCGATGGCCGGCGGCTACCTGATGCCGAAATACACCAACGTGCTGAAGATCCAGACCGGCAATTACACCGAGTCGCTTGGCATCGCGCAGTACGGCTACCAGGTGCATTCGATGAAGGTCGGGTACATGTCCCGCACCCGCATCCGGTACGGCGGAAGCTACACGGTCTGCACCAACGGCAACGCCTGGAGCACGCCCGGAAATCCGGTCGACACCACCAATCTGTACGACTTCAACACCATCGAATACTCGACGGTCACGAACAACTACAACGTTCACGGCAACGGTGACGGCGCCTGGTCACAGCGGACCGACTACTACTGGCTCGACACCTGGGAAGAGCCGTTCATGTATGAGGTCACCACGAACCTCTCCGTGACTGGTGCTCAGGTTGCACAGACCTTCCTGGTGTCGAACGACATCATCGCGACTCAGGTGGGCTTCTACATCACCCAGAAGGCCGCGAACGAAGACATCCACGTCGCTCTCTGCGAGGTGACTGCAGGCCAGCCCGACCTCGAAAAGGTCGTGCTAAAGACGGTCTACGCGCAGCAGAACATCGTCACGGGTTGGAACCTGTGTCCGATCCAGCCGACCTTCCTCGCGAAGGGCAAGCGCTATGCCTTCGTGTTCATTTCGAACGCGAACCATCAGATCGGCATGACCAACGGTCAGTCCTATCTGGACGGTACGTTCTTCTACTCGACGGACGGCATCTACTACATGGGTGACCTGACCAAGGACATGATGATCCAGGTCTATGGCGCTCAGTTCGCTTCCTCCCAGGTCGCGATCGAGTTCGCTCCGATCAACCTCGACGGCGGCTTCCGCGACATCGACATCCTCGCTGAGCAGTGGGTGCCGGGCTCGTGCGAGCTTGTCTACGAGATGCGGCCGAACGGTACCGGCGAGTGGCAGCCGCTGACCCAGGATAACTCTGGCGTGCTCGCGGTCGCTCCGCCGCTGGCTCAGTTCCGGGCTCGCTTCGTCGGCACCAGGGACATGATGCCGATCCTGCATCTCACGGGATCGCGCGTCCATGTCTCGCGGCCGAAGACGGCCCTCAAGCACGTCTCGACGACGATGACGGTGCCGGCTCTGTCGAACGTCACGCACAACCTGACCTTCGTCAACCTGCTCGAAATGTTCGATCCGACGCCGCACACCTACGCGATGACGGTTCGGGTCGGCTCGACGGAATACTCGCCCGACACCACGGTCACGGTGCTGAAGGATGCAAAGGCGAAGCGATACGAGAAGACCTACACCTTCAGTCTGCCGGCCGGAACCACACAGTTCACGATTGAGCAGACCGGAACGACCAACTCGCCGCAGGTCACGTACCACGTTGCCGAGCGGTCGTTCTACAGCAAGTAAGGAACCAACCTCATGGCCGACACTGAAAACGCAGCCGCTCCGGCGGCTGCTGCACCCGTTGCTGTGCCGACGAATACTCCTCCGAAGCTCGCCGTCGATCCGGCGAAGAGCTATCGCCTGAAGCTCGCGCGGGCCATCGAGGTCGCTCCCAAGATCTGGGCGCGTCCCGGGCACGAGGTGATCGTCAAGGGCAACCTGATCGCTGGCCTCGGTGACGCCGTCATCGGCTACGAAGAGGTCTAAGCCCGATGGCGCGCAGGTACGATCAATTCTATCGGGTCAAGGCGAGGGATAATCTCGGTGACCCCGAGTATTGGAACCAGCGCTTCGAAGACCTCGACCGCCGAATCAACTCGAACGAGGACGGTCTTGCTGCCATCGGCGGCTTGACCTCTTACGTCGAGGGACTCGCACTCAACCGTCTCGATCTCGTTCTGGCGCCCGCGCTCGACAAGATCGCGCTGGTGTCCGAGCAGGGCTTCCTGCTGGCGCACGCCAACAACTCGGTGACGCTGAACGTCGCGACCACCCAGACCTTCGCGATCCCTGATGAGGCAGAGCGTGACCTCTTCGCGCCATCGCCGTTCGTCACGATCGTCAGGCAGGCCAACACCACCGACTATGCGTTCGCAAAGCTCGTCAACTGGAACCGCAGCAGCGGCCAGTTGACCCTGCAGCCCATCCAGATTTTCGGCAATGCCGGACCGTTCTCGGACTGGATCATCTACGTTGGCACCGCGCTGCCGCAGGTGGTGACGCAGGCGTTGATGGATGCTCAGGCAGCCCGCGACGCAGCGAAGGCCTATCGGGACACGGCTTCGACGTACGCGACCCAGACCGGTCAGGACAAGTCCGCGGTCGCTCAGATGAAGTCGGATGCTCTTGCAGCTCGCGACCAGTGTGCGACCTATGCGGCGAACGCCCAGATCTTCGATCCGTCATTCTACATCAAGAAGGACGTCGGCGGCACGTTCAGCGCCTCTGTCAACTTCACCGTCAGCCCGACAGTACCGACCGTCACGGCCGGCGATAACTCGCTGAAGGCGGCATCGACCGCCTACGTCAAGAACGCGATCGACGCTCTGGTCAATGGTGCTCCCGGGACCTTGGACACGCTCAAGGAGATCGCGGATCAGCTGGCGTCCGACGAGAGCGCCGTCGGCGCACTGACCACTTCGGTGGCTGGGAGGTTGCAGAAGGATCAGAACCTCGGGGACCTGCCGAACAAGGCCGCGGCTCTGACGAACCTCGGCATCTCGTTCGCGACCCCGACTGGGGCTGCGACGATGAATGCTTCGGCCGGAACGGCAACGACCTATATGCGGTCGGATGCGAGCATCAGGCTCGACATGTCGATCCAGCCGACGTGGACCGGCAAACATATTCACCAGTTCAGCTCTGGACAGACATACGGCTTCAACCACAACACCTACGGTGGCCTAGCGGTCTATGCGCCTGACCAGGGCGCCGCATTCGTCACCTATCACCGCGGTGCCTATGCGGTGCAGGCCGGCCTCGATGGCGATAACTGGTGGCGAATCGGCGGATGGTCGGATGGGGCGAACTGGCGCTTCGGCGTGTCTGCTGCAGGTGACGGATATTTCCGGCGATCTCTTGGAGTCGGTGCTTTGCCAACTGGCGCTGGCGGCTCGATCGTCGCGACAGGCGACATCACGTACGGATACTCTGACATTCGCCTGAAGGACGAGATCCAGGTCATCGCTGATGCGCTGGTGAAAATCCGGAAACTTCGCGGTGTTACGTGGTCTCAGAGCAGGCTAGCCAAGGTTTTGGACGCGCCTGAGCAGAAGCGGCGGAAGGCTGGTTTGCTGGCGCAGGACCTGCGTGAGGTCCTCCCGGAAGCGGTCGGACTTGCCCCGTTCGACATGGACGAGAACGGGAATAGCAAGTCGGGACTCGAGCTGCTCAATATCTACTACGAGCAAATCTCGGGCCTCCTGGTCGAGGGAATCAAGGCGCTTGCCGACAAGAATGACGGACTTGAAGCGCGTCTCGCAAAGATCGAAGCACTGATGGGGGTATAAAATGGCAGTTCCTTCCTCAGGAGCCGTCGCGTTCTCGACCGTCAACAGCGTGTTCGGGTGGGGAAGCTCGATGAGCAACTATGCTGGTCGAACCTATTATTACGGCGCGAGCCAGACCTCGACGTTCCCGTCGAGCAATTTCCCAATGTCCCGGTTTTACGGGACATCGGGCCACGACGAGTGGAACTGCGCCTGCGACTGCAACTGCGTATGCACAAAATGAGGTAATCATGGACCAGCTTGGCAACACTTTCAGCTACCGGGTGAACGACTGCAGTCCGGACGGCTGGGCTCGCGTCGAATACAGGCACCAGGTGCTCGGTAGTCTGGTCAAGCAGGTCTTTATCCCTCTGAACCATTCGGCTGAGGAGCAGCGTGGCGCGATCGCCATGCAGTTCCCGTCGACCGCCTTCCATGCGCGATACCTCGCCATGTTGGCGCGGGAGGCCGCACTGGCCCCCGCGTCCTTGGAAGGTCAACTCACGTACCGGATCGATCGTCCCATGGAGGATCCTGTCGGTCTGCCCGTTGAAACTCCAAAGGTGTGACGATGCAGTTCAGGCGCATCCGTTTCGAGAACTTCACGATCACCATCTTCACGGCGCATGCCGGGGAAGAGCGCGTCTGCCCTCCATCAGAGTTGACGCGGGGGCTGACCGCTGCTGACGCTCCGGCAATCGCTCATCTGCTTGAAGGCAAGGACGACGCCCGCCCACTCCATACGATTCCAATCTACACGAAGGGCGGGTTCGAGGCTCTTGGCGGCGATCATGCGCCAGACCCGCGCCCCGCCGGCAGCGGCGCCACCCAGTTCGTAACGGGCATCGACAATTACCGGCTCCGCGCTACTGCGGAAGGGAGCGAGTATCACTGCATCACCCCGAAGAGCCAGGTGCCGGTGTTCTGGCAACGCGCATTCGTCACCGGTCAGGCCGGTGACCAGTTCGAGGTGCTGCCGAACAGTTACCTCTACGTCGCGGAAGGCTCTGTCGAGCTGGCCGGCAGAACGTTCGCGGGTCCGACAATGCTGGAAATCACCAATCCGCTCACGGCGAAGATCATAGAGCCTGTGATGGGCGCCAAGCTCTGGCGCTGAAAGGTTACGAACGATGCCAACGATCCGCTTCCTCACACCAGCCGACACTCCGGACATGTGCGCCATCATCGACAAGCACGGGAGCGGGATGGCGGCGTGGTGCAACGATCCATCGGCACCACAGAAGCAGAACTTCCGCCAGCTCGCAAAGGATCATGTGGACCTCTGCTTTGAGCATGCGATGTCGAACTTCTGGGGCTACTTCGATGACGATGGAAAGCTCGTCGCCTGGGTCAACTTTACCCGTTGGGCAGACAGCACCAACGTCACCATCCGATCAGTGATCGAAGATCCCGACGCCGGCCTGTCACGGCGAGATGGCGCCTGGTGGTCCGACGCCGCGGTCGATCTCGTGAACTGGGGGATTGGCTTCTTCTGGTCCGAAGGAGTGTCGACGTTCTGGTGCCGCCTGTTTGAGGGCAAGGAGGGCCGGCATGTGTCGGCTCACCCAAACTGCCAATTGACGCAATACAGCCGTGAGAAGGTCGTCGACATCCCGGGAGGCCAACAGCCTCCGAAGGAATACCGGAGGGTCACCTGGTCACCGTTCGACGATGCGACGGCGATCTACCGGTTCTCTGATCCGCTGCCTCTGGTGGCATACCTCGAAAGCGCAAATGATCCGACTTGAAATGCTGAGTAAGGACGGAGAGGTCGTGCCTCTGTTCTACGATCAGCACACATCGCGCCTGCTCGACAATGACGGCTTCAGGGCCGTCGACTTTAGCAACAACCCGCTTCTCGAACGCGAGTCGGTGCAGGCCCGGTCGTTCGTCGCGGTGGACTATGATCAGCCTGGACGCAAGGTTCGGCAGGTCAAGAAGCTGAAGATCCAGCTCGGCCTCGGCTGCAACAAGTCATGTGCCTACTGCCTCCAGGCGGCGCAACTTCAAAAGGCCGCTGCGTCATCGACGCGCGACGCCAGCGAGTTTCTGGCGAACATCGATAGTTGGATTGATGCCCCGGAAGGGATGGAGAAGGTCGAGTTATGGGGCGGCGAGCCGCTGCTCTACTGGAAAAAAATCGAGATCCTCGCCCCGACGCTGATCGCGAAGTTCCCAAATGCGCGGTTCTCGATCATCACCAACGGCGAGCTGCTCACGCGGGAGATCGTCGACCAGCTCAAGGCCTGGAACTTCTCGATGGCAATCAGCCACGACGGACCCGGTCAGGCTGTGCGAGGGAGCGACCCGTTCGACGATCCGCACCAACTTGCGATGATCCAGTACGCGCAGCTAACCTTTCATCCGCGCTTTTCGTTCAACGCAGTGCTGACGCCTGCGAGTCACGACGTCAACGCCATCATCGAGTGGTTTCAGGACCGCTTCCCAGGGTGCAACGTCGGGTTCGAGGGTGTCGTTCACAGCTACGCAAGCGACCCCGCCTCGATCTTCTCGGAGGACCAGCTGGGTCAATTCAGCGATACCCTGTCGCGGAAGCTGGCGGATGGATCGGCCCTGCGCTCTCTGGCCCTCCAAGACAAGCTGAAGCGAGCTGTCAGCTCGCTCGTCAACGAACGCTCCTCGGAGTCGCTCTTCCAGAAGTGCGGCATGGACCTGCCGGAATATCTGGCGGTCGACCTGAAGGGCAACGTAATGACGTGCCAAAATGTGGGCGCCAACGGCAACCACAAGATCGGACACGTCAGCACCTTCGAGAATATCGCCCTGAACACCTCGCGGCACTGGAGCAAGCGTCCCGAGTGCCAGAGCTGCCCAGTCCTGCAGCTTTGCCAGGGTGCCTGTATGTATCAGGGTGGCGACAACTGGACGCACAGCTGCAACGCCGAGTTCTACTACAACTTGGCCTTCTTCAGGGCTGCGTTGTTCATCCTGACCGGCCGATGGCTAATAGGTTTCAGCGGCGGCATCGTCAGGCCAACGCTCAAGAAGGATCGCAATGTCGAAGTTCGCTGATCTGGTCGACAAACTCGACAAAATCCCACACCTCGACCTCGGTAAGAGATACGACACGGATCTCTTACAGACGGAGCTGTCGAACATCGATCCAGCTCTGTTCGTTCCATTTCGATCGAAGAGCAGGAATGCTGCTCACATCGCGAAGTTCTGGAGCGGGCTGTCGCTGATCGCTCCTAACGGCTCGCTCCACGACGACCTTACCGAGGTCCCGTATCAAGGTCGCACCGGGTACGTGTGGACGCGCGTGGCTGAGAGCAGCCCCTACATTAAAAACATCGTCGCCGAGCTTGGTGGAGAGGGGCAGCGGGTCAGGATTATGCGTGTCCAGGCCGGGGGCAGTCTGACATGGCACCGTCATGGATCTGAGCTGTCCATGATCACGGGCGTAAACGGCAGACGCCCGAACTGGTATGATCTGATTGTCCACGTTCCGATCCGGACCAATCCAGACTTCAGCTACGAGGTGATCGACACCGAGGTGTACGAGCTGGCCGACTATTCGGTCGGCGAGCTACGGATCCACCGGAAGAACTACCCGGCAGGAGAGGCCTGGGCATTTAACAGCGCGCACTATCACAATGTCTTCAACCGTTCGAAGACAGGAGACCGGTACGCCATCATGCTCACCCTCGACATCAGAATGAGGAAGACGTTTGACATCGTCTCCGATGCCGTCGAACGATACATCGCCAATGGCGAAGGACCATTGATGTAGGCCTTGGCCGCATCGCATCTAACACCAACACAAACCTCCACCAGGCCGCCCATCACCGGGCGGCTTTTTTCGTTTGGGAGAACCATACGTGACTGTTCAATATCTCCACGGCATCGAGACGATCGAACTCGACAGCCCCTCGGGTCCTGTTGAGACCGTCAAGTCGAACGTGATCGGCTTGGTCGGAACCGCCCCGAACGCGGACCCGGATATCTTCCCGCTCAACACTCCGGTCCCGGTGTTCGCCGACGCCCTGAAGGCAGGCCAGCTCAAGAGCGATGGCACCCTGCTCGACGCCGTGGACGCTATCTACAGCCAGAAGTCGGCCGTGGTCGTGGTGACCCGCGTGGCGGAAGGCCAGAGCATGGAAGGGACCTGGTCGAACGCGGTTGGCTCGCCGACCGGCAAGACCGGCATCTGGTCGCTCCTGAAGTCGCGTCCGACGCTGCAGGTCATCCCGAAGCTGCTCTGTGCACCCGGCCTCACCTCCGGTCGCCCGACCAATGGCGTCAAGAACCTGGTCATCGGCGACGTCGGCCAGAACTACGTGCTCTCCACGACCACGATCATCATCGACGCACCTCCGGCCGGCGGCCGGCAGGCCAAGGCGGTGCCCCAGGTTGTTGGGGGCAAGCTGACCGGCGCGATCATCACCGACCCCGGCTATGGCTACGTCGCAGTGCCCAGCGTGGCCGTGACGGGCGCCGGCACTGGCGCAACCCTCACCGCAACCCTCGGCCACGTTGCCAATCCGGTTGGCGTTGCCTTTGCGTCGATCGTCGATCGCCTCCGCGCGGTGGCATTCCTCGACGGTCCCGGCACCTCGTATGAGGACGCTGTCGAGTACCGCGGTGACTACGGCAGCCAGCGCATCTCGATCGTCGACCCCGGCGTCCTGTCTTGGGACACCGAGAACTCGGTCTACGTGCAGAAGCCTGCTTCGGCCTACGCGGCCGGCATCCAGGCCCGCGTCGATGAGGAGAAGGGCTTCTGGTACTCGTTCTCGAACGAGCTGATCCAGAACATCGGAGGCCCCGCACGTCCGGTCGACTTCATGCCGAACGACCGCGACAGCGAAGCCAACATGCTCAACTCCAACCAGGTCACGACCATCATCCACGATGATGGCTTCCGGTTCTGGGGTCTGCGCAACACCGGCACCGACCCGCTCTGGGCTCAGCTGTCGGTCCGCCGCACCGCGGACATGGTGTACGAGAGCCTGGAGCGCGCCGAGCGCGTCCGGCTCGACAAGCCGTTCAGCTACCAGCTGCTCTCCGGCATCCAGGGCGACGTCAACGCTTACCTCCGTCTGCTCCGCTCGCGCGGCGCGCTGATCGGCGGCAAGTGCTGGATCGACAAGTCCATCAACACCCCGGCGACCTTCGCCAACGGTGAGCTGACGGTGGACTTCGATCTAGAGCCCCCGGCCTGCTTGGAGCACCTGCAGTTCCGCGCCCGCCGCAACCCGAACTACTACACGGACTTCATCGAGGAGTTCTCGCGGCAGGTTGCGACCAGCTAAGCGCTGCTTCGTCTCCGCAACGATCACATCACCAAGAGCCATCGCGGGTCGCTCGGTCCTTCCTGGGCCGGACGCGCTCCGTCATGGCCGGAGAGTTAAATGGCAAACAACAACCTTCGCGACTCCAACATTCTCCAGGACTTCACGGTCTGGATCCAGGACATCGGCAAGATCGGCGAGTCCCCCGAGTTCCAGCCCCCGGAGATCAACATCGAGGTCGAAGAGTTTCGCGGTGGCGGCATGGACGGCACCGTCGAGATCCCGATGGGCATCGAGAAGATCGAGTTCGACTTCCAGCTCCACACCTGGGACGAGCAGATCTGGCAAAACCTCGGCTATGGCCCTGGCTCGCTCGACGTTCCGGTCACCTTCCGCGGCTACATGCTGACGGCAGCCGGCGGGGAGAAGGGCGTGATCATCGAGACCCGCTCGCTGATCAAGTCCATCAAGCCCGGCAAGGCCACGCCCGGCAAGAAGGTCGAGATGACGATCAATCTGTGTGCGAATTACTACGCGCACTACATCGACAACAACCTCGTCACCGAGATCGACGTCTTCAACAAGATCACCAACATCGGCGGCGTCGACAAGACCGCCAATGCCCGGCAGATTCTGGGCTTCACCTACTAAGCCCGAGATCTCCCGAACTTCAGGCCTCGCCATCCGGCGGGGCCTTTTTCTTTCCCTGTCACATAGGTGTGCAAGCCAATGACAATCAAAGTGTTCAACCTCACCCATCCCTTCGAATATCGCGGCGCGAACTACATCGAGTTCAAGGCTCGCCGGCCGAAGGTGCGCGATCTCCGCAACTTCGTGAAGAACGTCGACCGCGACAGCGTTGCGGCCTTCGAGAAGGCGTTCGCCGATCTGTGCGAGGTCGACGAGAAGATCATCGCCGAGATCGACATCGAGGACTTCGGTCCGATGAAGGCGTGGTTCGAGGGTTTTTTGAAGCCCATGCTGAACGGATCGGACGAATAATCGAGGACTCGTTCCCAATCTTCGAGCGCTTCCACTGGACGCTTGACGCCGTCGAGGCGCTCGAATGGGACGACTTCCTCTTAATCGCCGATGGCGTTCAGTTCCTGAATAAGCGCGATCAGGAAGCGATGGAAGCCGCGCAAAAGGCCCGGGGGCGTTAACCCCGGGTCACCTTTTCCCTCTCCAGGAGCGGTGATGGCCGACGAAACTCTCGACATTAGGGCCAGGCTTACGGCCGAAGACCAGGCCTCTGCCAATATCAAACGGCTCCTCACCCAGATCAAGCAGCTCGAGGCTCAGATCAAGAAGAGCTTCGCTGCAGCCCCGATCAAGGGATCAATCGTCGATCCCGAAGTCCAGAGCAAAGCGCAGAAGGCGCTCAAGGTCACCGAGAAGGGCTTCAACCGCCTGACCGAAGAACAGAAGCGTTGGGCTCGCGAGCAGAAGATGCTCGGGCGGATGAACACCACGGTCTGGACCAAGATCACCAACGACATCAACAACTCGGTCAGCGCTTTCCAGAAGTCGACCGGCAAGAAGCGCGCCGAGCTGGCGCGTCAGCTCCGCGACCAGGTCGGATACGCACGAGCGTTCCGATACGTCTACATGCAGGAGCACGAGAGACATCAGCGCGCTGTATCCCGGCATCATCAGGCTTTGAGCCGGCTTGAGCTGGCAAAGCAGCGCCGCGACGAGGTGATGGAGCGAGCCAAGAAGCGGCTGTCCGATAGATCCGAGGCTGAGAAGAAGCGTGCGCTCGCTAAGGCGGCCAGGGAGCAGAAGCAGCACCTGGAGAAGCTGGAGCGCCAGGAGCGCCAGGCAGCCCGTGAGCGGGCTCGTGCTGAGAAGCAGGCGCTTGAGGAGCGCGCTCGCGTTCGTCGTGGCCTGAGGCGTGGCTTCAACCGCGTCCGTGAAGTCCCGGGCCGCCTGTCCAGCATTGGACGGACGGTCGGCATCGGAGGCGCGCTGTCTGCAGCCGGCCTCGCCATGGGGACCAGGTCAGCGGTCCGCGCCGCCGTCAACGTCGACGCGGCTGAGACCTCCGCGCGCATGAACATGGACCAGTCCAAGCTCAATGCACGAGACCTGCGCGACAACTGGGCGCTCCCCACTGCTGTCAAGATGGGTATCGACCCTGGCACGCTGATGGGCGGAGCAGTCGAGGCGTCGAAGGCTGGCGTCCCTGAGGGGATGTCCAAGGCGGCCGCGGAGATGTCGTTCAAGACCGCCAAGCGCTTCGGCATCGATCCCAGTGAGATGATGACGGCCATCGGCCGTGCGGTTGCCCAGGAAATCGGCTCCGGCCGCATGCAGGGCAACGATATCACGGGGCTGACCCGCAAGTTCAACATCGCATCGACCCTCGCGGCAGAGACCGCGACCGACCCCGCTGAAACCCTGTCGTTCCTGCGATCTGGTCTCGGTGCTGGTGCATCGGTCGGCATGTCCGACGTCGGCACCATGGCATTCGGCAACGCCGCAATCCTGGCCGGCGCTCAGGCACGTCAGGCGTCGCGCTTCCTGTCCCATCTTGGAGAGCAGTTCTCCGAGCTGGAGATGAAGCGCAAGATGATCAACAGCAAGGGTCATCGGACTGAAGAGGATCGCCTCCTCATGTCGATCCCCAACAGACTCGGCTTCGGCTCGCTCGGAAACATGCGTGCGATGCTGAAGGACAACCCCGACGAGGGCCTGTTCAAGATCATCGAGTCCTTCCGCAACATCAAGGATCTCGAAAAGCGCAGCCAGGCGCTGCATGCCTTCTTCGGTTCTGAGTTCGGACCGATCATCAAGAACATGATCGACGCTCCGGGCAACATGTGGGAGAACCTGAAGATCGCCCGCAGGGCGGCGGCCGAGAACCCAGAGAACAACGGGATCACCCGGGCCTGGGCGGAATACCAGAAGGGCCTTGAGAACATGATGGACCGCCTCGGCGCGGTTTGGAAGGTTCTGAAGGCCGAGATCGGCGACACGCTGAAGCCGTTCATCGAGCAGATCAGCGTCTGGGCTGGCGACATGTATGAGTCGCTCAAGACCGGCGGCATGAAGGAGCGCCTGAGGGCGTTCATCAATGGTCTGATCGAGGGCTTCACCGGGAAGAAGGGAGCGACCCTCCGAGATCTCCTGGATCGGGTTTTCGGAAAGCCTGGCAGCCAGAGTGGCTGGAGCGCCGAGAACATCGGAAAATTCGGCAAGGGCCTCGCTGAAGGAATCACCTCGATCATTTCGGCGATCGGATCTGCCGGAAAGATTATCCTCCAGATGTTCGGACAGAACTCGTCCGATCCTGAGGTGATCGGCAAGTTCGCCGGCCGTATAACCGCATTGGTGGTCGCACTGACGGCGCTGGCCCCGGTGATGAGCGTGTTCTCATCGCTGGTCGTTGGCATCATCGCCATCGGCGCTGCGCTCAAGGGCGTTGGCAAGGGCGTGGTCAGCAAGGCTGTCTTGGCGATGCTCGCCAAGCTCGGAGTTGGTGGCCTCACCGGCGGCATGCTCGGCGGCATCATGATGGGTGATGGCCGCGCGGACAACAGCGCCGAGGACATGGACGCCCTCCAGAAGGAGGCCGGCAAGAGCAGGGGTCAGCCCAAGGGCGAGAACAAGTTCAAGGGCAAGGGTTGGGTGCCGCCTCCGGCGATGAATCCCGGAGAGAGCACCGAGGAGTACCTCAAGCGCCTGGAACTGTTGAAGCGGTCGAGCTACACCGGCCCGACCGACTTCTCCGGTCGTCGTCGCACCAGCCAGGTCGACGAGTTGACGGACCAGCTGAAGAAGCTCGGCGGCAACGTCGAGAAGGCTGCCTTCATCGGCAGCGGCATCGGCTCAACTGGTAGTGCTGTTGCATCGTCTCTTGGAGGCGGTGGCTCCGGCGGTCGCATCATGGCCCTCGGGTCTGGTAGCGGCAGCCCTACCGCGCTGTTCAGCAGCACGCCTGGCCGCATTCTGCCTGACTTCGGTGTCGGCTCCAGCGGCTCGATCCTGCATCGTGGCGGCGGACTCATTCGAAACGGTTCGAACGGGCGCATCATCAGCCCGAGCAACGTCCCCAGCTTCAGCGGCGGGGGAGGATCGTCAGCCGACGACGGTGTCGGAGCTGGCCTGGCCGGCTCTGAGTTCCTGCAGGCAAGGCGCGCTCGGTTCGCTGAGGAGCTGAAGAACGATCCGACCCTGAGGATGCACCTCGCGGCCATGCAGATGACCGAAGGCGCGAGCGGCGGCGGAACGATTGAGGCTCTGATGAACCGCATGGACATGACGGGGCAGTCGCTTCGTCACGGCCTCGGTGCAGGCCAGGACGGTCTTCCGAACACGAAGTTCCAGTTCTACGGGCCGATCAAGCGTCATGAGCTGCCGGGGGCAATCCGGAAGCTTCAGAACGATCCGAAGCTGTTTGCGAAGTACGATCGCTATACGCAGCAGGCGCTCGCCGGAAGCCACAAGATCGGTGGCTTTACCGACCAGGGACTGCCGACCGATCCGAACGGCACCGTCACGCGGCGTCGTAAGGGGTTGCCCGCGCTGCCGACCGTGAACTACGGCGGCAACGAGTTCACCGAATGGCTCGGAAACAAGCGGTCTCGCGATTATCGCCAGATGATCGAGAAGGGCATCGCTGGCGAGACCTCCAAGGTCCCGTCTGCCGGCGCAGCCACGAGCAAGGTGCCGATGCCCGCTACTCCGGGTGCTGGCGCTGGTGATGTTCGCATGGGCGGAGGCGGTCAGGTCGCGATCCACATCAACGGTGGTTCGCATGATCCTGAATCTCTCGCGCTTCTGGTCCAGCGCCGCATCGACGAGTCCATGAACTACCGCGCTCACGACAGCGAGTCCGAATACACCTAATGCGCCTGGCCCTACGGGGCCGGGACACAACTTCCACCGATAGAGGCCTCGCCATCCGGCGGGGCCTTTTCATTTTGAGAGGGTTCTATGGCCTCTGTGCTCATGGGTTTGGGTTCGCTCGAACCCAACGCGAGCGACAATGTGATCCTTTTCTACGTCCCCCTGCCGAACAACGACACGCCCGGCTTCGAGCAGCTGCAGCGCGATCGACAGTTCACCTGGGTTTCTAACGACCGCCTGTCGCGCGATCCCGCGATGCAGTTCACTGGGCCTGGAGAAGAGAACATCGTCGTCGAAGGTCGGATGTATCCGTATCACTTCGGCGGCCTCTCAACCATCAAGCTGCTCGATCAGGCTGGACGATCAGGTAAGCCCTACATACTGGCGCGCTTCTATCCGCTGTCGCAGCCTGGCGGTTCTCTGTCGTATGGCAGCGAGAACCTTGGCAACTTCGCCATCAAGCGGCTTCGCACCGTGGAGTCCAAGATCGGCACGATCGGCATCGCGCACAAGATCGACTTCCAGCTGGAGTTGACGCGGTATGGCGACGACCTAAACACTGCAGCTGCTCAAGATTTCTGGGCCACCTGATGTCGATTTACGTCACCAAGATGTTCGACCGGCTCGACCGCATCGTCTACGCACGATACGGCTCGACCAGCAACCGTCTCGTGGAGTGGGTCATCGAGCAGAACGACGGCATCGAGCTATATGGCATCGTTCTGCCGATGGGCGTCAGCATCAACCTCCCGGAGCCTCCGGTGAAGGTCACCGCGGTGCCTGTCCTTCCGCAACTCTTCCTCTGGAACTGAGACATACGCAGTCGCGTATAGCGGCTCAATATACGCAATCGCGTATCAGAACGAGCTTCTGATGCGCCATGAAAGATCAAGGCCGTCCTTCGGGGCGGCCTCTTTGTTTGGAGGCGTGCGTGGCTACTGGCTACACCCCGATCTACCGCATCTACAAAGGCGGGGTCGACATCACCGATCACTTCAATGATCGGACCACCAAGATCAAGGTTGACCTGACGTCCGGCGGGGGCGAGGGCGACCGATGCGAGATCGAACTCGATGACCGTGACTGGCGCATTGCCAGGCCGTTCGGTGGAGAAATGATCCAGGTCTGGTTGGGCTACAAGGAGATCGGCCTAGCCTATCTCGGAACCTATACGATCGACGACGTCATCTTCGAAGGTGTGCCGCGGAGCATCCAGCTCACCGGCACATCGACCGGCTTCAACGATATCAAGAAGGCCCCGCAGATCGCCAACTTCAGCAACAAGACTGTTGGTGACATCCTCGGCGAGATGGCCTCGCAATCCGGACTTCAGCTATCAATCCCAAGCGACCTGGCTGGCCGGCAGATCCCATTCAAGAATCAGCAGGTCAGCAACCTGCACATGATCCACGAGCTGGAGCGCATGTTCGGCGCCGTTGGCAAGGTGGCTGACGGCAACCTGGTCTTCGTCCCGCGCGACTCGACCGAGAGCGTCAGCGGCGTCGCATTGCCGACATTGGTGCTGCATCCCGAGCACTTCGGAACGTGGCGCGTCCGCTACGCGGGCCGCAATGATGCGTCTGAAGTGAAGGCTGCCTACTGGGATAAGGATCAGCACATCCGGAAATGGATCTCGTCCGCGCTTCCCGGCGGCGATGGCGATCCCTTCACGATCGGCCAGATCTTCAACTCTCAGATGGAGGCTGAGGCTGCCGCGGCGGCCAAGGCCGGGGCGATCAAGCGCGCCTCCGTCGAGGCGATCTTCGATCTCGCCAAGGGTGATCCCTGGATCCGCGACGCGCAGACGATCCTTGTGACCAACATGCGGGACGGCATCAACGGCTCCTACGTCGTTGAGAAGGCAACCCACACGTACATCAAGAGCACCGGCATCCGCTCCAGCCTGCAGTGCCGAGCCCCCGGCGACGGTGTCGATTACAGCAACCGCGCCGACGACCTTTTCCTCAGACCCATGCCCGGAGAGCCGATGGGCGGTGTGCTTCCCGGAGCGCCCGGAAGCGGCAACGCGGCTCCCTAAACCACGGAATCCAACATGTTCAGTCAAGAGATCATCGACGCCATCGTGGCGGCGGCGAACCAGCACGGCTGGCCGGCATCTTCGCTGCTGGCCGTCGTCGAGTGCGAGACCTCCGGAAAGCCGTTCGAGGAGGACAATCACACCCCGACGCTGCTGTTCGAGCGCCACAAGTTCTATTCCGAGATGCAGGCTCATCAGCCGAGCAAGCTGAAGACCGCGATCGCCGCCGGCCTCGCGATCCCGAAGTGGTCGCCGAAGACCCAGTACAAGGATCAGGGCAAGTCCGCCGGCCGTCTGTCGCTGATCGCCAAGGCGCGTCAGATCGACGAGGAGGTCGCCAACCGGGCGGCGTCCTGGGGTCTCGGCCAGACCATGGGCTTCAACGCTGAGGGCCTGAAATACGAGAGCGCCACAGCGATGGTCGCCGAGCTGTCGAAGGGCATCGCCGAGCAGGTCGACGCGCTCTGCCGCGAGATCCGGCACGCGAAGCTCGACAGGTTCCTGGTCGCCAAGGACTTCACCAGCTTCGCCCGGGGGTACAACGGTCCCGGATACGCCCAAAACCACTACGACACCCGCATGCAGGCCGCTGACATCGCCTGGGCGCGGCGCCTGGCGAGCGGGGATTACGAGGCCAAGCCCGGCAAGTCGATCACGCTGGTCTACCAGCAGAAGCTGAAGGGCCTGAATTACAACGTCGGCAAGGTCGACGGCGACTGGGCAGACCTCACCACGGGCGCCTGCGCGGCGTTCCAGCGGCGCGAAGGCCTGAAGGTCACTGGTCACCCGAACGCCGAGACCACGGCGGCTCTGGATAAGGCCATAGCGCCCCGTCCGGCCTCGCCTGAGCGCGCAACCGCCACGGCTGGTGATCTTGCCGCCGCTGGTTCCAAGACGATCAAGGCGGCCCAGAAGGGCTCCATGCTGACCAAGGTCATCGTCGGCGCCGGCGCGATCGGCGGAGCCAACACGACCGGCGTCCTCGACAAGGCCAAGGACGTGGTCAGCCAGGTGCAGGTTGCCAAGGGCATCCTGGACTCCGCCCAAGACGTTGTTGTCGGGCTCCTGCCGTACTGGTGGGTCGGTGCGATCGTCGTCGGGTTCGTGCTGTGGCGCTGCTACGGCGATGTCATCGAGGCCCGTCTCAAAGACCACCAGACCGGCCAGAACCTCAACAGGTAATCATGTCCATCATAGAGAAGATCGTGGGGCTCATCCCCACGGTCCGGGAGAAGGCGAAAGCCGTCCTGGACATCATCACCTCGAAGGAGGGCCAGATCAGCCTGGCTGCTCTGCTCGCCATCTTAGCGCTCGCCGCTGCGCATTACGTCGGCGCCGCCAGTCGGCATGGAGCCATCGAGTCCCTGAGGCGGGAGCTTGGAGCATCAAAGCTTCAGCTCGCTGCTGCCGAGCAGGAGAGGTCCGCAGCCCCTCAATGCCCATCGCCGCAGCCTGAGCAGCCGACCGCGCAGCCTCAGCCGGTCCCTCAACCCAAGGCAAAGATCCATGCACCACGTCCTGCGAAGCGCCCTGCGAGTAGCGGCGCTCGTCTCTCTCCCGCTGACTCTCGCTGGCTGCTTGACATCAGGTGACCTCGTCCACGGGGCGCCGGCCGGCCTGGCTGAGTGCCAGAAGGTCGCTCACAAGGTGGCTCTGCCGCCGATCGCTCCAGGCTTGGACAAGGTCGCGGTCATTGCCCGCTACCAAGCTGCCCTCATCACCGCGAACAACCGTATCGACGGCGTAGCCGAGTGTCTCGCCCAGATCGATGCTCTACAGATTGGAACCAGATAATGGTCGCGCCGACCCCTCCCGTTGACGCCATCACCATGGAAGGCATCGTCAGCGTTGCCGGCCCCTTCATCGCTGCCGTTGGCCTCATCCTGGGCGTCTGGTGGCGCGTGGACGGGAAGATCGACGAGGCGGCCAAGAAGGCCCTCCAGAACGAGAGGGAGCTTGCAGCCTTCAAGCTGAAGGTCGCCGAGGAGTACGCCTCCTGGGAGACTGTGCAGGCGATTGAGAGTCGTCTGACCGCCCGAATGGACGACATCTCCGATCAGGTGATGAAGCTGCCCGACATCATGGTCGATAGGATCATGAAATTTTTGAACTTCAAGCCGCCCGGCTAAGAGGCGGCGCCTCTGCAAAACTCTGATGGCCCCAGGCGCGAGCTGGGGGCCACTTTTTGTGCCTAGCTCCGGACTTCCATCACCCGGTACCGCGCTGTTCGAGGCAGCTGCTCACTGAAGCCCCAAGTTGGACGAAGCCACCCCGGTCAAAACGGATTGAGCTTGTCAATTGTTTTTACGATGGTTTTCGCCGTGCCAACCGCAGCACTCCCAACCTCTTTTCCGGCGTCGAGAACGACCTTGCCGCCGTCTACTGCTGCACCCCAGGCTGCATCCGCGGCCTTAGCTGCACCCCCAAGATCGATCCCGAGGATTTTCGCTCCTCCGATCACTGCCTTGCACGCATAGAAGTTCGTGTCCCACTTGCCGAAACAGGCCCCGCAATCGCGCGCGCATTGTTCAACAGCGTCGCGCGGCATGTCTTTAGCTACGCATGCCGCTGCCGCTTCTTCAGAGCCGCCGCTGGCGGCAACACATTTCATGACCGAGTAAAGTGGCGTCTTCTGGGCCTCCGCTGCGCCGCCCGGGCCCACCAGCGGAGCGGATGGATCTGGAGCTGGCGTCGTTTTTGGGTCTCCGTTCCATCCGTTAGCTGCCACTCCTGGACTGCTGATATAAACGACTCCGTGACTTGAAACGCCGTCCCAACAATTGATCCCGACCCGCGCCGGCTTCAAATTAGGAAAGCTCTCGCGCGTGCCACTCTTCGGCCCAACCATATAACGGCATGTCTGTGAGAAGTCCTGCTCGCCAGGCGCGTCTTCGACTTGCCCAACACCACCCATGCCATCCTGGCATCCCGCGCCGACCGGAAGCAGATAGCCAAGCCAGCGGTAGGACACCTTGTGGCCCGCAAAGATGCCCGTCTGAAAGTTGCAGGTGGAGCCTTCCGGAGTGACAAAGCCGCTGTTTGCGATCCCGTCTGAACAGAACGAGCCAACTGGAGCTGGGGGGTAGTTCGCGAAAAACTGCGACTGACCAGCGAGGGGCCCGGACTTGAACACGCAGGTCCTGGACCACCCCGAGGGTTCGGCGCTCGCGGTTGACTGACCGATCCAGAGCAAAATGAGGAGAGTGAGTGAAAGGCGGATCATAATCCGGGCTCAGCAATTCGAGCGAGTGGCAATGGCTAATCTATGCACGTGCAGCTCCTCGACTCAAGATATTCGTGTTTTGCGATGCAACCCAAACCTGCCTGCCGATAGTCCGAAAATTTGCATGAATGCAAACATTGTGGTACTGCAAAATCTCTCAACCAGACGAAGGTGCTATGACCGCGCTAACGACCGAAGAGCGTGCCCGCAGAAAGAAGGTAGTCGAAGACCTTCTGCAGCTGGGGTACCATCCCCAGGGCTCGCGCGGAGGCGTTGCTTCCGCGACCAAGACCGCCGAGCGCCGCGAAGGCATCAATTATCCGAACTGGGTCCGTGCCGAAGAGGCCTTGAAGCGCAAGCGCAAAGAGCACTTCGCTGTCGACTGGTCTCTTTACATCCCGCCGCAGCCCGCCGCTACCGTGACCCGGGGCGCCGATGAGGCCGGCGAGGAGCTGTCCGCCGAGGACCACGCGCACATGCGCGCCCAGGACCTGTCGGTGGAGGTGACCAGCCTCATCACCAGATCCCGCTATCCGGTCATCAACCCCGACGCCATCATCATCGACTCCTACCTGGTCCGCAAATACGACCGGCAGCTGCGCGGCTACGTGACCAAGGAAGGGACTCCGCGGACCTGGATGACCGACACCCTGCGCGTCGCGCCGATCAAGGACGCTCGTAATCGGAACTTCATTTTCACGGGAGCGCAGAACGATGCGCTGCTCCATGAGGAGTTCTGGGCCAACCTCCAGGCCTATGCGGCATACCTCGAGGCCGAGATCGTCGTTGGGCCGTGGACCTATGAGACCCAGTGGTGGGCCGAGAACAACCCGACCGCCCGCGCGTACTCGAACGAGCTGACCGAGTATCTGTGCTTCGGCCAGATGAAGATCGGCGACAACTTCATGTTCTGCGGCGAGATGAACACGCTGCCGACCGCGTCGCAGCCGATCTCGGACCTCGTGACCTACAGCCGCGGCCGCTGGGCCGTGTTCCCGCATGCCAAGCGCCAGCTGAAGAGCGTTCCGTCCACCGATCCGAACATCCAAGCACACCAGGTCATGACGACTGGCGCGGTGACCCGGCCGAAGGTGATCCCGCGCAAGGCGGGCGTGAAGTCCATCTTCCACCAGGTCATCGGGGCTACCGTGGTCCAGTTCGACGGCGACGGCGACGTCTTCTGCCGGCAGATCACCGCCAACGAGGACGGCTCGTTCTATGACCTTGACGCCCATGTGGCGGATGGCGAGGTCACGACCGGGCATCGCGCTCGGGCGATCACCTATGCCGACATCCACGTCCGCAAGCTCGACGCCGCCAACACCATGGCGACCTTCGGCTGGGACATGCGCGGCAACGTCGCTCGGTATCGCAACAGCCTGACCGACGTGCTCAATCCGCAGTACCGGATCTACCACGACATCTTCGACAACGAGCCGGGCAACCATCACCACGTCCACGACGTCGCGTATCATTACGAGATGGCGTTCCGGGGTCGTGACAAGGTGGAGGACGAGGTCGACCAGTGTGGCGACTTCCTGCACCGCACGATCGGTGATGACAGCCAGGGCATCGTTGCCGAGGGTAACCACGACATCGCGCTGGAGAAGTACGTCCGAGAGGCTCGCTATCGCGGGCACGGCACCAACCTGCGCTTCGGCCTGCAGCTCGAAGACGCCTACATGGCGCACGTCGAAGAGCGCTCCCGCGCCATCGACAATGGTCTGCCGATTCCGCGCTTCTCTCTGCTCGAATATGCGATCCGTCAGAAATTCCCGCAGATCGGCGACAAGATCGAGTGGTGCCACGACGGCTACAGCAAGCTGATCGACGGCATCGAGGTCGGCAACCACGGCTTCCGCGGCGCGAACGGCGCCAAGGGCACTGTGTCTGGCTTCGCCCGCATGGGCCGCAAGATGACCATCGGCGACAAGCACAGCCCCGAGATCAACGAGGGAGTGTACGTGGCCGGCGCGATGAACCTGCGGCACGGCTACAACAAGGGGCCGTCTGGCTGGGCCGTCTCCCACGTCGTCCAATACCAGGACGGCAAGCGCGCTCTGATCACGCTGCAGAAGGGCAAGTGGCGTCCGGAGAAGCCTGTCATCCGCATGCCAGCGACTTTTGCTGCCTAGAGATTTGCACGAATGCAAATGGAGAGAGTTGATCAGATGAGCTTCCCGTATCGTATGATGGTTGTCGGCCACGGCCGGCATGGCAAGGACACCGCGGCCGAGATCCTGCGCGACAAGTTCGGCGCGACGTTCGTGTCGTCGAGCTGGTTCATGGCCGAGCGGGTCGTGTTCCCGTGGTTCGAGGAGAAGTATCCCGGCAAGTACGCATCGGTGCAGGAATGCTACGACGACAGGGCGAACCACCGGTCAACGTGGTTCGATCTGATCGCAGATTCCAACAAAGCCGACCTCACCACGCTGGGGCGCGCGATCTTCAACGAATACGATCTCTATGTCGGCAACCGAAACGCCCGCGAATTTCACGCGCTAAAGAACGCTGGGGTGTTCGACATCTCGATCTGGATCGACGCCTGCGAGCGCCTGGAATATCGCGAGCCGCGCACCTCGCTGACGATCGAGCCCTGGATGTGCGATTTCGTGATCGACAACAACGGGACTCAGGATGAGCTGAAGCGGAACATCGCTTCGTTCATGCGCGGCGCCCTGAAGCTGCGGCCGGCGGCCTGATGGAGCAGTCCCGGGTCATGTCCCTGGTGGAGGTTGTGACGAATGCCCTGATCGGGTTCGTCACCTCCGTGCCGGTGAACTTCGTGCTCCTGCCGCTGTTCGGCGCTCCGGTGAAGCTCGGGGCGTCCATGGGCATCACGCTGGCGTTCACGGTCGTCTCGGTCGTGCGCTCCTACCTGGTACGCCGGTTTTTCGCCGTCCACATCAAGCGCTTCGCCGCATGGTGCCAAAGGACCCACGACGAATTCGCAGCCCTGGAGCACCTGACATGAATGCTTGGCTGTTCCTGTTCGCCGACCAAGACACCAGCGTCGGGGTGTCGGGACCACACGGCTTGACCGTCCGCAAAACGACGTTCGTCTGCACCTCGATGAGATGCTGCGTCGCCCCGCGGCCGCCGCTCCCCGCCGCAACGTCCCGTGACGATCGCGATACGCCACTCTCAGTGCGGGCGGGATGGCGGCATCAAACCACTGATTTGGGGCCCTGTCAACAATATTTCTGGTATTCGGAATTCGCGACCCGCGCACGGCTCACTCGCCGCGCGCACCGTCAATCGTCCTGCAACGAGCGCCAATAACTTGATGTCGAGGCGACCGGGATGGTGTCGAAGCGGGCGGCCTTGCTGAAGCGAGTATTGGAGCGCTTCACTTGAAGGGGGCTGAGCCTTTCATTTTGGTATATCGATCGGACAATGTTTTAAAGATTGCCTGAAAGCGTTTGATGCTGTCCGGCGTCAAAACCTTGGCTGGTTCTGATCCCACCAACGACATGAATTCTCGGGCAGGGCGCGTTTTGAAGAACTCTAACCCTATTGCAGCAAATGCCTCCTCGTACCGCTTGACTATGCGAGGAATTTTGGCGTTTAGCGCGAGCTTCTTTCCCCTTAATTCCGTCTTGTATGTGTCTGCTACCAGCTTTTCATAAACCGCCGGTTCTATAAGGTCCTCAATATCAGCCTCGGAGGGTTTTGGATCGAACCCCTCCGTTACAAAGAGCACGGCTGTCTCTCTGAGCAATTTGTTTTTGACGATATCCTTCTGGGTCTCACGGCCGGAGCGATCATCGTCCAGAAGAACAAGAACGTTTAATTCTTCTGAAGCTAGAAGAGCGGCCATATAGGAGACTTTCCCAGCACCGCCGGCAGGGGTGATGGTCAGTTCCTCGGGCAGCGCAGGGACGCCCGCCGCGGAGCAGTGGGCATTTACGGAAGAGAGTATCCAAAAGTCGGTCACGCCCTCTACGATGAGGTTTGAGTGACCTACGAAAAGGGTTTGAGATAACTGGTAGCCCAGAGCCGCCTGTAGGGGGAACAGCGTTCTGGCGTCGCCTGTCGGAACGTTGGTGACCTTAGTTCCGGTCTTTTCGTCGATGTTGACCGTCCTCACAATCTCGATGGCGTCCGGTGGGACCATGAAGGGAGAGTGGGTGGTGTAGATGATCTGGTTTTTGTAGTCCTCACGGAAGTGCTTGAGGAGGTGTTCCTGGGATTTAGCGTGCAGGTATAACCCCGGCTCGTCGAGGAGGAGGATGGCTCCTTCGGCATTGCCGCCCTGAGTATCGGCTGAAAACGTGATGTAGAAGGCAAAGAACCACCTAAACCCGCGGCTTCGCTCATCTAGATTCACTTCAACGGGATATTGGGCGTTCGGGTCTGAAACCAAAACTGTAACGTGAGGCCCGTCGATATCGATGCGGACCATGAGTTTCCGGTCTTTCCAGAGTCGGCGAATTTCACCTGTCACAAGTGAACTAGCGCGATTAAGGAGTTGTCCTCTTAATTCGTGGTCGGCGCGTTTTTCGTACAGCTCATTCGGTTTGAACCCCGCGACCTTGGCGAGTTTCTCGAAGTTGTTTTCACTCTCCTTTGTGGACGGGTTGTTTCCGCGGGCTTCGACGAAAGCCTGTAAGTCTTGATGTCCAGACAATTCGGGAAAATCCGCGATGTAGATGAATTGGGGCAGCCAATCCAAAACTAGCTTTCGCGCCTCCTGCCACTTCCCATCATAACCAGTGATTTCCGCAGCGTGATCCTCGACCTCGGTCAGTAGTTCGTCCTGGGCGTCATCGAGCATAATACCAGCCGCACCAAGGGTTGTTCTAACAGCGGTCGCCGCTGGGGCAATTGCCGCTGCCCAAACTTTTGCTTCCGCTGTTGTGTTGGCGGTTTCGAGCGCTGTCCATGCGTTGATACAATGGGTCTTCGTCTCACCCTCAACAGCGAGCCATTTCGGCTCAAGAACCGGTTTCAGGCGTTTTAGGGCGCTCGCGGCTTTCTTGGGGTCGAGGGCTGGCGGCGTCGTTTGAAAATCGGTCCAGAGTTGAGCACCGTATGGGCGGCCCACGGCAACCTTCTTTAGCGGGCCCAGAAGAGGGGTGATCTGCTCAGTTTCTTCCGGCGTGAGCTCCCACCACGTCCACACAACGGGTGTATTGTCCATGCAGTCTTCTAACCTACGACTCCGCGGAAAGTCCTTTACAGGGTTCAGAGGCTGCATTTTCCCGGGCGGATTGAGCGACGCGAGCGCCAGCAGCAGGTTGGATTTGCCGCTCTCGTTCCGACCTACCAAGGCTGTAAGACCACCAACGTTGATCCAGCCGCTGTCTTCGATTGATCGAAAATTCTGGACCCAAAAACTGCTTAGCTTCATGAAATCCCCCAACAATTCGGCGCAAGGATAGACGTTCACAACCCCCGGAGGAAGTTGGAAAGCGAGAGAACTGGTGGTTTCTGAGGAAAAAGCTCAGACGGGTTATGGGGGTTGTTCTTGATGCTAGACTGCGCCATGGACCGGGCAATGCAGCTATCTAGGTCGCACAGGAGGCTCGCTAAGCAGCAGGGCGCACGACATCATCGCCCGGCATTAGTGTTGCCAGCATGCATCGCCCTCCGTGCTCGTATTTCATCGGCCTTGCAGCCGGGCAGCAGTCATGCACAATGACCGCAGAGAACTGGCGGGGTTCAGCCGCCAGCGCTCCGGTCAGACATCAGGTCAGATTAAGACTGATGCTGGGTCTTGCCTTGATCAGGTAGATGATGATCGCGATCACGATCACGACGGCAGCACCGGTCCCGGGTAATCCGGTTCCGGTGATGTCGATCGGTCCAACTGCTAGTTCGATAGTGGGGGCCATATCTGAAGCGTCCTTTCGCTGGTGAGGTTGTGCGAGGTGATTTGCCTCGCATGAAGAAGATGACTGGTCTTCGTCCTCTTCCGCAACGCAAAGTGCATGCAGCATACGCCCTATCAACATGCGGCTTGCTCAACCATTCGGCACATCCGGTGTCGAACGGGGTTATTTGTATCCCATTGCCCCCGCTTCGCAACATCCGCAATACCCCGGCACCGTAGTGTTCCCGCGATGCAAAAGGGTTTTCCGCAGCGTATTCAACGCTGTTCGCCGTCGCCGATCCATCGCCTGGATCACCTCACGCCATCAGACTGATTAGCCCCGCATACCTTGTCGATGTCGGACTGCAAGGTGGCGCTATTCTCGTGCAGGCAGAGAGTGTACATGCAGTGCCGGTTACGAGAGCACGAATTTGGCGAGTGACATCCTGATGGCCATGGCTCCCGAAGCGCTGCCCGCCCAGCATCGGTGAGGCGCATCAGGTGGTGTCTGCCTGCTCGATGTGGCCGCCCTCCTTCCAGTAGGCGAGCGCAGCCTCATCCTTCTTTGTCATCCTCCACGTCGGCCGGCTCCATCCGGCCAACGTTCCAACGCCAGATCTTGTGCGCCATCTCGCGCCTGTGGACTGCTGCGGCGCTCATCGGAACACCCTCAGGTATGCGGAATGGACGGTCGTCTCAACTAGCTCTCCGTCGCTGATTGAGCACGTCATGTGCGGCCTTGTGCGAAACTCGAGATCTGCGGCCGTGAGCTGTCCGCGAATCTTCTCCGTGGCCTCAGCCTTGAAGTCCAATCCCTTGGGGAAGGGCTCTGTCCGATGCCACGACAGCGCGGGACGAGACGCGCTCTTCGCCAGCACCTTGAAGCCCCGGGACTCCAGCTCCGAGATCAAGTCGTCGGTCCGGAAGAGGATCGCATCTCCTCTGGTCAGAAACATCGTCATGTGAGCAATCGCCCCTTATTCAGACAGCTTGCGAAGCTCAGCTTTCAACTTGAGCAGCTCAGCTTCGAGAACTGACGCGCGCACATGAGTGAGTGACTGAGGTTTGATCATGGTCGGGTTCGCTTGGATCTTCTCGCGAACCTTTGCCCAGTGGGCGAGGCACTCAGGTCCTGGCCTCCACGTCAGGTCGATTGACATCAGCGAAACTCCGATGAGGGATGCTTGTGGCCTTCGATGCAGATCGTGTCGCCGTTGGGCCGCTTCTCCATCACGTGGCCAGGCTAGCCGCAGGTCGGGCAGCGACCGAATCCGTGCGGCTTCTCGCGATCCTCGAACCACCGCTTGATGAAGCGATCGAGGTTCGGCGCCGTGGCAAACAGGCGGGATAGCCCGGTCCCGATGCCGTCCTTTGGCACGTAGACGGTCTTGCCGGCGTCGAGCGCGTCCTGGACTCTCTTCAGGTCCTGCATCACCGCCACCTGACACTCGATGCTGTCGTCGAAGAACGCCGCAGGGGACATGCTGGGCTTCCATTTCGTGGCTACGCCGATCGCGTTGGGCTCGCCGCGCATGGCCGCCGCCTGACCTCCGTAGCCCCGCCGCTCGACGTTGTCGCCGAAGACGAAGACTGCCTCCGGGTTGCCCCGGAGGTCTTCGCGCGTGATCCAATCTTTTCTGATGATCGGCATGTAGATCCTTAGGTTGGTGACACCCAGGCGCGTATGCGTCGGCGCGGGTAGACGCTCTCGGCCACGTGGTGGCTGTGGTTGCCGCTGATGACGATTGGGTCACCCGTCTTGGTGAAGCCGGACACGATTCCGACGTGGCCGCCGCCGCGACGACCCATGGTCACGACAGCTCCGACCTGCGGCGCGATATGGCGGTGGCTTTCCCAGGACAGGGCGCGGTCATCGACGCCCGTGGCGCCCGTGACCTTGCGCAGGAAGGCGGAGCACCACAGTGTGCTGCGGACGCCGACCTGATGGGCTGTCTCACCGACGAACTGGCGAGCGCGCTCTACGAAGCTGCTGCCGGCGCTGAAACCATGCTGCAGGCCATTCTGAAAGCCGCCGAAGAAGCTCTGCTCCTCCTGCTGCACGACCACCTGGGGATGGTGGTGGCGATGATGATTACGGGGACGAGCTTCAGCCGTACTGACTGTCACGGCCAAGGCAGCGGCGCAGAGCAGCGCCGAGATTGCTCTCTTCACTTCGATCTCCTGGTTAAGCTGCGAGGATTGCTGGTTCGCCAGCGACGTTCAGAGCCGGCTCACCGACCAGCTCGGAATTGAATTTCGTGACCTCATGGCCCCAGGCGTCCCATCCCGGCCGCTCTTGGCGCGCGAAGATGTCCGCCTTCGGATACGGTCCTGCCATCTTGGCAGCGTTGACGTATCCCTCCTCGGGCTTGCGTGAGTGTTCGCGACGCGGGCTCAAGATGGCAGAGCGGATGTCGCGGGCATGAACGCGAGGCTTGCCAACCTTGCCGATCAGGATCGGCTCATGACAGTTGCGGAAGACGTAGCCGGTGCCGAAGGTCGGCCGGCTGTTGTCCTTCGTCATCTTCACCCAGACGCCTTGGGTGACGTACTTGACGTTCCAGCGCCTGAGGCACTCGCGAGCCTCGTCGTACATCGCGCCCGTGGCATAGAGCCAAACCCACATGCCATCTGGGTGCGCAAGCTCCGCAATCGGCAGCTCGTAGATGTCGTCGATCGACATGCACTCGTAGTGCTGCTCAGCCGACTTGCCCTTGCCTTTCTCTGAATAGGTCTGGAACGTCCACGGCGGGTCGATCTTCGCCAGGCCATAGTGGTGTCTCAGGAGAGGGCTCAGTTGGAACTTTTGCATTTGCATTGATGTCCTTTGCATTCATGCAAATGCCAGAGCGAGCGAGGGCTGTCAACTTTTGGTCGTCAATCGATCAGACGGAGCTGCTCAAGATTGTAGATGTGAAGCGCGCCTGCGACTTCAGGGACGGTACACTCGACAACCAGGCGTGGCTCGCCCTTGAGTGTCGAGAACATCGAGACGACCACGCCCGGCCACTTGTACCCCTTGATCTTCTCGACCTTGTCGCCGACCTTCATACGTCAGCCTCTGTGAGCGCTGCGCGGCCGGCATCGGTGATCCGCCACTGCATGCCGTAGCCGTTCAGATTCTCCTTGATGAAGAAGCCGCGCTCCGCCAGCTTCGCAGTCGTCTTCGGGTTGAAGAGTCCCCAACCGCCGGGCCGCTCGACAGCGTCCTTCAAGGCCAACTTCTCCCTGCTCGTCAGCTTCATCAGTCCTCCTCCTTCAGCCACCGCGGCTGATATTGCATCGCTTCCTCGATCAGCTCTGGCTTGAGCACGTCTTCCTTGCGCTCTGCGAGGATCGCCTGGACCAGCATGGCATCCGGCAGGATCGACATGCAGGGCTGCTTCTTGTCCTTGCGGTCGCAGGTCGGCTCCGTTAGCTTGGCCCTGACCACGAACATCTCGCGGTCGTGACCGAAGCGCTCCAGCAGCTTGACCTTGCTCACACGGCCTTCGCGGTTGCACTGCGCGCACTTCACGCGGACCTGCGCCAGGGGCCAGTCTTCAAGTCGCATCGACGCGCTCCGTAGCTGCCTTCACTCGGATGCGGGGCTTCGTTTTAGGAGGCTCCCATTTCTGGACGAGATGGTAACGATAGCAGTCATCGCCCTTGCGGATGGCGCACTCACGAAAATCCCATCGCTCGTTGCCGCACGGGCAGCCGCGGTCATGCGACATCTTCGTCCTCCGGCAGGTCGATGATGTCGCACTGGATGCCGCATTCGTCGTAGATCGAGCGTGACTTTGCCATCGAGTCCTTCCACCGTTCGCGCTTGTCTTCCGGCAGCTCAGGCGCGACGACGCGCTTGATGCCTGCCTGCACCATGTGGAGGGCGCAGCGGTCGCAGGTGAGGAACGGCCAGGTGTAGAGCGTGTAGCCGTGGAGCGGCTCACGAGCAGTCAGCACCGCGTTGATCTCAGCGTGGATGACCAGGGCGATCTTGGTGTCCCGGTCATGCAAGCGCTCGAAGGTGTCAGCGATTCCGCGCGGGAAGCCGTTGTATCCGGTCCCCGCGATCGTTCTGTCCGGTCGGACGATCACCGCGCCGACTTGCGTGCTCGGGTCCTTCGATCCGCTGGCGATCTCGCGAGCCACGCGCAGGTGGTAGCGATCCCAGTCGAGGTTGTTGCGCTTGATCTCGGTCCTAACTGGCGCAGCGACCGGAGCGATTCGGGACGCCTGGCAGCAGATATCGCAGATCGAATTTGGATCGCGCTGCTGATGGGAGCAGGGACTCACGGCGGAACAGCAACCCAGCATCAATCGGCTAAACACCTTGCCCCTCCATTTGCGTTGTTGATTTGCAATACAATATAAAATGCAAACAAGCAAGTTTTGGGTTGGAGCCCGATGAAGGGGCTTTCAAGCCGGAAATGTCGGGCTTTTGGATGTTGTCACTTCCTGCCGGAATAGCATTGTGGACGCGGTGAAAACTTGCATTTTGCTGCGGGCCTAGCTAATGCAAACGACGGAACCGGGACGTTGGGGTCTCGGCTATGGTCTGGCGGCGGAACACCATGAAGCGTTCTTTTTGTTATCGGGGTTACGAAATTTCGGCTGAAGACGGCCGTTACCAGGCGAAGTCCTTGGATGGGGATGATTTTTTGATGACGTCAAACCACCTCTTGCGGGTCCTGAGAAGCGTGGATGCGCTCTGGGTCGCAGCAGAGGAAGTCCTTGATCAGCATATCTCAAAAAATGAACAGCCGTCGTGGATCCGCGACCTGCTCGAAAAGCCCATGTGCCGTATGGATCTCGATTTCGCTGATGGTGCCGCGCCAGTAAGCAGCCCGGCCGGAGTTGTCGCATTCCGCAGCCGCTTCACCGTCAAGTCCGGCCCTGCCACCAGCAGCGGCGATTGCACAGCCGCTTCGGGATTGTCTGGGGCTTATGGGCGGCGATCGTCGTGACCATGCTCGGCGCCGTCTGCTACAACTGGTGCATCGTCCTGCCAATCAACGAGGTGAGCGCGCCGACCGCCGCGGGGTTCATCTATATCGCTCTCAACGTCATCGTTGCTGTCTCAGCGCCAAGCCTGATCAGGTGGGCTTCGGAAGCAAAGGGGCGAGTCCATATTCCCAACACCTGATCGTCATGTCCCGGGTGCCGGTCCCGCCAGGGAAGCCTACCGCATAGTCCGGCTTACCCTCGCGAAGCATCTTCTCGTTCCGGAATGGGCCGGCAGCTGCATCATACAGCTTGCCGGCCTTGTTGCGTCGGACCACGGCGCCGGGGCGGGTGATATCGTTCCACGCAGCTGGGTACGGATCGAACAGGACACCGCGGCTCTTGGCCCATTCCCGGGCCATCCTATCGGCTCCAGACGCCTCACCCTCAATGATGCAACTGATCGTTGAACGCGCATCCAGCTCGTCCAGAACGCGATAGAGCCATCTTCTATCGACGAAGTCCCGACCGCCGTAGACCAGGACTCGCATTATGGCGTTCCGTCCATCTTCTTGCACTTCGTCAAGTCGCTCTTCTGGACCCAGCCATAGGTGCCGTCGTGAATGACGAACCACCAGCCCTGATACTCGTCGCGGAAGGCAACCTTGTCGCCCTTCGCCACGGGCTCGAACCTGGGATCGGTTTTGCCGTCTGGCCGGTTGAGCAGCTCGATTTCCTTGATGGCCGTGCATTCGGTGTAGAATGCGCTGGCCGGGGAGGCGGTAAGAGCAGCAGCTGCAGCAAGCAACAACATCATCTTCGACATCTTCATCAAGTCCTCTCGGCGAGCCAGCTCAGCTGCCGGCCCATCGTCAGTCCGAACATCGGAACTTCAACAGCTCCAAAATACTGGAGAAGGTGTCCGTGAACAAACTGTCTGTAGCGCACTCCGGCGAGCAAGACAGCTGTGTCGCCACGGATGCCGCGCTTCTGGATCTCCCTGTCGATCTCGTCTGCCCAGATGCGCCTCGCGATTAGCGGCATCGAGTTGAGCGTCTTCTCGTATGGGGCAGCCCAATCGTCCGGATGCAGCAAGCCGTGCTCTGCGGAGAGCACGTACCACTCGTCGGCATTCCGCTCGGCCCAGAACTTCGCCATTTTGAACCATGGCGAGATGTAGAGGTCCTTGGCGGATGCCGGCCGGTCGGCCTTGGTCTTGACGCAGGATACGAAGGCGACCTTCATCCGATAATCTCGAACTGAGATCCTGCCTGCCAGTCACGTGCGCCATCGACGCGAACCAGATAGGCGCCAGTCAGGTCAATGACCCGCTTGGGGGAGGGGAGATGCTCCTCTGGGATGGGATCGCCGTTGTCCCAGACCTTCTGCTGGACAAAATCGCCGATCTTGAGCTGCTTCTTCCTCATGTCAGTGGCGCTCATGGTTTCGGCTTCCTTTGTCGGTCACGCACACTCCCTGCATTCCCACCTTCCTTCCACCTCGCGTCGCTCGATGACCGCAAACCAGTGATTGCAGGTTGCGCACTCGAAGGCGATTGTATCGAGAGCATGGCACTGCTCGCGGGACAGCGCGTCGAGGTTGTCCCAAAGCTCAGCAGGCTGGCAGGTCGCCAGCAGTTTGTCCGCCAACGAGCGGGCAACGCGGAAATCCTCGACGCTGAAGTTCAGCGGAAGCTCTTGCATGCGTCTCCGCTCCGGAAGGTGCCGGACGGGCAGGGCTTGCCCGGGATCACAGGGTAGGCCCTGGGTGTGTCCTGGTGGAGAGCTTCACAGAAGTCCCCCTTTCCAACATACCCCGTAGGGCAGGTGCCGGTGCGCTGGATACGCTCACGGCCGTCACGGCTCGGCGTGGGATAGGGGCTCTCGGCGTGAGCCGCAGTGACGAATAGCATGGCGATTGCCATCATGGTTTTAGTCATGATTTGCTCCCAAAGAACGGATGGTGGACGATGAGGATGGGGTACAGATTGGGTACAGATTGAGCGTGAACAAACAGGGAAGATCGTGGTTCGAAATCGTCAAAAAGCCCAATAAAATCAATGGGTGATAGGGGTGCCCATATGTTCGGGACGCAGGGGTCGCAGGTTCGAATCCTGCCGCTCCGACCATTTCTTGGCGTGACAACTCACGCTTTTCCCGATGTCACCTTGCGCCTGCTACGCTGGTCCAGCGTAGCTCGATGAAGCGAGGTGTTCCCGACATGACAGCGCGATCTCCACGCACGGCGCCGCTTGCGGGACGAACCGGAACGGCCTGGCGGCACGCCAATGTCGGCCGGTTGCTCAACAATGCGGTGCGCCGGTTCGAATCCCGGGTTCTCCAGCTGATGGCGGAGAGCGGTCACGGCGAAACGCGGATCGCTCATGTCAGCCTCACGCGAAATCTCGACGTCGAGGGCACGCGGCTGACCGAGCTCGCGCGGCGGGCCTCGATGAGCAAGCAGGCGATGGGCGAACTGGTCGATCAATGCGCCGAGCTGGGACTGGTGTCGCGCGAAGCCGATCCGAGCGACCGGCGCGCGCGCCTCGTCCGCTTCACGCCGGCCGGACTGAAATGGCTGGAGGCGTTTGGCGATGCCGTCGATGTGGCCGAAGCCGAGATGCGCAAGGAGCTCGGCAAGGCGGCGATGGACGCGATCGTGCAGGGATTGCAGGCCTACGGCGCCCGCTTCGATACGCTCAGCGACGTCAGATAGTCAGGTTGCTTGACTATTTTGCGGGGCGCGGTAGCCTTCCTCCATTGCGAGGAGAAGCGCCGTGATCGAACGTCTGAGCGCCTCGGTGCTGATCGCGGGTGGCGGGCCGTGCGGGCTGATGCTGGCCAACGAGCTTGGCCGCCGCGGCGTGTCCGCAATCCTGGTCGACGAGAAGCCGGGAACGGCCTTCAACCCGCAGGCCAACGCGACGCAGGCGCGGACGATGGAGCATTTCCGCCGGCTCGGCTTCGCCGACGAGGTCCGGCGCGCCGGCCTGCCCGCGGACTACCCGACCGACGTCGCCTATTTCACGCGCTACACGGCGCATGAGCTGGCACGTTTTCAATTGCCGTCCGCAGCACGCGCGACGGAACTGGTGAAGGGTCTGTCCGGCTCATGGAGCGCGGCCGAGCTGCCGCATCGGGTGTCGCAGAAGTTCGTCGAGGCGATCCTGCGCCGGCACGCAGCGCGGCTTGCAGGCATTCAGCTGCACTACGGGCATCGGTTGATCGGCTACGTCGCCGATGACGGCGGCATTGCCGCCGACGTCGAGCGTGTCAGCGACGGTGCGCGCTGCGAGGTCGCGGCTGATTTCCTGATCGGCGCCGACGGTCCGCGCTCCCGGGTGCGACAAACGCTCGGGATCTCCTATGGCGGAACGACGGGAATAGAGCGCGATTTCATGGGCGGCCGCATGCTCGCGGTCTATCTCCGCTCGCCGGAGTTCTACGCCAGCATCCCCCATGCGCGGGCCTGGATGTATGTCTGCTTCAATCGTGACCGTCGCGCCTTCACGGCCGCGGTGAACGGCCGCGACGAGTTTGCCTTCCACACCCAGCTGCGGCCGGGCGAGGACGAACGCGCGATCACTGCCGAGGACGCAAGGACAGCGTTCCAGCGTGCCTGCGGTGCGCCCATTCCCTGCGAGGTGCTGTCGCACCTCACCTGGACCGCGGGTCATGCGCTGGTCGCCGAGAGCATGCAGCGCGGCCGGGTCTTGCTTGGCGGTGATGCGGCGCATCTGTTCACGCCGACCGGCGGACTCGGCTACAACACCGCGATCGAGGACGCGGTCAATCTGGGCTGGAAGCTCGCGAGCGTCGTCAAGGGAACGAGCCCCGTCTCGCTGCTCGACAGCTACGAGGCCGAGCGCCGTCCGGTGGCGCTGCGCAACACCGACTACGCGCGCCGATTTGCGGATTCGCTCGGCCTGTTTGCCGCGGTGCCCGAGATCGAGGACGCGACAGCGGCCGGCGACGAGGCTCGGCGCATCGCCAGCGCCTATCTCGATCGGCATGCGCGCGCCGAGTTCAACATCCCCGGCATCACCTTCGGCGGCCGCTACGACGGCTCACCGATCATCGTCCCCGATGGCACTCGACCGCCGCCGGATGCGGCCAACGTCTACGTGCCGAGCGCTTGTCCCGGCGGCCGCGCGCCGCATGCCTGGCTGGAGCACGGTATCTCGCTGTACGACCGCTTCGGCTTCGAATGGACGCTGCTGCGTTGTGAGGGCAGCGACCTCGATGAGGATCAACTCCGTGAGGCCATGGGGCCGCTGCGTGCCGACGTCGAGATCGTCACCTTGCCGCGGGCCTTGCGTGATCTCTACGAGGCCGACCTCGCGTTGATCCGTCCCGATCAGATCGTGGCCTGGCGCGGGAGCGCTGCGCAGGCCGGCATGCTTGGCAGCGTGCTGGCTCGGGCACTCGGAGGGGATGCACGCACTCCCTGAGCTCTCGGTCGTGCGGGGCGAAATGGACCCGCGGCGGCGCGCCGCCGATCGGCTTCTACGCCCTCACGATCAGAACCTCTTGGACATCCGGCGCGTCATCGACACCAACGTCATCGGCAGGGTTGAGCTGAGGAGCACGTCGGCGCTGCGCGTTCGGCATTGGGGCGCCGTCTGCCCAAGCATTGCCCGACCTTCGTCCGGCTGCTAGCGTTCTCCCGTGAGGCACGGGCGAACGAAGCGACGATGACCGACGTGATGACCGAATCGGAAAAGGCGCAGCAGATCGTGGCTGCGCTGAGGGCGGCGGAGGCGAGCCCGCCGGAAGCGGCCCTGCAGACGTTGAACGGCCTGATGGGCCTGGTCCGCAGCCCGAGCGCGGAGCAGCCGCTCGAGGTGGAGGAGGCGCGCTCGGCGGCCTTCATGTCGATCTGTGAGGTCGGCAAGGCGCTGCATCGCGGGCAGCCGACGGAGGCGCTGTGGCCGGCGGCGCTGTCGGCCGGCGAGCGCTGGCTGGCGCTCGCCAAGTGAGCAACGACAAGTGAGCAAGGACGAGTGAGCCAGAACCAGCCCGGCGCGGGCCGCATGAGTTGGCGTGCAATGGCGCCAGGCGATCTTGCTGATGTCGATGGGATCGCGGCCCGCCTGCACCCGAACTATCCCGAGGACAGGCGTGTTTTCGCGGAGCGCCTGCGTCTCCACCCCGATGGATGCCGCGTGCTGCTCGCGGCTGGCGCCGGGATCGCCGGCTATGTGCTCAGCCATCCCTGGCAGCTCGGCCGGCCGCCGGCCTTGAACGTGCTGATCGGAAGCATTCCGTCGCCCGCATCGACCTACTACATCCACGATCTCGCCTTGCTGCCCGAGGCCCGCGGCAGCGGCTCGGCGACAGTGATCGTTGAGGAGCTGATCCGACACGCGCGTGCGCTCGGCCTGACGTCGCTGTCGCTGATCGCCGTCAACGGCTCGACGCAATTCTGGGAGAGGCAAGGATTTGCAGTCGACAAGGCAGCCGCCGCCACCGATCCGACCGGCAGCTATGGCGGCGACGCGAACCTGATGATTCTGCGGCTCGCCTGAATTGCACGCTTCTTTCGCGGCGGCGGTGCCATGCGAAGCGGCCCGACGATGGGCCGGGCCACTTGCGGTTCATGACGTGCTCTATTCCGGCATCGACATCGGCCGGCGCCACATGTCGCGCCGCCGGCTGAAGCGGTTGGCGTGCAGCATCCATCCGGTGACAGGCTTGCCGTCGCGGTGACGGCCACCGCTCTCCGCGGCCGCCCAGGCTGCGACGGCGCCGAGCAGCAGCGCGGTGGCAACCGAGAACGCCAGGATGGCGGTGCCGGCGCGCGTGCGCGAGATCGCGCTCTTGGCTTGCGCGATCACGCTGTCCACCCGCCGCTCGGCATCGGGAGCAGCGAGACCGGTCGTGCCGCTGACCATCTGCACGAGATAGCCGCGATCCTCCGGGCTGACGCCATTGTGGCTCGACGCCGTGAGCAGGATGCGTCCGGCTTCGCTGCGCGCGGGTGCGAGATCCGGGCTGGGCGCCGGCCGCGGCGCGCGGAACAGATGGTCGAGCTCATAGCTCAGGACCGACGGCTCATTGGCCGTCGCCGGCGCAGCCAGCGGATTGGTCCGTGTCGCCGCGGACGCGCCGAGCACGGCCAGGGTGACGCCGAGCACGACCGCCAGCGCCCAGGCCGCGACGCCATGCAGGCCGTCGCGCTTTTCGATCTCTTCGCTTTCGGCAAGCCCGTGCGGCGCGCGCAGGCGGCCCGCCATGTAGCCGCCGCAGCCGAAGCTGATCAGCGCCTGCAGCACCAGATACAGCCCTGACAGGAGCCAGAGCGCCACCGAGGCGTCGCGCCACGTCGGCGCGGTGGAGCTGACACCGAGGCCGACCGACATGGCAAAGCCGATCAGGATCGAAGAGACCGCAGCGGCGGTGATGGCTCCTGCAACGACCGGCGTCCATTGCAGGGTCCAGCTATCGGCCGTCGCGCTTGCAACGGGTGACGTGACGACCGGCGCGGTTTCCATGGCCATGATGCCGTCTCAGCGCAGGCCGAAGAACGACAGAACGGCCATGATGACCACGATCAACCCCACGAGATAAATCAGTCCGTCCATGATGGTCCTCCTCCGGTTCGACATTGGTCGCCGTATAAGCGACAGCGAGGCGCAATGTTCCGCGCACGGAGCGGCGGAGGAGGAGAGGACGCGCGGCTGCCGGCCTCAGATGGGAGTTGCCGCAACAGCTAACGGATCATGGTGCCGTTGCGCGACGCAATAGGGCAGGGCCAGGGGGCGTGGCGGCCAGAGATGTCGCCGCCAGCCATGTTTCAATCGCAGCCACCTTCCGATCGCAGCCATGTCTCGATCGATGGCGCTGCCCGTTCACCGCGCGAGAGGCTGATGCAATGACCCGCGCTCAATAGCGTCGGTCGTGGCCGCGCTGCCGGGCATAGGCGTAGGTGGGGTTGATACCGCAGCCGGCATCGGTGCCGGAGGCCGCAGCCAGGCACTGGCGATAGGTGGAGAATTGGCAGTTGCCCGGATAGCCCCAGATCCTGCCTTGCAGGCAGTAGCGGTCCTGCGCGGCGGAGGCGGGCGAGATCGCGGCGAAGCCCGCGAGGACGGCGGTGGCAGACAGCGAAGCAAACAGCAGGCGGCGCATGCGTTCATCCTTGCGTTGAAAAGTACCGTTGCAACGCGAGGGTACGCAGGCCCGTTCCTCGCGCGCAGCATTAACTGTTGTGTCGGCGTCGCAGCTTCGCGTTCACCGACGAACGAAATATCTGCATGTCGGCGCTTGCCCGAGTTGGCCTTTTGAAGATCTGAGGCAGCCCCACCGTCGCGGAGCTCGGCAACGCGCGTCATGGCGTGATGCCGGAACATTCGTCCACCGCCCCGGTTGCCTTTTTCGCCGCTAGTGATGGACCGATCCCATGTTTCGCCGATCCAGGACGTCAGACGCCGCCCATCGCGACTCCCCGAGCGTTTTCGCGAGCAGCCCGCGCCCACCTGGCACCGGCGGGATGCTGGCTCTGCTCGGGTTCGCGTTCCTGATCCACTATTTCGATCAGCGGCCCGAACAGGCCGGGCGCACGGGACGCGCGAGCAGGGTCGACGATGGACACGGCCGGTTGGCGCGTTCGCCCTCGGAGATTCCCGCGCGCAGCTGGAAGGACGTCTTGTTCCGGGTCTACGAGAACGTCACCGAGCACAGGATCGTTGCGCTCGCCGCAGGCATGACATTCTACACCCTGCTGGCGATCTTTCCGGCGCTGGCCGCGCTGGTGGCAATCTACGGCCTGTTTTCCGATCCGGCCAGGATCACCGGACATCTGGAGCAGTTGCAGGGCGTGATGCCGGGCGGCGCCATCGACATCGCGCGCGACCAGTTGACGCGCGTCTCCGCCAACGGCACTCAGGCGCTCGGCATCACTTTCCTGGTCAGCCTCGCGATCTCGCTATGGAGCGCCAATGCCGCGATGAAGTCGCTATTCGATACGCTCAACGTCGTCTATCGCGAGCCGGAGAGGCGTGGCTTCATCAAGCTGAACGCGATTTCGCTGCTGTTCACCGGAGGCGCGATCCTGTTCGCGCTGCTCGCGATCGGAGCCGTCGTCGTGCTCCCGGTGCTGCTGAACTATCTCGGCATGTCCGAGGCCGGCGACCTGGTGTTGCGGATCGGCCGCTGGCCGGTCATCTTCATCTGCGTCGCGCTCGGACTGGCTCTGATCTACCGCTACGGGCCGGACCGCGAGGAGCCCAGATGGCGCTGGATCAGCTGGGGCGGCGCGCTGGCAGCGGTGCTGTGGCTCGCAGGCTCGGCGCTGTTCTCCTGGTATGCGGCCAATTTCGGCAGCTTCAACGCGACCTACGGCTCGCTCGGCGCCGCCATCGGCTTCATGACCTGGATCTGGATCTCCGCCATCGTGATCCTGATCGGCGCCGAGCTCGATGCCGAATTGGAGCATCAGACTCTGCGTGACACCATCACCGGCGCCGCGGGACGTCCGCATCCTGTCGAAGCCGTATTGCATCGATGAGCCGGCGGCCGCGCTCGACGCGGTGAAGATGGAAAACGTCTGGTCGCAGGCGCACATCTCCTGAGGAATGCCTGATCGATGCAGGTTGGGTGGACGGAGCCAGTTGATCATCTATCATTTCAGGATGGCGCCGGGTGATCCGCGCCGCCGTCCGTCCGCCCGCTCGTGGCTGTGCGACCATATCGAGGGCGCCAACCAGCATCTCCGGCACCATGACGTCAGCCTGGTCGTCGACGCGGCGATATCTGCTGCACGTTCCAGGTCCGCTCCCGCGGCGGCGATCCGCTGATCGGCGCCTACCGCGATCCCGACCTGACGCGCCCAAGGGCCAACGAGATGGGCTGCGGCAATCTTTCCGACCGGGTGCGCCTGCGAAATGAAATATGACGGGAGCGGCGGTCCGCCCTGTCCGTGCGGATCGCCGGATCCTTCCGCCCGCGATCTCTGGATGCAGCATCGTACGCTTCACCTTTGATGTTGGGGCGCCGCAGCGCAGCTTCCGCGCGGCGTCATTGTATGTCTGACATCATGCCACAACGGTAGAACTACGGAAAAACCGGATTTATCAACGCGCTTTAACGAGAGTGGAACAAGTTGCATCAATCTTTGCGCAGACATGTGCGTCGGTCGCATGGGCAACCGTCACCGTCGCCGATCATCTGAAAACGTACTCATCATCTGGAGGTCACCTTGTTGTTTCGATCGAATAGCCGCTCGGACGCCGAAGCGCAGCTTGCAGCAATCAGTCGTGCGATGGCCGTGATCGAATTCCAGCTCGATGGCACGATCATCACCGCCAACCAGAACTTCCTGAACGCGGTCGGGTATCAGTTGCAGGAAATCCAGGGCGGGAACCACAGCATGTTCGTGGATCCTTCGGAGCGCGACAGTGCCGCCTACCGCGAGTTCTGGGCCGCACTGCGCCAGGGTGAGTTCAAGGCTGCCGAGTTCAAGCGGATCGGCAAGGGCGGTCGCGAAGTCTGGATCGAGGCGTCCTACAATCCCGTCCTCGACAGCGCCGGCAAGCCGGTGAAGGTCGTCAAGTTCGCGACCGACGTCACCGAGAAGAAGCTGCGCAGCATGGCCGACGGCTCCAAGCTTGCCGCCATCGATCGCGCGCAGGCCATGATCGAGTTCAAGCTCGACGGCACCATCGTCAGTGCCAACAAGAATTTCCTCGATGCGCTGGGCTACCGCCTCGACGAGATCCAGGGCAAGCATCACAGCATGTTCGTCGAACCCGCGCTGCGCGACAGCCCGGCCTACCGCGAGTTCTGGGCTGCGCTCAATCGCGGCGAATACCAGGGCGGCGAATACAAGCGCATCGGCAAGGGCGGCAAGGAAGTTTGGATCCTCGCCACCTACAATCCGGTGCTCGATGCGACGGGCAGGCCGATCGGGGTCGTCAAGTTCGCGACCGATGTCACCGCGCAGAAGCTGAAGAACGCCGACCTCGCCGGGCAGATCGAGGCCATCGGCAAGTCCCAGGCGGTGATCGAGTTCAACATGGACGGTACGATCATCACCGCGAACGACAACTTCCTTCGCGCGCTCGGCTACACCCTGGCCGAGATCCAGGGCAAGCATCACAGCATGTTCGTCGAAGCGTCCGAGCGGGAGAGCGCTGCCTATCGCGATTTCTGGACGAGCCTGAACCGCGGCCAGTACCAGTCGGCCGAGTACAAGCGCATCGGCAAGGGCGGCAGGGAAGTCTATATCCAGGCCTCCTACAATCCGATCCTCGACCTCAACGGCAAGCCGTTCAAGGTGGTCAAATATGCGACCGACGTCACCCGGCAGGTCTTCGTTCGCATGGGCAACGAGCGCGTGCGGGCCATGATGGAATCGGTGGCGGCGGGCGCAGAGGAGCTCAACGCGTCCGTGCGCGAGATTTCCGAAGCGATGACGAAGTCGCGCGAGACCGCCATGGGCGCGGTGGACCGTGTCACCGCAGCCGACGCGCAGGCACAGCGGCTCTCCGATGCCGCTCAGTCGATGAGCGGCATCGTCGAGATGATCCACAACATCACCGGCCAGATCAATCTGCTGGCGCTGAATGCCACCATCGAGTCCGCCAGGGCCGGCGAAGCGGGCAGGGGCTTTGCCGTCGTTGCATCCGAGGTCAAGAACCTCGCCACCCAGGCCAAGACCGCCACCGACAAGATCGCGACCGAGATCGACAGTCTCAACAATATCTCCGGGGGCGTCGTCACGTCTCTCGGCTCGATCAAGCAGGCGATCCAGAACGTCAGCGAGTATGTGACGTCGACGGCCGCCGCCGTCGAGGAGCAGAGCACCGTCACGAGCGAGATGTCGTCCAGCATGGCGCGTGCCGCGGCCGAAGCTCAGGCTCTGGCCGAGCGCGCCGCGGCTTGAGGCCGGATCGAAAAGCGCCGACGCGCGGCGGTCTGTCAACTCGGGCCGCCGCGTGGTTGCAGGCGATGCCGCCGCCCGGCGCGTCATGCGCCCGTCGCCCCTTCACCGAATTCCACCACCCTCATCGGGGCGATCCGTGGCCGATATCCTCGCATTTCCCGCCCAGGCCTCGTTGCGGATCGTCGGCGCGAAGGCAGAACGGCTGCGCGAGGCGGTGGCAACCCGCGAGGTCGGACGGCTGCGGTGCGAATTGGAGCTTTGGCGAAGCGCGGTCGACAATCTGGACCGGTGCATCAGGTCGGATCCGGCCCTCGCATCGCTTGCGGTCGAGTGCGACAAGATCCGTGACCTGATCTCCGTCACCGCGGGCAAGCTTGATACATTGCCGTAGAACCGGCCGTCCCAGGAGTCGCGAGGAGTCGTGGTCAGGTCGGGATCGGCTGCTCCGGGCAGTTCGTCAGGCGAGCCGGCGTGCCCACGGCGGTGCAGCCGGCCGGCACATCGGTGGTGACGACGGCACCGGCGCCGATCTTGGCGAAGTCGCCGACCGCGACGTCGCCCAGCACGGTCGCGCCCGAGGAGAGTAGCACGCCGCGGCCGATCCGCGGGGCGCGGCCGGGCAGCGCGTCGTGTCGTCCGATCGTAACGTTCTGCAGAATGGTGACGTCGTGGCCGATGCTGCTGTGGGCGCCAATGACGATGCCGGTGGCATGATCGAGAAACACCGAGGTGCCGATCAAAGCCGAGGGATGGATGCTGACCTGCAGCGACGCCGAGGATTCTGCCTGGAGCAGCAGTGCGAGGTCGAAGCGCTGGTTGGTCCAGAGCCGGTGCGAGACGCGATAGGCCTGCAACGCGATGTAGCCCTTGTAGTTCAGCAGCGGCGGCAGCAGCGTTGTGGCCGCGGGGTCGTGCGTCGCGATTCCATGCAGATCGCAGCTCGCCGCCGCGACGAGACCGGGATCGGCCAGATAGACCTCGCGCGCGACAGCCGCAAACTGCGCGCGCTCGGCTGTGCTCCTGCCCAGGCGCGCGCCGATCTGGTGAGCGACGACGCTGCCGAGATCGCGGTGATCGAGGATCGCGGCGGAGAGCGCCTCGCCAAACACGGGATCGTTGACCGAGGCGGCATGGGCCTCGTGCCGAATTGACTGCCAGACCGTTCGATGGGCGGCGTCCAGGAGGTGAGCCATGACGTTCGCTGCTCGGTTGCCGAACTGGGACAGATTGTATCAGGTTCTCTTTCGAGAGCCAGTCCGAGAGCTTCCAGGCAGGCTGGAAAAGTCGAAGATTGCTCCGCAATTGGCCGTTTTTCTGCTTGCGCTCCACCGATGGTTGCTGAACACTCGTCATTGGTTGATGGGGGGCTTCGTCGTGGGCAGAACGCTTGCGCTGAGCATCGCATTTGCGTCGGTACTTCATGCCGCCGCGTTATCCGCAGAGATCAAGACCCTTTCGGCAAGGGACGGAAGGATTACGATCGTGATTACTGGCGATATTTCGCCCGGTGATGCGGACGCTTTCAAAGCTCTTGTGAAGCAGGCGAATGATGGCGGAAAACTCGTCGGCAACCTCAGGCTGAATTCAACAGGTGGAAACCTCCTGGAAGGCGTGAAGCTTGCCGAAGCGGTCCGCTACGCCAAGTAGTCGACCAACGTAGGTAAGAAAGCAATCTGTGCATCCGCATGTTTCCTGGTATTCGCAGCGGGTAGTTCGAAGTTTGTCAGCTACGGGGCCCAAATCGGCGTACACGGCGCTTCAGATCAATCCGGAAATGAGACGATGGGGTCGAACGCCGCGACTGTCTCTATGGCAAAGATTGCTAAGGAACTTGGCGTGCCCCCTGCGATCATCGGCCGAATGGTGGTCACTCCGCCGACAGAGGTCGTCTGGCTTAGTCCTCAGGATCTGCAATCCATGGGTACGACGATGGTCGGCAAGCCCGACCAAGTCGCTTCCGGTATACAGAGCGGCGACTCTCCTCCACAACAAACTTCCCCTAGTGAGCCGTTTAATATTCAACCGGACGCGCGCGCAAATAAGAGTACTCCTATCAGTTGGGACGAATTTTTCAAAGGTGCGCTTCTCACTTCCGCATCGCAGAATGAAGGAAAACCTCGCTTCTTCCGTACCTGCCAACCCGAGATCAAGTCGTGTGTTTCAGGTGTCTCTTTTCTCCACAAGGGCCGGGAGATGTTCGCTAGAATAACGCGGGACATAAACGAGCATCTAATTCAACGTGAGATTTGCGAAATCAACTCGACATACGACGTTCGCAAGTGTGTCGATTGGGACACCAACGCGTTCCATAGCGATATGAAGGACTCAAAGGGAAACTGGTATAAGGTTTCGGAAGAATAATGTTTGGGGTAGTCGCCCTGGGCTCGATGGTCCAAAATGATATTCGTGGCTTGTCGTCATCCGTGCATCGACCCGTCGGTGAGCTTCGCGTAGGCAGGTCCGAACCGTCTAGAATGTCGATAGCCCGAAGGCGGTGGTCGCTGCGCCTCATCGTGAGGGCAATGACACCCCGCGCACCGAAAATTTGCTTTCGCTTTTCCAGAAAATGTGCTCTACTGCGTCCATCCTGCTTCGCCACGAGGGGCGTATCGCGATCGTCACGACACGTGAGGCGGGGAGGCGATGGCCGCTTGTCTGCCGCAGCGTGCTTGCACGCGGACGAACGGCAGCTGGCGGACGTGAAGTCGTGTGGTCCTGGCGCCGCGACGCTGGCGCTAAGCTTTCGGGCGATGAGTCCGAGGGCGACGGTGGCTAAATGTGGAGCCTCAGGAGGTTGTCCTCGGTTAAACCGAGTCTGCTGATAGGCGGCTGGGAGTTTATGCCGCCGTGAGGC